>NZ_JAGPXL010000037.1 GCF_018070565.1 Streptomyces sp. B93
GTTCGGGTGGTGCGGTTCGGGGGCCGTCTCGGGCTTGTCCCCGGGGGCCGTGGTGAGGGCCGGGGGCGTCGCCGGGAGTGTGCGGCGGGGCTCGGGGCGCGCGGTGGCGGGACCGCCGACGCCGGGGTCGGGGGCGAGCTGTACGAGGCTCAGCACGCCCGCGGCGAGGGCGAGGGCGGCGGCGACAAGCCACAGGCGGTGGGGGCGGGTACGGCGGTGACGGCCCCGGAGGCGGAAGCGGGGGCGGTCGGGGTCGTGCTTGTCGGCGGGGGTGGTCGGGCCGGGCGGGCTGGTCGGGCGGGGCGTGGGGGTGGCGCTGGGCGTGGGAGTGGCGCCGGGCGTGCCGGGGGCCAGGGTGGCTCTGGCGGGGTTGCCGGCTCCCGCGGTTTCGGTTGGCCCGGGTGTGTGGGCTTGGGTGTCGTTCGCCTGCTTGGTTCCGGTGATCTCCGTTGGTTCGGTGACCCGTGTGGTCTCGTGGGCGTCGGCGGCGGCCTCGTTGCCCTCGGCGGTCCCGTCGGCCCCGGCGGTCTCGGTCACCCCGGTTGCGTCGGCGGCGGTTCCGTCGGCCCTCTTGGCCCTGGCCGCCCCGTTCGGCTTCGTCGTGCTGTCCGTGATCACCGCAGCCCCTCCCCGATGCGCTCGCGCCCCCGATGCGCCGTCGCGGTGCGCACGCTACGCGCTGGTGTCGGCGTGGGGGCGTGGTCGGGGTGGATGTCACTCGAACGGGTGGTCGGGCATGGGGTCGGTGTCCGGTCTTCTCCCGGCGGGGCGGGGCTGCGATGATCGAGGTGGACTTTGTTAACACGCGTTAACCGGAGGGTGCTGTGAGCGAGGAGCGGTTCGGCGAGTTCGTGGTGGTGCGTCGGCACGGCGAGGGGTATGTCGCGGAGCTGGCCCTGGACCGGCCCAAGGCCATGAACGCCGTGTCGACCGAGATGGCGCGGTCCGTCACCGCCGCCTGCGCGGCCCTGGGGGCGGACCGGGACGTCCGGGTGGTCGTGCTGACCTCGACGCACGAGCGGGCGTTCTGTGTCGGCGCGGACCTGAAGGAGCGCAACTCCTTCAGCGACGCGGAGCTGGTACGGCAGCGGCCGGTGGCGCGGGCCGCGTACACGGCGGTGCTGGAGCTGCCCGTACCGGCGATCGCGGCGGTGCACGGCTTCGCGCTCGGGGGCGGTTTTGAGCTGGCGCTGTCCTGCGATGTGATCGTCGCCGACCGTACGGCGGTGGTGGGGCTGCCCGAGGTGTCCGTCGGGGTCATTCCGGGCGGTGGCGGTACGCAGTTGCTGCCGCGGCGGGTGGGGGCGGCGCGTGCCGCCGAGCTGATCTTCAGCGCGCGGCGCCTGGAGGCGGCGGAGGCGCGGGAGCTGGGGCTGGTGGACGAGCTGGTCGAGGAGGGCCGGGACCGGGAGGAGGCGCTCGCGCTGGCGTCCCGGATCGCCGGGAACTCGCCGGTGGGGTTGCGCGCGGCCAAGCGGGCGCTGCGGCTGGGGCAGGGGCTTGACCTGCGGGCGGGGCTGGAGGTGGAGGACGCGGCCTGGCGGTCGGTGGCGTTCTCGGGGGACCGCGCGGAGGGCGTCGCGGCGTTCAACGAGAAGCGCAAGCCGGTGTGGCCGGGGGAGTGAGGGAAGCCACCACCAGCGGCCCCGGCCCCGGCCCCGGCGCCGCGACCGACCGGGCCCGCACCTAGCCGTCCTAGCCGTCTGAGCCGTCGGAGCCCGGGCGGTCTGAGCCGTCTGAGCCGGGGCCGTCTGGGCCGTCGGAGCCCGAGCCGTCCGGGCCGTCCGGGCTGTCTGAGCCGTCCGAGCCGTCCGGCCGTCCGCGGTGAGCGGCGCCCCCACGACCCCTTTCCGCAGCGGCCACTGCCCCGACCCGGAGCTACCGTGCGGCCCGGACGCGGAGCTGGGCGCAGTCGGTTGCGTGGGTGCGGCAGCTCGTCCCGGCGTGGGTGGTGCTGGCCGTCCGAGCCCGAGCCGTCCGGGCTGTTTGAGCCGTCCGGCCGTCCGCGGTGAGCGGCGCCCCACGACCGCTTTCCGCAGCGGCCAGTGAAACCCGACCCGGAGCTACCGTGCGGCCCGGACGCGGAGCTGGGCGCAGTCGGTTGCGTGGGTGCGGCAGCTCGTCCCGGCGCGGGTGGTGCTGGCCGAGTCGTAGGCGCTGATCCCGGCTGCGGGGCGGTCCGGGCGCCGAGCGGGGCGTGGCCGGTGTGCGGGTGCGGCTGCTCGCAACGGTCCGGGTGGCGCCGGCTGACCCGTACACGTTGATCCCGGATGCCGAGCTGGGCGCAGTGCGCGGGTGCGGCGGCTCGCCCAGGTGCGGGCGGCCGTGCTGCCGTACCCGTACGCGTCCGTCCCGACGAGGTGCGCAGAGCGCGTCCGGGCCTGCCACCCCGCTCGGCCCATCAATGTCCCGCTTTGCGTCGAACATCCCTAGCCTGGGGGGATGGGTGACGACAAGCGGCTCGCGGATGTCGTGGCGTTGGCGCAGGGGATGGCCTCGGCGCGCACTCCGCGGGAGTCGTGGCGGGCGGCGGCGCTCGGGGCGTGCCGGGCGCTGGACGGGAGCTTCGCGGCGTTGTCGGTGTGGGAGCGGGAGCTGGGGCGGCTGCGGGTGCTGGTGAACGTGGGGGAGCGGGCCGCGGGCGAGCTGGAGTTCCCGGAGGACGAGGCGTACCCGGTGCACCAGTTCGCCGAGATCACCGAGTTCCTGCACGAGCAGTGGGCGGCGGGCGGTGAGCCCAACGCCTGGGTGGAGACCGCCGAGGGCACGGCGGCCGGACGGCCCGGGTACTGCCACCAGCGGGTCGCCGCGCTGCGCCGCCGGGGCCGCGGGTGCTGTGTGGTGGCGCCGGTGGTGCTGCACGGCCGGGCCTGGGGTGAGCTGTATGTCGCCCGTCCGGTCGGCGCGGCCGTCTTCGACCGGGCCGACGCCGACTTCGCGACCGTGCTGGCCGCCGTCGCCGCCGCGGGGCTGACCCAGACCGAGCTGCTGGAGGAGGCCCGGCGGCTGGCCTTCACCGACTCCCTCACCGGTCTCGCCAACCGCCGCTGCGTGGACATGCGCCTCGACGAGGCGATCGAGCGGTACCGCGAGGAGGGCGTCGTCGTCAGCTTGGTGGTCTGCGATGTGAACGGGCTGAAGCGGGTCAACGACACCTTCGGGCACGCCGTGGGCGACCGGCTGCTGGAACGGTTCGGCTCGGTGCTGTCGCTGTGCGGCGCCATGCTGCCGGGCGCGCTCGTGGCCCGGCTCGGCGGGGACGAGTTCTGCCTGCTCGCGGTCGGCCCGCCCGCCGACGACGTGGTGAAGGTGGCCGACGAGCTGTGCCGCCGCGCCGCCGAGCTGGAGCTGGGGGACGGGGTCGCGTGCGGGGTGGCGTCCACCGAGGAGCCGATCGGGCCGGTGCGCAGCGCCCGCCGTCTGTTCCGGCTGGCGGACGCCGCCCAGTACCGGGCCAAGGCCGAGCGGTCCGCCCGGCCGGTCGTCGCGGGCCGGGAGGGGCCGGACGATCCCGTCGTACGGCTCGCCGACACCCCCGCCGACGAGGCGGGTCCGGAGCGGCGGCGGTTCCGGGGGCGTGGCTGAGCCGGGCCGTGTAAGGGGCGGGGACGGTCCCCACTCGTGACATCGTAGGATTCACTGCGTACGCTCCTGAATATGGATATGCACACTGTGGTGGTGGGGACCTCCGGGACGACCGCGTCCGACGTGCTCGCCGTGGCGCGCGGCGGCGCCCGGGTCGAACTGTCCGAGGAGACGCTGGCCGCCCTCGCCGCGGCCCGCGAGATCGTCGACGCGCTGGCGGCCAAGCCCGAGCCCGTCTACGGCGTCTCCACCGGCTTCGGCGCCCTCGCGACCCGGCACATCAGCCAGGAGTTGCGGGCCCGGCTCCAGCGCAACATCGTCCGCTCGCACGCCGCCGGGATGGGGGCGCCGGTCGAGCGCGAGGTCGTCCGCGCGCTGATGTTCCTGCGGCTGAAGACGGTCTGCTCCGGGCACACCGGCGTGCGCCCCGAGGTCGCGCGGACCATGGCCGAGGTGCTGAACGCCGGTATCACCCCGGTCGTGCACGAGTACGGCTCACTCGGCTGCTCCGGCGACCTCGCCCCGCTCTCGCACTGCGCCCTGACCCTGATGGGGGAGGGGGAGGCCGAGGGTCCGGACGGGGTCGTACGGCCCGCCGCCGAACTGCTTGCGGCGCACGGCATCGCCCCCGTCGAGCTGCGCGAGAAGGAGGGCCTCGCCCTCCTCAACGGCACCGACGGCATGCTCGGCATGCTGCTCATGGCCCTCGCCGACCTGGACACCCTCTACAAGTCCGCCGACGTCACCGCGGCCCTCTCCCTGGAGGCCCTGCTCGGCACGGACAAGGTCCTCGCCCCCGAGCTGCACGCCATCCGCCCGCACCCCGGGCAGGCCGCCAGCGCCGCCAACATGCTCGCCGTGCTGAAGGGTTCGGGCCTGACCGGGCACCACCAGGACGACGCGCCCCGGGTGCAGGACGCCTACTCGGTGCGGTGCGCCCCGCAGGTCGCCGGTGCCGGACGGGACACCCTCGCGCACGCCCGGCTGGTCGCGGAGCGGGAGCTGGCGTCGGCCGTCGACAATCCCGTCGTACTGCCGGACGGCAGGGTGGAGTCCAACGGGAACTTCCACGGCGCCCCGGTCGGTTACGTCCTGGACTTCCTGGCCGTCGCCGCCGCCGATCTGGCCTCCATCGCCGAGCGGCGCACCGACCGGCTGCTGGACAAGAACCGCAGTCACGGTCTGCCGCCGTTCCTCGCCGACGACCCGGGCGTCGACTCCGGGCTGATGATCGCCCAGTACACGCAGGCGGCGCTGGTCAGCGAGTTGAAGCGGCTGGCCGTACCGGCGTCGGTGGACTCGATCCCGTCCTCCGCGATGCAGGAGGACCATGTGTCGATGGGCTGGTCGGCGGCGCGCAAGCTGCGCACGGCCGTCGACAACCTCACCCGGGTCATCGCCATCGAGATGTACGCCGCCACCCGCGCCGTCGAACTGCGCGAGGGGCTGACCCCGGCCCCGGCGACCCGGGCCGTCCTGGACGCCGTACGGGAGGCGGGGGTGGGCGGGCCCGGCCCGGACCGGTTCCTGGCGCCCGACCTCGCGGCGGCGGACGCGTTCGTGCGGGGCGGGCACCTGGTCGCGGCGGTGGAGACGGTGACCGGGCCGCTGCGGTGAGGCGGACGGGCGGGGCGCGATGGCACACCGGGCCCCGCCCGCAGGTCACTTGAGCTTGGCGGCCTGGGCGTCGATCACCGCGGCGGGGACCTCGTAGACCTCCTCGCCGCCGGACATCATCGCGCCGAGGTTCAGCGTGTAGTACGTCGCGATGGTGCTGCCGTGCCGGACCACCTGGGCGTGCACGGTGGCCGGTTCGCCCTCGGTCTCGTCCATCTCGGCGGTCACGGCGAACGCCACCGACTCGTCGCCGCTGCCCGAGGCGTCCTCGGACTCCACCTTGGTGATCTTGGCGTCCTCGCCGTCCGAGGCGGCGGAGAAGCCGTCCGCGCAGCCCTCGACCGCGTCGGAGACGGACTTCATCGTCTCCCCGGCGCCCTCACCGTCGTAGGAGGAGAGCGTGACGATCGTCATGTCGACGTTCAGCACGCTGGTGAAGGCGTCCTCGAACGCGGCCTCGCCCAGATCCTCCAGGGACTGGGAGGCCGCGTCGGCCGGCTCCTTGTCCTCGGTGGCCATGCGGTTGGTCTCCGCCGTCGGCTCGCCCGGCGCGAGACCGCTCATGACATGGGCGATCGGCAGGCACTTCGCGTCCGCCTGCATGTCGTCCTTGGAGCCAGCGAAGGTGTCGTCGACCGGCTCGATCTTGTAACCCTCGACATCGCCCTGAGCGAGGATCAGCTTCTTCAGCTCGGCCGCGCCGAGCGCCTTGGCGGCCTGCGTCTCCGACCCGGAGCCGGAGTCCTTGGCGTCGCCCGTCGCTCCGCTGTCCGAGCAGCCCGTGACAAGGGCGAGCGACAGCACGCTCACGACGGCCGTGGCGCCCAGTCGCGCACCCGATGATCTCTTCATGAGCGGACTATGAGGATGAGGTCAAGGGCACGTCAAATCGACCGAATTTTCGGGCAGTTACAGCCCGAGCCGCTCGCGACGCACCGAATACACCACGAATCCGGCGCCCAGGGTGAGGCAGAGCGTGCCGCCGACCACGTAGGGGGTGCTGTCGAAGCTGCCGGTGTCGGCGAGCCGGGTGCCGGTCTCCGAGGTGGTCACCGAGGCGGCCCTGGCCTGTGTCGTCTGCGTGGCCGCGGGCTGCTGTCTGGCCGGGGCCTCTCCTGTCGCGTCGGCGGATCCCGTCGCGTTCGCGGAGGGGACGAACCACAGGGCTCCCAGCAGGGTGCCTGCGGCGGTGGCGGTCAGCAACGGGCGGCGAGCGGATGACACGGAATATCGATCCCCTTGTGGCACTGGCGAATTGGCCGTGTGGCCCGATGCTAATGAAAGGCCGGGGTCATGGGAAAGCCACGGGAGGCAAGGGCCGTACGGGCCATGGTGGAAAACGTGGGTTCGGTTGGTGTTTGTCGGGATTTCTCCCTGGGTTCGGGCGGGGCGTCACGCATGTCACAGCGTCCGCCCGGGGGCGGATTGAGCGATGAGCCTTGGGGAAATCGTGACCATGGAGGGAACCGCGACCGGCGGTTTTGTCGTCTCATGGGACGCAGTGACCGACCAGGCGCCGTCCCGCAGCGACGGGACGTGGCGTGCCCCACACATCGCGCGTATGTGGAACGGGACGAACCGGTCGTAGCGTTGAAAGTTCTTGACGGGGACTCCGGGGTTTTGGGGATTCGGTAACGATGGAGAAGCGTGTGATGACGAACAGTAGGCGGCGCCGGGGCCTGACGGTCGCGTCCGCCCTGCTCGGCGGGGTGCTGGTGCTCTCGGCGTGCTCCGGCGACGACGGCGGCGACGACGCCGCGGGCGGGGGCAACGAGACCTCGGCCGCCAAGGTCGACGAGGCGGCCGCCGCCAAGACCTCCGAGGCGCAGATCAAGATCACGCCGAAGGACGGTTCGGCCAACGCCTCCATCAACAACTCCGCCGCCGTCACCGTGAGCAAGGGCACGCTCACGGAGGTCACCATGCAGACCGCCGACGGCGCCGCCGTCGAGGGCGAGATATCCGCCGACAAGACGAGCTGGAAGCCCAGCGGTCAGCTGGAGCGCTCCACCACCTACAAGATCTCGGTGACCGCCGAGGACTCCGAGGGCCGCGCCGCCCACGAGAACGCCTCCTTCACCACGGTCTCCCCGGACAACAGCTTCCTCGGCTACTTCACGCCGGAGGACGGCTCCACCGTCGGTGTCGGGATGCCCGTGTCGATCAACTTCGACAAGGCGATCACCAACAAGGCCGAGGTCCAGAAGGGCGTCACCGTCACCACCAGCAGCGGCCAGGAGGTCGCCTGCCACTGGTTCAACGCCAACCGCATGGACTGCCGCCCCGACCAGTACTGGCAGGAGGGCTCCACCGTCACGCTGGAGCTGGCGCTCGACGGCGTCGAGGGCGCCGAGGGTGTCTACGGCGTCCAGCAGAAGAAGGTCTCCTTCACCATCGGCCGCAACCAGGTCACCATCGTCGACGCCCAGACGAAGCAGATGAAGGTCACCCAGGACGGCAAGGTCGTCAAGACCATCCCGATCTCCGCGGGCGCCCCCGAGAACAAGACGTACGAAGGCCAGATGGTGATCTCCGAGAAGTTCGAGGAGACCCGGATGAACGGCGCGACGGTCGGCTTCACCGACGACGACGGCAAGGGCGAGTACGACATCAAGGACGTGCCGCACGCCATGCGCCTGACCACCTCCGGCACCTTCATCCACGGCAACTACTGGGGCGACCCGTCGGTCTTCGGCAACGTCAACACCAGCCACGGCTGTGTCGGCCTCCAGGACAAGAAGGGCGCCGACGACCCGAACACGCCGGGTGCCTGGTTCTACAACAACTCGATGGTCGGTGACGTGGTCGTCGTCCAGAACACCGGCGACAAGACCGTCGCGCCGGACAACGGACTCAACGGCTGGAACATGAGCTGGGACCAGTGGAAGGCGGGCTCCGCCGTCTGACGCTTCTCCAGCAGCCGTCGTGAATGCCGCCCTTCGGGGCGGCATTCACGTTTTTCCGGGCCTCGCAAGCCTTCTCATCGTCCTCTTATCCCAGCCTTATCCCTTCATCAGGGTGCCTCCCTAGCTTGCGGCGCATGTTCTTCACCTACCTGAGGCGCGAACTGCGCCGCCGCAGAAAGGCGGCCCTCGTCGTCGCCTCCGGACTCGCGCTGGGCATCGCGCTGGTCATCGTGGTCAACTCCGTGTCCTCCGGCATGGGCAAGGCCCAGGACAAGGTCCTCGAGTCGCTCTACGGCCTGGGCACCGACATGACCGTCACCAAGGCGGCCAGCGCGCCCACCGAGGGGGACACCGAACGGCCCCGCTTCCGGTTCGACGCGCAGGACAGCGACTCCGACGAGGAGCAGAGCACCGACCGTGTCATGGTCCAGGGCTTCCAGACGCTGTCCTCCTCGACCGTGGGCGAGGTCGCCGAGCAGAACGGCGTCTCCGACGCGGTCGGCGGGCTGAGCCTCCAGGTCATCAAGGTCAGCGGCCAGTTCACCCGGGGCCAGTTCCAGCAGGACGGCAGCGGCGGCGAGCAGCAGGGCGGCGGCCCGGGTGGCGGCACCGGAGCGCCCGGCGGCGAGGTGATGGGCGGCGGCGCCGACTTCGACGTCAACAACTACTCGGTCTACGGCACCGACGTCACCGAGCCCGCGCTCGGCCCGCTGACCTCCTCCAAGATCACCAGCGGCCGTACCTTCAAGTCCTCCGAGACCAATGCCGAGGTCGCCGTCGTCGACTCGGCGTACGCGGAGGAGAAGGAGCTGAAGGTCGGCTCCACCGTCAAGATCAAGGACGTGAAGTTCGAGGTCGTCGGCGTCGCCACCGCCGACAGCGGCGACTCGGCGGCCAACCTCTACATCCCGCTGAAGCAGGCCCAGACCCTCAGCGACTCCAAGAACAAGGTCACCACGATCTACGTCCAGGCGACCGACTCGCAGCAGATCGACAGCGTCAAGTCGGAGATCCAGAAGAACATCTCCGGTACGACGGTGACGACCTCCGCCGACCTCGCCGACACCGTCTCCGGCTCCCTCTCCACGGCCTCCTCCCTCGCCACCAGCGTCGGCAAGTGGCTGTCGGTCGTGGTGCTCGTCGCCGCGTTCCTGGTCGCCGGGCTGCTCACCTCCTCGGCGGTCTCCCGCCGGGTCCGCGAGTTCGGCACGCTCAAGGCGCTGGGCTGGCGGTCGGGCCGGGTGACCCGGCAGGTCGTCGGCGAGGCCGTGGTCAACGGGCTGGTCGGCGGTGTCCTCGGCATCGCGCTGGGCCTCGCGGGCGCCTACGCGGTGACGGCGGTGAGCCCCACGCTCCAGGCCCAGTTGGGTACCGGTGGCGGCACGGGCGGTCCCGGGGGCATGGGCGGCGGCGGGCCGATGCGGGAGGCCGCGTCCCGCACGCTGGAGGTCGCCCTGACGGCGCCGGTCAGCGTGGCGACCATCGGTCTCGCGGTGGGTCTCGCCGTGGCCGGCGGGCTCATCGCGGGGGCCTTCGGCGGCTGGCGGGCCTCGCGGCTGCGCCCGGCGGACGCGCTGCGGCGCGTCGAGTAGCCGCAGCGCGCAGCCGACCCCCACCGCACCGACAGGAGTTGTAGTCCCCATGTACGAACTCAAGGCCGTCACCAAGCGCTACACGCGCGGCAAGGAAACCGTCCACGCCCTGGACGGCATCGACCTGACCATCCCCGACGGCGACCGGCTGGTCATCCAGGGCCCGACCGGAGGAGGGAAGTCCACGCTGCTCCAGATGCTCGGGGGCCTGGACCGGCCCACCTCCGGTGAAGTGGTGCTGGACGGGACCGACCTGGCCAGGCTGCCCGAGGCCCGGCTCACCCGGGTGCGCAGCGAGAGCATCGGCTTCGTCTTCCAGAGCTTCAACCTCATCCCGACGCTGACCGCCCAGGAGAACGTCGAGACCGCCCTCGTACCCCTCGGGGTGAAGGCGAAGGACCGGCGGGAGCGGGCCGCCGAGGCGCTGCGGTCGGTAGGGCTCGGGGAGCGGCTCGGGCATCTGCCGGGCGAGATGTCCGGGGGCCAGCAGCAGCGCGTGGCGATCGCACGGGCGCTGGTGAAGCGGCCGAAGGTGCTGCTGGCCGACGAACCCACCGGCAACCTCGACGAGTCGATGCGCGACGAGATCATGGACGTACTGGAGTCCATGTGGAAGGAGCACGGGCTCACCTTCGTGATGGTCACCCATGACTCGGCGATCGCGCGGAAGGCGCCGCGGCTGGCCACCATCAGGAAGGGGCGGATCTCCATCAGGGAGAACGCGTGAACTGATGGCCTATGAGCTGACCGTGTAACAGTCATGTCATAGAAGCCGAGTTGTGGCCGAGTGTTCTATTGAGGTCGCTGATCACCCCCCGGCATACTGCGTATTCCGGGGGGCGGACGCTAATGCGTGCGATAACTCCCTCGGCCGGGTGAAGGGGAATTCATCCGGGACCTCATCTCCCAGGGGGAGTTTTGCGCACACAAGTGAAGAGAGTCGGTGTCGCCGCCGTAGCCACGGCAGCCACCGTCGCCCTCGCCGCGGGCCTGACCAGCCCGGCGTCGGCGAAGCCCACCGACGGGGCGGAGCAGCGCGCGACCGGCGCTGCCGGGATCTCGGCCAAGCAGCGCGTCACGCTGATCACCGGCGACCGGGTCACCGTGGACGCCAAGGGACGCGTCGTCGGCCTGGACCGGGCCGACGGGCGTGAGCACATACCCGTGCAGGTCCGCAAGGTGGACGGCCGCACCCTGGTGATACCCGCCGACGCGGCCCGCCTGGTCGCCACCGGCAAGCTGGACCAGCGGCTGTTCGACGTGACCGAACTGAGCAAGGCCCAGGCCCGCAAGGGACAGAAGAACGCCCTGAAGGTCATCGTCGGCTACAAGGGCGCCGCCACCGCGGCCAAGGAGGACGTCCGCGACGCGGGCACCCTGCGCCGCACCCTGAAGTCCCTGAACGCGGACGCGGTGCAGACCCCGCACGAGGAAGCCCCGCAGCTGTGGGACGCCCTCACCAACGGGGAGAAGACCGCCTCCGGCGTCGCGCACGTCTGGCTGGACGGTGTCCGCAAGGTCACCCTCGACAAGTCCGTGCCGCAGATCGGCGCCCCCAAGGCGTGGGAGGCCGGTTACGACGGCAAGGGCGTGAAGATCGCCGTCCTGGACACCGGCGTGGACACCACCCACCCGGACCTGAAGACGCAGGTCACCGCCTCGAAGAACTTCACCACCGCTGCCAACGCCACCGACAAGTTCGGCCACGGCACCCATGTCGCGTCCATCGCGGCCGGTACGGGCGCCAAGTCGGGCGGCAAGTTCAAGGGCGTGGCGCCCGGCGCCAGCATCCTCAACGGCAAGGTGCTGGACGACGAGGGCTTCGGCGACGACTCCGGCATCCTCGCCGGGATGGAGTGGGCGGCCGCGCAGGGCGCCGACGTCATCAACATGAGCCTCGGCGGCTTCGACACCCCGGAGATCGACCCGCTGGAGGCGGCGGTCAACAAGCTGTCCGCCGAGAAGGGCGTGCTGTTCGCCATCGCGGCGGGCAACTCCGGCCCCGAGACGGTTGGTTCGCCCGGCACCGCCGACGCCGCGCTCACCGTCGGCGCCGTCAACGACAAGGACAAGCTGGCCGGCTTCTCCAGCACCGGCCCGCGCGCCGGGGACGGCGCGATCAAGCCGGACGTCACCGCGCCGGGCGTGGAGATCACCGCCGCCTCGGCCAAGGGCAGCCTCATCGCCCAGGAGGTCGGCGAGTCGCCCGCCGGTTACCTGACCATCGACGGTACGTCGATGGCGACCCCGCATGTCGCGGGCGCCGCCGCGATCCTCAAGCAGCAGCACCCGGACTGGTCGTACACCGAGCTGAAGGGCGCGCTGACCGGGTCCGCGAAGGGCGGCGCGTACACGCCGTTCCAGCAGGGCTCCGGCCGCATCCAGGTCGACAAGGCGCTCAAGCAGACCGTGATCGCCGACCCGGTGTCGGTGAGCTTCGGGGTGCAGCAGTGGCCGCACACCGACGACACGCCGGTCACCAAGGAACTGACGTACCGCAACCTCGGCACCACCGACGTGACCCTGAACCTCGCGGTGAAGGCGACCGACCCCAAGGGTGCCGCGGCCCCGGCGGGCTTCTTCGCGCTGGGCGCGACCACGGTGACGGTCCCGGCGGGCGGCAAGGCCTCCGTGGACATGACCGTCAACACCAAGCTGGGCGGCACGCTCGACGGGTTCTACTCGGCGTACGTGACGGCGACGGGCGGCGGCCAGAGCGTGCGCACCGCCGCGGCCGTCAACCGTGAGGTGGAGTCGTACGACGTCAAGGTCAAGCACATCGGCCGGGACGGCCAGCCGACCGACGCCTACAACACCGCGCTGCTGGGCTACTCGGGCCTCGGCGCGGACCGCGGCTACCAGGTGCCGCCGGTGGAGTCCGGCGTCACCACGCTGCGGGTGCCCAAGGGCACCTACCTGCTGGACGCCTGGATCGCCAAGGACTTCGTCGACCTCAAGGGCGGCCTGGACTGGGTGGTCCAGCCGAAGCTGAGCGTCACCAAGAACACCTCGGTGACCATCGACGCCCGTAAGACGAAGGCGGCGGACATCCGGGTGCCGGACACCTCGGCCAAGTCGAACTTCGCGATGATCAGCTACTACTACGACCGGGCGGGCGGCTTCGGCTTCGGCGCGGGCTCCTTCGCCGACCTGCGCATGGCCCACCTCGGTCCGGAGATCCCGAGCGGTCTCACCCAGACCTGGAGCGGCCAGTTCACCAAGGGGTCGGGCACCGAGTACGACGTCGCCACGACCGCCACGGTGAAGAAGATCGTCGGCAACAAGGTGCGGCACTTCAAGAAGAGCGAACTCGCCACGGTGAAGGCGGGCCTCGGCGCCGCCGCCTCCGGCAAGACCGGCGCGCTCGCCCCCTGGGGCGTCTTCCCCGAGGACTTCGTCTTCGGCGCGGAGATCGAGCGCAAGCTGCCCACCAAGCGCACCGTGTACCTGTCGACCGTCGGCGGCATCCGCTGGTCGTTCGACTTCTACCAGCTCGGCAAGAAGGACGCGCAGGGCATCCCGGTCACCGAGGCGTACTACTCGGGCGGCGACCCGAAGAAGTACACGGCGGGCAAGACGTACTCCACCAACTTCAACCGTGCGGTCTTCGGGCCCACGCTGAACACGGACTACGGCCTGTTCCGCGAGGGCAACGAGATCTACGGCCTGGTCCCGCTGTTCGCCGACAGCTCCAAGCACGCGGGCTCGTCGCTGTTCACCTCGGCGAAGACGTCCCTGTACCGCAACGGCACCAAGGTCGGCACCAACGACGACCCGCTCTTCGGCGAGGAGTCGTTCAAGGTGCCGTCCGGTGACGCCCAGTACAAGCTGACCACCTCGGTCAAGCGGAGCACCAAGCTGGCCGCCGCCTCCACGCGGATCGACGCCAGCTTCACCTTCCGCTCCAAGAAGTCGAGCGCCGACATCGTCCGGCTCCCGGCCTCCACGGTCCGCTTCGGCGCCAACACCACCCTCGACAGCAAGGTGACGGCCGGCCGCACGGCCACCGTCCCGGTCACCGTCGAGGGCGCGGCCAAGGGCTCCAACCTGAAGTCGCTGGCGGTGTACGTGTCCTACGACACCGGCAAGACCTGGAAGAAGGTCACCGTCAAGAGCGGCAAGATCAAGGTGAAGAACCCGGGCAAGGGCAAGGCGATCTCGTACCGCGCCAAGGTCACCGACAAGAAGGGCAACACGTCGGCGGTCACGATCTACAACGCCTACTTCGGCAAGTGACCGGGACGTCGGCAGCACGCTGCTGACCCGCCCCGAGGGCCCCGCGGAGGCTGAGCTTCCGCGGGGCCCTCCGCCGTGCGCCCAGGCCCTAGGTGGAGGCGCCCGCCCGGGACGCGTCGGCGCTCCAACTGGCCAGCAGCCGCAGCGCCTCCGCCGACGGTGAGCCGGGTTCGGCGTGGTAGACGACCAGCGACTGCTCGGTGTCGTCGGCCAGCCGGAAGGTCTCGAAGAGGAGGTTCAGCTCCCCGACCACCGGGTGCCGCATGGCCTTCGTGCCATGGCTCTTCTCCTTGACGTCATGGGTGGCCCACAGCCGCCGGAACTCCTCGCTCTTCACGGACAGCTCGCCCACCAGCGCCGACAGCCGCGGATCGTCCGGGTGGCAGCCCGCGTCCATCCGGAGATAGGCCACGATGTCGGTGGCCTTCTGCTCCCACGGCACGAACAGGTCCCGGTAGTCGGGCCGCAGGAACACCAGCCGTGCCCAGTTCCGCTCCTGCGCGGGCAGCCCCGACCAGTCCCCGAAGACGGCGTCGGCCATCCGGTTCCAGGCGAGGATGTCCGAGCGCCGCCCGACGACGTACGCCGGAACGTTGTCGATGGTGTCCAGCAGCTGCCGCAGCGCCACCCGCACCTGCTGGGTCCGCCCCGCCTGCCGCCGCTTGAGCTGCCCGGGCCGGACCAGATGCGTGAGGTGCGCGTGCTCGGCCTCGGTCAGCCGCAGCGCCCGCGCGATCGCGTCCAGCACCGCCGCCGACACGTTCCGCCCGGTGCCCTGTTCCAGCCGGGTGTAGTACGCCACCGACACCCCCGCCAGCTGAGCCAGCTCCTCCCGGCGCAGCCCCGGCACCCGCCGGTACCGTCCGTGGTCCGGCAGTCCTACGTCCGCCGGCTTCAGCCGGGCGCGCCGGGTGCGCAGGAACTCGCTCAGCTCGGCACGCCGGTCGAGGGCGCCGCCGCCGGACTCGGGGGTGGAGGGCTGCTGGTCCATGCCCTTCAGTATTCCGGGCGGGCCGCTGGTCGTACGACTGTGAGCCTGACCCTGCCAGTGGTAGGCACAGCGAACGTAGGCACAACGGTGGCCTGGGTGAATCGGGGACGGCCGAGCAGGCTGGTGGGCGGACATCCTGATCTGCCTTTCCCAAGGAGAACCTCGGCATGACCTCTGTCGCCGCCTACGCCGCCCCCGCCGCCAAGGCTCCGCTGGAGCGGACCACGATCGAGCGCCGTGCGGTGGGCGAGCACGATGTGCTGATCGACATCAAGTACGCCGGAATCTGCCACTCCGACATCCACCAGGTACGGGAGGGCTGGGGCGAGGCCATCTTCCCGATGGTCCCGGGCCATGAGATCGCGGGCGTGGTCTCCGAGGTCGGCCCCGGCGTGACCCGGTTCGCCGTCGGTGACCGCGTGGGCGTCGGCTGCATGGTCGACTCCTGCCGGGAGTGCGACAACTGCCGGGCCGGTCTCGAGCAGTACTGCACCGGCGGCAACGTGATGACGTACAACGGCGTCGGCAAGGACGGGCGGCCCACCTACGGCGGCTACTCCGAGAAGATCGTCGTCGACGAGAACTTCGTCGTCCGCGTCCCCGACGGTCTCGCCCTCGACGAGGCCGCGCCGCTGCTCTGCGCGGGCATCACCACCTACTCCCCGCTGCGCCACTGGCAGGCGGGACCCGGCAAGAAGGTCGCGGTCGTCGGTCTGGGCGGTCTCGGCCACATGGCCGTGAAGCTGGCGCACGCGCTGGGCGCGGAGGTGACGGTGCTGTCGCAGTCCCTGCGCAAGAAGGACGACGGGCTGCGGCTGGGCGCCGACCACTACCACGCGACCAGCGACCCCGAGACGTTCCGGGCGCTCGCGGGCCGTTTCGACCTGATCGTCTCCACCGTCTCGGCCCCGCTCGACTTCGGCGCCTACCTCTCGCTGCTGCGGACGGACGGTGCCCTGGTGAACGTGGGCGCCCCGGAGGAGCCGGTCTCGCTCAACCTCTTCTCCGTGATCGGCGGCCGCAAGACCCTCGCCGGGTCCAGCATCGGCGGCATCCGGGAGACCCAGGAGATGCTCGACTTCTGCGCGGCGCACGGCATCGGCGCCGACATCGAGGTGATCCGCGCGGACCAGGTCAACGACGCGTACGAGCGGGTGCTGGCGAGCGATGTGCGGTACCGGTTCGTGATCGACGCGGCGACGATCTGACGCACGCTGCCGTACCCTCACTTGCCGAGCCTATCGACTTTCGATAGATTTCCATCGTAGGGCGATTGGTGACATGGAGGGTGAGGGGCGATGGGAAGACTGACGGTGCTCGCGTTGCGTGCCGTACTGGTGGCGCTGCTGGCCGGGTCGCTGTTCGTGCAGACGGTGATGGTGCCGCTGCTGGCCATCGACATGGAGGGGCTCGACGAGGACGTGGCGCATCTGCGCGTCCCCGTCCTGGTCATCGTCGTCCTCGGGGTCATGACCGCGCAGGCCGTCCTGATCGCCGTATGGCGGCTGGTGACGATGGTGCGACGCGGGACCGTCTTCTCCCACCAGGCCTTCCGCTACGTCCATGTCGTCATCGGCGCCTTCGTGGCCGCCGCGCTCGTGGTGTTCTCCCTCGCCGTCGTCCTCGCGCCCGGTGAGGGGGTCGCGCCCGGCGTGGTCCTGCTGGTCTGCGGGCTCTCCCTGGGACCGTTCGGCGTCGCGCTGATCGTCCTGGTGCTGCGGATGCTGCTCGCCCAGGCCGTCGACCGCGACCTCGAGGCGGCGCGGATGCGGGCCGAGCTGGCGGAGGTCATCTGATGGCGATCGTCGTCGACATCGACGTGATGATGGCCAAGCGCAAGATCTCCGTCGGGGAACTCGCCGAACGCGTCGGCATCACCCCCGCCAACCTGGCCGTCCTGAAGAACGGCCGCGCCAAGGCGGTCCGCTTCACCACGCTGGCCGCGCTGTGCGAGGTGCTGGAGTGCCAGCCGGGGGACCTGCTGCGGTGGGAGGCGGAGGAGTAGGGCGGGCGTGCGGACGCGGGGCCCGGCCGCGGTGCGGGGGCGGGACCCGGACGCGACCGCCGCACCCGGGCCCCGTCGCTCGGAGGCCGCCTCAGCCCGTCACCCGGTCCGGCGCTGGAAGGCGCGGGCCGCGCTGCGGCGCTTGGCGTCGAAGGCGTCGACCGCCCCGGCGCCCTCGTTGCCCGGCCCCGCCTCCCAGCCGCGGATCTTGCGGGCGACGCCCTTGAGACGCGGGTGGCCGGGCGGGACGGCGATCTCGAAGTGCGACTCCTTCGGCGTGGCGAAGTCGCCGCCCCAGACGACCACGCCGTCCATTTCGGTGAGGATGTCCCGGACCACGACCAGCTCGTTGGGGTACAGGTTCCCCCGCGAGCCGACCGGGTAGGCCAGCGGGCGGATCGCGACGGCGGTGCCGGACAGGTGGTTGGACTCGTAGTCCGCCGCGACCTCGCGGTCGTCGGACCAGCCGTGGACGTCCCCGGAACGCAGCTGGTCGATCTCGTAGTTGAAACGTCTCGCCACGTGCAGCAGGACGGTCGCGGCATCCCCTTCCGCGAGCTGGACGCGGTAGCCGCTGCCCTCGATGCGGAACGACGTGGCGGTCGCAAGGACCTCCCAGCCGTTCGCGGACCGGTCCTTGGTCCAGCTGCGGCCGGCCGCGGGGGCCGAGGCGGGGGCTGCCGCGGCCTCGCCGACCGTGGTGAGACTGAGCGCGCCGACCACGCCGGCGGAGGCACCGACGAAGCTGCGCCGGGACAGAGCGGTCCTGATCATGACCGGGGTTCCTTTCGTTTCGAGGTCGGGCCTGGCCGTCAACGGCGCTGGGCGCGCGCACGCGCGTCGCGCAGGAACCGCTCGTGGTTGGTCTTGTACTGGGTGGCCATACGGCTCTCCATGCCGCGCCGGGCGTTGAGCGCGTCGACGAAGCCCTGGCAGAAGTTGTTGACCTTGTCCGTGCCGCCCGGGAGGAGCTTGTAGTCGTTCGGGAGCACGGCGCCGCTCTTGGTGATCAGGCCGAGCTGGGCCGCCATGATCTTCGCCTCGGTGCCGCACAGGGCGTAGTTGGCCGAGTTCTTGCAGGTGGTGGAGGTGCCCCAGCGCTTGGTGAAGTAGTCGTTGAAGCGGCGCAGGCCACCGCCGCCCTGGTAGTGGTTGCGGACCGCGTCGAGGATGTTGGTGCCGCCGCGGACCGCGCGGGCGAGGAGGTAGCCGTCGGCGTCCTCGATGAGGTCGGTGAAGCCGAAGGAGGAGGAGACGCCCGGGACGGCGAGCTTGGCGTGGCAGAAGTCGAGCGGGTTGGCGTACTCCTCCTCGGAGTGGCGCCAGTCGGACCAGAAGGTCATGAAGTCGCCCGCCCAGCCGCCGACGTCGCCGCCGTTGGCCTCGCCGAGGTCGCCGGGGTGGTCGATGAGGACGTGGGCGTTGGCCGTGGCCATCATGTGCTCGGCGCCGAGCGAGTATCCGGTGAACGGGTCGGTGAAGGACTTCTTCACCGACATGCCGTTGGAGTTGGCGTACTCGACGAAGTCCTCGTCGTAGCCGCCGATCAGGATCTTCCACTGCCAGTCGCCGTAGGCCCGGTGGCGGATGTACTCCATGACGAGCTGGCTGCGCCGGGTCCCGGTGGCGCCGTACGAACCGGCGAGGCTGTACAGCCTGCTGACGTAGTTGATGAAGTCGTCCGCCGGGCCCGCCTGGTCGTCGACCGAGGAGACGCCGGGGTCGGAGCCGGAGACGACGTCGCGGTCCAGGTCGAAGGTGTCCGAGCCGTTGACGACCTGGAACTCCTTGATCTGGTTGAACGACCAGTTCCCCGGCAGCGGGAAGCCGAGGTTGCCGGAGAAGCCCCAGGACATGCCGGAGACGAAGGAGTGCCGGGCGAACGTCTTCTCCGTGACGTTGATGCAGACGTTGCGGGACCCGTAGACGCCGTGGTTGTACTTCTTGCCCTGGCTGGCGAGCCCGGCCTGTACGCCGTGGAAGTAGGTGACGATGCCGTAGGGGTGGCCGTCGATCTCGTCCTGGGTGGCGTCGTAGTCGACCGCGAAGTAGATGGTGGTGCCGCGGTTGAACTTGTAGTTGGAGGCCAGCTGGTGGGCGTTGAGGGCGTGCTGGTAGCCCTGTGAGTAGGTGAAGTCGGACAGCTGGCGGGCGTTGTCCTGGTAGATCGGGAAGACCTTCAGACCGGCGCCGAAGATGGTGGCCAGCTCGCCCGGCTTGATCTCCTTGTCGAGGGTGGAGCCGGGCGGGTCGTAGATGTAGCGGCCGACGACGCGGTAGCCGTTGTCGTACAGCCACTTGGCGCGGGAGGCGGTGATCTCGAAGCGGGTGTCGCTGCCGGTCGCGGGGCGGTCCGGGTCGCCCATGGAGACCAGGAGCTGGGCCCAGGTCTGGTAGTCGCCGCGTTCGGTGACGGTCAGCTTGCTGAAGGCCTGGAAGTCCTTCACCCAGTTCTGGATGTCGCTGTTCCAGGAGCTGGTGAAGCTGGCGCGCGGGGTACCGGCACCGGGCGTCGGCTCGTTGAAGACGCAGCCCGCGGAGAAGAACTGCATGAAGATGCCGGAGGAGCCGGGGCCGACCGTGTTGGCCTTCAGCCCGGCCTGGGTGCCGGGGCCGAAGTTGCCGGTCGGGGTGAGGCCCAGCTCGTACTGGATGCCGTACATCAGCGACTTCTGGACGTCGCGGGAGTAGATGCCGTCGCAGGGGCCGATGTTGAACTCGCTGCGGGTCCAGTAGCGGCCGTTGAGCCACCGCTGGATGCTGCGGATCTTGTCGCTGCCGCCCGCGACGACGACGTACGCGTCCATGTTGAGGATCGCCTTGGCGATCTTGGCGTTGATGACGCCCTCGCCGCCGATGCCCATGTTGTCGCGCAGCTGTTCGACGGCGGCGCGGGTGACACCGGTGTACCAGCCCTCACTGCCGGGCTCGACGGCCCAGTAGCCCTTGCACCACAGGCCGTACTCCAGGACGGCGACGATGTTCCGGTTGGCGTCCCAGCCGAAGCCTATGTCGCCGAGCGCGGCGAACCTGGAGGCGGTGGTGGGGCCGAAGGAGGCGACGACCGGGCTGATGCCCAGCTCGTGCTGGAGCCCCATGATCAGCGAGTTCATGGTGGACCAGCCGGTCCGGCCGTCCTCGGGGCAGCGCACGTACCCGGAGACGTTGCCGTAAGTGGAGTTCACCCATTTCTGGGCTCTGAGGACCTGCTCATCCGCCACAGCTGTCACCTTCCGCTCAAGAACATGGCACAGCGCCGGAGACACCTCGGCTCCGGCACCGTGGCGGGAAGTGTATGAACCGGAACTCTTCGTTCCGTCCCTTGGCGCAAGGGAGTTGCTCACGCGGACGACGGCCGCCGCGGGTGCGGCTCGCCCGGCCGGACCACCCCGGTTGCCCCGCACATCACCTCAGGTGACCGCGTGTATACCAAGAGTGCTTGCGTTGGGCGGAGCGCACCGACGACGGGGCGGGCCGCGCCTCACGGCACCGTGTTGACTGGGAGAGACGCTCGTGGGCCGTATCGCGCCGAGAATGTGGTGGTCGTTGACAAGCGTGATGCTCGTCGCCGTGGCCGGGTGCGGTGAGCACCGTGCCGGCGCCCGGTCGGAGCCGACCGGCGGCACGATCACCGCCGGGCTCGTCGCTGACCTGCGCAAGGACGGGTTCGAGGTCAGCCCCGGATACCCGAAGCTCTACACCGAGCAGGACTGCGAGGACTACACCTACCCGAAACTGAGGAACTGCTACGCCAACAACCCCGCCGCCCCGTACGTGGTCCCCGTGGTGAAGAGCTGGCCGGACGAGTACGTCGATCCGGCCCTGACCAACGCCTTCGGGCGGACGAAACCCGGCTACACCTCGACGTACCGGCTCGACCCCCGGGACGCGCTCGTGATCTACGGCAAGATGCCGCCTCCGGGCCGCTACATGGGCCTGCAGACCTGGGAGTTCAGCCAGCACGGCCGCTGGCGGACCAGTGACTACCTCAAGTGGGAGCGCGAACTCGACGTGCCCATGCACTTCCTCTTCGACACCGTCCCACCCGGCGACAAGCGGTCGGAGCGGACCCAGAGCGTCTCGGCGCTCGGGGACATCGTGAACAACGTGGTCATGGAACGGCAGTCGGGCTACTCCTTCGAGAAGAGCCGGTACTTCATCGTCACCCCGAGCGCCACCACCGACCGCGCCGTGCGCAGGGCCCTACAGGCCCAGGGCGTTCCGGGCCGGGACATCTTCACCGAGCAGATCCCCGACCGCGACAGCAGCGGCCAGATCGGGCCGCTGGGCATGGGCAGGAACACCCCCGACTTCCTGACGGCGTTCCGCTACGCCCTTCCCGACGCCGGCCAGGAGGAGGCGGCGGCCGAGTGGCGGCGCGACCCCCCGCTGACGGTGATGCGCGTGCGCGCCCCCGCCTCGGCGGGTCCCGTCCAGCGTTACGGTCCGCTCACCTTCGCCGAGCGGACGGCCGACAGCGAGACCCACCTGGCGGGCGACCTGGGGAACCTGGTCAGCGCCGTGTGCGACCGGATCCGCACCACGACGCACCTGAAGGCCAAGGACTGCACGCGGCCACTGCCGGACTCCACGCGGTTGGTCGACCCGGTGGAGGAGTACGGGTGGACCGGGCCGTACTGCCGGGAGGTCAACATGGACTGCCTGGGCGACCAGCAGGATGCCGCGTACTACCTGTCGCAGCGACCGCTCCCGCTCGACTCGGGGGAGGTCTACGCCGTGGTCAACACGCTCGCCACCGAGACCGGGAACGCGACCTACAGCGCGCTGTCCGTCAACGACGCCTCGATGCTGGCCGGGGTGGCGAACGTGCTGGACACGACCCTCAAGGGTTCCGCCGACGGCTACGCGAAGACGGTCAGGAACACCGGCAAGTTCTTCGTGCACTACTTCACCCGGGACTGCGGGGTGCTGCGGGGCATGCCCGGCTGGCCCAGGAACTGCACCGACATCACCACCGAGATGCTGCCTTCGAGCAGCGACCCCTCCGCGGTGGGCGACCCCGCCCTGCGCGGCACGCTCGTGGCCGGGCCGCGCAACTACATCAAGCCGGGCACCGAACGCGGCCCGGACAGCAGCAAGCTGCTGACGCCGAGGGTGCTCACGTTCACCCAGCCCGGGAAGTAGCCGGACGCTGCCGGGGGCCGGTGCTCAGCTTCGCAGTGTCGCCGGGCTGCCGCCGTTCGCCTCGTAGCCCGCGACCGCCAGGGCGCGGTACACCGCGAACTCGGCGGCCGGGTCGGGGGAGTGCGTCCACGGGAGGGCGCCGACGTGGCCGTCGACGTGGACGAGCTGGGTCATGGCCTCCGCCCAGCGCTCGGCGCGGACCAGGAAGAAGATCAGCAGATGGCGGACGTGCGCCAGCATCGGGTCGTCGGAGCGGGCCGAGTGCACCGCGTGCAGGGCGCCGTGGATCGCCTTGGTGACGACCTCGCCCTGGTAGAAGCCCCGGACCAGGTTCAGCTCGGGGAGGTGCTCGAAGACCGAGAACAGCGGCATCGCCGCGAGCAGCGAACCCTGCGGCGCCCGGGCCGCCGCGGCCTCCGCGAACGACGTCGCCAGCTCACGCGAGCCGTGCCACTTCTCGCACCAGTAGTGCAGGGCCGCCAGATGGGCGCCCATGTGGTTCGGCGCGCGGTCCAGGATCTTCAGCCACACCTGCTCGAACTCCGGGCGGGGATACGCCAGGCCGCGCGCCACGGACAGCTCGACGATGTACGGGATCGGGTCGCCGGGCGCCAGCAGCGCCGCGTCGGAACAGGCCGACCTCGCCTCCTCCATGATGATCCGGAACTCGTCCGTGCCGGGCGTCGCCGTCCGCCACGCCTGCTGCACCAGGAACTCGGCGTGCACCGCGGCGCCGCCCGCGTCCTTCGGGTGCTCGGTCCGCCAGTTCCGCAGCCACTGCCCGCCCGGCAGCTCGCTCACTCCGCCCGGACGCTGCGCCAGCTCCAGGGACGCGGCGCCCGCGAAGGCCTGCACGCGCTGCCAGCGCAGCTCGCCCTCCGCCTCGGTGCCGGCCAGCAGCTGCGCCGCCGCGCGGTAGTCCTGGGAGCGCTGCACCAGGTCCAGCACGTCCAGCAGGTCCTGGTCGGGGCCGGGCATGCGCACGTCCAGCTCCTCCTGCCGCACGAAGCCGTAGTCCGCGGGGTCGGCGGCGTCCGGGTGGCCCGCCGGGACCTGCTCGATCACGCCCCGCCTGCGCCGTACGAGGGGCAGCACCACGAAGCCCAGCATGACCAGCGCGATCAGGACCCAGAGAATCTCCATGCCTCAAGCGAACCAGACGCCGGTGACAATTGGCCAACCCGTGCGAGCGGCCCTGTGGAAAACTCCGGCGGCCGGTGTCCGATGTGTCCGCCGGGCGCCGTTCGCGCCCCGGGCGCACTACGCTCGGTGCCCATGAGCGACAGGCACATCAGTCAGCACTTCGAGACCCTCGCGATCCACGCGGGCAACACCGCCGACCCCCTCACCGGCGCCGTCGTCCCCCCGATCTACCAGGTCTCGACCTACAAGCAGGACGGCGTCGGCGGCCTGCGCGGCGGCTACGAGTACAGCCGCAGCGCCAACCCGACCAGGACCGCGCTGGAGGAGAACCTCGCCGCCGTCGAGGGCGGCCGCCGCGGTCTCGCGTTCGCGTCCGGACTGGCGGCCGAGGACTGCCTGTTGCGTACGCTGCTCAGCCCCGGTGACCACGTGGTCATCCCCAACGACGCCTACGGCGGCACCTTCCGGCTGTTCGCCAAGGTCGTCTCGCGCTGGGGCGTGGAGTGGTCGGTCGCCGACAGCTCCGACCCGGCCGCCGTACGGGCCGCGATCACCCCGAAGACCAAGGCGGTCTGGGTGGAGACCCCCTCCAACCCGCTGCTCGGCATCACCGACATCGCCGCGCTCGCGCAGGTCAGCCGGGACGCGGGCGCCCGCCTCGTCGTCGACAACACCTTCGCCACGCCCTACCTCCAGCAGCCGCTGGCGCTCGGCGCGGACGTCGTCGTGCACTCCCTCACCAAGTACATGGGCGGCCACTCGGACGTCGTGGGCGGCGCGCTGGTCGTCGCCGACGAGGGGCTCGGCGAGGAGCTGGCGTACCACCAGAACGCGATGGGCGCGGTGGCCGGACCGTTCGACTCGTGGCTGGTGCTGCGCGGCGTCAAGACGCTCCCGGTGCGCATGGACCGGCACAGCGAGAACGCCGCCAAGGTCGCCGACATGCTCACCCGGCACGCGCGCGTGACGCGGGTGCTGTACCCGGGGCTGCCGGACCACCCCGGTCACGAGGTCGCCGCGAAGCAGATGCGGTCGTACGGCGGCATGGTCTCCTTCCGGGTCGAGGGCGGCGAGGAGGCGGCCGTCGAGGTCTGCAACCGGGCGAAGGTGTTCACGCTCGGCGAGTCCCTGGGCGGTGTCGAGTCGCTGATCGAGCACCCGGGACGCATGACGCACGCGTCGGCGGCCGGATCGGCCCTCGAGGTCCCCGCGGACCTGGTGCGGCTCTCCGTGGGCATCGAGAACGTCGACGACCTGCTGGCCGACCTCCAGCAGGCGCTGGGCTGAGCAGCCGGTGGGCCGTGGTCGCCGACGAAGATGACCACGGCCCACTCGCTCGGACGAGGGCGGTCCGTGTCACCAGTCCGTCAGCGTCGGTGTCGTCTCCGAGGGCTGTCGTGTCCAGGGTTCGGCCACCAGCGCCCACACGGTGAACGCCAGCACCGCCGCGCACAGCAGCAGCCACAGCAGACGCCGGGTGGTACGGCGGCGGCGCAGGATGCGGGTGCCGCGGCGCACGGCGTCGGGGTACAGCTCGGGCGCCGTCCTCGGCGGCGTGCCGACCATGATCCGGCGGGCGGCCGCCTCGCGGTCGGCGCGGCTCATGACGCCGCCACCTTCGCGCCGCCGACCACGGCCGGTGCCGGGTCCCGGGGCGGGTGCAGCAGCAGGGCCGTCGCCCGGTCGCAGAGCGTGCGGACGCGTTCGAGGGGCAGCCCGAGCAGGGCCGCCGTCTGCTTCTCGGCGACGGCCTCGTACAACCTGAGGACGACGACCAGCCGCTCCTGCGGCGAGAGGTGGACCAGCGGGCGGCGCGGGTCGGGCCGGGCCCGCCGCAGTCCGCCGTGGTGGTGCCAGGCCGCGTGCGCGAACCGGGTGACCAGGAGGCTGCGGGTGCGTTCGTAGGGATCCTCGCAGCGCACCCCGTCCCAGCGGGCGTAGGTGTGGGCGAGGGCCAGGGTCAGCAGGCGCCGCGCGCGCGGGTTGTCGTCCGGGGGCTCGGCGGTGAGCAGGGTGGCGGCATGCAGCAGCCGGCCCGCCGCACCGGCGACGAAGGCCTCGAACTCGCCGTCCCGGCGGTTGGCTCCCCGGGACGCTCGCCGTTCTCGCACCGTGCCTCCCCCATGAGGACACGGGCCCCGGCCAGGACGACGACACGGCGTACGAACCCGCGTACGAGGGGACCAGGACCCGGTCTCATCTGAGGGCAGGGGTGCCCTTTCGGTCAAGAGCCGCGCACCACCGGCGTGCGGGCACCGGGCCCCGCGTCACCCGGCCGGAGGCGTCAGGACGGCGTCGACTGCTCCGCCACCGGCATGCCCTGGGCACTCATCCGGGCGGAGAGGGACTGGTTGAAGCGGGTGAGGAGGGTGCAGAACGCCTCGCGCTCCTCCGGCGCCCACTCGTGGGTCAGCTCGGCCATCAACTGACGCCGCGAGGAGCGCACTTCCTCCAGCCGGGAGTGCCCGCGCGGGGACAGCTGGAGGACGACCGCGCGCCCGTCCTCGGGGTGCGAGGTGCGCTTGACCAGGCCGGTGTCGACGAGTGGAGCCACCTGCCGGGTGACCGTCGAGGAGTCGATGCCCATGCTCGCGGCGAGCGCCTTGACACCCATCGGCCCCTCCTTGTCGAGCCGGTTGAGCAGCAGGTACGCGGCGCGGTCCATGGAGTTGCGCACCTGTCCGACGCCGCCGAGCCGGGTCTGCTCGGCACGGCGGGCGAACACCGCCACCTCGTGCTGGAGCGTGTCGAGAAGACCGGTGTCACCGACGGTCGTCATGTCCATCGACATTTCAGGTGTTGTGGGCATGGCGGGGGGCTCACTTCATTGCCGGGTGCTTGGGTTGGGGGACAGGTTACGCGGCTGGAAGGCGGCCCGTAGCTGCGCCGCCAAAACCGGTCTCGGTGGTTGGTCACAGCGGTCGTCGGCGCGTGTGAACTGCGAGACTTGAGGCATGAACTACCGCAAGTCCACTCCCGTGCCGCCCGTCACCCTGGACGACGTGCGGGGCGCGCAGAAGATGCTCACGGGTGTGGCGCGGGTGACCGCGATGGAGGGCAGCAGGCATCTGACGCAGCTGGTCGGCGCGCCGGTGCACTTCAAGTGCGAGAACCTCCAGCGGACGGGTTCGTTCAAGCTGCGCGGCGCGTACGTGCGGATCGCGGGGCTGCTGCCGGAGGAGCGGGCCGCCGGGGTGGTCGCGGCGAGCGCGGGCAACCACGCGCAGGGCGTGGCCCTGGCGTCCGCGCTGCTCGGGGTGCGGTCGACGGTGTTCATGCCGAAGGGCGCCCCGCTGCCGAAGATCAGCGCCACCCGGGAGTACGGCGCCGAGGTGCGGCTGCACGGCCAGGTGGTCGACGAGACGCTGGCGGCGGCGCAGGAGTACGCGGCGCGGACGGGTGCGGTGTTCATCCACCCCTTCGACCACCCGGACATCATCGCGGGGCAGGGCACGGTCGGCCTGGAGATCCTGGAGCAGTGCCCGGAGGTGCGCACGATCCTGGTGGGGGTCGGCGGCGGTGGTCTGGCGGCGGGGATCGCGGTGGCGGTGAAGGCGCTGCGGCCGGACGTGCGGATCGTCGGGGTGCAGGCGGAGGGCGCGGCGGCGTACCCGCCCTCGCTGGCCGCGGGGCGGCCGGTGGCCATCGAGCGCCCGGCGACGATGGCCGACGGGATCAAGGTGGGGCGGCCGGGCGACGTGCCGTTCCGTATCGTCGGCGAGCTGGTGGACGAGGTCCGCACGGTCACCGAGGACGAACTGTCGACGGCGCTGCTGCTCTGTCTGGAGCGGGCCAAGCTGGTGGTGGAACCGGCGGGGGCGAGCCCGGTGGCGGCGCTGCTGAGCGAGCCGGCCGCGTTCGAGGGTCCGGTGGTGGCGGTGCTGTCCGGCGGCAACGTCGATCCGGTGCTGATGCAGCGGGTGCTGCGGCACGGCATGGCGGCGCAGGGCCGCTACCTGGCCGTACGGCTGCGGCTGACGGACCGGCCGGGTGCCCTCGCGACGCTTCTCGGGGTGTTGTCAGTGGTGGACGCTAACGTCCTCGATGTGAGTCACGTACGGACCGATCCACGGCTCGGGCTCACGGAGGCGGAGGTGGAACTGCACCTGGAGACGAAGGGTCCGGCCCACTGCGCCGAGGTCGGTGCCGCCCTGCGCGACGCGGGTTACCTGGTCATCGACTGATCCTCAAGCTCTGGTCCACCCGTTCGAGCTAATTGCATTGAGAGACGCGATACATCGCGATACGGTGGTGGTCGCGCACACCGCTTGGCGCACCACTGGACCGCCCTTTCCGCCGGGCGGATCGAAGCACAGATCCCCAGGCTTTTCGAATCAATTTCGAAGCCACCCCCTCGAACACGACCGAACACGACAACAACCCAATGACGTGGAGACCTATATGCCAGGCGCCATCTACGCCGAAGGCCTGGTCAAGACCTTCGGCGACGTAAGGGCTCTCGACGGCGTCGACCTCGACGTCCCGGAGGGCACGGTCCTCGGCCTGCTCGGACCGAACGGCGCGGGCAAGACCACCACGGTCCGCTGCCTGACCACGCTGCTACGCCCCGACAGCGGCCGAGCCGTGGTCGCCGGACTCGACGTGCTGAAGCACCCCAACGAGGTGCGGCGCTCGATCGGCCTGTCCGGCCAGTTCGCCGCGGTGGACGAGTACCTGACCGGCCGGGAGAACCTCCAGATGGTCGGGCAGCTCTACCAGATGCGGCCCAAGGACGCGAAGGCCCGCGCCGCCGAGCTGCTGGAGCAGTTCAACCTCGCGGACGCCGCCGACCGTCCGGCCAAGACCTACTCCGGGGGCATGCGCCGCCGCCTCGACCTGGCGGCGGCGCTGGTCGTCTCCCCGCCGGTGATGTTCATGGACGAGCCGACGACCGGCCTCGACCCGCGCAACCGCCAGCAGCTGTGGGAGGTCATCAAGCAACTGGTCTCCGGCGGTACGACGCTGCTGCTGACCACGCAGTACCTGGAGGAGGCCGACCACCTCGCGCACGACATCGCGGTCGTCGATCACGGAAAGGTGATCGCCCGCGGCACCTCCGACCAGCTCAAGGCCCGCACCGGCGGCGAGCGCGTGGAGGTCGTGGTGCACGAGCGCGAACACATCGCGACCGCGGAGGAGGTGTTGCGCGGCTTCGGCAAGGGGGACACCAGCGTCGAGGAGCACACCCGCAAGCTCACCGTGCCCGTCACCGGCGGCGCCAAGCTGCTCGCCGAGGTCATCCGCGAGCTGGACTCCCGGGGCATCGAGATCGACGACATCGGCCTGCGCCGCCCCACCCTCGACGACGTGTTCCTGTCGCTGACGGGCCATGTGGCCGAGGCCAAAGATGAGAACGAGAAGGAGGCCGTCAGGTGAGTGCCGTCACCGACACCGTGCGGGTCGCCGCGCCGTCGAACCCGCTCAGCCAGTCCGTGCGCGACTCACTGGTCGTCGCCAAGCGCAATCTGATCCGGATGTCCCGGATCCCGGAGATGGTCATCTTCGGGCTCATCCAGCCCATCATGTTCGTGGTGCTGTTCAGCTATGTGTTCGGCGGCTCGATCAACGTCCCGGGCGCCGGCCTCAGCGCCTCCGGCTACCGCGAGTTCCTGATGGCGGGCATCTTCGCCCAGACCGTCACCTTCGCCACCGCCGGAGCGGGCGCGGGCATCGCCGACGACATGCACAAGGGCCTGATCGACCGGTTCCGTTCCCTGCCCATGGCGCGCGGCGCGGTCCTTACCGGCCGTACCCTCGCCGACCTGGTGCAGACGGCGCTGACCCTGATAGTCCTCGCGGTGGTCGCCGTCCTGGTCGGCTGGCGCACCCATGAGAACTTCGGCAAGGTGCTCGCCGGGTTCGGTCTGCTGCTCCTGCTCGGGTACGCGTTCTCCTGGATCGGCGCCCTGATCGGCCTGTCCGTGCGCACACCCGAGGCGGCCACCTCCGGCGGTCTGATCTGGCTGTTCCCGCTGACGTTCATCTCGAACGCCTTCGTGCCGGCGGAGAACATGCCGACGTTCCTCCAGACCATCGCCAACTGGAACCCGTTCAGCGCCACGGTGCAGGCCTGTCGTGAGCTGTTCGGCAACCTCCCGGCGGGCTATCCGGTGCCGGACGCCTGGCCCATGCAGCACCCGGTGCTGGCGTCCTTCCTGTGGTCGCTGCTGATCCTCGCGGTCTTCCGGACGCTGGCGGTGCGCAAGTACCGCTCGGCGACCGCCTGACCCGGCCCGGCCTCCGGATCCCGCACTCCGGACACGGCGACGCCCCCGGCATCCAGGGATGCCGGGGGCGTGCCGAGGTCCTGCGGGATCGGCGGTCAGGCGCTGTAGGGCTCCGCCTTCAGGATGCGCACCGAGGCCTTCTTGCCGTTCGGCAGCTCGTACTCCGCGTCCTCGCCGACCTTGTGGCCGATGACGCCGGTGCCGAGCGGGGACTGCGGCGAGTAGGTCTCGATGTCGCCGCTGGCGTACTCGCGCGAGGCGAGCAGGAAGGTCAGCGTGTCGTCCTCGTCACCGTCGAAGGCGATCGTGACGACCATGCCCGGCGCGACGGCGCCGTCAGCGGAGGCGGGTGCCTCGCCGACCTGCGCGTTCTCAAGGAGCTGGGTCAGCTGGCGCACGCGGAGCTCCTGCTTGCCCTGCTCCTCCTTGGCCGCGTGGTACCCGCCGTTCTCACGCAGGTCGCCCTCCTCGCGCGCGGCCGCGATCTTGGCGGCGATCTCCGTGCGCGCAGGACCAGTAAGGTACTCAAGCTCGTCCTTGAGCTTGTTGTACGCCTCCTGGGTCAGCCAGGTGACGTTCTCGCTGGTCTGGGTCACAGGGTGCTCCTCGTCGGTACTGGGAATACAAAGCATCGCCCTACCCAGAAGAATGTTCCTTCAGGAGTGGGCGAAACCACGAGCCTAACAATTCGGGGGCGGAAGGGGGAGGACATAACTCACTAAAGTCATGTCAACGCAGGTCAGCGCCTACGTATTCCGGATGACACCCGGAGCGGCCCGGAGGCTCAGTCGGCGTGGCAGCCGACCAGCTCGGCCGTGGAGCCCGGCGCCGTGGTGCGGAGGGTGACCACCTGGGTGACGGTGGTGGCGTCACCGCCGAAGCGGAAGTCGGCCCGGCCCACCTCGGCCCCGTCCTCGGCCTGGGAGCGGACGGTGCAGTAGCCGGAGACGTCGGCGTCCTTCTCGATCTGGAGGCGCACCTTCACGGCGTCGTCCGCCAGATCGAAGCTGATGACCTGGCCGCTGACCCTGTTCCCGCCGATGTAGTGGTAGGCGAAGTAGCCGATCACGGCGACGAGTACGGCGCCCAGGACGGCGCCGACGACCTTGAGCGTGCGGTTGGCACGTTCGTCCGAGGAACGGCCGTAGCGGCCCTCGGGCAGGCGCGTGCTCGCCGTGCTCATGATCGTCGTCCTCCCGGTCGTCTCCGAGACCGTTCAACGGGCCCGGGGGCGGAATTATTCACACTCCGATTCCGTCACTATAGAAGGCCCGCCCGTCACCCGACCGCCGCCCCTCAAGGACGCCCCTGCGGGGCGGCACCTATTGGATTCCGTTGCGCCGCCGCACACAGGGCGCCGACCGACTGAGGATTGAGTCTTGACTGACCAGCTGCGACTGATGGCCGTGCACGCCCACCCCGACGACGAGTCGAGCAAGGGCGCGGCCACCATGGCGAAGTACGTGTCCGAGGGGGTGGACGTGCTGGTCGTGACCTGCACGGGCGGGGAACGCGGATCCATCCTCAACCCCAAGCTCCAGGGCGACAAGTACATCGAGGAGCACATCCACGAGGTCCGCAAGAAGGAGATGGACGAGGCCCGGGAGATCCTCGGGGTGAAGCAGGAGTGGCTCGGCTTCGTCGACTCGGGCCTTCCCGAGGGCGACCCGCTGCCGCCGTTGCCGGAGGGCTGCTTCGCCCTGGAGGACGTCGACCACGCGGCCGGGGAACTGGTGCGCAAGATCCGCGCCTTCCGCCCCCAGGTGATCACCACTTACGACGAGAACGGCGGGTACCCGCACCCCGACCACATCATGACCCACAAGATCACGATGGTGGCGTTCGAGGGCGCGGCGGACACGGAGAAGTACCCGGAGGACGAGTACGGACCGGCGTACCAGCCGCTGAAGGTCTACTACAACCAGGGCTTCAACCGTCCGCGCACCGAGGCGCTGCACCAGGCGATGCTGGACCGCGGGCTGGAGTCGCCGTACGGGGACTGGCTCAAGCGCTGGGACGAGTTCCAGCGGGCCGAGCGGACGCTGACCACGCACGTCCCGTGCGCCGACTTCTTCGAGATCCGTGACAAGGCGCTGATCGCGCACCGTACGCAGATCGACCCGGACGGTGGCTGGTTCCGCGTGCCGATGGAGCTCCAGAAGGAGGTCTGGCCGACGGAGGAGTACGAGCTGGCGAAGTCGCTCGTGGAGACCTCCCTCCCCGAGGACGACCTCTTCGCGGGCATCCGCGACAATGCCTGACATGAGCGCAAGCCTGGCACTGACACACGTCGCGACCCTCGCCAAGGAACTCGACGAGGACAAGGTGACGCCCGGCGTCCTCGGCTTCATCGTGTTCGCGGTGATGGCCCTGGCCGTGTGGGCCCTGATGAAGTCCATGAACCGGCACATGGGCAGGGTCGACTTCAAGGAGGCCCCGGAGCCGGACGGCGCCGCGTCCGACTCCGGAGCCCCGCGGCCCGGCAAGGGCTGACCTCACGGCGTCGCCGGTACCGCGACCCCCATCACCTCGCGGGCGTGGCGGCTGGGCACCATGCCGAGCCGCCATGCCTGCCATCCCGCCTCCAGGCTGATGCCCCGCTCCAGCAGCAGCTCGTAGGCGCCGACGAAGTCGTCGAGCTTCTCGTCCCGCGCCGGGTGCCCCGCCCGGGACAGCTGGGCCAGCTCCTCCTGCGCCACCGCCGTGCCGACCTCCACCCCGCCGGGGGCGGCGTACGGCAGCAGGGTGCAGCGCAGGAAGCGCGCCCAGTCCTCCCCGCGCCGGTCGCCGTAGGAGGCGAACAGTCCGGCCGCCTCGTCGCACAGGGTGAGGGCCTGCTGGGCGCGGGCGTTGCCCGCGTCGACGACGGCCAGCTCCAGGCAGGTCCAGGCCTCGCCGTGGGCGACGCCGATGCGCTGGAAGTCGGCGCGGGCGTCGACGAGGAGCTGCCGGGCGAACCCTGAGTTGCGCAGCGAGCCGGTCTGGGCGGCGCGCTGGTCGCGGGTGACCCGGGCCGAGTGGTGCCGGGCGCAGGCCAGACCGTAGACGTCCCGCATCCGGGAGAACATCGTGCGGGCCCGCTCCAGGTCCCGGACGGCCTGCTCCAGATCGCCGGTCTCCTCCAGCGCCTGCCCGAGGTAGTACAGGGTCCAGGCCTCGCCGCGGGCGTCCTCGTTGTCGCGGTGCCGGGCGGCGGCGCGGCGCAGTTCGCTCACCGCGTCGGTGGCGTCCCCGGCGACCAGGCGGGCCCGCGCCAGCTGGGTCAGGGCCCAGGCCTCGCCGCGGGCGTCGCGGGTGCGGCCGTAGCGGTCAAGGGCGCTGCGCAGCTCCGCCTCGGCGCGCGGCACGTCGCCGAGGCGCAGGCAGAGCTGGCCGAGCTGGAAGTGGGCCCAGGCCTGGCCGTGCAGGGACTCGCCCGCGCGGTGCAGTTCCAGGGAGCGGGTGAGCAGGTCGAGGGCTTCGGCGAGGTGGGCGCGGTCGCGTTCGACGGCGGCGAGGGCGTGCATGGTCCAGGCCCGGTCGGTGGCGAGGGCGGGGGAGGCCTGGAGGTCGAGGGCCTCGCGGAGCTTGGCGGCGGCCTCGGTGAGGTTGCCCTGGTGGTGCAGGGTGATGCCGAGGGAGCACAGGGCGCGGGCGGCGCCCGCGTCGTGGTGGGCCTCCCGGTAGAGGTCGACGACCGAGGTCAGCGTGGTGCGGGCCTTGTCGAGTTCGCCGAGCTGGCGGGCGGCGATGCCGGTGCGCCACTGCACGGAGCGGATCAGGAGCCCCTGGTCGACGGCCTGGGCGAGTTCGCTGATCTCGCCGAGCCGGTAGAGGTCGCCGCGCAGCAGGCAGTAGTCGCACAGCGCGCCCAGCAGGTTGAGCACCGCGCCCTGGTCGACGCCCTCGGCGTGCCGCAGGGTGGCGGTGATGAAGCTGGACTCGTCGTCGAGCCAGCGCAGGGCCTCGTCGAGGGAGGTGAAGCCGTGCGGGCCGAAGCGGTCGGAGCGGGTGGACATGTTGCCGTCGACGAGCCGGAGCACGGAGTCGGCGAGGTCGGCGTAGTTGACGATGAGGCGTTCCTGCGCGGCGGCGCGTTCGGCGGGGTCCTCCTCGTCGAGGAGGCGGGCGTGGGCGAAGGCGCGCACCAGGTCGTGGAGGCGGTAGCGGTCGCCGCGGACGTGGTCGATGAGCCCGGCGCGGGAGAGGGCGACGAGGTGCCGGGTGGCGTCGGCCTCGTCGGTGGCGAGGAGGGAGGCGGCGGCCGCCGCGCCCAGCGAGGCGCGTCCGGCGAGGGCCAGGCGCCGCAGCAGCCGCCGGGCGGGCTCGGGCTGGTCGGTGTAGCGCAGCCACAGGGCCCGTTCGACGGGCTGGACGGGGCCGTAGGCGCCGAGGTCGGTGGCGAGCTGCCGGGGTGAGCGGGGGCCGAGGGAGGACCCGGCGACGCGCAGCGCCAGCGGCAGCCCGCCGCACAGCTCCCGGACGTGGTCGGCGGATTCGGCGTCGTAGGGCCCGGCGGTGTCCTGCGCTGCGGCGTCCAGCAGTTCCTCGGCGCCCGCCGCGTCCAGCGGCTCCACGGGCAGGTGGTGCACCCAGGCGGGCAGGTCGGCGGGGAGTTCCAGGGGCTCGCGGGCGGTCACCAGGACGAGGCTGTCGGAGCGCTCCGGGACGAGGGTGCGGATCTGCTCGGGGTCGGCGGCGTCGTCGAGGACGACGGTGACGGGTACGCCGGTCAGGTGCTGGTGGTACAGCTCGCTGAGGCGTTTGACCTGCTGGTCGGGGGACGACCGCTCCCGGAACAGGAGTTGTTCGCGGGAGGCGCCGAGCCGGTTCAGCAGGTGCAGCAGGGCGTCGCGGGTGGGCAGCGGCGGCTCCTGGGGGCTGTCGCCGCGCAGGTCGACGACGCAGGCGCCGCGGAACTGGTCGCGCAGATCATGGGCGGCCCGTACGGCGAGGGTCGTACGGCCGCTGCCGGGCGCCCCGTGCAGGACGACCACGGTGGGCCGGGTCCGGGTGCTGGCGCGGGCGGCCTGCACCCACTGCCGGATGCGGCCCAGTTCGGCGCGCCGCCCCGCGAACGGGCCGACGGGGTCGGGGAGTTGGGCGAACGACTGCTCCAGTACGCTCCGGCCGCGGGCCTTGGCGCTCTTGTCGGCGCCGCGCAGCTGCGGCCCCGACTTCTTCCCGACCGGCCCGGTGGACGCGGCCAGCACCCGCTGCTGGTCGAGGAACGGCCGGATGCCGCGTACCTCCAGCGCGGTCAGCCACTGGAGCCGCAGCTGCTCGGGCCCGCCCGGCTGTCCGGCGGCCCCGGCGCGGTGGTGGGCGGCGGGCAGGTGCGCCCCGGCGACCTTGACGACCGTCGCCGCGGCCCCGGCGACGCCGACGGTCACCCCGGCGCCGAGGGCGGTGCCGGCGCCGGTACCGAGCGCCAGGTCGGCGACGACGGCGGCGAGCCCCGCCACGCCCGCCACCAGCAGCGGGGTCCCGGCGCCCTCACGGGCGTACCGCTGGGCGAAGGTGAGCCGTCCGGCCTCGGACTCGTCGAGGGCGTGGGTGTAGGCGGCGTACTCCTCCGCCGCGGTCTCGGCCATCGCGTCCAGCGCGCCGCGCGCCCGGGTCAGCAGCACCTGTCCGTCGGTACGGCCGCCCGAGCGCCGCACCTCCTCCTCCACGGCCCGCCGCAGCAGCCGCTCGGCCTCCGCCCGGTGCGCGTCCCGCATGTCGTGTCCCCCTCCGGCGGATCACTGTCCTTGGTCATCAAGTGTGCTGCGGAGGGGCCGACATGGGGAGGGGGCCGGATCATCCGGCTGTGTTGCGTGTGAGGTTCCCGGCCGGCACGGGCCCGGCGTCCGGTCGAGTCCGGCCCGGGTGGACGGCAGCGGTTCGGCTCGGCCGTCGGACACGTCGCCGTCGCGGACCGGGACGGTCAGGAGTATCCGGGCGTCCTCGCAGGGGGTGACCGTGGGGAAGGGGCCCGTGCCGGGGGTGATCTCCCAGGGAGCCCGCCGACGTGCCACCGGCGTCCGGTGGGGTACTGCGGCAGGATGGACCCCATGCCGAACCGACTCGCGCACGAGACCTCGCCGTATCTGCTCCAGCACGCGGAGAACCCGGTCGACTGGTGGCCCTGGTCCGACGAGGCCTTCGCGGAGGCGCGGCGGCGGGACGTGCCGGTGCTGCTCAGCGTCGGGTACTCCAGCTGCCACTGGTGCCATGTGATGGCCCACGAGTCCTTCGAGGACCGGGCCACCGCCGAGGTCATGAACGACCACTTCGTGAGCGTCAAGGTCGACCGGGAGGAGCGGCCGGACGTCGACGCGGTGTACATGGAGGCGGTGCAGGCGGCCACCGGGCAGGGCGGCTGGCCCATGACGGTGTTCCTCACCCCGGACGCCGAGCCGTTCTACTTCGGCACTTACTTCCCGCCCGCCCCCCGGCACGGGATGCCGTCCTTCCGGCAGGTGCTCCAGGGCGTCCACCAGGCGTGGACGGACCGGCGCGACGAGGTCACCGACGTGGCCGGGAAGATCGTCCGGGACCTCGCCGGGCGGGAGGTGTCCTTCGGCGGCAGCGGGGTGCCCGGCGAGGAGGAGCTGGCGCAGGCGCTGCTCGGGCTGACCCGGGAGTACGACCCGCAGCGCGGCGGGTTCGGCGGGGCGCCGAAGTTCCCGCCGTCGATGGTGGTGGAGTTCCTGCTGCGGCACCACGCGCGGACCGGGGCCGAGGGTGCCTTGCAGATGGCGCAGGACACCTGTGAGCGGATGGCCCGGGGCGGGATCTACGACCAGCTCGGCGGCGGTTTCGCGCGGTACTCCGTGGACCGCGACTGGACCGTGCCGCACTTCGAGAAGATGCTCTACGACAACGCGCTGCTGTGCCGCGTCTACGCCCACCTGTGGCGGTCCACGGGCTCCGCACTCGCGCGCCGGGTCGCCCTGGAGACCGCCGACTTCATGGTCCGCGAACTCCGCACCGAGCAGGGCGGGTTCGCCTCCGCGCTGGACGCCGACAGCGACGACGGCACGGGCAGGCACGTGGAGGGCGCGTACTACGTCTGGACGCCCGCGCAGCTGCGGGAGGTGCTCGGCGACTCCGACGCCGAACTCGCCGCCCAGCACTACGGCGTGACCGAGGAGGGCACCTTCGAGGAGGGCGCGTCCGTGCTGCTACTCCCGCAGCGCGAGGGCGTCGTCGTGGACGCCCAGCGGATCGACTCCATCAGGCGGCGGCTGTTCGAGGCGCGCTCGGCGCGGCCCGCCCCAGGCCGGGACGACAAGGTCGTCGCCGCCTGGAACGGCCTCGCCATCGCCGCGCTCGCCGAGACCGGCGCCTACTTCGACCGCCCTGACCTGGTGGAGGCCGCGGTGGCCGCCGCCGACCTGCTGGTCCGGCTGCACCTGGACGACGCCGCCCGGCTCACCCGCACCAGCAAGGACGGCCGGGCCGGGGCCAACGCGGGCGTGCTGGAGGACTACGCGGATGTCGCCGAGGGGTTCCTGGCGCTGGCCTCGGTCACCGGGGAGGGCGTCTGGCTGGAGTTCGCCGGTTTCCTGCTCGACCATGTGCTGGCCCGCTTCACCGACGAGGAGTCCGGCGCGCTGTACGACACCGCCGCCGACGCCGAGCGGCTGATCCGGCGCCCGCAGGACCCCACCGACAACGCCGTGCCGTCCGGCTGGACCGCGGCGGCGGGCGCCCTGCTGGGCTACGCCGCCCAGACCGGCGTCGAACCCCATCGCGCCGCCGCCGAACGGGCGCTCGCCGTGGTGAAGGCGCTCGGGCCGCGGGTGCCGAGGTTCATCGGGTGGGGGCTGGCGGTCGCGGAGGCGCTGCTCGACGGGCCGCGCGAGGTCGCCGTCGTGGGACCGGCGCTGGACGACCCGGGCACCCGGGCGCTGCACCGCACGGCCCTGCTGGGCACCGCGCCGGGCGCGGTGGTGGCGTACGGGACCGTCGGCAGTGACGAGTTCCCGCTGCTCGCCGACCGGCCGCTCAGCGGCGGTGAGCCGACGGCGTACGTCTGCCGTCATTTCACCTGTGACGCCCCGACGACCGATCCGGAACGGCTGAGGGGCACGCTGAACCGCTGATCAGACGGCTGGAGCGATTCGTTCCGGATGTCCGGATCGGGCGGGCGTCCGGATAGATGCCGTTTGCAGTCATCCTGTTGCGAAACATGGTTTTCATCGAGATACCTCCCGCGTTTCACACTTCCCCCCTAATCTCTGCACAGTGGCGCGACAGGTTGGGGCCTTTCGTCGCGCTTGGGGGGATTGTGAAGATCTGGGGGGATCTTTTTGCTGACGTCCGTCTTCGTCGCTGCCGTTTCGCTCGCCCTGTTCTGGATGGCGGCCTTCACCCTGTGGTGGCAGATGCACGCGTGGCGCACGCCCGAGGTGCTGGCCTCCACCCGGTTCAGCAGTCCGGACGGCGCCGCACACGTGTCGTTCTCGCTGCTGCTCCCGGCACGGCACGAACAGGCCGTGCTGGACCACACCATCCAGCGGCTGCTGGAGTCCAGCCACACCGACTTCGAGATCATCGTCATCGTCGGCCACGACGACCCGGAGACGACCGCGGTCGCCGAACGGGCCGCCGGCCGTGACCCGCGGGTGCGGGTCGTCGTCGACACCCACGAGAAGAAGAACAAGCCCAGGGCCATGAACACGGCGCTGCCGCACTGCCGCGGCGACGTCGTCGGGGTCTTCGACGCCGAGGACCAGGTCCACCCCGAACTGCTCGCCCATGTCGACCACGCCTTCCGCACCACCGGCGCGGACGTGGTCCAGGGCGGCGTCCAGCTGATCAACTTCCACTCCAGCTGGTACAGCCTGCGCAACTGCCTGGAGTACTTCTTCTGGTTCCGCTCCCGGCTGCACCTGCACGCGCAGAAAGGGTTCATCCCGCTCGGCGGCAACACCGTCTTCGTCCGCACCGACGTCCTCAGGGCGGCGGACGGCTGGGACCCCGACTGCCTCGCCGAGGACTGCGACCTGGGCGTCCGCCTGTCCAGTACCGGCAAGAAGGTCGTCGTCGCCTACGACTCCGACATGGTCACCCGCGAGGAGACCCCGGGCTCGCTGCTGTCGCTGCTCAAGCAGCGCACCCGCTGGAACCAGGGCTTCCTCCAGGTCTACCGGAAGAAGGACTGGCGCCAACTGCCCACCCTCGGGCAGCGACTGCTCGCCCGCTACACCCTGATGACCCCGTTCATGCAGGCCTTCACCGGTGTCGTCATCCCGCTCAACGTGGTGATCGCGCTCTTCCTCGACGTCCCCGTCGGCATCGCCTTCATCACCTTCCTGCCGGCCGTCACCGCCCTGGTCACCTTCGTCTTCGAGGTGGTCGGGCTCCATGACTTCGGCCGGCAGTACGGCCTGCGCGTCCGCTTCGTCCACTACCTCAAGCTCGTCGTCGGCGGCCCGTTCTACCAGGTGCTGCTCGCCGGAGCCGCGGTCCGCGCGGTCTGGCGCGAGCAGCGCGGCCGCAACGACTGGGAGCTGACCAGCCACGTCGGCGCACACCTCGCCCATGTGACCCGAGAGGACGTTCCCGCGTGACCTCCACCCTTCCCGCGGCGACCGGTGTCAAGGTCCCCGCGTGGCGGACAGCCGCGCCCGAAACACGCCCGGCCGAGCGCCCGACACCGCCCCGACGGCTGCGTTCCTCCCGCCCCGACCTGCTCCTGTGCGGCCTGCTGCTCGTGGCGGTCATGCTCGTACAGGGCTGGAACATCGCCGCCTACCCCACCCTCAGCGACGACGAGGGCACCTACCTCGCCCAGGCCTGGGCCGTCCAGCGGGGCGCGGGCCTCGCCCACTACACCTACTGGTACGACCACCCGCCGCTCGGCTGGATCCAGCTGGCCCTGCTCACCTGGATACCCGCCTGGCTCAGCCCCGAGTCGATGACCGTCGGCACCATGCGCGTGGTGATGCTGCTGGTCAGCGCCGTCAGCGCGGTCCTCCTCTACGTCCTCGCCCGCCGACTAGCACTGCCCCGCTGGGCCGCCGGCCTCGCCATGGCCCTGTTCGGGCTCTCCCCGCTCTCCGTCGTCCTCCAGCGGGAGATCTTCCTCGACAACCTCGCCGTGATGTGGACGCTGCTGGCGTTCTGCCTGGCCGCCTCGCCCAGCCGCCATCTGTGGCACCACTTCGGCGCGGGCGTCGCCGCCGCGACCGCCGTGCTCACCAAGGAGACCATGCTGGTCGTCCTCCCGGCGCTGCTGGTCACCATGTGGCGGCACAGCCACCGCGACACCCGCAAGTTCGCCGTCACCGGCGCCGTCACCGCCTGCGCCCTGATCGGCCTGTCGTACCCCCTCTTCGCCCTGCTCAAGGGCGAACTCCTCCCGGGCAGCGGGCACGTCTCCCTCTGGGAGGGCGTCAGGTACCAGATGACCAGACCCGGTTCGGGCTTCATCCTCGACGAGGGCTCCGGCTCCCACGGCGTCTTCCAGTCGTGGCTCTACTACGACCGTGTCCTGCCGCTCGGCGGACTCGCCGGAGCCCTGCTGCTGCTCGCCGTGTGGCGCTGGTCGGTCACCGCCCGCGCCCTCGCCGGACCCGCCCTCGCCGTCGCGGTCTTCGCCGCGCTGGCACTCCGGCCCGACGGCTACCTGCCCGCCATGTACGTCATCCAGGCGCTGCCGTTCCTCGCCCTCGTCCTCGCGGGCGGCACCGCCTCCGTGGCCCACGCCGTGCTGCGCCGGGGCCGCCGCCCCGGCGAACGGCGCTGGACGGTCGGCGGCCGGTACGCCCTCGCCGCTGTGCTCGCGATCGGCGCGGGCGCCTACGTCGTACCGCGCTGGTACGAGGGTGACCGCACCGCCGTCACCGCCGACGCCAACGCGCCCTACCGGGCCGCCGCGAAGTGGCTCGGCAGCGAGGTGGCCGAGCCGCGGGAGGCCCGGGTCCTCGTCGACGACGCGCTCTGGCTGGACCTGGTGCACTCCGGGTACCGGGCCGGGGACGGCGTCATCTGGTTCTACAAGGCCGACCTCGACCCGTCGGTGAAGGAGACCATGCCGCGCGGCTGGCGGGACCTGGACTACGTGGTCGCCTCGCCGACGGTCCGCCGGGACGCGGCCGACCTGCCGATCGTCCGGGCCGCCATGGAGCACTCGACGCCGGTCGCCGTCTTCGGCACGGGCGAGGACCGTATCGAGATCCGGCGGCTCGACACCGCCGCGGGAGGCGCCCGATGAGCCAGGAGTCCACCGTCCCCGGCGAGTTGGGCGACCCGGCCGCCATCGCGGCCGAGGTGGCCGAACCCGGCGCCGTCACCATCGTCGTACCGACGTTCAACGAGTCCGCCAACGTACGGCGGCTGCTCCACCAGATCACCGAGTCGGTGCCCTCCCGGCTGCCCTGCGAGGTCCTCTTCGTCGACGACTCCACCGACGACACCCCGCACGTCATCGAGGAGGCGGCGAAGGACTGCCCCTTCCCGGTGGCCGTGCTGCACCGGGAGGAACCCGTCGGGGGCCTCGGCGGCGCGGTCGTCGAGGGGATGGCGGTCGCCGGGTCGGAGTGGATCGTCGTCATGGACGGCGACTGCCAGCACCCGCCCTCCCTCGTCCCCGACCTCGTCGCCACCGGCGAGCGGGCGGGCGCCGGGCTCGTCGTCGCCTCCCGCTACATCACGGGCGGCAGCCGCGCCGGGCTCGCGGGCAGCTACCGCGTGGCCGTGTCCCGGGCGGCGACCTGGCTCACCAAGTCCCTCTTCCCGCGTAGGCTGCACGGCATCAGCGACCCGATGAGCGGCTTCTTCGCCATCCGCCGCAGCGCCGTCACCGCGGAGGTCCTCAAGCCCCTCGGCTACAAGATCCTCCTCGAACTCGCGGTGCGCAGCCGGCCCCGGCAGGTCAGCGAGGTCCCCTTCGTCTTCCAGGAACGGTTCGCCGGGGAGTCCAAGTCGAGCGCGCGGGAGGGCCTGAGGTTCCTGCGCCACCTGGTCGGACTGCGCACCGCCTCGCCGCTCGCGCGGATGGCCGTCTTCGGGCTGATCGGCGTCAGCGGGTTCGTGCCCAACCTGCTCGCCCTGTGGGCGCTGACCCACGCCGGGATGCACTACGTGCCCGCCGAGATCCTCGCCAACCAGCTCGGCGTCGCCTGGAACTTCCTGCTCATCGAGCACCTGCTGTTCCGCGACCGACGGCTGTTCCGCCGCTGGTGGGACCGGCTCGGCCGGTTCGCGCTGCTCGCCAACGCCGATCTGCTGCTGCGCATCCCGCTGATCGCGCTGCTGGTCGGCCGGTCCGGCATGGACGCGCTGTCCGCCACCGCGCTCGCGCTGGTGATGACCTTCGTCCTGCGCTTCGTCGGGACCGAGGCGCTCGTCTACCTGCCGCGCAGACCGCTACGCAAGAAAGGGAGAGCCGCATGAGGCACAGGAAGAGAACAGCGCTGCTGGGGGTGGGCGCGCTCACCGCCGGCCTCCTCCTGACCGCACCCCACCCCGCGTCCGCGGCCAACCTCATCGCCAACCCCGGCTTCGAGACCGCCGGGACCGGCGACATGCCGTACTGCTGGTCCAAGTCGGGCTGGGGCGACAACGACTTCGGCTTCGAGACGGTCGCCGACGCGCACTCCGGCTCCAAGGCCATGAAGGTCACGCTGACCCGGCGCGTCGACGGCGACCGCAAGGCGCTGATCACCGAGTCCGCGCAGTGCGCGCCGCCGGTGAGCACGGGCAGGCAGTACGACCTCTCGCTCTGGTACAAGACGACCACCCCGGACGCCAACATCACGCTCTTCCGGCACGACACCACCGCGGGCTGGCAGTACTGGACCGACCTGAAGACCCTCGACATGGCCGCCGACTGGACCGAGGCGACCGTGCGCACCCCCGAGGTCCCGGCGGGCACCGACCGGATCTCCTGGGGCGTGTCGGTGTACGGCACCGGCTCGGCGACCACCGACGACTACACGATGGAGCAGGTCCCCGACGTCACCCCGCCGCCCGACTGCACCGGCACCGCCGTCCAGTGCGCCGACGGGTCGTGGGACGTGCTGCCGGTGCGGAACCCGGTCCGCTCCATGCACTCCGTCGTGCTGCACAACGGCAAGGTGCTGCTGATCGCGGGTTCCGGCAACAGCGAGGAGATGTTCGAGGCCGGTACCTTCACCTCGGCGGTCTACGACCCGGCCGACGGCTCCTACCGGGTCATCCCCACGCCCGACGACATGTTCTGCGCCGGGCACGTCCAGCTCCAGGACGGGCGGGTGCTGGTGATGAGCGGCAACAAGGGCTATCCGTCGGCGGACGGCACCATCGGCTACCAGGGGTACAAGGACTCCTACGTCTTCGACCCGGAGACCGAGACGTACACCAGGACCAACGACATGAACGACGGCCACTGGTACCCGTCGGCGACCATCCTCGGCAACGGTGACGTGATCTCCTTCGGCGGACTGAAGGAGGACTCCACCGGCTCGGTCACCGCGGAGGTGTTCTCCGAGGCCGAGCAGCAGTGGCAGCCGCTGTGGAAGGTCAACCAGACCTGGTCCTACTGGGGCCTGTACCCGTCGATGATCCTGATGCAGGACGGCCGCCTCTTCTACTCCGGCAGCCATGTCTTCGGCAACAACATCCCCGGCACCGGATCGGCGATCTACGACTACGACGCCAACACGGTCACCGAGGTGCCCGGACTGCGGAACAAGGACGAGCGGGACCAGTCCGCGTCCGTGCTGCTGCCCCCGGCGCAGGACCAGAGGGTCCTCACCCTCGGCGGCGGCAACATCGACTCCAACCCGGACGCGAACCGCCTCACCGACATCATCGACCTGAAGGCGGCCAGCCCGCAGTACGTGGCGGGACCGCCGATCCCGCAGGGCACCGTCGACCTCGGCAACGGGCCCGTCCCGCAGACCGGTGACCAGGGCAAGATGTACGTCTCCGCGGTGCTGCTGCCCGACGGCAAGGTGCTGGAGACCGGCGGCGCGCTGCACAACCGGGCCGACCCGGTGTACGAGACGTCGATCTTCGACCCCGGCACGGAGACCTTCGACCCCGTCGCCGCCGACCCCGAGGCCCGCGGCTACCACTCCTCGGCGTTCCTGCTCCCCGACGGCCGGGTCATGGCCACCGGCGACAACCCGGGCAACGGCAGCTGGAACCACGACGTGTCCGTCTACACCCCGCCCTACCTCTACAGGGGCGACCGGCCGACGATCACCTCGGTCATCGACACCGAGTGGACCTACGGCGACACCCAGCGCATCACCGTCGACCGCCCGATCGCCAAGGCCGAGCTGATCCGCCCGGCCGCCGTCACCCACTCCTCCGACCCCAACCAGCGCTTCGTCGACCTGCCCCTGTCGGTGGACGGCAACAACGTCGACCTCAACGTGACGAGCAACCCCAACCTGGCGCCGCCCGGCTGGTACATGCTCTTCGCGGTCGACGCCAACGGGGTGCCGTCGGTGGCCGAGTGGGTGCACCTCCAGGGGCCGCGGGCGCTCGCCTCCGCCCACGTCCACGCCTTCGCGGACGCGCCCGAGGGGAAGGTCACTGGACCCGGCAGGAAACGCGCCGCACACCCGGTCGCCCCGACGATCTCCGGCTGCGACCGCCACTACGGCTCCGCCAACGTCTGCGTCCCGACGGCCTTCCCACCCACGGTGAAGGCGACGGCCAAGGCCCGCTGCGCATGGCTGCGGGCGAACGACTACGGCCCCTTGAAGCTCAACGGCACGGACGACCCCCTAGAACTGGACCGCAACGGCGACGGAACGGCGTGCGGCAAGCAAGACGCCCTGTAGGGGCGCGGGGAACTGCGCGACAAGCCACAACGGCCCCGCAGTCGCCCACAAACCGCAACCCTCAACGGCGCTCCGAACGCAACGCAAGGGCGCGCTCCACGATCGCTTCCAGCTGATCGTGGTGCGCGCCCTTCCAGTACGCCCGCCCACACTCACCACACCGCGCGAACACGTCGTACGACCGCCGCGTCCCGCCCTTCAACTGGTCCGCGACCTCGTCCTTCGTCGCCGTACGCAGCACCCCGTTGCAGGCCGTGCACCGCGTCCACGGCCGCAGCTCGGGCGCGAACCGGTCCAGCACGTCCTGGAGCTGTTCGTCGGGCCGCGTGCTGTACACGAACGCCCCCGCCCACAGCTCACGGCGGCGCAGCAGCCCCCGGTCGCGGCTGAGCATCACCCGTTTCTCGGCCGCGGAGCGGGTGGCCAGCGCCGGATCGCCGATGTCCGTCGACTCGTACGCCGTGTCCACGCCGAGCAGCCGCAGCCGCCGCGCCAACGTGCCGAGGTGGACGTCGAGCAGGAACCGCAGCGGGGCCCCCGCGACCACCTGTGGCCGGGGCACGGCCCGCACGCTCACGGCCTCCCCGCCCACCGGGACGTGCCCGGTGGCCACCGCCTCCCCGTCCACCAGCAGCTCACCGACCTCGGTGAGCGGCACGCCCAGGGACTCCACGACGTGCCCGAGCGTGGACACGCCGTCGGTGACGACCGGGGTGCGTCCGGCCCGCCGGGCGGCGGGCAGGAAGACATGGAGTTCGGCGGCGAAGTCGACGTGGATCTCGGGTCCGTTCACGAGGCCCAGGATGTCAGGTCGCCCGCCGCCCGGTCCTACGCGTGCTGGTACGCGACCAGCGAGATCCCCACGTAGTGCGCGATGAACGCCGCCAGCGTGAAGGAGTGGAAGACCTCGTGGAAGCCGAACCAGCGGGGGGAGGGGTTGGGGCGCTTGATGCCGTAGATGACCCCGCCCGCGCTGTAGAGGACGCCGCCGACGATGACGAGGACGAGGACGGCGATGCCGCCCGCGCGCATGAAGTCGGGGAGGTAGAAGACGGCCGCCCAGCCCATGGCGATGTAGCAGGGGGTGTAGAGCCAGCGGGGGGCGCCGACCCAGAAGACGCGGAACAGTATCCCGGCGAGGGCGGCGGCCCAGATGCCCCACAGCAGCCACTGCCCCTTGGCTTCGGGCAGCAGCAGGATCGTCAGGGGCGTGTAGGTGCCCGCGATGATCAGGAAGATGTTGGCGTGGTCCAGCCTGCGCAGGAGGCCGTCCATGCGCGGGGACCAGTTGCCCCGGTGGTAGAGCGCGCTGACGCCGAACAGCAGGCAGGCGGTCAGGGCGTAGATCCCGCAGGCCACTCGGCCGCGCGGGGAGTCGGCGAGGGCGGTGAGCACCAGGCCCGCGACGAGGACGGCGGGGAACATGCCCAGGTGCAGCCAGCCCCGGAGCTTGGGCTTGATCGGGTGCGGCAGGGAGAGCGCCGCGGAGACGCGGCCGGCGGCCGGCGTGTCCACGGGCGCGTCGGGGACGGACGCAGTCATGGGTCGCATCGTACCTACGGAACCGTAAGTTACGGATCAGTCCGTGGCCGGTAGTGGCCATCGTCTCATGCCAGTTGGGGTCCGGGGAGCGCCCCCCGGGTGGCGTAAAGAATCAGTTGGCTGAACGCAATGTGCACGTAAAGTGACATTTCATACGTGGTGATGGTCACGTCGCTCAGTTGTGAGGCCCTCTGGACAGATGGGCACTCGCATCGCATGATCATATGAGTGCGGTCGGCACCGGATGAGCGCACGCACGGGAATCCCGCCCCGCGCAGCGTCCGGGTCGCGGCCCCTACGGGGCAGACAACGACATATCCCTCACGACAAACCCTCACCTAGGAGCGATCGTGGCGCGCGATATCGCGGCTCCCCCCGTCATCCCCACCAACCACCAGGAACTGATCTCGTGGGTCAACGAGATCGCCGAACTGACCCAGCCGGACGACGTGGTCTGGTGTGACGGATCCGAGGCCGAGTACGAGCGGCTGTGCGGGCAGCTCGTCGAGGCGGGCACCTTCCGCGAACTCGACCCGATCAAGCGCCCCAACTCCTACTACGCGGCCTCCGACCCCACGGACGTGGCCCGCGTGGAGGACCGGACCTTCATCTGCTCCGAGAAGGAGGCCGACGCCGGTCCCACCAACCACTGGAAGGACCCCGCCGAGATGCGGGAGATCTTCAGCGGGAACAAGGGCCTGTTCCGCGGCTCGATGCGGGGCCGCACCATGTACGTCGTGCCCTTCTGCATGGGCCCGCTCGGCTCGCCGCTGTCCGCGATCGGCGTCGAGATCACCGACTCCGCCTACGTCGCCGTCTCCATGCGCACCATGACCCGCATGGGGCGGCCCGTCCTGGACGAGCTGGGAGACCAGGGCTTCTTCGTGCGCGCCGTGCACTCCCTCGGCGCCCCCCTGGAGCCCGGCCAGCAGGACGTCCCCTGGCCCTGCAACCAGACCAAGTACATCTCCCACTTCCCGGAGACCCGCGAGATCTGGTCCTACGGCTCCGGTTACGGCGGCAACGCCCTGCTCGGCAAGAAGTGCTACGCCCTGCGCATCGCCTCCGTCATGGCCCGCGACGAGGGCTGGCTCGCCGAGCACATGCTGATCCTCAAGCTCACCCCGCCCCCCTTTGCTTCCAGCCGGGTTGAGCCCAAGTACGTCGCCGCCGCCTTCCCCTCCGCCTGCGGGAAGACCAACCTCGCCATGCTGGAGCCCACGATCTCCGGCTGGACCGTGGAGACCATCGGCGACGACATCGCCTGGATGCGCTTCGGCGAGGACGGCCGCCTGTACGCCATCAACCCCGAGGCCGGTTTCTTCGGCGTCGCGCCCGGCACCGGTGAGCACACCAACGCCAACGCGATGAAGACGCTGTGGGGCAACGCCGTCTTCACCAACGTCGCCCTCACCGACGACGGCGACGTGTGGTGGGAGGGCATGACCGAGGAGCCCCCGGCCCACCTCACCGACTGGAAGGGCAACGACTGGACCCCCGAGTCCGGGACGCCCGCCGCGCACCCCAACGCCCGCTTCACCGTCCCCGCCGCGCAGTGCCCGATCATCGCGCCGGAGTGGGAGGACCCGAGGGGCGTGCCGATCTCGGCGATCCTCTTCGGCGGGCGCCGCGCCACCGCCGTACCCCTCGTCACGGAGTCCTTCGACTGGAACCACGGCGTCTTCCTCGGCGCCAACGTGGCCTCCGAGAAGACCGCCGCCGCCGAGGGCAAGGTCGGTGAGCTGCGCCGCGACCCCTTCGCCATGCTGCCGTTCTGCGGCTACAACATGGGCGACTACATGGGCCACTGGGTCGACGTGGCCAAGGGCAAGGACCAGTCCAAGCTGCCGAAGATCTACTACGTCAACTGGTTCCGCAAGAACGACGAGGGCAAGTTCGTCTGGCCCGGCTTCGGTGAGAACGGCCGCGTCCTGAAGTGGATCGTGGAGCGACTGGAGGGCAGGGCCGAGGGCGTGGAGACGCCGATCGGCGTCCTGCCCGCCAAGGGCGCCCTGGACACCGACGGCCTCGAACTGTCCGACAGCGACCTGGACTTCCTGCTCACCGTCGACAAGGACGTGTGGCGCGAGGAGGCCGCCCTGGTCCCCGAGCACCTCAACACCTTCGGCGACCACACGCCCAAGGAGCTGTGGGACGAGTACCGCGCCCTGGTCCAGCGCCTGGGCTGAGGCCCCACGCGGGCTGACGCCCACCCCCGAGAACCCCCGCGGCCGGCCCCTCGATGGGAGCCCTGACCAGCGATCGTCACGGTCGGCCGCGGGCGGCGGCACACATGTCACGAACCGATGCCCCGCACAACGGCGTGCGGGGCGTGCTGCCGCCGCCCCCGACGGTGTGCCCCCTTGATCACAGGATCTTCACCCCTGTTGCATGGGTGACACACGGGTCTCGTCGCGTCCTACGGGGCCCAACACAGCTGGAGTCCGACGGGCCCGTCCCCGCCGGGACGCTGAAGGTGACGGCGACCCGGACGGACGCGGGCGGCAGCCACGACCTGGGCCCCGCCACCGTCAGGTCCGACGGCACCTTCACCGTCCTCGACGAGCCAGACCTGGTCGGCGAGGCCACCTACACGGTGTCCTTCCTCGGCGACCTCACGCACCGACCCGCCACCGACCTCACCCACACGGTGACCGTCGGCAAGGCGCCCACCTCGATCGCGCTCACCGCCCCGGCGGAGGCGTCCCTGTCGGGCGGCGTGCACGCACATCACCGGCACGTTCACCGCGCAGGGCAAGGCGCTCCCCGAGCGGGCGACGCTGAGGTGGAGCGGACCGACCGGCTCGGCTCGGGCACGCTGTCGTCGGTGACGGTCGCCGCGGACGGCACCTTCACCATCGACGACCTGCCGCGCACCCGCCGCGACACCACCTACACGGTCAGCTGGCCCGGCGACGACCCGCACCAGCCGTCCACCGCGGCGGCGACGGTGTACGTCACCCGCTGAGCCCGCCACGGTCCTCCAGGTACCGCGTGTGCGACTCCTGGCGAACGCGTCGACGGCCTCGGGAACGTCCTGCCGTACCGTGCGGGACACCGCGTGCACCCCCTCCGGGTCGGTGGAGAGGAGCCGGCCGACGGTGCGGCCGTCCTCGGTGAGCGGTACGACGGTGTGGTCGCTGTTGACGGTGGTGTCCGGGTAGCGGACGGTCAGGTCGTCGGTGCCGTCGACGCCGTCCGCCATGAGCAGGGAAGTCCGCCTTCTCCGAGCCGATCACCGCGCGCACGGTCTTCGTTGCCGTGCCCTGGTCCCCGTTGTCCCGGCCCGCTACGACGGCTGCCACCACTCCGCCGATCAGCACGACCGCGAGGACGATGCCTGCGATTCTTCTACCGGGGCCGGTACGCAACGGGCGCCGGGCGGGTGCGCCCGGCGCGCCGGTGGTGTGTGGCGCCCGGTCCGCGCGTCGCTGCGGGTGCACGCGGACCGGGGCCGTCAGGGGGAGGAGCCCGGTGGGCTCAGCGGGACGCCAGCACGCGGGGTTCGAGGGCGGCGGCGTGGGCGTCCATGCGCTCGGCGGAGAGGATGGCGGCGGCGGTGTCGGCGCGGGACGCGGCGACGACCAGGGCGCGTCCGGCGAGGGTGTGCGCCCGCCGGTGCAGGGCGGCGAGGTGCTGCTCGCCGGTGGCGGCGGTCAGCGGCAGCCGGGCCGGTGCACCACCTCCGCGCAGCCGGGTGACCTGCTCGGCGAGCCGTTCGGCCGCGGTGTCCAGGTCGGCGGAGGGGGCCAGGGCGCGCAGCTCGTCGGTGACGCCGAGCAGGGCGGCGAGGTGGCCCGCGAGCTGGATGTCCAGCTCTTCCTCGCGGGAGCGGTGGGGGAAGTCGGTGGTGCGGCCGGCCATCGTGCTGTGGACCGACTTGTCGCGGATCGGTTCGTACATGGGATGGCCTCCTGTGCAGTGACAGAAGCCATCCTACATTAGATCTCGTCTAAAGTTGTGTCGTTCAAAAAGAACCGCTCAAGGCTGGCTGTAGCCGTCCAGGAAGTTCCCGATCCGCCCCATCGCGTCCCGCAGGTCCCCGGCCGACGGCAGGGTCACCACCCGGAAGTGGTCGGGCTCCGGCCAGTTGAAGCCGGTGCCGTGCACCACCATGATCTTCTCGCGGCGGAGCAGGTCGAGGACCATCCGCCGGTCGTCCTTGATCTTGAAGACCTTGGGGTCGAGGCGCGGGAAGAGGTACAGGGCCCCCTTCGGCCGTACGCAGGACACGCCGGGAATCCGCGTCAGCAGCTCGTACGCCACGTCCAGCTGTTCCTTCAGCCGCCCGCCCGGCAGCACCAGGTCGTTGATCGACTGCCGTCCGCTGAGCGCGGCGGCCACCCCGTGCTGGCCCGGCATGTTGGCGCACAGCCGCATGTTCGCCAGGATCGTCAGACCCTCGATGTAGGAGTCGGCGTGCGCGCGCGGCCCGGAGACCGCCATCCAGCCGACCCGGTAACCGGCGACCCGGTACGCCTTCGACATGCCGTTGAAGGTGAGCGTCAGCAGATCGGGTGCCACGGACGCGGTCGGGATGTGCACGGCGTCGTCGTAGAGGATCTTGTCGTAGATCTCGTCCGAGCAGACCAGCAGGTTGTGGCGGCGGGCGATGTCGGTCAGCCCCTTGAGCACCGCCTCGTCGTACACCGCGCCCGTCGGGTTGTTCGGGTTGATGATGACGATCGCCTTGGTGCGGTCGGTGACCTTGCGCTCCACGTCCGCGAGGTCCGGCGTCCAGTCCGCCTGCTCGTCGCAGCGGTAGTGCACCGCCGTACCGCCGGACAGGGACACCGCCGCGGTCCACAGCGGGTAGTCCGGGGCCGGGACCAGCACCTCGTCGCCGTCGTCCAGCAGGCCCTGCATCGCCATCGTGATCAGCTCGGAGACGCCGTTGCCGATGAAGACGTGCTCGACGTCCGTCTCGATGCCGAGGGTCTGGTTGTGCATCACCACCGCCCGGCGCGCGGCCAGCAGGCCCTTCGCGTCGCCGTAGCCGTGGGCCGTGGAGACGTTGCGGAGGATGTCCTCCAGGATCTCCGGCGGGCACTCGAAACCGAACGCGGCCGGGTTGCCCGTGTTCAGCTTGAGGATGCGGTGACCGGCAGCCTCCAGCCGCATCGCCTCCTCGAGCACCGGGCCCCGGATCTCGTAACAGACGTTGGCGAGCTTGGTCGACTGGATCACCTGCATGTCTGGGAGCTTACGGCCCGGTAACGCTCCATGGGTGGTGTTGTCCGCCACGTGGAACCCTGCGGGACCCGGAAGTATGTCCCGTTATCGCCGTCCGCTGTCTCAGGAGTCCCTTCGGTCCCTACAATGCCCGGCCATGTCCGAGCACCCCCAGCAGCCGCACCCGGAGGACGGCGAGCCGAAGGTCTACCACCCGCAGGCCGCCGAGACCCCCGCCTACGAGGAGTACGCCGACCCCGCCGCCGCACACGGCTGGCAGAACGCGTACGACGAGACACGCGAGCTGCCCACGGTCGCGGACGGGGAGCACCCGGCGCCGCCCACGGCACCTCGCGTTCCCGATGTCGCACCCGGGTTCGCCGCCACCGGGCGCCCCCGCGGCGGCCGGGGCGCGCGCCGCAAGCCCAGCGCCTGGCGCTCGCGCCGCACGGCCGTCGCCGCCGGTGCCGTGGGCGCAGTCTCGGCCGCCGCGCTGATCGCCGGGTTCACCTTCTCCGGCTCCTCCTCGGGCGGCTCCGACGACCAGCGCGACCGTACGGGCGTGCCGTCCGCCGGGGACACCGACCCCACCCCGACCCCCGGCACCAGCGGCCCGGACGCCTCGGACGCCTCGGACGGCGCGGGCGGCGGCAAGCCGTCCGGCTCCGCCTCCCCGTCCCCGAGCACCAGCAGCGGCGCGGGCGACGACACCGACGGCAAGGACGACAAGCCGTCGTCCACCGCCCCCACCACCACCGCGCCCGCGGGCGGCGGCGGTCCCGGCAACTCCGATCACAAGCCCGGCAACGGCCAGGGCACCACCAAGGGCCCGAAGTAGCGGCTCACACCGGCGTACGCCGCACCGACCGGCCCGCCAGCACGTCCGTGCGCCGCCCGTCCTCGATGACGAACCGGCCGTCGACCAGCACGTGCGGTATGCCGGTCGGCAGGGCGCGCGGCTGCTCGAACGTCGAGCCCGCCGCCACCGTCTCCGGGTCGAACAGCACCAGGTCGGCCCGGTGGCCCTCGCGCACCAGCCCCCGGTCCGGCAGCCGCAGCCGGGCCGCCGGGCGCGAGGTGAGGTGGGCCACGCACTCCTCCAGCGACAGCACGCCCAGCTGCCGCACGTACCGGCCGAGGTAGTGCGGGAAGGTGCCGTGGGCGCGCGGATGTGGCCGGGCGCCCTGGAGGATGCCGTCCGAGCCGCCGGTGTGGACGCGGTGGCGCATGATGGCCCGCACGTTCTCCTCGTGCCCCACGTGCTGGAGGACCGTCGTCCCCAGCCGGTCCGCCAGCAGCAGCAGCCGCGCGGTCACCCAGGGCGCCTCGCCGCGCGCCTTCGCCGACTCCTCGACCGTCCGGCCCACGTACTCGGCGAGCGCCGGGTCCGCCACCCCGGAGATCTCGACGGTGTCCCACTCCACCGGCACCCCGTGGCAGCCGTCCGACCCGGCCACCTCCAGGTCGTACCGGATCCGCCCGGCCGTCTCCTCGTCCGCCAGCCGCCGCAGGACCTCCCCCGGGCCGCCCGCGTTCGCCCAGCCGGGCAGCAGCGCGACCAGGGTGGTGCAGCCGGGGGTGTACGGGTAGGTGTCGAGGCTGAGGTCGGCACCGGCCGCCAGCGCCTCGTCCAGGAGCGCCAGCAGCTCCGGGGCCCGGCCCTCGTTCACGCCGAAGTTCATCGTCGCGTGCGCCAGGTGCAGGGCGCAGCCCGCCTCCCGGGCCAGGGCGACCATCTCCTGGTAGGCCTGGAGCGCCCCGGCGCCGTAGGAGCGGTGGTGCGGGCAGTAGTAGCCGCCGTACCCGGCCACCACCCGGCACAGCTCGGTCAGCTCCGCGTCCCCCGCGTACATCCCCGGCGTGTACGTCAGCCCCGACGACATCCCGACCGCGCCCTGCGCCAGTCCCTCGGCGACCAGCCGCCGCATCCGGTCCAGCTCGGCCGGGGTCGCCGGGCGGTCCTCCCAGCCGACCACGAGCGCGCGGACCGTGCCCTGCGGGACCAGGTACGCGGCGTTCACCGCGACGCCCCGGTCCAGGCGGTCCAGGTACTCGCCGACCGACCGCCAGTCGAAGTCGATGTCGTCGCCGGGGCCGTTCCAGCCGGTGACCGCCCGGCGCACCGCCTCCAGGGTGCGGTCGTCGACCGGCGCGTACGACAGCCCGTCCTGGCCGATCACCTCCAGCGTGACGCCCTGCGCGGCCTTCGCGCTGTGGTCGGGGTCGCGCAGCAGCGCCAGGTCGCTGTGGGCGTGCATGTCGATGAAGCCGGGGGAGAGGACCAGGCCCTCCGCGTCCAGCTCCCGGGTGGCGGTGGGGCGCTGACAGCCCGCAGCCGCCGCCTCCTTGACGATCGAGACGATCCGGCCGTCGTCGATCGCGACATCGGCGCGGTACGAGGGCGCGCCGGAGCCGTCGACGACGTCGGCGTCCCGGATGACGAGGTCCGCTGCCATGCTGCCGGTCCTCCTAGAAGAAGGTGCGGACGTAGTCGACGACGGTGCCGTCCGCCTCGGCCACCGGGATCAGCTGCCACTTGTCGAACGCCGTGCACGGATGCGACAGGCCGAGGCCCACCCAGTCCCCGACCTCGAGGTCCGCCTCCGGGCCGGTGCGCAGCCAGGCGTGCTGGTCGGACAGGGCGGTCACCTCCACACCGGCCGCCGGGCGCTCGGCGCCGTCCCGGCGGACCACCTGGGCGACCGGCAGGTCGAGGTCGTGGGCGGCGTCCCGCTTGCCCGCGTTGACGAACGCCTGCTCCGCCGACGGACGGGAGACCACCTGCGCCCACAGCCGGAACGCGGGCTCCAGGGCGCCCTCCTCGGGGACCCGGTTGAACGGGGTGAGCCTGCGGTAGTGCACGTCGTCGTGGGAGACGTACGCGCCCGAACGCAGCAGCTTCAGCACCGGCCGGGACAGCTCGGGGATCTCCGCGAAGACCTCGGCGACCGCGTCGAACCAGGCGCTGCCGCCCGCGCTGACGACGATCTCGTCCACCCCCGTGAACCGGCCCGCCTTGTCGAAGTCGACGGCCAGCGCCACCAGGGCGCGCAGCCAGGCCGTCACCCGCTCCGGACTCGCCCGCGGCACCTCGCCCTCGTACCCGGCGACACCGACCAGCCTGAGCGCCCCCGGCACGGCCGCCACCGCGTCGGCGACCGCGGCGCACTCCGCCTCGGTGCGCACACCGGTCCGGGCGCCTTCCCCCGCGGCCAGCTCCACCACCACGTCCACCGGGCGGGCGGACCCGCGCAGCGCCTCGGCCATCAGCTGGACACCGCGCACCGAGTCCACGTAGGCGACGAGGCGGAAGTCCGGGTCGGCGGCGAGTTCGGCGGCGATCCAGCGCAGGGCGGCCGGGTCGACGACCTCGTTGGCGAGGAACACCCGCCGCACGCCGAACGCCCTGGCCACCCGTACCTGGTGGGGGACGGCCAGGGTGATGCCCCAGGCGCCGTGGTCGAGCTGGCGCTGGAACAGCCGCGGGGCCATCGACGTCTTGCCGTGCGGTGCGAAGGCGAGGCCGTGGCGGGCCGCGTACGTCTCCATGAGCCGCAGATTGTGTTCCAGGCGCTCGGCGGAGAGGGCGAGGACGGGCGTGGTGAAGCCGTCGGTGAACAGGTTGCGGCGCTGGGCGGTCAGCTCGCCGACGGTCAGGCCGTCCGCGTCCGGCGGGAGGCCCTTGAAGCGGTGGTCGACGCGTTCCGCGGCGAGTCGGGCGAGCGCCTCGTGGCTCATGGAACCTCCCTGATCAGGTGCGTTGCGGTGAACGCAACGACCATTGCGTATATCGCTTGCCGCTGTCTAACATCTCGGCCATGCGGGGTCAACGGATCCGTACCCCGTGCGGCCCGCCGCAGAGGAGACCCGACGATCGTGACCGACCACGGACCCTTCGACGTCGTCGCCCTCGGCGAGTCCATGGTCACGTTCCTGCCCACCCGACCCGGCCGCCTCGCCGACGTCCCCTCCTTCGACCGCGGCATCGGCGGCGCCGAGTCCAACGTGGCCTGCGCGCTGGCCGCCGCCGGACACCGCACCCGGTGGGTGAGCCGGGTCGGCGCCGACGGGTTCGGCGACCACCTGGTCGCGGCCGTCGCCTCCTACGGCGTCGACGTGTCCCAGGTGGCCCGCGACCCCGGCCGCCCCACCGGTGTCTACTTCCGCACCGCCGGGGACCGGGCCACCGACGCCCACGAGGTGGCCTACTACCGCGCCGGGTCGGCGGCCTCCGCGATGACACCGGGGAACGTGGACCTCACGGCGGTGCGCCACGCACGCATCCTGCACCTGTCCGGCATCACCGCCGCGCTCTCCGACGGCTGCCTGGAACTGGTCCGGGAACTGACGGCCCCCCGACGGGGCCGCCCGCTCGTCTCCTTCGACGTCAACCACCGGCCCGGACTGTGGCGGGACGCGGACGGCTCCGCCCTGCTGCGGGACCTCGCGCGCCGCGCCGACCTCGTCTTCGTCGGCGAGGACGAGGCCTGGGGACTCGACGGCCCCCGCGCCGTGCGCGCCGCTCTCCCCGAACCCGAGGTGCTGGTCGTCAAGCAGGGCCCCGCCGGAGCCACCGCCTTCCACGGGCCGCACGCCACCTTCGTACCGGCCCTCGACGTGGACGTCGTCGCCGAGGTCGGCGCCGGGGACGCCTTCGCCGCCGGGTTCCTCTCCGCCACCCTGCGCGCCCTCGCCGTCCGCGACCGCCTCCGCCACGGCCACCTCTGGGCCGCCGCCGCCCTCACCGCCCCCGGCGACCTCGTCGCACCCCCGGCCCGCGACCACGCCGACCGCCTCGCCGCCCTCGACGACGAGACGTGGGGGAGACTTCGACTCGGCCCCGGCTGGACCGACGACACCAGGCAGCCGGGCGAGGAGGAGGTACCCACCCCATGAGCCAGACCGTCGACCGCGCGCTGACCATCCTGCCGCTGCTCGCCGAGGGCCCCGCCGATCTCGGACAGGTCGCCGACCGTCTCGGCGTCCACAAGTCCACCGCCCTGCGGCTGCTGCGCACCCTGCACGACCACGGCTTCGTCTACCGCCAGTCCGACCAGCGCTACCGGCTCGGCGCCCGGCTCTTCGCCCTCGCCCAGGAGGCCATGGAGAACCTCGACATCCGCGAGATCGCCCACCCCCACCTCGTACGGCTGAACGAACAGTGCGGACACACCGTGCACCTCGCCGTCCACGAGGAGAACGAGGTGCTCTACATCGACAAGGTCGACAGCCGCTACCCGGTGCGGATGTACTCACGCATCGGCAAACCGGTCGCCATCACCGTCGCGGCCGTCGCCAAACTCCTCCTCGCCGATCTCCCCGAGCCCGAGCGCCGCGCCCTCGCGGAGAAGCTCGACTACCCCCTCTACACGGCCCGTTCGACACCCAGCGCCCCCGCGTTCCTGCGGGAGCTGGAGAAGGTGCGCGAACAGGGCTGGGCCACCGACCTCGGCGGCCACGAGGAGTCCATCAACTGCGTCGCGGCCCCCATCCGGGGCGCCGACGGCCGGGTCGTCGCCGCGATGTCGGTCTCGGCGCCCAACGTCGTCGTCACCGCCGACGAACTCCTCACCCTGCTCCCGCTGGTGCGCCGTACGGCGGACGCGATCAGCGGGGAGTACTCCGGCAGGACACCAGGACTCGCAACCCCGTAAGGACCCCCCGTGACAGAGAAGACCGCCCTCACCCCCAAGACCCACACCACCCCGCCCGCGAAGTTCTCCCACGGCGTCCGCAAGGGCAACATCCTCCAGGTCGCGGGCCAGGTCGGCTTCCTCCCCGCCGAGGAGGGCAGGCCGCCCACGCCCGCCGGACCCACCCTGCGCGAACAGACCCTCCAGACCCTCGCCAACGTCAAGGCGATCCTCGAGGCGGGCGGCGCGTCCTGGGACGACGTGATGATGATCCGCGTCTACCTCACGGACGTCGACCACTTCGCCGAGATGAACGAGATCTACGACGCCTACTTCGAGGCCCAGGGCCTGACCCAGCCGCCCGCCGCCCGCACGACCGTGTACGTCGGCCTGCCCGCGGGGCTGCTCATCGAGATCGACGCGCTGGCCGTGCTCGGCTGACGGGCATGTTCGTGTAACGATGCCGGGGCTGGCTGTGTCCGGCACAGGTTCGTGGACCATACTGCCCGCTGTGGAGCAGCGCATAGGTTCGAGCAGCCAGCCCCTGGAAGGCGCCGGATTCGACCCGGCCTTCGTCCCCGGGCTCACCTCACCCGCGTCCGGGAAGTCCGGGAAGTCCGGGAAGGACGACGCCCCCGAGGTCACCGACGAGGTCGAGCCGGAGTCGGAGGAGGCGGAGGAGGCGGTCGAGGCCGAGGCCGAGGTCGAGGAAGAGGCTTCGGAAGACGCCGCCTCGGAGGTGGAAGACGCCGTCGATGGCCCCGTCTTCGAGGCCGCCGACCGCCGGGCCCGTATCGTCGCCGACCGCAGGGGCGTACGACTCTCCCTGGACGACCAGGCGTGCGAGTTCCGCTGGGACGAGATCGGGGCGGTGGAGACGGAGACCGGGCGCTTCGGCAAGCGGTACACCATCACCGTGCACACCCCTGACCGGCGCTGGTACCCGATCGAGATCGAGGCGCCGGCCAGGAGCCGCTTCAAGGAGTGGGACGAGAAGCTGGACGCCGTCCTCGACGCGTACTTCGAGGACGACGCCGAGCAACCGGCCGACTAGGGTCTGCCCTGGTCAGCAGTACTGGGCCTGCTTGCCGATCGAGCGGTACATGCAGTCCGAGTTCTCCAGGAGCTGGAGCACGGCGTCCCGGTTCCGGGACGTCTCCCGCTCGATGACCTCGTCGGGCGGGTAGAAGCCGCCGCCGGAGCTGCTGCGCGGATACATCTCGAAGGTGTAGCCGAAGATCTTGTGCACGCCCCAGAGGTAGTCGTCGATCGACCCGTCGGTGATGTAGAGGTCGCTGGACTGCTCCGGCGTGTAGCCGTTGCTGGCGGCCATCTTCTGACCCACCGTCGCGAACGCGTTGCGGTCGTCGGCGGTCATGCCGGGGGCGGTGTCGGCGTAGGTGTAGCCGTACGGCCACAGGATCAGCTCGCTGTACGTGTGGAAGTCGACGCCCGTCTTGATCTGCTGCACCCCGCCGACGACGCGGCTGCGCACGAAGTTGGCGACCACCCGGACCTCGGGGGCGGACTCGGGCGCCGCGCCGCGGTAGGTCTCGGAGGACGTGGAGCCGGAGGAGCCGCCGCAGCAGCCCCACTGGTAGTTCCAGTTCCGGTTGAGGTCCGTACCGACGTACGAGGAGCCGGAGTTGGGCTGGCGGTTCTTGCGCCAGGAGCGGTAGGAGCCGGTGGCGATGTCGTACTCGCCGCCGTCCGGGTTGAGGTCGGGGATGATCCAGATCTCGCGGTTGTTCACCATGTTGGTGACGCGGGAGTCGCTGCCGTAGTCGCTGGTCAGCTCGCGCAGCAGATAGAGCGCCATTTCCACGGTGAGGTGCTCGCGGGCGTGCTGGTGGTGGGTGAACAGCACCTCGGGCTCGGACTCGTCGGTGTTGACGTTGTCGCTGATCTTGATGGCGACGATGTTGCGGCCCTGGTAGGAGGTGCCGATGACGCGCTGGCTGGCGATGGAGGGGTTGGCCGAGACGATGGAGTTGATCTCGCTCGTCATCTCCGCGTAGTTGTGGTAGCGCGAGTCGGCCGACGGGAAGTCGTAGAGGCGGATGTCGTCGGCGGCCGACGACCGGTCCGGGACCTCGCCGAGCGCGGTGACGTCGTAGCCGAGGCCACGCAGGGCGCGGATCTGGTCGGCGCGGCCGGAGACGACCACGCCGTGGCCGTGGACCTCGTCGACGGTGACGCCGGTGCGCATCAGCACCGTACGGGACTTGGCGTCCGAGTGCATGTGGACCTCGTACTGGCGGATGTCGTCCGCCGAGGCCACCGTCTTGCGTTCGCCGCCGCTCGCGGTGGCGTCGGTCGTGGTGACGGCGAGGGGGGCGGCGAGTGCGAAGGCCGCGAGGGCGGCCAGTGCGGCGGTGCGTCTGCCGGGTCGCGCGCCTGCGCCGCGTATGCGAAGTCGCATGAAGTCTCCTTGTACTCCAGGAATTCCGGGGTCGCCGGAAGTGGGGAGGGAGTGGAGCGGGGGGTGGTGCTTTCGTGCGACGTGCTGGTGGTGCGGCGCTCATGGTTGAGGGAGTGGCATGAGCAGGTCAAGAGCGGAACGTGGTCTGGTGGCCTGAACCGCTCGAAAATCAGCCGCGCAGTGTACGCGGATGCCGGGCGCCCGGCGGAGCGTGCGGCGAAGAGCACCCGTGGGTGTGATGGGGGCGTGCATATATGTGAGGCGCGGCGAGAGGGTGAGGGGGAAGAGCCACAACGAACCGGGGGAAATCCCCCACCCTGAAGAGGACTGGCTGATCATGGGCGGATCAGCGCCGCGACGGGAGAGCCCGCTGCCGGTCGAGACGACGAGCTTCGTCGACCGGCGTGCCGAACTCGCCGAGGGCCGCGAACTCCTCGCCCGGGCCCGCCTGGTGACCCTCACCGGACCCGGCGGCGTCGGCAAGACCCGCCTCGCCGTCCGCATCGCGGCCCGCGTCGCCCGCGCCTTCCCGGACGGCGTCCGCTTCGTGACCCTGTCCGGGCTGCACGACCCCCACCTCGTCCCGCACGCCGTCGCCGACGCGCTCGGCCTCCACGACCACTCCAGCCGCCCACCGCTGGACGCCCTCGTGGAACGGGTACGCGACCGGCGGCTGCTGCTCGTCGTCGACAACTGCGAGCACCTGCCGGACGCCTGCGCCGGCCTCGCCGCCGCCCTGCTGCACGGCACCACCGGCATCCGGCTCCTCGCCACCAGCAGACACCGGCTCGGGCTCACCGAGGAACACCTCATGGACGTACGGCCGCTGCGGGTGCCCGACCCGGACGCCGGGCTCACCCCCGCCGACGACACCAGCCCCGCGCTGGCCCTCTTCGCCGACCGGGCCGCCGCCGTCGTCCCCGGCTTCCGGCTCACCGACGGCAACCGGGCCGCCGTCGCCCGGCTCTGCGCCCGCCTCGACGGACTGCCGCTCGCCATCGAACTCGCCGCGGTGCGCATGCGCGTCCTCGGCGTCGAACAGCTCCTCGCCCGCCTCGACGACCGCTACCGCCTGCTGACCACCGGCAGCCGCGCCGTCCTGCCGCGCCACCAGACGCTGCGCGCGGCGGTCGACTGGAGCCACGACCTGTGCACCGAGACGGAGCGCGTGGTGTGGGCCCGGCTCTCCGTCCTCGCCGGAACCTTCGACCTGGAGGCCGCCGAGGCGGTGGCCGCGGACGGCGAACACATCCGGCCCCACGACGTCCTGGAGGCGGTCGCGGGCCTCATGGACAAGTCCGTCCTGACCCGCCAGCCACCGGAGGAGGCCGGGACGGGGCCGCTCGGGGCGGGGACGGACGGGGGTGTGGTGGCTGGTTGTGGAGCGGGCGAGGACCCGGGGGCCGATTGCTGGGCGGGCGAGGGCCCGGGGGGCTGTCGTGGCGACGGTCCGGTGGCCGGTTGCGGGGCGGGCGGAGACCCCGGGGACCGTGTCGGACGGCCCGGTGCCGGGGTGCCTCGGCGTTGTGGGGGTCGGGTCGGTGCCCGCGTGGCGGGCGGGGGCGCGGGTGCCCAGGGGGTGTCGGCCGCGGCCGTGCGGTACCGGCTTCTCGACACGCTGCGGCACTACGGCCTCGAGAAGCTGCGGGAGCGGCCCGGCGAGGAGGCGGCCGCGCGGCGGCGGGGGCGGGACTGGGTCGTGGGGCGGGTGGCCGGGTGCGAAGGGGCGTGGTTCGGGCCGGGACAGCGGGGGATCGTGGCGCGGCTGCGGGCCGACCGGGACAGCCTGCGGGCCGCCCTCGACTTCAGCCTGCGCACCCCCGGCGAGGCGCTCACCGGGCTGCGGCTCGCCGGGGACCTGTGGTTCTACTGGCACGCCTGCGGAGCCCCCCGCGAGGGCCGCCACTGGATCGAACGCGCCCTCGACGCCAACCCGGAGGACACCCGCGAACGCGCCCGCGGCCTGTGGGTCTCCGGGCTGCTCGCCGCCGTCACCCAGGACCTCGCCCTCGGCCGCCGCCGCGCCGAGCACGCCCGCGCCCTCGCCCTGCGCCTCGGCGACGAGGCCGAGGCCGCGCACGCCGGGTACGTCGTCGGGGTCATCCAGCTGTTCGGCGACGACCTCACCGGCGCCCTCGACCACTTCCGCTCCGGCGTCGCCCGCGGCCCCCTCCCGGGGCAGCACCTCAGCCTCGTGGCGCTCGACCGGGTCGAACTGGCCTGCGCCCTGTCGTTCCTGGGGCGGCCCGACGAGGCCATCGCCGTGTGCGAGGAGACCCGCGAGCTGTGCGAGGCGCACGGCGAGGAGTGGGTGCTGTCGTACGTGCTGCGCATGCTCGCGCTGGCCCGCAAGGTCAAGGGGGAGCGGGGCCCGGCCGAGCGGCACGCCCGCGACGCCCTGCGGCTGAAACTCGCCGTGCACGACGTCATCGGCATCGGCCTCACCCTGGACCTGCTCGCCGAGATCGCCTCGTACGGCACCCGCGCCGAACTCGAACGCGCCGCCGTCCTGCTCGGCGCCGCCGACCGCGTCTGGGCCGACATCGACCGCGGCCGCTGGGGCTCCGCGGCCCTCGCCGGCGCCCGCCAGGGCAGCGAGGGCCGGTCCCGCGGCGCCCTCGGCGACGACACCTACCGCCGCCGCTACGACCACGGCGCCGGACTCACCCTCACCGAGGCCGCCGGTTACGCGCTGGAACGGCCCGACCCGCCCCGCCGCGACGACGGCGGGGGAGAAACCACCGGCACCCCGCTCACCCGACGCGAACGCCAGGTCGCCGAACTCGTCGCCGAGGGCCTGGGCAACCAGCAGATCGCCGACCGGCTCGTCATCGCCCGCCGCACCGCCGAGGGCCACGTCGAACGCATCCTCAGCAAGCTCGGCTTCAGCAACCGCAGCCAGATCGCCGCCTGGGTGACAGCCAGGCGCTGACGGAATCGCCACCCCCCGCCCCTCCGTCCCTCCGACCTACAGACAGGAACCCCATGCCCCGACCAGCAGCCCCCGCCGCCCAGGGCACCTTCGACCACCGCATGGCCGCCTTCGGCAGCGACGACGCGTTCCTCGCCGCCGCCCTGCCCTTCCTCACCGAGGGCCTCGCCGCCCCCGGCGAACCCGCGCCCGTCGCCATCGCCGCCCCCGCCAGGCTCGACCTGCTGTACGACGCCCTCGGGCCGGATGCCGAGCGGATCGGCCGCGTCCCGCACACCGACTGGTACACCGGCTCCGCCGCCAACGCCGTCGCCCGGGCCGCCGGTCACCTCGCCACCGACGCCGGGCCCGGTGGCCGCGTCCACCTCCTCATGGAGCCCGACTGGGGCGGCCGGGCCGGACGCTCCGCCCGCGAGAGCGCCGAGTGGCTGCGCTACGAGGCGCTCGCCAACCTGCTCTTCGCCCCGTTCGCCACCACCGCCCTGTGCGTCTACGACACCCGCACCGCGGGCGCCGCCGTGGTCGCCGCCGCCCGCCGCGCCCACCCCCACACCGGCGACTACACCGACCCGGCCGTCCTCGCCGCCGAACTGGACGCCGTACCCCTGCCGGAGGCCCCGGCGCACGCGCTGCGGCTGACCGGTGCCCCGGAACCGGCCGCCGTGCGCGCCTGGGCGGCCGGGCAGGGGCTAGCCCCCGCGGACGCGGAGCTGTTCGGCGCCGCCGTCGACGAGGCCGCCGCCGCCGTGGGCCCGGTCTCCGGCGCCCTGCTGTGGGGCGCCGCCCCGGAGTGCGTCTGCGAACTGCGCGCGACCCGCCCGGTCGCCGACCCGCTCGCCGGTTTCGTACCCCCGCCCGCCCCGCGCCCGGAGCGCGGACAGGGACTGTGGTTCGCGCGCCAGGTGTGCGCGTACGTCGACGTACGGGACGACGCCGGGGGCAGCTCGGTGCGCCTCCAGTTCACGTAGGGGGTGGGGTTCAGGTGGGGAAGCAAGGGGAGCCGGGGAAACCTGTGCGGACAGGGAACCGGGTAGGGAAACGGGTAGTCCTCCCCGTGTGCGCCGGCGCCACACCGGTCACCCTGGGGAGCATGCTGGAACTCTCCGGGCGGCGCCTCCCGGACGACCGCGATCCCCGGTACGGCGCGTATCCGCAGCCCCCGCTGGGGGCCGGGCACGCGTGCGTCGAGTACGACCCCCGTCCCTCCGCCGTCCGTGAGGCCCGCGCCGAGGTCCGCAGACGGCTGGAGGAGTGGGGGCTCGCCGACCGGGACGACACGGTCGACACGGCGGAACTGCTGGTCAGCGAGCTGGCCACCAACGCCCTGCTGCACTCCGCCAGCCGGTTCCAGCTGACGCTGACCGCCGCGCACGGCGTCCTGCGCTGCGAGGTCGCCGACGCGGGCCGCCGCACCCCGCAGGTGCTCGACGCGGGCGCCTCGGAGAGCGGTCGGGGCATGTTCCTGGTGTCGGCGCTCGCCCTGCGCTGGGGCTGCCACCAGGACGGGCCGGGCAAGACCGTGTGGTTCGAACTCGGCACCTGCGCGTGCGACGGCTGTGGACGGCGACAGCCGTAACCCGCGCACCGCACAAAGGTGGAGGGCGTGCGGAGATCCCCGTGATCCACGCACGCCCTCTTGCCCGCTCCCCGTCCTTCCGCTTTCTTGACCACATGGCGGACACCACGGGAAAGCCCCAGGCGACCGGAGCGGCAACCGACCCCGACCCCGCACCCCGCAAGTCCAGTTGGCGCTACATCGGCCCCGGCATCGTCGTCGCCGCGACCGGCGTCGGCGCCGGAGACCTCGTCGCCACCCTCATCGCGGGCAGCCACTTCGGCTACACCCTCCTGTGGGCCGCCGTCCTCGGCTGCCTGGTGAAGATCTCCCTCGCCGAGGCGGCGGGCCGCTGGCACCTGTCCACCGGCCGCACCCTCTTCGACGGCTGGGCCAGCCTCGGCCGCTGGACGACGTACTTCTTCGTCGTCTACGCCGTCGTCTGGGGTTTCGTCTACGGCGCCGCCGCGATGTCGTCGAGCGCGCTGCCGCTCCAGGCGCTCTTCCCCGACGTGATGGACTTCGAGTGGTGGGGCATCGCCTGCGGCCTCGCCGGGCTGGCCTTCGTCTGGTTCAACAAGTACGCCGTCTTCGAGAAGGTCATGACCGTCCTCGTCGGCGTCATGTTCGTGGTCACGGTCTCCCTGGCGGTCCGGGTCACCCCGAACCTCCCCGACCTGCTCGCGGGCCTGCTGCCCGTCCTCCCCGACGAGAAGGACTCCGTCCTCAACACCCTCGGCCTGATCGGCGGCGTCGGCGGCACCATCACGCTCGCCGCGTACGGCTACTGGGTCAACGCCAAGGGCTGGACCGACACCGGCTGGATGAAGGTGATGCGCCTGGACAACCGGGTCGCCTACATCACCACCGGCATCTTCGTCGTCGCCATGCTCGTCGTCGGCGCCGAACTCCTGCACGCCGCGGACATCGCCCTGGCGGGCGGCGACAAGGGCCTCGTCCAGCTCGGGGACATCCTGGAGGCCGAATACGGCACGGCCACCGCCAAGTTCTTCCTGATCGGCTTCTTCGCCACCTCCTTCACCTCACTGATCGGGGTCTGGCACGGGGTGAGCCTGATGTTCGCCGACTTCGTCGCCCGCTACCGGCAGCGGGCCGCGGCGCGGGGCGAGGAGGTCGCGTCCGGCGCCCGCGAACGCTCCTGGTCCTTCCGCGCCTACCTGCTGTGGCTGACCTTCCCCCCGATCGTCCTGCTCTTCCAAGGTCAGCCGTTCCGCCTGGTCATCGTGTACGGCGTGCTGGGCGCCGCCTTCATGCCCTTCCTCGCCCTCACCCTGATCTGGCTCCTCAACTCCGCCCGCACCCCCGCCGAGTGGCGCAACGGACGGCTGAGCAACGGCATGCTCGCCGCGGCGGGGCTGCTGTTCCTGGTGCTGTGCGTCAAGCAGGTCTGGGACCAGCCGTGGTCGGACTTCCTCAGTTGAACCAGCGCGGATCGAGGGCGATCTCCCGCAGCTGCGCCATCGTCAGGGCGGGCTCCTCCCGGGTGGCCGCGGTGTGCTGCGCCTCGCTGTTGAAGGCGCTGACCAGCACGCGCTCACCGTTCGGCCCCGGCCGCAGGGTGTCCACGGTCCACCAGACCACGCCCTCGCCGCCCTTCTCCCCGGGCCGCTGACGCTCGGCGACCCGTGTGCCGTCACCCAGGGTGTCGTCGTCGGGGCCGAACAGGTCGCCCGCGACATCGGACATGCCGGTCTGCACCTGCACGGACACCAGGCTGCGGCCATCGCCGTCGTCGACGATCACGTACCCGTACTCGGCGCTGTCGCCGCCCTCCTGGGACACCACGTCGAGCCCCTCGGGCAGTCTGTCGGTGAGCACCTCCAGGACGGGCGGTCCGGACGCCGACGGCGCCTGCGGCTGGGTCTCGCCGCTGTCCGGGACGCCCTTCGGGTTCTCCGGCAGCGACTCGGCGGCGGTCCGCCAGACGTCGGCGGTGGCGATCGTCCTCAGCTGCGCGAGGGTGAGCGGCGGTTGCGGCCGGGTGACGGGCATGTCCTTCTCCGCCTCGGCGTTCCACTCGGTGACGCTGACGTGGTAACCCTCGGGTGTGACGAGCTGGGCCTGCCACAGCTTGGTCTCGACGCGGCGGTCCGGATACTCGTACCCCTGCATCAGCATCAGCGCCGAGCCGTCCGCCAGCTTGGTGGAGTCGCAGGAGTCGTAGGGGACGGCCGACTTGTCGGGGCAGGTCGTCATCTGGGCGGCGCTGTCGCTGCGCGGCTCCAGCAGGCCGACGGTGACGCCGAGCGCGCCGCCGCCCCGGCCGTCGTCGAAGACGACGGTGGCGAAGGCGGAACCGTGCTCCCCGCCGCCGCTCCGCTCGTCGCGGACCTCGCCCTCGGGGAGCAGGTGTTTCAGGGCGGCGAGCATGATGTCACCGGGGACGGGGCTGGGCGGGACGGCGGTGGGCAAGAGGTCGGTGGGGGACGCGGTGACCTGCTGTCCGCCGGCGGCGGGCGATGCCCCGACCGCGCCGCCCCCGCCGCCCGGCCCGGGCAGGACGAGCGCGCCGCCCACCCCCACCAGGGCGAGGGAGGCGGCGCCGCCGAGCACCGCGGCCCGGCGCCGCAACCGCAGCCTGCGGCCCCGTGCCTGCCCGGCGGTGACCAGCGCGGCCCCGTCGGTGTCGAAGGCGCCACCGGTGTCCCGCAGGGCCGCGCCGAGCCGCGCCTCGAAGGGATCGGCAAAGTCTTCGTCGTGTCGTCCGGGCATGGCGAACCACCCTTTCAGGAAGGTGAGGTGAGAAGACGAACGTGGAGGGGGCGGGCTCAGGCGGCGGCGAACTCGCCGAGGTCCTCCCCGAGCAGCTCCCGCAGCCGGGCGAGGGCACGCACGCACCGGGTCCGCACGGCGGCCGAGCTGACGTGCAGGACGTCGGCGGTCTCCTCGACGCTGCGGTCCTCCCAGTAGCGCAGGACCACCACGGCGCGGTCCTTCGCGGACAGCCGGGCCAGCGCGTCCAGCAGCGTCAGCCGCAGCGCCGCGTCCCCGCTGCCGGGGTCCACCGCCTCCGGCAGGACGTCGGTGGCCCGCTCGGTGCTGCTGCGGCGCCGTCGCTGCGCGAGGAACGTACGGGTGAGGACGGTCTGCGCGTACCCGGCGGGATTGCCGGCCCGGCTCACCCGGTGCCAGCTCACATAGAGCCGCCCCAGCGTCTCCTGGACCAGGTCCTCGGCCAGATGCGTGTCCCCGGCGGTGAGCAGACAGGCCGACCGGTACAGATGTCCGGCCCGCAGCGCCGCGAACTCCGCGTACTCATCGGCCCGCGCCTGTCTCATCCGCAGCTCTCCCCGCCCACCGTCGTGTCGTTGTCCTGACACCTCATTGATGCGGTGGACCCCGGGAAATGTTTCACACGCCCTCGACCACGCCCCGCCCCGGCCCTGCACCTGCTCGGCGCCACGCCCGTAGCCGACGTGCCGGGGGCCGACCGTCGCTGGGTGTGCGGCGGTCGGCCCCCGGTTGTTCATGGTTCAGGGCTGTCGGTCATCCCTCGGCCCAGGAGTACTCGTCGAAGAGCGAGTCGAAGTCGTCGACCTTCTGGAGCAGTTCCAGACCCATGTCACGCGGGAGTATGCATCCCCGCGGCCACATGTAGTCGTCCGGACCCATCCGGATGGGGACCTTCTCCTCGTCCTCGGAGACCCTGAGATTCCAGAACGACCGTTCCCGCCCCATGGTCACGGTGGAGAACTCGGGCTCGACCCCGACGATGAGGGTTTCCTCCTCGCAGTCGTTCCACGAGAACGAGGCCGACACGTGGAGGGGCAGACGCCGGTAGGCATCCCATGCTTCCTCGAGGCCGATCGTCCTGCGCTGGTACCCGGGGTCCCAGGTTTCCATGAGAACCGTCACTGATGTCACCTCCCGTCAGGAAAGGGAAAAGCGTCCGGCGGCCTTAGTGTACGTACCGATCAGGCCGTTCGGCCCGTAGACCTCCAGGGAGTCGAGCCCGAGCTGCTCGGCGTACCCCGCGACGGAGTTCCGGCAGAACCTGCACGTGTCCCGGTCCGTGTACATCTTGGCGTTGCCGCCGAAATAGCCGCGCGACAGGGCCTGGGTCACCATGTCACCTTCGGCGTGATCCTCGTAGGACGTCGCGGTCATCCGGTTCCCCTTGCCCGGGAAGGGCACGGGGCGCTCGAAGTGGCCGTTCTGTCCGTAGACGGATGTCCGGCCGCCGTCGAAGTCCATCCGCCCGAGCGTGTTCGCCGGGGCCTTCGGGTTCACCAAGCGGTCGGCGTCCTCCTGCGCCACGGACTTCATGTTCATGTCCTGGCGCATCTGCGCCAGTTCGGCCTGTACCTCACAGTTCGTCGCGTTGTGGACGAGGACCGGCGTGGCACCCGACAGCACGAAGTAGGTCTGCTGTCCGTCGACCCGCAGGTTGTGGACCTTCTGGCTGCGGCGGGTGTCGTCGACCGCGGTGATCTGGACCCAGGTGCCCGCCGCCGTCTGGAGCCACATGCCCGGCTCCAGGTCCTCCGCGTCGGCCCACCGGCCGTAGTCGGGCAGCCAGAACGGATGCCCCGCCGTGGCGGTGATCTCGCTCGGCTTCGCCTTGCCGCCCTTGCCGTCGGTGTCGACGGTCAGGGTGACCAGGTGCTTCGTTCCGTCACCGGAGATGGTGCCGATGACCTGGCGGGCCTGGAGGTGACCGGTCTCCGGGTCGGCGGCAAGGACGAACTCGCCCTGCCCGACCGTTTCGATGGCCCTCTCGGAGCCGTCCGCCATGAGCACCTTCGTGCCGGGCAGGAAGCTGTTCTTCTTGTCCTTCGGGCAGGACTTCTTGTTCTTCTTGGACTTGGGCTTGCTCTTGGGCTTGCTGCCCTCGCCCTTCGGCTTGGTGTGCTTCGGCTTCGCCTTGGAAGCCTTGTTGCTGTTCTTGATCGCGTCCGCGGCCTTGGCGCCCTTCTTGGCGTACTTGGCCGCCGTGGCCGCCGCGCCGAGGCCCGGGACCGCCGCCGCCATCGACAGGGCCGCGTCGGCGTAGTTGCCCTCCGCCGCGTACCAGATGCCGTTGGCGATGTCGGCCGCCTCGCCGATGACCGGGACCATGCCCGCGACGTCGAGGGCGGCGTGGCCGATGTCGGACAGGGAGATGTCCATGCCGAACAGATGGCCGTCCAGCTCCACGAAGGAGATGGGGTTGCCGCCCGCGAAGGCGTACCGGTTGCCCGTGTAGGGGTCGGTGGCCAGGGACATGTCGGCGAGGGCGTCGCCGTACATGTCGCGGGTGAGGAAGCGGTTCAGGCCCGGGTCGTAGTTCCGGAAGCCCATGTCGTAGGTGCCGGAACCGTCGTCGTAGCGGTGGGCGTTGTAGCGGTACTCGTTGTACGGCTCCTTCTCGGGGTCGCCAGAGTCCGGCTTGTCGGCGCCGGTGAAGCGGCCCTCGTCGTCCGAGCCGTAGGCCGTGTAGCCGTAGGTGGCGCGGGTCGTGCCGTCGGGCTTGGTGACGGCCTCGACGTCGCCCTTCGGGTGGTAGAGGTAGTGGCTGTACTCCTTCGTGCCGTCGGTCTGGTGCTTGACCTGGGTGAGCTTCTGCCCCCACGGCGCGTACTGGTAGGACTTGGTCGCCTTGCCCGCGACCTCCTCCCGCAGCACCTTGTTCTCCATGCCCAGGTAGGTGAAGACCGTGGTCTTGCCCTTGGTGCCGGAGGTGGTCTCCTGCGCGGTGCGGTCGAAGGCGTCGTACTCGTACGTCGTCGACCGCGCGGCCGTGCCCGTGCCCGCCGTGTGCTTCGCGATGCGGTCGAAGCCGTCGTACGTGTACTTCTCCTGCGTCGAGCCGTTGGCCGAGACCGTGTCCAGGCGGCCCAGCGGGTCGTAGTTGTACGTCGACGAGACACCCGACGTCGTCGTCTTGAGCAGGCGGTTGCGGTCGTACGTGGACGTCGTCGTGACGCCCTTGACCGTCTGCTCGACGATGTTGGAGTTGCCGTCGTAGACGTAGGTCTCGGTGCCCGCCGCGTCACCTGTCTTGGTGACCTTGGCGATGCGGTCCTGCGGGTCGTAGTCGAAGACCGACACCGTGTCGAGCGTGTCCGCCGGGTTGTCGGCGTTCATCACCTTCGCGGTGTCCTTGGTGCGGTTGCCGTTCGGGTCGTACTCCAGGTCGTGCGAGGCGACGACCGTCCCGGCCCCGGTCTTCTCGGCCTGCCGCTTGACGGCGCCGTTGAGGTAGTAGGCGTAGTCGACGGTGTTGCCGTTCGGCTTGACCTGCTTCAGCGGCTGGCCGCGGTCGGTGTAGGTGAAGGTGGTGATCTGCTGGTTGCCCGCGGTCGGCGTGTCCGCGTTGGTGATCCGGTCGATCATGTCGCGGACGTCGTACTCGAACTTCGACCAGGTCACGTCGTGCGTGGTCGAGTCGATGTTGCCGTTGCGGTCGTACGTCAGTGACGTGGTGTTCCTGACCGTCGTGCCGAGTTTCTCCTCGACCTTCGTGAGCTGGTTCAGCTCGTCGTAGGCCATGGTGTAGGCGTCGGCCCTGGCACCGGGGGAGAGGTCCTTGACCTCGGTGAGCAGACCGTTGGGGTCGTAGGTGTAGGTGAAGTCCTTCTTCTCGTTGTCGGTCTCGCCCGCGGTGGAGCGGACCAGCTTGACGCCGTCCGCGATCACCGTGCCGTTCGCGTCGTCGGTCAGCGTGATCTTCTGCGTGCCCGACTCGGTGAACGTGTACGAGCCCAGCGACACCCACTCGCCCGCGTTCGCGGACTGGTCGACCCTCTTGGTGGCCGTGCCGGTGGAGTGGGTGACGGTGAACGGGGCGTCGGTGGCCGCGCCCGTCACCTCACCGTTGCGGGTGAAGACCTCGTAGGTGCCGTCCTGCGGGATCACCAGCTGCCAGGTGAAGGTGTCGGCCCCGGTGCCCGCGCCGTTGGTGCGGACGTTGTAGCCCCACTGCTCCGTCGCCTGGGAGGTGTTCCAGGCGCCCTGCTCGGCGGTGTTGTGGATGTCGGACGAGTCGACGACCACGACGTGCCTGCCGACCGGGATGCCGTCGTCGGAGCGCGCCCTCTGGTTGCCCGACGGGTAGAAGTCCCAGGTCATGGTCCGCTGCGAGGAGCCGCCGGCGGAGGTCAGCGTGTTCTTGGTCTGCTGGCCCAGCAGGTTGTAGTCGTAGGTGGTGGTGATGTCGAACGGGTCCCTGGCCTGCCGGACCCAGCCGTTGTCGTAGTACTCGTACGACGTGACGTTGCGGACGGACTGGCCGTCCGACGGCGGTGCCGAGACCTCCTTCAGCTGGCCGACCGAGTCGTACGAGTAGAGCGTGCGGTCGGGGGTGGAGTACCGGGCGTCGTCCTTGTCGAAGGCGGTGAGCTGCTCCTTGACCCGGTTCAGCTCGTCGTAGACCGTCTCCGTGGTGTAGTCGGTCGCGTCGTCCGCGGTGGCTACGCCGCGCGGGCTGATCACCTTGGTGCGGTTGCCGACCTCGTCGTACTCGAACCGGGTCGTGCGGTACGTGATCGTGCCCGAGGTGTCCTCGGAGTACGGCACCTTCACCTGGGTGGTCAGACCACGCCGGTCGAAGGTGGTCTCCGTGGTGTTGCCCTCGGCGTCCGTCGTGCTGTCCACGCGGCCGTCGAGGTCGTAGTGGACGGTGGTGAACTTGCCCTTGGCGTCCGTGGTCCGCACGACCCGGTGGTTCAGGTCGTAGGCGTACTTCGTGGTGAAGTCCGAGGTGTCAGCGGTCGCGTTCTTCTTCGGGTCGACGACGGTGACCAGGTTGCCGACGTCGTCGTACTCGCTGGTGACCTTGTCGCCGTTGGCGTTGACCACCGAGACGGGCTGGTAGACCTCGTCGTAGGAGTAGGTGGTGGTGTAGTCGCCGGCCGTCGCCGTCAGGTTGCCCTTGGGCTCGGTCACCGCCTTGACGTTGCCGACCTTGTCGTACGTGGTGGTCGTGCGGCGCTCGGGGTCACCCGTCTTGTCCACGGGGGCCAGCGAGTCGGTGATCTGGTCGGCCGCGTCGTACACCGAGGAGGTCACGGCGCCGTTGGGCGCGTAGGCCTTCACGATGTTGTTGTTGGCGTCGTACTGCGGCGCCGGGGTGGTGATGAGGGTGCCCTCGGCCTGGTCCTTCGGCGACGTCTGCGCCAGCGGGCGGCCGAAGTAGTCGTAGGCCTGGGTGACCTTGGCGCCCTTGGCGTTGACGGACTCCGTGGTGTTGCCGCGCTCGTCGTAGACGAACCAGGTGGAGTTGTCGAGGGCGTCCGTGATCCGCGCCGGGTAGCCGGACGGGGTGTAGTCGGCGTACGTGGTCGAGTGACCGTTGGCGTCGGTGTCCTTCACCGGCTGCCCGTACGCGTCGTACGTCGTCGTCGACGTGTGGTCCCCGGCGGTGGCGCTGGCCACGCCCTCGGGGTCGGTGACCGAGGTAGGGTTGCCGAAGGAGTCGTAGCCGAACTCCCAGGTGTTCCCCAGCGGGCTGGTCTTGCGCCACAGGTTGGCCGAGTAGCCGTCCGCGCGCGTCTGGTAGACCATCGCCGTCGCCCCGGCCGGGTACTTCGCCGGGTCGCAGTACTCGGTCGGGTTGAACGTCTCCCACGTGCTGGTGGTCTCGGCGTCCCACTGGCGCAGCGGGTAGCCCGTCTTCTGGTCGTAGCAGAAGGCGGCCCTGGCGCCGTTGTTCTCCTCCAGATAGGTGACGTTGTTGTCCGCGTCCCACACCAGCTTGGTGGTCCGGGACTTGGCGTCGACCAGTTCGACCGGGCGGGCGAAGTCGTCGGTGACGTACTTCGTGGCGTGCGACTCGGCGTCCGTGACCGTGGTCCTCGTGAACCTGGTGTTCACGGTGTCCGCGGCGTAGGTGTAGCCGGTGTCGTGGCCGAGCCGGTCGTTGATGGTCTTCGTCCACCAGTGGTACTTGGGGTTGTCGCCGGTCTGCGGGGAGTAGTACGTCAGCCGGGTGGCGTTGCCGCGCGGGTCGGTGGCCTTGACCAGCTTGACGTTCTTGTTGCCCTGGGTGGCGTCGTAGGTGAACTCGAAGACCTTCGGCTGGGACGAGTCCTCACCGTCGGTCATCCGGGCCATCAGGCCCTTGTCGGTGTAGTGGAAGGTGATCTTGCGGCCGGAGATGTCCGTGACGGACTTGATGTGGTCGTAGATCTTGGAGTTGGTCAGGTGGGAGCCGGTGACCTTGGCGCCGCTGTCGTCGATGTACTCGTACGACGCGTCGCCCTTCTTGTAGTAGTCGACGGTCAGGGACTGACGGC
>NZ_JAGPXL010000038.1 GCF_018070565.1 Streptomyces sp. B93
CTCTGCCCACAGCCCCGCCAGTCGCCAAGCCGACCCGGCGTGCCCCGACTGCCTGACGCGCATCCCCACCAGCCCGCAAGCCGCTAAGCCAGCCCGGCGTGCTGGCGAGGCGCCAACGCGCTCCCAACCCGCCCTCACCATGCAGCCGACCGAAGGGGCCGACATGGCTCGGCCACCCGTCTTTCCGGGCCGCCCGCTCGCTTCTCACCCGTGCCGGAGCGAGCCGGGGTCAAGGGGCGGCCGCAGGCCGATCGGCGCAGCCGACGCGGAGCGTAGCGGAGCGCCCTTGAGGCCGGGTCGCGGAAGCACGACACTGGCCAAGAAGCGGGCGGCCCCCACGGCAACTTGAGCACTCCGGGTGGTGACAGGTCGGCTCGGTGGCGGCTGTTCAGTCCCAGGTGTTGAAGAGGGCTCCTCCCAGCGTTGTCGTGTCGTGGTGGTGGGCTTGGCGCCACTCGAATTCGGACAGCAGCGATGAGTCGAGGGCGGAGAGGGGCGTGTTGAGCTGGGTGTGATCGAGTACCTCGAAACCGAAGCCCGCCTGGCTGAGAACGCGGGCCCACTGCGGCGGGGCGGTGAAGTCCTCGGCATGCCCGTCCCGGCGGTCTGCGGTGAAGGCGATCCATGGGTGGTGGGCGTGGCACAGCACGACATGCTTCTCCAGGCCCTGGATGACCGACGCGGTGTGGAAGGTGCGGGGATAGGACCGTTCCTCCACTTCCCCCACCACGCCTTTGGCGGCGTGGGCGGCTGCGTGGAGTGCGGTGCGGAAGGCTCGGAGGTCAGTGTCGGGCAGCGGGCCGTCCTCCGGCTGGAAGAAGCCCGTCGCTCCTCGTCGCAAGAAGCGACCCAGGTTCTCGTCATTGCCCATCCGCGTGCTCCTGGCGCATGTGGTCGTCAACGGCGTGCAGTAGGTGACGTAGTGCCTGGGGGGATGCCCAGCCGACGGCGGGGGTCAGGTTGTCCCGCATCGTGGGTTCCGTCGGGAAGAGCACGAGGGCGGACTGGGCCTCGGCGGCCAGCGGGGCCAGGGACGCGCCGCAGTAGGGGTGCTCGGAGTCGATCGCGGCCTGGGTGGAGTCCTGGAGGGTCGCGTGTTCACCGTCGAAGACCCAGTTGACCCCGAAACCGGTGAGCAGAGGGAACCTCACCTCGATTTCCCAGCGGGACAACGGAAGGTCCTCGTAGTCGTCCTGCGGGTCCTGCTCCAGCGCCCGCAGTCGCTGAGCCAGGAAGTGCAAGTACGCACTGGCGTCCCCACCAGCGTCGGCCTGTTCCACGAGCTGCCAGAAGTCCTGCGGCACGCCCTTCGCGTTCTCCGCGCAGAGGATGGCGACATGGTCGAGCAGCGCCGTCACGGTGGCGAGCGGGCACGTCCACTCCGCCGCGGCGGTCGTGCGCGTCGTACGGATGAAGCGCCTCAACTCAGTGTCGAGCGACAGTGCTCCTCCGGACTCCCGCACCGCGGCGGCGCGCTCCAGGACCCTCCGGAGGGGACCGCCGGCGAAGAGGCGGGCGGTGTGCGACAGCATGCCGACTCAGTTCCTGCGTCGAGAGCCTCCGCCACCCCCGCGCCGTACCCCGTTCGGCCAGAAGCGTGGTCTGCGTTTCGCCGCGAGGTCCTCGACCCAGCCGAAGGTCAGGATCGCGAGGCCGATCAGGGGCCAGACGAGGCAGAACATCCACAGGCTGTAGGTGGTGTCCAGGGCGGACGAGGCGCTGGGGTCTTCCATGAAGGGCAGGCTGTAGGCCAGGTCTATCAGCGGGACCGTGGCCATGATGAGCATGTTGTGCCACAGGTAGATGGTGACCGCGCGGTTGTTGGACAGGGTCACCAGCTTGTCCCACTTGGCCAGGCGGCCCGGGAGTTCCTGCCAGGACGGGGAGTACTGGAGGAGGATCACGACGAATCCGAAGGACCAGGTGGCCTGGGCCAGCGGTATGTCGTTCAGGTCCCAGCCGTCGGGGCCCAGGTGGCCGGACGCCCACCACAGGCCGAAGGCCATCACCAGGGCGGCGCAGGAGACCGCGATGTAGCGGGGGATCTCCTTCAGCAGGCCCTCGTGATGGGCGAAGCCCAGGATCCAGCAGCCGCCGTAGACGGCGAAGTCGGTGACCGCGTTGCCCGTCTCGCCGGGGATCGTCACCAGGCCCGTGCCCACCACGGCCGTCAGGGCCAGTGGGGCCAGCAACGTCGGCCACGGGAAGCGGCGGAAGGCCCAGAGGAGGAGCGGGGACGCGATCACGAACCACAGGTACGCGCGGAGGTACCACAGCGGGCCCGCGGCCTGTACCGCCCAGGTCTGTTCCAGCCAGCCCGACTTCGAACCGATGCTCCACGGGTAGGGCGGGGCGCCGATCGGAACCAGGTAGTTGAACAGCTTCAGCAGGGCCCAGAGCGGGCCGTCGTCCGTGTTCTTCGTCGGGTTCCAGCCACCCATGAACAGCAGCGTCAGCACCACCACGCCGAACGCCCACATCGGCGGCAGCAGGCGGCGGACGCGGCCCCTGATGACGCCCAGGGCGGGGCGGCTGAGCGAGCGCGCCATCAGCGAGCCCGCCAGCGCGAACATCACGCCCATGGAGGGGAACAGCACCGTCAGCCAGGCCCAGCCGAAGATGTGGTAGACGACCACGCGGACCAAGGCGATCGAGCGCAGGAGGTCCAGGTAGCGGTCGCGGCCGGGTGCCTTCTTCGTCTCCGGCGCCGGGGTGGGCGCGGGGGCGGGTGGTTCCGGGTCCATGTCCATCGTCCGCTGCTGCGGGACGCCATACGCGTCGTACGTCCCGGCCCCGTAGGTCCCGTAGGCGGATGCCGGTTCCGGACCGCCCGTCGTATAGCCCTGGGTCATCCCACCGGCCTCCCGTCCAGCGCCGGTTCATGGGTCGTCGAACCCGGGGGTGGCGCGCCCACGACTCCCGTGCGGCGGAGCTTCTGCCAGCGGAGGCGGCCGCCGGTCAGGGCGGTGATCCAGGACTGGAGGAGGACGACGTACATCAGCTGGCGGTAGAGGATCTGCTGGAGGGGGAGGGAGATCAGGTGGGTCATCTTCTCCCGGTCCAGGCGGAAGGCGTAGGCCGCGCAGACCGCCTGGATGAGGAGGACGCCCAGCCAGGCCATGATCGTCTTCTCGGTCGGGCCGAAGATGAGGCCGTAGAGCAGGAAGACGTCGATCAGCGGGGCCAGGAGCGGGGCCAGGACCATGAACAGCGACACCAGGGGGAGGCCCACGCGGCCGAAGCGGCCCGACGGGCCCCGGTCGACGAGGGCGCGGCGGTGCTTCCAGATGGCCTGCATGGTGCCGTAGGACCAGCGGTAGCGCTGGGACCAGAGCTGTTGGACGGTCTCCGGGGCCTCGGTCCAGGCGCGGGCGTTCTCGGCGTAGACCACGCGCCAGCCGTCGCGGTGCAGGGCCATGGTGACGTCGGTGTCCTCGGCGAGGGTGTCCTCGCTCATGCCGCCGATGCGCTGCAACGCCGAGCGGCGGAAGGCTCCCACCGCGCCCGGGATCGTCGGCATGCAGCGCAGGATGTCGTACATGCGGCGGTCGAGGTTGAAGCCCATCACGTACTCGATGTGCTGCCAGGCGCCGATGAGGGTGTCGCGGTTGCCGACCTTGGCGTTGCCCGCGACGGCGCCGACGCGCGGGTCGCCGAAGGGCTGAACGAGTTCGCGGACGGTGGCGGGCTCGAAGACGGTGTCGCCGTCCATCATCACGACGATGTCGTGGCTGGCGTTGGCGAGGCCCCGGTTGAGGGCGGCGGGCTTGCCCGCGTTGAGCTGGCGGACGACGCGGACGTTGGGGACGCCCATCGCCTCGACGATGCGTGCCGTGCCGTCGGTCGAGCCGTCGTCGATGACGATGATCTCGATGGGGTGTTCGCTCGCCATCAGGGAGCGGACGGTGTTCTCGATGCACTTGGCCTCGTTGTACGCGGGCACGAGGACCGACACCGGTTCGGTGATGGGCGGGCCCCAGCGGAAGCCCTTGCGGCGGACGCGGCGGGCGTGCGCGGCCGAGAGGAGGAGCATCAGCACGAAGCGGCCGATGACCAGGGAGCCGATGACCGCCAAGCCGACGACGAGGCCGCTGGTGATGTTCTCGGAGGCCTGGACCAGGAAGATCCACGCCTTGCCCTTCCACTGGTCGAGGCCGGTGACCGGACTGTGCGCGCTGGGCGCGTCCAGGGCCTCGGTGAGGTTCTGGAACCGGTAGCCCTCGGCCTTCAGGTCGGGCAGCATCCGGTCCAGCGCGGCCACGGTCTGGGAGCGGTCGCCGCCGGAGTCGTGCATCAGGACGATGGCGCCCTCGCCGTTCTTGGGCGTGGCCTTCTCGATGATCTTCGCGACGCCGGGCCTGCGCCAGTCCTCGCTGTCGGTGTTGTTGACGACGGTGATGTAGCCGCGTGAGCCGATGTACTCGGTGACCGGCCAGGACTTGTTGTCCATGGCGCCGGAGAACGAGGAGTACGGCGGCCTGAAGAGCGAGGTGCGGATGCCCGCCGCGCCGGAGATGGCGAGCTGGTTCTGCGACAGCTCCCAGTCGATGCGGCGCTGGGACTGGTAGGAGAGGTCGGGGTGGTTGAAGGTGTGCAGGCCGATCTCGTGGCCGTCGGCCACCATCTGCCGGACCAGGTCGGGGTAGCGCGAGGCCATGGTGCCGGTGACGAAGAAGACCGCGTGGGCGTCGTGCTTGCGCAGGACCTCTAGGACCTTCGGGGTCCACTCCGGGTCGGGACCGTCGTCGAAGGTCAGGACCAGGCGGTGGTCGGGCACGGTGAGGCTGTCGGTCCGGCCGCCGCGGGTGTCGAGGACGGGGCCGCCGCTGAGGATCTCGGTGGGGACCTTGTCGTTGGCGGCGGGCGGGCGGACGCGGTGGTCGGCGAGGATCTCGCTGTGGACGTAGCCGCGCAGCATCAGCATCGCCATCAGGGCGACCAGGACGAGCGAGGGGAGCAGGAAGCGCAGGGGCAGGCGTCGGCGGGAGCCGTCGGAGGCTCCTGATCGCGAGGCCCCTCGACGGCGTGTGCGGGTTGCCATCAGAGGACGTACTCCGGGGACGACGGGGAGTGAGCGGGGTGGGTGGAGGAGGCGGGGGAAGCGGGGGAAGCCGCGAGGGCGACGGTCACGGTGGGGGCCGTGGGGGCCGTTCCCGCGTCGTCCGCGATCGGGTCCGGGTCGGCCGGTGCGCCCGCGACGGTGTCGGCGCCGGCCCCGGTGGTGTCGCCGCCGCCGGTGTCCTCGCCCGAGGTCTGGGTCGGGTCGGGGTCGGTGGTGGCGGTGTCGGTGGGCTCCGGGTCGGCGGGGCCGTCCGTGGTGGAGGGGGCGGTCGCGGTGGAGCCGCCGCCCGGCTTGGTCGCTCCGCTGCCGGAGCCGGTGGCTCCGGTGGCCGTCGGGTCCGGGCCGGTGGTGACGGTGGTGCCGCCCGGGTTGGTCCCGGAGCCGGTGGTGTCGGGCGCGGGGCCGGAGGCGCCGGGCGTCACCGACGGGTCGGCGCTGGCGTCGGGGCCGGCGCCGGGGTCGGCGCTGCCGGGGTCGGAGGGCAGCGTGGACTCGGTGGGCCGCACGGGGCTGTCGACCTGGCCGGCGGGCTGGTCGCCGTTCTGCTCCGGTACGGGCAGCCAGGGCGCGTTGGAGTTGCCGGAGAGCAGTGTGGCGAGGATCACCACGGCGTAGACGGCGCAGGCGAGGCCGACGAGCATGCCGATGCGGCGGAAGCGGCGGCTGCGGCGGCCCGTCTCGTCGACGAAGACCGGGCCCGCGGCGTCGGGTTCGGTGGTGTCGGGGACGCCCGCGGCGGGGCTCAGCCGCCCGGCGCCGAACTGTACGGCGTCGAGTTGGACGGTCACCTCGTGGGGATCGTGGGTGACTCCGTCGTCGGGCGCCTGGGGCGCCGGCCGGGTGTGCGGTTCCGGCTCCGCTTCCGCCCATGGGTCACGTACGACAGCACCCGCGCCCGAGCCGGGCACAGGCACAGCACCCGCGGCCGGACCGGGCACAGGCACGACACCCGAGACCGGACCGGGCACAGGCACAGCACCTGAGACCGGACCGGGCACAGCCGCCGAACCGGTCCTCGCGCCGGGGACACCGCCCACCGCGTCCGCACCCAGCTGCGGCAACACGGCGGTCTCCGCCGCGTCACCCGCCTCGGCCCCGGCGGCCGACTGGAACCGGTCACGCCGACTGAAGGCATCGAAACCGGACGTCTGCGGGACGGCCCTGGTGTCGCCACCACCGGCACCGACCCCGGCGCCGGCAGCTGTCGAACCCGTGGGGGATGCCACCTCGGGCCACTCAGGTTGGGCGTCTTCTCGCCACTTGTTCACGCGCGCACTTCCCCCCACGGGACAGTTTGCGGGTGCGCATACGACTCCGAGCACCCGTCGTTCGAACCAGGCCCCCACCTAGCCCGAGCGCCCCGTTTACCACACCGTGCTCAGGCCAAGAATGTAGCGCACGTGAGGGTTCCGTGTTCGCCGCGTCTCAGTTATGGACGCTCATCAGATCTTCGTCGATGGCTGGAATCCATCCATCGGCGGGTGGCTGAAGCCAGCCCTCCTCTGCCGCGAGCTGGGCCGCTGCCCGGCGAAGAGCGTGGAAACCGGGGTGCACCAGCCCCTTTCGCCACACCAGCGACACTGGTGACAGCGGCACCGGATCGATCAAGGGCCGCACCACCGTGCCGGGCATGGCCGGAAAGCCCACCACGGCGAGCACCGGGCTCCGCGTCTTGGTCATCAGCCGCTGGAACTCCTCCTCGCCGACCGCCAGCGGAAAGGGTGGCGCCAGTCCGATCCCCCGTCCCTCGAAGAGGTGGCGTGCGAGGTCGGTCCACTCCGGCGTACGGGGATTCCCGGCGCCCGCGTACACCTCCTCGCCCGCCAGCGCGGCCAGCGGCACCGCGTCCAGCGCGGCCAGCCGGTGGTCCTCCGGCAGCATGATCGCCATCGGCTCCAGACGGACCGGCTGGTGGTCCAGCTGTGCCCGCAGCGCCGGGCCGAGCCCCGCGAACCGGCCGAACGACGCGTCGAGGCGCCCGGCGATCAACTCCGCCGCCGCCCCCGTCAGCCCGCTCTCGAAGCGGGCCATCAGCTCCACCTCGGGGGCGAGTTCACGGGCCAGGTGCAGCACACGGCGGTGGGTGTGCAGGCCCGGGGAGTTCAGGTCGACGAGCAGGGGGCGGGCCTGCCCGAAGGCGGTCAGCAGGTCGTCGTGGGCCTGGAGGACACGGCGCGCGTACGGCAGCAGCCGCTCCCCGTCGGCGGTCAGCGTCACCTGCCGGGTGGTCCGCAGGAACAGCTCGGCGCGCAGTTCCCGCTCCAGCCGCCGTACGTCCCTGCTGAGCGCCTGCTGGGCGATGAAGAGCCGGGCGGCGGCCCGGGTGAAGTGCAGCTCCTCGGCGACGGCGACGAAGGCGCGCAGCAGCCGGGGGTCTATGGGGGCGGGCATCCGGCGAATCTACAACGCGGGGCCATCGGCGCTCACCCCACCGGCGGTCACCGCACGGACAATCACCGTCACCCACCCCACCGACGGTCACCGCACAGACGATCACCGTCATTCACAACCAGGGTGCGTGAATCCGCGCTCACCAGGTGTTGGACCCCTTGATCGGGCACGGGCGACGGTAGGCGCATGCCGCAACCGACCCTCGCCGAGCGCACCCACGTCCGCAAGCCCGCCAACCCCTACCTCCGCCTCTTCACCATCCCCGGCACCCGGGCGTTCACGACCGGGAACCTGATAGCCCGCCTGCCGATGGGCATGTTCAGCGTCAGCGCGGTCGTGATGATCGCCGGTTCGAGGGGTTCGTACGCCCTCGCCGGAGCCGTCACCGCGACCGGCCTCGGCGCCACCGCGCTGGTCGCCCCCTGGGTCGCGCGGCTCGTCGACCGGTACGGGCAGGCCCGGATCGCCGTACCGGCGACGCTGTGCGCGGCGCTGGGGAGCCTGGCGCTGGTGCTGTGCGTGCGCTACGGCGCCCCCAACTGGACGCTGTTCGCCGCGTACGCCGCCACCGCGACCACCCCGAACACCGGCGGGATGTCCCGTGCCCGCTGGTCGCACCTGCTGCGGGACGACGCCGAGGGGCTGCACACCGCCAACGCCTTCGAGCAGGCGGCGGACGAGCTGTGCTTCATGCTGGGGCCGGTGCTGGCGGCGTTCCTGTGCGCGACGTTCTTCCCGGAGGCGGGCACGCTCACCGGTGTCGTCCTGCTGGTGGGCGGGGTGCTGCTGTTCGCGGCGCAGCGGTCGACCGAGCCGCCGGTCACCCCCGGCGTACGCCCCGAGGGCAAGGCGCCGTTGCGCGCCCCCGGGATGCGGCCGCTGCTCGTCGTATGCCTGGCGACGGGGGCGGTGTTCGGGGCGATGGAGGTCGTCACGATCGCGTTCGCGGACGCACAGGGACACAAGTCGGCGGCCGGGGTGGTGCTGGCGCTCCAGGCGGCCGGTTCGTGCGCGGCGGGTCTGGTGTACGGGGCGGTGAAGCCGGGGAACCGGGTGACGGCCCGGCTGTCGTGGTGCATCGCGGCGATGACGGCGCTGCTGACGCTGCCGCTGCTGGCGGCGTCGCTGTCCGGCTCGCTGGTGCTGCTCGGGGGCGCGCTGCTGGTCGCCGGGATGGCGACCGCGCCGACGATGGTGACCAACATGACGCTGGTCCAGCGGATCACGCCCGAGGGCCGGCTGAACGAGGGCATGACGCTGGCGGTGACGGGGCTGCTGGGCGGTATCGCCTGCGGCAGCGCGACCGGCGGCTGGGTAGTCGAGCACGTCTCCGCGACGGCGGGCTACGCGGTGCCGGTATCGGCGGCCGGGGCGGCGCTGCTGATCTCCCTCGTCGCGTTCGCGCGATCGAACCGCTTCAACAATTGACGCCCAACGTATTGACGCCCTCCCCGCACCCACATAACTTCGCCCGTCGAAGCGCTTCGACGCTTCGGGCGCCACGCATCGAACCCCGTTCGACAGCCGGGTGTGACGCCTGACCCACCCATCCGACTCCGGCTCCCCGGGAGGCGCGGGATGTTGAGAACACGAAGGCGTGCGGCGGCGACGGCGGTGATCCTTGCCGGATCACTGCTGCTGACCTCCTGCGGAGGCTCGGAGGACGGCGGCGGCTCCGACGGCCAGACGCTCCGTCTCTGGCACTACGAGGCCCCGAACAGCGCCATGGGCGTCGCCTGGACGGAGGCGATCAAGGAGTTCGAGGCGAAGCACCCGGGCGTGAAGGTGAAGTTCGAGGAGAAGAGCTTCGAGCAGATCCAGAAGACCGCGCCCATGGTGCTGAACTCCTCCGACGCGCCCGACCTCATGGAGTACAACAAGGGCAACGCGACCGCGGGCCTGCTCTCCAAGCAGGGCCTGCTCACCGACCTCAGCGCGGAGGCCGAGAAGCGCGGCTGGGACGACAAGCTGAGCGAGGGCGTCCGCACGACCAGCGTGTACGACGAGAACGGCGTGATGGGCTCCGGCAACTGGTACGGGGTCCCCAACTACGCCGAGTACACGATGGTCTTCTACAACAAGGACCTGTTCGAGAAGTACGGCATCGCCGAGCCCACCACCTTCGGTGAACTCACCGCCGCGATGGACGCGTTCGTCGACGAGGGCATCACCCCGCTCGCCAACGCGGGCGCCGAGTACATCGCCCACCAGTACCTCTACCAGCTCGCCCTCTCCAAGGCGGACCGCTCCTGGGTCGACGCCTACGAGCTGTACCAGGGCGAGACCGACTTCCACGACGCGGCCTGGACGTACGCCGCCGAGACCTTCGCCGACTGGGTCGACAAGGGCTACATCGCCAAGACGTCCAGCGGTGCGAAGGCGGAGGCGGCCGGGGTCTCCTTCCTCCAGGGCAACGCGCCGATCCTGTTCTCCGGCTCCTGGTGGTACGGCCGCTTCCAGGACGAGGCGGGCTTCGACTGGGGCACCTTCCTGTGGCCCGGCTCCGACCTCACCCTCGGCTCGGGCGGCAACCTGTGGGTGGTCCCGAAGAACGCGCCGAACAAGGAACTCGCCTACGACTTCATCGACATCACGCTCACCAAGCGCATCCAGAACCTCCTCGGCAACAACGGCGGCGTGCCCGTCGCGGCCGACGCGGACGCGATCACCGACCCGCAGTCGAAGAAGCTGATCGAGGACTTCAACACCCTCTCCGGCCGCGACGGACTCGCCTTCTACCCGGACTGGCCGGTCACCGGCTTCTACGACGTCCTGGTCTCCGAGACCCAGAAGCTGATCACCGGCAGCGCGTCGACGGACGAGTACCTGGACGCCCTGCAGGACGCGTACGACAAGGGCGTACCGAAGCGATGACGGTCACCGTCGAGAAGCGGCGGGCGGCGCCCCACCGGCAGGCCGGCAGGGCCCGCCCCCGCCCCCGGGACTCCTACGCCCTGTTCCTGCTCCCCGGCGCCCTCGCCTTCCTCGCCGTGATCGTGCTGCCGTTCCTGATGAACACGGGCGTCAGCTTCACCGACTGGCAGGGCGTGGGCGCCCCCGGCGCCGACGACTTCACCGGCCTGGAGAACTACCGGGAGCTGCTGGACGACAGCGAGTTCTGGGCGTCGTTCCGGCACAGCCTCTTCATGGTGCTGGCGATGGCGGCCGTACCGACCCTGCTGGGTCTGGTGCTGGCGGCGGCGCTGTTCGACTACGTCGGCAAGCACTTCGGCACGAAGACGGTCGCGGTGCTGCGGGCCTGCTTCTACCTCCCGCAGGTGCTGCCGATCGCGGTCGCGGGCATCGTGTGGAGCTGGATCCTGGCGCCCGAGAACGGCTCACTCAACGAGCTGCTGAAGGCGGTCGGCCTCGGCTCCTGGCAGCAGGACTGGCTGGGCGATCCGGATCTCGCGCTGTACACCGTGATGGGCGTCCTGGTGTGGGTGCAGCTCGGCTTCCCGCTGGTCGTCTTCATGGCGGGCCTCCAGCGCGTCGACCCGCAGCTGTACGAGGCGGCCGAGCTGGACGGGGCGGGCTGGTGGCGCCGTTTCTGGCACATCACGCTGCCGCAGATCCGGCCGGAGACGTATGTCGTGCTGACGTGGTGCACGATCGCCGCCCTGAAGGTGTTCGGCGCGGTGTACGTGCTGACGAAGGGCGGGCCCGGCGGCGCCACGAACGTGCCGTCGTACTTCTCCTTCACCACGTTCTTCGAGAAGACCCAGGTCGGCTACGGCGCGGCGATCTCGACGGTGCTGACCGTCGTCATCCTCGCCCTGTCGCTGGTCGGGCTGAAGCTCCAGACCCGCGCGGAGGACGCCGAGATGGGGAGCAGAACATGACCCGGGCCCTGCGCCGCTACCCGGTGCTGGTCGCGCTGGCCATCGCCGCCCTCTTCATGATCGTGCCGTTCCTGATCGTCGCCGTGAACGCGGCGAAGTCACCGGCCGAGTACTCCCAGAACGGCCCGCTCAGCCTCCCCGAGGGCCTGTACCTCGACGGCCTGAAGGACTTCTGGGAGCGCGTCGACTACGGCCAGAAGCTGTTCAACTCCGTGCTGATCAGCGGCTCGGTGGCGGTCCTCGCCGCGGTGATCTCCGTCCTGAACGCGTACGCCATCGGCATCGGCCGGGTGAAGGGGCGGGCCTGGGTGCTGGCGTTCTTCGTGCTGGCCAACATGCTGCCGCAGGAGGCGCTGGTCTACCCGGTGTACTACCTCAGCAAGGAAGTCGGCCTGTACGACACCAGGCTGAGCGTGATCATCGTGTTCACGGTGATCCAGGCGGCCTTCGGGACGTATCTGCTGGCCTCCGTGCTCGGCCAGTTCCCGCGGGAGGTCATCGAGGCGGCCCGCATCGACGGGGCGAACAAGTGGCAGGTGCTGTGGCGGATCGTCGTCCCGGTCAGCCGCCCGACCCTCGGTGTGCTGCTGGTGTTCTTCTTCATCTGGACGTGGAACGAGTTCCTGCTGCCGCTGGTGATGCTGATCTCCAACGACAACCAGACGGTGTCGGTGGCCCTCGGTGTCCTCCAGGGCCAGCGTCTGATGGACGCCACCATGACCAACGCCGCCGCCCTGCTCGGCGTGCTCCCCGCGCTCGTCTTCTTCCTCGTCTTCCAGCGGACCCTCACCCGTGGCATCGCCGTGGGCGCGGTCAAATAACGGTCAAGTGAAGGGGGACCCCCCACGTGAAGTTCACCGACGGCTACTGGCTGCTCCGCGACGGTGTCACCGCGGCCCATCCGGTCGAGGTACTCGATGTCGCGGACCGGGACGGCGCGCTGGAGGTCCACGCGCCGACCCAGCCCATCCGCCACCGCGGCGACCTGCTGAAGGGACCGGTCGTGACGATCACCGCGCACGCCCCGATGCCCGACGTCATCGGCGTCACCGTCACCCACTTCGAGGGCGAGCAGTCGCGCGGCCCCGAGTTCGACCTGAGCCGCACCGACTTCACGCCCCAGCTGTCGTACGACGACGAGCACGCCACCCTCACCTCCGGCGACCTGTCGGTGCGGATCTCCCGCGGCGGGCCCTGGCACGTCGACTTCCTCGCCGGCGGCCGCACCCTCACCACCAGCGGCCCCAAGGGCATCGGCATCATGCGGGACGCGAGCGGCGCCCACTACCTGCGCGAGCAGCTGGGCCTGGGCGTCGGCACCTCCGTGTACGGCCTCGGGGAACGCTTCGGCCCGCTGGTGAAGAACGGGCAGGTCGTCGACATCTGGAACGCCGACGGCGGCACCGCCACCGAACAGGCGTACAAGAACGTGCCGTTCTATCTGACGGACGCGGGCTACGGCGTCTTCGTCGACCACCCGGGCAAGGTGTCCTTCGAGGTCGGCTCGGAGACGGTGTCCCGGGTGCAGTTCAGCGTGGAGGCGCAGGAGCTGACGTACTACGTCATCCACGGCCCGAGCCCGAAGGAGATCCTGCGCAAGTACACCGCCCTGACCGGCCGTCCGGCGCTGCCGCCCGCCTGGTCGTTCGGGCTGTGGCTGTCGACGTCGTTCACCACGTCGTACGACGAGGAGACCGTCACCTCCTTCATCGAGGGCATGCGGGAGCGCGAACTGCCCCTCTCGGTGTTCCACTTCGACTGCTTCTGGATGCGGGAGTTCCACTGGTGCGACTTCCAGTGGGACCCGCGGGTCTTCCCCGACCCGGAGGGCATGCTGGCCCGGCTGAAGGAGCGTGGGCTGCACGTCTCGGTGTGGATCAACCCGTACATCGCCCAGCGCTCCCCCCTGTTCGCGGAGGGCAAGGCGCTCGGGCACCTGCTGAGGCGGCCGGACGGCGGTGTCTGGCAGTGGGACCTGTGGCAGCCGGGGATGGCGCTGGTGGACTTCACCAGCCCGGCCGCCCGCGACTGGTACGCGGCCAAGCTGGAGGCGGTGCTCGCGCAGGGCGTGGACTGCTTCAAGACCGACTTCGGCGAGCGGGTGCCCACGGACGTGGTCTGGGCGGACGGCTCCGACCCGGAGCGGATGCACAACTACTACACCTACCTGTACAACCGCACCGTCTTCGAGGTGCTGCGCAAGCACCGCGGGGAGGGCGAGGCGGTGGTGTTCGCCCGGTCGGCGACCGCCGGGAGCCAGAAGTTCCCGGTGCACTGGGGCGGCGACTGCGAGGCGACGTACGAGTCCATGGCGGAGTCGCTGCGCGGCGGACTCTCGCTCGGGCTCTCCGGGTTCGGCTACTGGAGCCATGACATCGGCGGCTTCGAGGGCACCCCGACGGCCGCCCTGTTCAAACGGTGGCTGGCCTTCGGGATGCTGTCCTCGCACAGCCGGCTGCACGGCAGCTCCTCCTACCGGGTGCCGTGGCTGTTCGACGAGGAGTCGGTGGACGTGCTGCGGCACTTCACCCGGCTGAAGCTGAGCCTGATGCCGTACCTGTACGAGGCCGCCCGCACCGCCCACGCCCAGGGCACGCCGATCATGCGGGCGATGGTCCTGGAGTTCCCGGACGACCCCGGGTGCGCGCACCTGGAACGGCAGTACATGCTCGGGTCGGACCTGCTGGTCGCGCCCGTCTTCAGCGACGAGGGCGACGTCACCTACTACGTCCCCGAGGGCACCTGGACCCACTTCGTGACCGGGGAGACGGTGACCGGGCCGCGCTGGGTGCGTGAGCGGCACGGGTTCGACAGCGTGCCGCTGCTGGTGCGGCCGGGCGCGGTGATCCCGGTGGGCGCGGTGGCCGACCGGCCCGACTATCCGCACGCCGACGGGGTGACGCTGCGGGCGTACGGCCTTGAGCGGGGCGCCCAGGTGACGGTTCCCGTCGGTGACGTCACCTTCACCGTCGTACGCGAGGGCGACATGCTGCGGGCCTCGTGCAGTGATCCGGCGGCCCCGTGGGCGCTGGCCGCCGGGGAGCGGGAGGCGCGGGCCGCGGCCGGGACCGGGTTCCTCACCCTGGAGCTGGGCTGATGGTGAAGATCACGGATGTGGCCCGGCACGCCGGGGTCTCCCCCAGCACCGTGTCCTACGCGCTCAGCGGCAAGCGCCCGATCTCCGAGGAGACCCGGCGCCGCGTCGAGGACTCCATCCGCGCCCTCGGCTACCGCCCGCACGCCGGTGCCCGCGCCCTGGCCAGCAGCAAGTCGAACGTGCTGGCCCTGGTGGTGCCCTTACGCGCCGGTATCCACGTCCCGGTCGTGATGGAGTTCGCGGTGTCCGTGGTGACCACCGCCCGCGCCCACGACCACGACGTACTGCTGCTCACCCAGGAGGAGGGCGAGGACGGGCTGCGCCGGGTCGCGGACACGGCCCTCGTCGACGCCCTGATCCTGATGGACGTCCAGCTCGACGACCCCCGGCTGCCGCTGCTGCGCTCGCTGGAGCGGCCGTCGGTGATGATCGGCTTTCCGGCCGAGGCCGAGGGGCTGACCTGCATCGACCTCGACTTCAGGGCGGCCGGGGAGCTGTGCGTGGACCATCTGGCGGCCCTCGGGCACCGGGTGGTGGGGCTGGTGGGGTCGCCGCCGGAGGTGTACGTGCGCGGGACGGCGTTCGCGCAGCGCGTGCTGCAGGGGTTCACCGCGGCCGCCGACCGGCACCGGCTGTCGTCCGTCGTGCACCCCTGCGAGGCCTCGCCCGCCGCGGCCCGGGCCGCCGCCGAACGGCTGCTGCGTGAGCAGCCCGCGCTGACCGGTGTCGTCGTCCACAACGAGCCGGTCCTCGAACCGCTCATCGACACCTTCGAGCAGCTCGGTCTGCGGGTGCCCGGCGATCTGTCGGTGACCGCGATCTGCCCGCGCGAGCAGGCCGAGTCGGTGCGGGTGCCCGTCACCTCGGTCGCCCTGCCGTCCACGGAGATCGGTACGCGGGCGGTGGAGCTGCTGATGGGGAAGCTGGGCGGCGAGCCCGTCGACGAGGCGACGCTGCTCCCGGCCCGGCTGACGGTGCGGGCGAGCACGGCACCGCGCACGGCCTGACACCGGGTTCCGGGAACACGACGAGGGCCCGGTGGCTGGCTGGCAGCCTCCGGGCCCTCGTCACATGGAGATAGTGGAGATGGCGGGAATCGAACCCGCGTCCAACGGTGCGGAACCAGGGCTTCTCCGTGTGCAGTCCGCTGCGCTTTTCTCGGCCCCGGAGATCACGCGGACAAGTCTCCGACGGGCTCAGTCACTGTTTGGTTTCCCTCTACACCCCGTGACCGGGTTTAGAGGTTTAGTCCCCTAGTCGATGCCAGGATCCGGGTCGGGAACATCCCCGGGCTGACACTCCCTTTAGTAGGAGGCTCGCTCGCGCTGCCTATCAGGCAGCGAGGGCGAAGGCCTGCTGGGAGGAATCGCGCTTGGTGTTGGCGATTATTTTTTTCGGCCTGTGGTTTACGAGATCATGGCCGCTTCCTCGACACGCTTCCCCTGCTTCGACAGCCGCTGTCGAAACCGATCATCCCCATGTTGATTTTTCAATCTGCGACCCGCTGTGAGGCCGGGTGCCATCGTACGTGAACAACGCGGGCGGATGCCAGCGTATTCCCGGCGCCCCGGCCGGGGCTCAGGCCCGCTGCTTGCGGCGCACCGCGGACATCGCCCGCTCCGCCTCACGGCGGTCCTGCTTCTCGCGGAGTGTCTGCCGCTTGTCGTACTCCTTCTTGCCCTTCGCCAGGGCGATCTCGACCTTCGCGCGGCCGTCCTTGAAGTACAGGGCGAGCGGCACGATGGTGTGCCCCGTCTCCTGGGACTTGGACTCCAGCTTCTCGATCTCCGCGCGGTGCAGCAGCAGCTTCCGCTTGCGGCGGGCGCTGTGGTTGGTCCAGGTGCCCTGGCTGTACTCGGGCACGTGCACGTTGTGCAGCCAGGCCTCGTGCCCGTCGAGCTGCACGAACCCGTCCGCGAGCGAGGCCCGTCCCTGGCGCAGCGACTTCACCTCGGTGCCGGTGAGGACCATGCCGGCCTCGTAGGTGTCGATGATGAGGTAGTCGTGCCGCGCCTTCTTGTTCTGCGCGATCAGCTTGCGCCCTTTTTCCTTAGCCATAGTCAGGCCATTTTCGCACCATGGAGGGGGTGCGCGGGAAGCCGTTTACGCGCGGGTCACCCGGGGTCCTGCTGACCGAGGCCGCCCAGCACCGTCTCCGCCCGGCTGAGGGCCTCCCGCCCCGCCTCCAGGTCGGGGGTGATGCCCTCGCCGTCGACGCCGCGCCCGGCCGGGGTGCGGTAGTGGCCGACGGTCAGCTCGGCGACCGAGCCGTCGGGCAGCTGGCGGGGCATCTGCACGGAACCCTTGCCGAAGGTGCGCGAGCCCACGACCACCGCCCGGCCCCGGTCCTGGAGGGCACCGGTGAGCAGCTCGGCCGCGCTCATCGTGCCCCCGTCGACGAGCGTGACCAGGGGCCTGGTGGTGTCGCCGTCGGGTTCGGCGTGCAGGGCCTGCTGCTCGCCCTCGACGTCGTAGGTGGCGACCAGGCCGCCGTCGAGGAAGGCGGAGGCGGCGGTGACGGCCTCGGTGACCAGACCGCCGGGGTTGCCGCGCAGGTCGAGGATGACGCCGTCGTCGGAGGGCGCCTGCCGCACGGCGGCGCGTACGGCGTCGCCGGAGCCCTTGGTGAAGGCGGCGACCTTGATCACGGTGGCGCCGTCGGCGAGCCGCCGTACGGTGACCGAGTCGGTGGAGAGCCGGGCGCGGCGCAGGGTGAGGCTCCACGCACGCGTGCCGCGTTCCACGCCGAGCCGGACGGTGGACCCGGCGGAGGCGTCCGGGGCGTCGGCGTCCCCTGCGTCGCCGCGCAGCAGGGCGACGACCTCGGTGACCGGCAGCCCGTCGACGCTGCGTCCGTCGATGCTGCGCAGCCGGTCCCCGGCGCGGATGCCGGCGTCGGCGGCGGGCGACCCGGAGCGCACCTCGGTCACCTCGACCCGGCCGGACCGCTCACGCCGCGCCCACAGGCCGACGCCGGTGTACTCGCCGTCCAGGGCGTCCTCGAACTCCTCGTACTCGCCCTTGGAGTAGACGGCGCCCCAGCGGTCCCCGCTGCGGCTGACGGCGCGCTGGGCGGCCTCCACGGGGGACTGCCCGGACTCCATGGCCTCGGCGGCGGCCCGCGCCACCTCGTCGGGGCGGCTGGCGGCGGCCGCCGTACGCGCGGCGTCGGGTTCCCGCTCGCCGTCGGAGCCGGGCAGCGAGCCGGTCGCGGCACCGGCCACCAGGACGCTCGCGAAGACCAATGTCAGGGCGGCCCCGCGGCGGATGCGGCGGGGCGGACAGAACAGGTCGCGGCCTGACATGGCGGTGAGTCTAGGACAACGCGGAGGGCCGCACGGTCCGTTGACCGCACGGCCCTGTTGGGGTACGTCACACCTTCAGGTACTTGCGCAGCGCGAAGAACGCTGCCAATGCGGGCATCAGCACACTGGTCGCGAGGATCAGCGGGAGTTTCGTCAACACCGCGTCCCAGCCGATGAAGTTGATCAGGTTCAGCTTCTCGGAGAGGGCGAGTCCGTTGTCGATGATGAAGTACCGCCCCACGAGCAGGAATCCGCACGCGAGCCCGCCGCCGATGAGACCGGCGACGGCGGCCTCCATGATGAACGGCGCCTGGATGTAGAAGCCGGAGGCGCCGACGAGGCGCATGATGCCGGTCTCCCGGCGGCGGCTGAACGCCGAGACGCGCACCGTGTTGACGATCAGCATCAGCGCGACCACCAGCATCAGCGCCATGATCGCGCGTGCCGCCCAGTTCATGCCGTTCAGCAGCCCGAAGAGGTTGTCCAGGATGCCCTTCTGGTCCTGCACCGACTGCACGCCGTCACGCCCGTCGAAGGCGGTCGCGATGACCTGGTACTTCTCCGGGTCCGTCAGCTTGATCCGGTAGGACTCCTGCATCTGGTCCGGGGTGAGGGAGCTGGCCAGCGGCGAGTCGCCGAACTGCTCCTTGTAGTGCTTGTACGCCTCGTCCTGCGACTCGTACGTCACCGAGTCGACGACCGACATCTTCTCCAGGTCGGTCTGGATCTGTTCCTTCTGATCCTTGGTGACCGCGCCCTTGGCGCAGTTGGGGTCGGACTCGGCGTCGCTCTTGTTGCACAGGAACACCGAGACGTTGACCTTGTCGTACCAGTAGCCCTTCATGGTGTTCACCTGGTCGCTCATCAGGAGCGACCCGCCGAACAGGGCGAGCGACAGGGCCACGGAGACGACGACGGCGAACGTCATCGTCAGGTTGCGGCGGAGACCGACACCGATCTCGGACAGAACGAACTGGGCGCGCATGGCGTCTTCTTCAGGCCTTTCCGGGGACGTCTGCGATGTCTGCGGCGGACAGGGGCGGCATCAGTGCTGGTAGCCGTAGACGCCGCGTGCCTGGTCGCGGACGAGGCGGCCCTTCTCCAGCTCGATGACGCGCTTGCGCATCTGGTCCACGATGTTCTGGTCGTGGGTCGCCATCACCACGGTGGTGCCCGTGCGGTTGATGCGGTCGAGCAGCTTCATGATGCCGACGGACGTCTGCGGGTCCAGGTTGCCGGTGGGTTCGTCGCAGATGAGCAGTTTGGGCCGGTTCACGAAGGCCCGTGCGATGGCGACGCGCTGCTGCTCACCACCGGACAGCTCGCCCGGCATCCGGTCCTCCTTGCCGCCGAGCCCGACCAGCTCGAGCACCTGCGGCACGGACTTGCGGATCTCGCCACGGGACTTGCCGATGACCTCCTGGGCGAAGGCCACGTTCTCGGCGACCGTCTTGTTGGGCAGCAGCCGGAAGTCCTGGAAGACCGTCCCCAGCTGGCGCCGGATCTGCGGCACCTTCCAGTTGGAGACGCGGGCGAGGTCCTTGCCCAGAACGTGCACCTGGCCGTGGCTGCACCGCTCCTCGCGGAGGATCAGCCGCAGGAAGGTGGACTTTCCGGAGCCGGAGGACCCCACGAGGAACACGAACTCGCCCTTCTCGACCTCAAGGGAGACATCCCTGAGGGCTGGACGGGTCTGCTTGGGGTAGACCTTGGAGACATTGTCGAATCGGATCACGGATGCACCACGGGTCGCCGGGGGTAGATGAGCGTGACCATACGCGAACCGGGCGCACCAGCGCAGGCACCGGTAGGGGTTGTGAGGGGCTTGTGCGCTTTTGTGCAGGGCAGCCTTTCCGAGCGCCCGCGCCCTTCCCGGGGGAACCTGGCACAGTGGGAGGGGAACGTTCGGGTTCCCGCGGGCGTTGTCACGGTGTAACCGGCACGAGGAGGGCGAGCGCATGACGTACGACCGGCTGGTGTGCGCGAACTGCGCCGCACCCGTGAGCGAGGGCCGTTGCCCCGTGTGCCGGGCCAACCGCGAGCGACTCCAGCAGGGCAACCCCTTCGCGGCCCTGACCCCCGCGGCGCTGATCGCCCTGCTGGCGGTCCTGGTCGCCGCGCTGGCGCTGCTGGCGGCCCACCAGACCGCGTAGGACCGGACCGCGTAAGAACCCGGCAAGGGCCCGGAGCATCCGCTCCGGGCCCTTGTCCTGCGTACGGTTACCTCCGGCTACCCTCAGGCAGCCGCGCCGCCACGGCCGCCCATCAGGCGCGGCAGCACCCGGAAGCCGACACCACCGGCGATCATCGTCGCGGCGCCGACCAGCAGGAACGTGGTCTGCGCGGCACCCGTCTCGGCCAGCTCGTCGCCGCCGCCCTGGGCGGAAGGCTCGACGGAGGGCTCGGAACCGGTGTCCGTCAGCGCGGAGGAACCCTCGCTCTGCGCGGAGTCACCGGAGCCGCCGTCGGGGTCGGTGTTGTTGCCACCACCGTTGCCGTTGCCGTTTCCGTTCCCATTGCCGTTGTCGTTCCCGTTGCCCGGGTTGCTCGGGCTCGGGTCCTCCTCGACCGGGTTCTCGGGCTCGGTGGGCTCAGGGTCCTCCGTCTCGGACTCGGTCGGGTCCGGGCTGTCGGGGATGCTGGGGTCCGGGTCCGGGTCCGGCTCCGTGGTGGAGGGGTCCGGGTCGGGCGTCTCGGTCTCGCACTCGATCTCGATGCCGATGTCACAGGTGGGCGGCTCATCGCCCTCGGCCTGCGCGACACCCGTCCACAGCAGCGACGCACCCGCCGCCACGACGGCACCGGCTGCGATACGCGCGACGCGCATCCGCGTCTTGTTGGTCATTGGTTGCTACCCCCAGTAGCTAATCGTCATGAGGCGGCGCTCGGGGCCGTGATCGACGGAGGTAGCTGTAGCCGAAACCCCCCGGTTCACATGCGCCCCGCAGATACGCATGCCGCGCCTCACCTTTCCGACTTTTCAAAGAAGCGTCAAGGCCGTTGCGTACGCAATGTCCTATTGCTGCTTGTTTGACGGGGGGTTGAAGTGTGTAGGTGTGATGTAAAAGGCAACTGCCGCCTCAAGGGCGGCAGTTGCCATGTCGACAAAGCGTCGCGTTACTTCTCCCGCTGCTTGCGCCAGCGAATCCCGGCCTCCAGGAACCCGTCGATCTCACCGTTGAACACGGCCTCGGGGTTGCCGACCTCGAACTCGGTGCGCAGGTCCTTGACCATCTGGTACGGGTGCAGGACGTACGAACGCATCTGGTTGCCCCAGGAGTTGCCGCCGTCGCCCTTCAGGGCGTCCATCTTGGCCTGCTCCTCCTGGCGGCGCCGCTCCAGCAGCTTGGCCTGGAGGACGTTCATCGCGGTCGCCTTGTTCTGGATCTGCGAGCGCTCGTTCTGGCAGGAGACGACGATGCCGGTGGGCAGGTGGGTGATGCGCACCGCCGAGTCGGTGGTGTTCACGCCCTGACCGCCGGGGCCCGAGGACCGGTAGACGTCGATGCGCAGCTCGGACTCGTCGATGTCGACGTGGTCGGACTGCTCGACGACGGGGAGGACCTCGACGCCCGCGAAGGACGTCTGGCGGCGCCCCTGGTTGTCGAAGGGCGAGATCCGCACCAGGCGGTGGGTGCCCTGCTCGACGGAGAGGGTGCCGTAGGCGTACGGCACCTGCACGGCGAAGGTGGTGGACTTGATGCCCGCCTCCTCCGCGTACGACGTCTCGTAGACCTCGGTCTTGTAGCCGTGCTGCTCGGCCCAGCGCAGGTACATGCGCTGGAGCCGCTCGGCGAAGTCGGCCGCGTCGACGCCACCGGCCTCGGCGCGGATGTTCACCAGCGCCTCACGGGCGTCGTACTCGCCGCTGAGGAGGGTGCGGACCTCCATCTCGTCCAGCGCCTTGCGGACGGCGGACAGCTCGGTCTCGGCCTCGGCGCGGGTGTCCGGGTCGTCCTCCTCCTCGGCCATCTCGAACAGCACGGAGAGATCGTCGATCCGTCCGCGCAGCGCCTCGGCCTTCCTGACCTCGGCCTGGAGGTGGGAGAGACGGCTGGTGATCTTCTGCGCCTCGTCCGGGTTGTCCCACAGGGACGGCGCGGCCGCCTGCTCCTCGAGCACGGCGATGTCTGCCCTCATCCTGTCGAGGTCCAGGACGGCCTCGATCGACTCCATGGTCGAGGAGAGGGACTTCAGCTCTTCGGATACATCGACGACTGCCACGCCTCCAGCGTAACGGCTCCGCCAGGCGGTCCATGCCGGACCGTCCCGGCCGGGTCCGTGGGGTCACGGCGGGGAGCCGGGTCAGGGCGACTCGGGCGCCGAGTGCCGGGTCTCGCGCGGGGGCGCGGAGGCGTCGTCGTCCGCCGTGGCCAGCCAGGTGCCGACGCCCGCCGCCGTAACGAGGACCACGGCCGCCACGGTCAGCGTCACCCGGCGGCGCCGGGCCGCGACACGGTGCCGGGCCGAGCCGGGGCGGGGGGCACCGGCGGGGCGGGGGGCGCGGGCGGTGCCCCGGGCGCCCCCGGCCAGCTCGTCGGGGCCGGGGACCCTCATCGACGTATGGGTGTCACGGTTGGAGTCCGGCTTGGCGCCGGGGACCAGGGGGACCGCGCCGCGCCGTATCCGCGCCGGGGCCGGGGGCTCGCCCGGGGCCGTGACGGTGGCGGGCTCCTCGGCGTCGGGGTCGGTGTCGGCGTCCGGCTCGTCGACGTCCAGCGGCGGCAGCCCGGCCAGCAGCGGCAGCTGTTCCCGCAGCCGGGCGGCCAGCTCGGAGGCGCGCAGCCGGGACGCGGGCGCCTTGGCGAGGCACTGCACGAGCAGCTGCCACAGCTCCTCGGGGATGCCGGGCAGCGGGACGACGGTCTCGGTGACATGGCGGCGCAGTACGGCGCCGGGGTGGCCGCCGCCGAACGGGGTGAACCCGGCGAGCAGCTCGTAGAGGACGGTGGCCAGCGCGTAGATGTCGACGGAGGCGCGCGGCGGCAGGCCCTCCACGATCTCCGGGGCGAGGTAGTCCGGCGTGCCGATGATCTTCGTGGCGCGGGTCCGCTTCGGGGAGTCGATCAGCTTGGCCACGCCGAAGTCGGTGAGCAGCGCCCGGTGCGAGCCGCCGGGCCCGAGCGGGCCCTGCATGTCGAGCAGGATGTTCTCCGGCTTGACGTCCCGGTGCACGACCCCCTTCGCGTGCGCCGCGGCCAGCCCGTCCGCCACGTCGGCCACGATCGCCACCGCCGCCTCGGGCGCGAGCCGCCGTTCGCGCTCCAGCCGGGTGCGCAGATCGGTGCCGCGGACGAGGTCCATGACGAGCGCGAGGTCGTTGCCGTCCACGACGAGGTCGCGGACGGAGACCACGTTCGGGTGGTCGAGGCCGAGCAGGGCCGTGCGCTCCTGGACGAAGCGTCCGACGAGTTCCTGGTCGGACGCGAGATCCTCGCGCAGCAGCTTGATGGCGACGGGTCCCTCGGGTCCCTCGCCCAGCCACACCGTGCCGGCGCTGCCCCGTCCCAGGATCTGGTTCGCGGTGTACCGGCTGCCGATCTTCCGTGCCAAGACTGCTCCTACAGACGCGTGTTGTCGCTAAAACTACGCGTCCGAGGAGCCAACCTTCACCGCGGAGCCCGAAATCACCCGCTGGGTGTCGACAAATCCACAGACTGGGCCTAGGGCCTGTCGTTGGGATCATGTCGGCGTCGCGGGGTCGGGTCGGCCGGAAAGCGCAGTCCGTTTCAGCCGACCTGATCCCAACGACAGGCCCTAGCCCGACGAGCCGCCGCCCAGGTCCTCGATCCAGCCGGTCACGGTGGAGAACCAGTCGGTGAGCTGCTCCCAGTAGCCCTTGCCGGTGCCGATCCACTCCTGCAACGGGCTCAGCTCCCAGACCAGCCAGCCCGCCACGAACAGGATGACGACCGTGACCAGGCAGCCCTTCAGACAGCCGAGACCGGGGATCCGCATCGGGTTGGCGCTGCGCTGGCGGGGCTGGCGCGGCTCGCGCACCGGCCGCTGGGGCTGCTGCGGCTGGGGCGTGGGCGGCGGGGCGTACCGCTGGGGCTGCTGGGGCTGCGGAGTCGCGTAATGCTGGGGGCGCTGCTGCGGATAGCCGTAGCCGGGCGGCGGGCCCTGCGGCGGGCGCTGCTGCGGCTGGGGCCGCTGCGGGGCGCGCGGGGGCTGCTGGGGCGGCTGCTGCGGGCGGGCGACCTGCCGCTGGGGGCGGCGGCGCAGCGGGTCCTCGTCGGGGTCGAGGTACTGGATCTGGGTCTGCTCGTTGCGGTCGCGCGCGGCCCGCAGCTGGGTCTGCCAGGGGTGCGGCTGGTCGGGCCCCGGCCCGCCCTGCTGCCCCTGCGGGAGCACCTGCGTCGGGTCGGCGTTCGGGCCGCCCGGGGTGTGCGGCAGTACGGCGGTGGGGTCGGCGGCGCCCGCGGGGCCGCCGGTGTGCGGCAGCACGCTGGTCGCGGCGTTCGGGTCGTAGGCGCCCGCGCCGTGCGGCAGCACCTGTGTGGCGTCGGCGGCGCCGGGCACGGCCGTCGGGGACGGGTCGGGGGCGAGGAGCGCGCCGACGCCCTCGGCCGCGGCGATCTGCGCGGCGTTGGCGTGCACGCCAACGCCCTCGGCGACGACGCGCAGGCCGCGCGCGAGGTTCTCGGCGCTGGGGCGGTCGTCGGGGTTCTTGCGCAGGCAGCGCTCTATCACCGTCCACAGCGGCTCGGGCACGGTGGAGGGGCGGCGCGGCTCGGCGCTCAGGTGCTGGTGCAGGACCTCCAGGGCGGAGCTGCCGGAGAACGGCGGACGCCCGGTGACCAGCTCGTACAGCAGGATCCCGGCGCCGTAGATGTCGACGGCGGAGGTCTGCGGGCGGCCCTCGGCGGACTCCGGCGCGACGTACGCGGGCGTGCCGACGAACTCCTGGGTGCGGGTCAGCCCCGGGGAGTCGGCGAGGCGGGCGATGCCGAAGTCGGTCAGCAGCGGGTGCATCTGGCCGCCGTTCTGCTGGAGCAGGACGTTGGCCGGCTTGAGGTCGCGGTGCACCACGCCGTCGGAGTGGCTGGCGGCGAGCGCGTCGGCGATCTGCGCGGTCATGAGGGCCGCGGCGACCGGGGTCAAGGGCCCGTTCTCGCGGAGGTAGCGGTGCAGGTCGGGGCCCTCGACGAGATCCATGACCAGGGCCAGCAGCTCGCCCTCCACGACCAGGTCACGGACCCGGACGATGTTCGGGTGGGTCAGGCGGAGCAGCACCGAGCGCTCCCGCAGGAACCGCATCACGATGTCCGGGTCGCTCGCCAGCTCCTCCTTGAGGACCTTGATCGCGACGGTCTCGCCGGGCTGTCCGGGAACGGCTGCCTCGGCACCGGCGGTCTCACGCTGGCGGGCACGCCAGACGGTTCCCGTGGCACCGCGTCCGAGCGGCTCCTCGAGGAAGTACTTGCTGCCTACCGGCCGCACGTCATGCGCTCCCTGCTGCTTGCGTGGTTGTTCCGGTCCACTGTAGTGGCGTGGCCGCCGCTACCCGCCGGTCCGCGGTCATACCGATTCGGTAGCTGGTTCCCGTACGCGTTTCGGTTCCCGAAGTTGTTCGGTTCCCGTACGTGTTCGAAGGAAAGACGCTCGCCCCGGTCTCCCGGTTGCCCGACCCGGACGTGACCGATCTCAAGCCGTCGCCGCTGGGGCATTGTTCAGGCACTTTTGCGGGCAGAGCCGACCAATCAAGATCACTTGCCGGTGGGCGGCGGGCGCGTTGTCAGTGGCAGGTGCGAGGATGCGTGCAGTACTGGCCGATGTGCTCGTGCGGGGTGGGGGGACGTCCATGCCCGCGCGGCGCGGAAGGGACCGCTGACGGCGATGCAGATCCGGCTGACCGTCGTAGACCCGCAGGGGCCGCCCCCCGAGGCGCGGGGCCGTGCCGCGAGCTGCGACGTGCTGGTCACCGCGCCCGCCGGCACCGCCCTGGCCGCCGTGGCGTCCGCCCTCGCCGCGACGGTCTCCGACGGCCCCGCGGTGCTGTACGCCGGTGCCGAGCGGCTCGACGCCCAGCGCCGCACCCTCGGCGAGCCGCCGCTGGTCGACGGCGCGGTGCTGGCGGTCGGCGCCCCCGCCGAGCCCGAGCCGCACCCCGAGATGGACGACGCCCCGGCCCGCCTCGACATCGTCGCGGGCCCCGACGCGGGCGGCGTCCACCTGCTGCACGGCGGCGAGGTCCGCATAGGCCGCTCGGCTGACGCCGACGTCCCCCTCGACGACCCCGACGTCTCCCGGCTGCACTGCGCCGTCACCCTCAGCGCCGACGGCCAGGTCACCGTCGCCGACCTGAACTCCACCAACGGCACCACCCTGGACGGCACCCGCGTCACCACCCGCCCGGTCCGCTTCACCCCGGGCGCCCTCCTCAGGATCGGCGAGTCGACACTCCGGCTCGCTCCCGCCGGGGGGCTGGGGGCGCGCGTGGGGACCGTGCCTGACGGGGAGGGGTGTGTGCGGGTGGCTGTTGGGGGGGATGGGGGGGCTTCCGTGGGCGCCGTGGCGGGCGGGCGGGACTCCGACGGGCGGAGGCCGGCCGGTGACGCCGGGTCGTCCGTCCAGGCGTCCGACGTGCGCGGGACCTCCCGGGGCTCGGGCAAGGGGAGCACTGGGGCATCCGGTGGCGCCGGAGCGCCCGACCAGGGGCCGGACACACGCGGAGCCTCCCCGGGCTCGGGCAGGGGGGGTACGCAGGCGCCCGGTGACGCCGGGGTGCCCACCCAAGGGCCGGACACCCACGGAGCCGCCCCCGGCACCGGGCCGTCCACCACGGGCGCGGACACCCACGGAGCCTCCCGGGACGGCGGGACGTGGTCCCGGACCTCGGACACGCCCGCGCGCTCTCAGACCTCGGGCGCGCCCTCGCCCTCCCATGACGGCGCCGCGCGCTCTCAGACCTCGGGCACGTCCGCGCCCTCCCACGGCACCGGGACGGGCTTCCGGTCCTCAGGGGAACCCGCATCCTCCCGTGACGCCGCCACCCGTTCCCGGACCTCGGGCGCACCCGCGTCCCCCCGTGACGCCGGGACGCGCTCCCCCGCCACCGACGCCCCCGGCACCGGCACCGGAACACGCCCCCGCGCCTCCGACGCGCCCGGCGAGCCGCCGATCAGTCACGGTCCCGTGGGGTGGGACACCGCCGGGGCACCGGTGGCGCAGGAGCATGATCGGGGCGAGGCGCCGGTGGTGCCGGGACAGGGCAGGGCACCCTGGGTCGAGAGCCGGGGCGAGGGGCCCGCGGGGCCGGGGTCCGGCGGCGACACGCACGCCGGACGCCAGGGCATAGGCCCGCTGGACCGCAACGCCCCCCACGAAGCCCACGAAGCCCACGACCCCCCGGTCGGCGGCCCGACGTCCAGCCGCAAGGGCACCCCCCTGCGCGGCACCGACGTACCGCCCGGCGTGCGCAGGCGCGGCGGGATAGGCGCCTGGGCGCGGCGGCTGACCGGAGGCCGCGGCGGCGAGCAGGGCGGCGGCGTGGAGCACGACGGCCGTGGCGCCGCGGCGGGCGCCCCGCCCACCGCCCCGTCGGCCGTCGCCACGCACCAGCCGGAGACCTGGCCGGACCCGGCGGCGCTGCTGCTGACCGCCCTGGGCCCCGGCCCCCGGCTGTGGGAGCGCGGGCCGGGCCACCCGGAGGCGCTCACCGTGCGGCTGGGCACCGCCGACCGGACGCTGCCGGACGGCTCCGGTCTGCTGCCCGCGGTGCCGGTGACGGCGGATCTGCGGGAGGCCGGTGCCCTGGGCCTGGCCGGGCCGCGCCCCCGGCTGGCCGGACTGGCGCGCGCGGTGCTCGCCCAGCTCGCCGCGCTGCACTCCCCGGACGCCCTGGAGATCGTCCTGATCAGCGCGGACCGCTCCCGCCCCGAGCCGGAGCGCACCGCCGAGTGGTCCTGGCTCGGCTGGCTCCCGCAGCTGCGGCCCGGGCACGGCCAGGACTGCCGTCTCCTCCTCGCCCATGACCGCGAGCAGGCCATGGCCCGCGCCGACGAGCTGCTGCGCCGCCTGGACGACCACCTCACCACCGCCCCGGTGCCCGCCCCCCGGGCGGCCGACGCCACCGCCCGGCCCCGCCCGTCCTGGGCCCGGGAGGAGGACGCCCCGGACACCTTCGCCGGTCCGCACACGGTGGTCGTCGTCGACGGCGACCCCGGCGGCGCCGATCTGCGGGAGGCGATGACGCGGCTTGCGGTGGCCGGACCACGGGCCGGAATCCATGTGGTGTGCCTCGCCGAGACCCCGCCCGCCTCGCCGTCGTCACCGGTGACGGAGACGTACGAGGCGGCCTGCGCGGTGTCGCCGGTCTTCCGCGAGTGCGGGGCGGTCGCGCTGCTCAGCGGCGATGTGGCGACGGCGCTCCGGCTGCTGCGGGTGCCGCGCGCGAGCACCGGCGCCGCCTCCGGCCCGGTCGGGCACGGCACGGTCGGCACGGTCGACGCGGTGTCCCTCGCCTGGGCGGAGCGCTTCGCGCGGGCGCTGGCCCCGCTGCGGCCGGACGGCCCGCCCGGTGAGCGGCACGCGCGCGTGTCGGCACCGCTGCCGCAGGCGGCCCGGCTCCTCGACGAGTTGGGCCTGGCCCGGGCCACCCCCGCGTCCCTGATGGCGCGGTGGGCGGACGCGGCCGACGACACGGACGCCCTCGGTGGCCGTGCCTGGGCGGTGCTCGGCGCCGGTCCGCGCGGCCCGGTCCACGCGGATCTCGTAAGTGACGGCCCGCATCTGCTGGTCGAGGGCCCGCCGGGCAGCGGTCGTACGGAGTCGCTGCGGGCGGTCGTGGCGTCGCTGGCCGCCGCCGAACGCCCCGACCGGCTCGGCGTCGTCCTGATCGACGGCCGGGACGGCGTGGGCACGGGCGCCGCCCACGGCGAGGGCCTGCGGGTGTGCGCGGACGTCCCGCATGTGACGACGCACCTGACCGCCAACGACCCGGTGCGGATGCGGGAGTTCGCCCAGTCCCTGACCGCGGAGCTGAAGCGGCGCGCCGAGTTGCTGGGGCGCCTGGACTTCGCGGAGTGGCACGAGAGCCGCGCACTGTCCGGCCGTATGGTCGCGCAGCGCACGGCGACGGCGGGCGGCGCCGCACCGGTCCCGGCCCCCGCCCCCGCGGCCGGTGCCGGTGCCGGTGCCGGGGATCTCGACACCCCGCCCAGTTCGACGCTGCGGCTGCGGCCGGGCGGCGCCCGTCGGCGGGAGACGGCGGAGACTCCGCCGCTGCCGCGTCTCGTCGTGGTGGTGGACGACCTGGACGCGCTGGTGTCGCCCGCCCTGGGTTCGCCGGGGCGGCCCGCCGCCGGTTCGGTCGTGCGGGCGCTGGAGGCGGTGGCCCGGGAGGGCCAGCGGCTGGGCGTGCACCTGGTCGCGGCGACCGGGCCCTGTGCCCGTACGGCGGAGACGGAATTGGCGCGCCGGGCCACCCTCCGCGTGCTGCTCGACCCGCCCCCGGCCGGCCCGGACGAACCGGCGCCGGGACGCGGCCGTCTGGTCACCGCCGACGGCCGGGCCACGCCGTTCCAGGGCGGCCGGGTGACGGGCCGTATCCCCCGGACCGCGACCCTGCGCCCCACCGTCGTACCGCTGGAGTGGCAGCGCATGGGCGACCCGCCGACCCGGCGCCCGGTCCGTGAACTGGGCAACGGGCCCACGGACCTGGCCCTGCTGGCGAGCGCCCTGGAGCGGGCGGCCCGACAGGTGGCGGCGGCTGAGGTGCCGTCACTTCTCTAGGCGCGGGCGCGCCCTTTCACGTTCCCGCCTGCCGAGTCACGACGCGGTCACGATCTCCCGGTTGACACGGCAGGCGCACTTGCCGACCCCGGGCCCGCGGCGTAGACCAGAGCGCACGGGACAACGTTCGGGCGTTCGACGAGGAACGAAGAACGGGGCAGTGATGCGCACCACGAGCAGCACCATCCGTACGATCAGCAGCCGCACCGGCAACCCCAACTCCATGAGACGGCGCCGCGGTTTCACGCGGGCCGCGGCCGCGCTCGCCGCCGGCACCCTAGCCCTCACCCTCACCGCCTGCGGCGGCGATGACGACGACGGCGGCGACGACAAGAGCACCGGCGCCGACGAGACCACCAACACCGTCACCCTGCCCAAGCTGGACGGCGAGAGCCTGTCGGTCGCCGCGGTCTGGACCGGCGCGGAGCAGAAGAACTTCAAGGCGGTCCTGGACGAGTTCGAGAAACGCACCGGCGCGGAGGTCACCTTCGTGCCCGCGCAGGACCCGATCATCAACTTCCTCGGTTCGAAGATCGCGGGCGGTCAGCCCCCGGACGTCGCGATGCTCCCGCAGCCCGGCGCCATCAAGCAGGCCGTGGAGAAGGGCTGGGCCACACCGCTCGGCGCCGAGGCGCAGGCGGAGCTGAGCAAGAACTACTCGCAGGGCTGGCAGGACATCGGCTCCGTCGACGGCAAGCCGTACGGCGTGTACTACAAGGCCGCCAACAAGTCGCTGATCTGGTACAACACCCAGGTCTTCGAGAACGCGGGCGCCTCGGAGCCGAAGACCTGGGACGAACTCCTCGACACCGCGCAGATGGTGTACGACTCCGGCGTCACCCCGTTCTCCATCGGCGGCGCCGACGGCTGGACCCTGACGGACTGGTTCGAGAACGTGTACCTCTCCCAGGCGGGCCCGGAGAAGTACGACCAGCTCGCGGCCCACGAGATCAAGTGGACGGACCCGTCGGTGGCGGAGGCGCTGACGACGCTCGCGGAGATATGGGGCAAGCAGGACTATGTCGCGGGCGGCGCGCAGGGCGCCCTCCAGACCGAGTTCCCGGCCTCCGTCACCCAGACGTTCACCGGCGGCGACCAGCCGAAGGCGGGCATGGTCTACGAGGGCGACTTCGTGCAGGTCAACATCGGTGAGACGAAGGCGAAGGTGGGCACGGACGCGAAGGTGTTCCCGTTCCCGGCGGTCGGTGACGAGGCGCCGGTGGTGTCCGGCGGTGACGCGGCGGTGATCCTGAAGGACTCCGAGGCCGCGCAGGCGCTGGCGACCTTCCTCGCCTCCCCGGACGCGGCGACCATCCACGCCGGACTCGGCGGCTACCTCTCGCCGAACAAGAACGTGGAGGCGTCGGCGTACCCGAACGAGGTCCAGCAGAAGATGGCCGAGGCGCTCGTCGCGGCCGGGGACGACTTCCGCTTCGACATGTCCGACCAGGCCCCGCAGGCCTTCGGCGGCACGCCCGGCAAGGGCGAGTGGAAGGCGTTGCAGGACTTCCTGAAGAACCCGAAGGACGTCGCGGGCGCCCAGCAGCGGCTGGAGGCCGACGCGGCGGCGGCGTACGGGAACTGAGCCGACGATGACGTCGTCGGCGCCGACGGCAGGGGTCCCGGAACCGAAGCAGTCCGGGACCCCTGCCCGTGAGAGAAAGAGCGTGACCGGCACCCGGGGGACCGTCGCGGCGCTGTTCCTGCTGCCCGCCCTGGTGCTGCTCGGCGCGCTCGTGGTCTACCCGATCGGGTACTCGGTCTTCCGCAGTTTCTTCGACCAGTCCGGCGACGGCTTCGCCGGGTTCGACAACTACGAGGCGCTGTTCACGGACGACGGCATCCGTACGGCGCTGAAGAACAACGTCATCTGGGTGGTGTTCGCGCCGACGGTCGCCACCGCGCTGGGTCTGATCTTCGCGGTGCTGACCGAACGGGTGCGCTGGGGCACGGCGTTCAAGCTGGTCGTCTTCATGCCGATGGCGATCTCGATGCTGGCGGCGGGCATCATCTTCCGCCTCGTCTACGACCAGGACCCGGACAAGGGCATCGCCAACGCGGTGTGGGTGGGCGTGCACGACACCTTCGCCCAGTCGTCGGCGTTCCCGAAGGCGCATCCGGGCCGGGAGTCGCCGCTCGAGGCGGCGGGCGGCGGCGCCTTCGTCACCACGCAGCCGGTGCGCGCCGGGGAGCCGGTGACGCTGCCGCTGGTGGGTGTCGCCCCCGATCTGCTGCCCGACGACGCCAAGCCCGCGCGGCAGGCGTCGGCCGACCCGGGCAAGGTCACCGGCACCACCTGGCAGGACTTCACCCGCGGCAAGGGCGTCGGCACCCTCAACGCCCCGGACGCCTCGGAGCTGGGCTACCCGGGCATGCGGATCGAGGCGGTGAAGGACGGCAAGGTCGTCGCCTCCACGACGGCCGCCGACGACGGCACGTTCACGCTGCCCGCCGACGCCGACGGGGCCCTGCTGCGGCTGCCCGCGAGCAACTTCGAGGAGCCGTACAACGGTCTCGACTGGCTCGGCCCGTCGCTGGTGACCCCGGCCATCATCGGGTCGTACATCTGGATGTGGGCGGGCTTCGCGATGGTGCTGATCGCGGCCGGGCTCGCGGGTGTGCCCCGGGAGCTGCTGGAGGCGGCGCGCGTCGACGGCGCCAACGAGTGGCAGGTGTTCAGACGGGTCACCGTGCCGCTGCTCGCGCCCGTCCTCGCCGTCGTCACCGTCACCCTGATGATCAACGTGCTGAAGGTGTTCGACCTGGTCTTCATCATCGCCCCGGGCTCCTCCCAGGACGACGCCAACGTGCTCGCGCTGGAGCTGTACCGCAAGGGCTTCTCCGAGGACCAGCCGGGCATCGCCAGCGCCATCGCGGTGTTCCTGCTGCTCCTGGTGATCCCGGTGATGTGGTTCAACATCCGCAGGCTCAGGCGGGAGGTCAGGCGATGACGACGACGGACGCCCAGGGCGTCACCAAGACCGCCCCCGGGGGCGACGGGAGTCCGCGCCCGGAGTCGCTGGCGTCCCGGCTGGTCGCGGGTGTCAGCGGCGGGCTGGTACGGGTGTTCCTGATCGTCGTGGGCCTGTTCTGGCTGGTGCCGACGATCGGGCTGCTGCTGTCCTCGCTGCGCACCCCGGAGGACATGAACGCCAGCGGCTGGTGGACGGTGTTCACGGAACCGGCCCAGCTGACCGTCGACAGCTACCGGACGCTGCTGGAGAACGACGACATCACCACCTCCCTGGTGAACACCGTCCTGATCACGGTCCCGGCGACCGTCCTCGTCGTGGTGATCGGCGCGCTGGCGGGCTACGCCTTCGCGTGGATGGAGTTCCCGGGCCGCGACTGGTGGTTCCTCGCCGTCGTGGGGCTGCTGGTGGTACCGGTGCAGGTGGCGCTGATCCCGATCGCCGAACTCTTCGGCAACATCGGACTGTTCGGCTCCATCCTGGGCGTGGTCCTCTTCCACGTCGGCTTCGGTCTGCCGTTCGCGGTGTTCCTGCTGCGGAACTTCTTCGCGGAGATCCCGCGCGAGCTGCTGGAGGCCGCCCGCCTCGACGGGGCCGGTGAACTGCGGCTGTTCGCACGGGTCGTGATGCCGCTGGGCGGTCCGGCGATCGCGAGCCTGGGCATCTTCCAGTTCCTGTGGGTGTGGAACGACATGCTGGTCGCGCTGGTCTTCTCCGACGCGGGCAGCCAGCCGATCACGGTCGCCCTCCAGACGCAGGTGCGGCAGTTCGGCAACAACATCGACGTGCTGGCGCCGGGCGCGTTCATCTCGATGGTGATCCCGCTGGTGGTGTTCTTCGCGTTCCAGCGGCAGTTCGTGTCGGGTGTGATGGCGGGTGCGGTGAAGTAGCCGTACGCGTGCGGCGGCGGGGGCGGGCCTTCACGGTCCGCCCCCGGGCGTTCGGGCGTTCCCCCGGCGTTCCCCCACATGGCGCACACGGCGTAACCCGGTCGGCGTACCGGGCGTTCCCGGGCAGAACGCCCGCGCCGACCCATGGATGTCCCGTGCCCAGGTTCAGTGTCATCGTCCCCGCGTTTCAGGTTCAGGCGTACCTCACCGAGTGTGTGGAGTCCGTGCTCTCCCAGTCCTGCTCCGACCTCGAACTGATCGTCGTCGACGACTGCTCACCGGACGCGTGCGGAGACCTCGTCGACGAGTTCGCGGCCCGCGACCCCCGTGTCCGCCCCGTCCACCTGCCCGAGCACTCCGGCCCCGGCCCTGCCCGCAATGTCGCCCTCGCCCTGGCGAGGGGCGACCACCTGCTGTTCCTGGACGGCGACGACGTCCTCGTCCCGGGCGCCCTGCGCGCCGTCGCCGACCGGCTGAAGGAGACCGGCGAGCCTGATCTGCTGGTCTTCGGCGCCACGACGGCCGACTGGCGTGGCGAGCCGGTCGCCGACGCCCCCGGCGGGACCTCCTGGTCCGGCTGGAACCGGGCCTACCGGCGGGAGTTCGTCCAACGCGAGGGCCTGACCTTCCCGCCGGGACGGCACGAGGGGCTGCCGTGGGCGGCGGCGGCCCTGCTGACGGCCGGGTCGGCGGCGACGCTGGACCGGGTGTGCGTACGGCGCCGGGCGCCGCTGCCGTCGGCTCCCTCGGAGTGGACCGCCGAGGACGTCGCGGACCTCTTCGAGCAGTACGACCGCGTCTTCGCGTTCGTCGGCACGCGACCCGGCCTCGCGGACCGGCGGCCCTGGCTGTACCGCCGGATGGTGGAGCACCTGGCGCAGGTGTGCGGCGCACCGGGGCCGCTGCCGCGCGGCGCGCGCGCCGCCTTCCTGCGCCGGGCCCGCGCCCACTGCCGCCGCCACTACGCGCCGGGCGCCCCGGCGCCGTTGCGCGCCCGGTTCCGGCACGCCCTGGTGCGCCACGGCGCCCACCGTGTGCTGCGCGCGCTGCTGCTGACCGCCGCCCTGCGCCGCCGTACCGCCCGCCGTGCCCTACGGCTGGCCCGCGCCCTGCGCTCGGCCGCCCTGCGGCTGCACTACCGCGTCCAGCGGTGCCTGCCCCTGCGCGCCGACCGCGCGGTGTTCGCGGCGTCCTGGGGGCACGGCGGCTACGGCTGCCACCCGGCGGCGCTGGAGGAGGCGTTCCGCACGCACGCCCCGCACGTCCGCACGGCGTGGGTCGCCCGACCCGAGCAGCACCACACCCTGCCGACGGCGACCCGTCGGCTGACACCGGGCACGGCCGCGTACTGGACGGCGCTCGCCCGCTCCACGTACCTCGTCGACAACACCGGCTTCGACCGCCGCCTGGTCAAACGCCCGGGTCAGGTCCTCATCCAGACGCAGCACGGCACACCGCTGAAGCACATGGGCCTCGACCTCCAGGAACGCCCGGCCGCCGCCCGCGGCACGGACTTCGCCGAGCTGGTCAGGGACTGCGCGCGGTGGGACCACGTCGTCTCCGGCAACCGTCTGTCCACCCTCACCTGGGAACGCGTCCACCCCGGCGGCTGGACCACCCTGGAGTACGGTTCCCCGCGCAACGACGTCCTCCAGCGGGCGAGCGCGGCTGACGTGGCCCGGCTGCGCGAGTGCCTCGGCGTCCCCCGCGGCACGGTCGCCATCCTCTACGCGCCCACCTACCGCGACCACCGGCGCACCCAGCAGCCGGTCCTGGACCTCGACCGGGTCGCCCGCCGGCTGGGTCCGCGCTTCGTGATCCTGGCCCGCGCCCACCACCGCCACGGTGGCCCCCTCACGGAGACCGCCGACGGCCGGGTGATCGACGTGACCGGGCATCCGCGCGTCGAGTCGCTGTGCCTGGCCGCGGACGCCCTGGTCACCGACTACTCGTCGATCATGTTCGACTACGCCGGTCTGGACCGCCCGATCGTCCTGCACCTCCCCGACCGGGAGGCCTTCGAGGCGGCCCGCGGCACCTACTTCGACCTGCGTTCCTTCCCGCCGGGCGCGCTGGCCCGCACCGAGGACGAGCTGATCGACATCTTCGCCACGGGCCACTGGCACGGCTCCCGCTCCACCCAGCTGCGGTCGGCGTTCAGGGCGCGGTTCTGTCCGTACGACGACGGGCACGCCGCCGAGCGGGTGGTACGCCGCGTGGTGCTGGGACAGCGGGACGAGACGCAGGGGCTGCCCGCCGTCGTACCGCTGGCGGAGCGCCGTCCGGTGCCGTCGGCGGTCTCGGCTCCCGGCCCGGGGCCACTGCCCGGCGGTACGGGACGGGTCCGGCCGCCCTCCGTGAGGGTTACTCGATGACCAGGTCGACGGGGATGTTGCCGCGGGTGGCGTTGGAGTAGGGGCAGACCTGGTGGGCCTGCTCGACCAGCTTGCGGCCGGTCGCCTCGTCCACGTCCGCGGGCAGCTCGACGCGGAGGGTGACCGCGAGGGCGAAGCCCTCACCCTGCTTGCCTATGCCGACCTCGGCGGTGACGGCGGCGTCACTGACGTCGACCTTGGCCTGGCGGCCGACGAGGCCGAGGGCGCTGGCGAAACAGGCGGAGTACCCGGCGGCGAAGAGCTGCTCGGGGTTGGTGCCCTGGCCGCCGCCGCCCATCTCCACCGGGATGCCCAGCTGGAGGTCCAGCTTGCCGTCGGAGGAGACGGCGCGGCCCTCGCGGCCGTGGGTGGCGGTGGCGACAGCGGTGTAGAGCGCGTTCATGGAGAGACCTTCCCTCTCGGAGAGCCGAAGCGAACAGCCGTAAGTAGAGCACACAATTCAGTTGTGCGCAATTAGATGGGGCGGAGGGCTACCCTGGAGGCATGACCACGCCCGCAGCGGACTCCCCCACCGAGTGGCTCCGCCTCGACCACCAGATCTGCTTCTCCCTGCACGCCGCCTCGCGCGCCTTCGGCGGCGTCTACCGCGTCATCCTCAAGGACCTCGGCCTCACCTACCCGCAGTACCTGGCGATGCTCGTGCTGTGGGAGCACCACGACCGCCCGGTGCCGGTGAAGGAGCTGGGCGAACACCTGCGCCTCGACTCCGGCACCCTCTCCCCGCTGCTCAAGCGCCTGGAGACGGCCGGACACGTGGTGCGCGAGCGCAGCGCCCGCGACGAGCGCTCGGTGGAGGTACGGCTCACCGAGGAGGGGGTCGCCCTGCGCGAACGGGCGCTTGAGGTGCCGCGCCGGATCGCCGCCGCGACCGGCTTCGACGTGGACGAGATCCGCGCCCTGCACGCCCGTCTCGACCAGCTCACCACCGCCCTCGACGCCGCCACGGAGGCGGAGGCCCGGCGGGTCGCGGCGAGGTAGCCGGGGCACGGCGGTCGTGAGGAGGTCGGCCGGGCGCCTGCTTCACTGTGAGGCGCGGGAGCGACCAGCCGACCGATTGGGGAGACGGCCGACCATGACCTGGCTGATCACCGGTGGCGCCGGATACATCGGCGCCCACGTCGTACGGGCGATGACGTCGGCGGGCGAGCGGGCCGTCGTCTACGACGACCTGTCCACGGGCCTCGCCGAGCGCGTCCCCGACGACGTGCCGCTCGTCGTCGGCTCCACCCTGGACGCCGGCCTCGTACGCCGCACCCTCGCCGCGCACCCCGTCACCGGCGTCGTCCACCTGGCGGCGAAGAAGCAGGTCGGCGAGTCGGTGGCTCAGCCCCTGCGCTACTACCGGGAGAACGTCGAGGGCCTGCGCGTCCTGCTGGAGGCCGTCACCGCGGCCCGGGTCCCCGCCTTCGTGTTCTCCTCCTCGGCGGCCGTGTACGGCATGCCCGACGTGGAGCTGGTCACCGAGGACACCCCGTGCGCGCCCATGAGCCCGTACGGCGAGACCAAGCTGGCCGGTGAGTGGCTGGTCCGCGCGACGGGCCGGGCGAGCGGGCTGGCCACCGCCTGCCTGCGCTACTTCAACGTGGCGGGCGCGGCGGCCCCCGAACTGGCCGACGTGGGCGTGTTCAACCTGGTGCCCATGGTCTTCGAGAGGCTCACCGCGGACGCCGCCCCGCGCATCTTCGGCGACGACCATCCCACACCCGACGGCACCTGCGTCCGGGACTACATCCACGTGGTGGACCTGGCCGAGGCCCATGTCGCCGCCGCCCGCGCCCTGACCGCCGCCCCCGGCCGCGACCTCACCCTGAACATCGGGCGGGGCGAGGGGGTCTCCGTCCGCGAGATGACCGACCGCATCGCCGCCGTCACCGGCCACCACCGGGCTCCCACGGTCACCGCCCGCCGCCCCGGCGACCCCGCCCGCGTCGTCGCCTCCGCCGACCGCGCCGCCGCCGAGCTGGGGTGGCAGGCCCGGCACGACGTGGACGACATGATCAGGTCGGCGTGGGAGGGGTGGCTGCGGACGCGTCCCGGCGCGCATCCGGGACCGGCGGCGCGCCCCGGCGCAGACCCGGGACCGGCGCGGCTCACAGCGCCTTGATCGCCTCCGCGGTGGCACGGGCCAGCGAGGGCAGATAGCCCTTGGGGAGCTTCTGGGTGCGGATGACGACGGAACGCCAGTACAGCGGGCCGGAGATCAGGTCCAGCGCCAGCTCGTCGTCGAAGCCCTGACGCACCTCACCGCGCCGCTCGGCCGCCGCCACGATCCTGCTCGCCACGCCCTCCTGACCGTCCCGCAACGCCTTCTGCATGGCCTCGGCGATCTCGGGGTTGCGGGCGGCCTCCGCCTGGAGGTCCGGGATGATCTGCGAGGCCACCGGGTGCCGCAGCGCCCGGGACGTCACCTCGAACAGCAGCCGCAGATCACCCTCGAGAGTGCCGGTGTCGGGCACCGGCAGCCCCTGCACGGCCAGCGCCGAGACGACGTCCAGCACCAGGTGCAACTTGGACCGCCAGCGCCGGTACACCGCGGTCTTGCCCACGCCCGCGCGGCGCGCGATGCCCTCGATCGACATCCGCGCGTAGCCCACGGCCGCGAGTTCCTCGAAGACCGCCGCGCGGATCGCCTCCGTCACATCCTCGCGGAGTACGGCGGCGCCCGCGGGGGTGCGGCGGCGCGGTCGGGGCTGCTGGGGCCCGTCGGCGTTCGTCGTCATGCGGGACAGCATAGGGCGTTGCGACGAAACGGTTACGTTCTGACGTCAACGCGGCCCGTCCCCGCGGGCGCGTGACGACGAAACGGTTGCGTCCTGACGTCCCTTCGGCCTACGCTCACGTTGCGACGATACGGTCCCGTCCCGACGTAAGGAAACATCCGGTGAAGTCCCGGCGAACACCCGGGACCCCACCCGCCGACCACCGTCGACACCCTCACCCCCCACCCCCCGACCGAAAGCAGCGGATGTGAGCCAGGTCCTCGACGCACCGCCCAGAACACCCTCCGCGGGCACCGCCCCCGACGACCTCGCGGCGCTCGCCGCCCGCCACGGCCTCACCGTCAGCGGCGCCCGCCCCTCCCTGCCCCAGTACGTCCGCCAGCTCTGGGACCGGCGTCACTTCATCCTCGCCTTCTCCCGGGCGAAGCTGACCGCCCAGTACAGCCAGGCCAAGCTCGGCCAGCTGTGGCAGGTGGCGACGCCGCTGCTGAACGCCGCGGTCTACTTCTTCATCTTCGGTCTGCTGCTCGGGGCGCGCCGGGGCATCCCGCACGAGATCTATGTGCCGTTCCTGGTGACCGGGGTGTTCGTGTTCACGTTCACCCAGAGTTCGGTGCTGGCCGGGGTGCGCGCGATCTCCGGCAACCTGGGCCTGGTGCGGGCGCTGCACTTCCCGCGGGCCTCGCTGCCCGTCTCCTTCGCGCTCCAGCAGCTCCAGCAGCTGCTGTACTCGCTGATCGTGCTGGTCGCGGTGATGATCGGCTTCGGCAGCTACCCCAGCCCCGCCTGGCTGCTGGTGATCCCGGCGCTGGTGCTCCAGTTCGTGTTCAACACCGGCCTGGCGCTGGCCTTCGCCCGGATGGGCAGCAAGACGCCCGACCTGGCCCAGCTGATGCCGTTCGTGCTGCGCACCTGGATGTACGCCTCGGGTGTGATGTTCAGCATCCCGGCGATGCTCGCCGACAAGGACGCCCCCGGCTGGCTCGCCGACGTGCTCCAGTGGAACCCGGCGGCGATCTACATGGACCTGGTCCGCTTCGCGCTGATCGACGGCTACGGCTCGTCGTACCTGCCGCCGCACGTGTGGGCCTTCGCGCTGGGCTGGGCCGTCCTCGTCGGCGCGTTCGGCTTCATCTACTTCTGGAAGGCTGAGGAGACGTACGGCCGTGGCTGAGAACCCGCAGAGCGCCCCGCACCACACCGGCGTCGGCTCCGGCGCCGACGACAGGACCCCCACCGTCATCGTCGACGACGTCGACATCGTCTACCGCGTCAACGGCACCGGCGGCGGCCGCGGCACCGCGACCGCCGCGCTCAACCGGATGCTGCGCCGCAAGCAGACCGAGAAGGCGTCGGGCGTACGCAAGGTGCACGCCGTCAAGAAGGTGTCGTTCGTCGCGTACAAGGGCGAGGCGATCGGCCTGATCGGCACCAACGGCTCCGGCAAGTCCACCCTGCTCAAGGCGATCGCGGGCCTGCTCCCGGTGGAGAACGGCCGGATCTACACCGGCGGCCAGCCCTCCCTCCTCGGCGTCAACGCGGCCCTGATGAACGACCTCACCGGCGAGCGCAACATCCACCTCGGCGGCCTCGCGATGGGCATGTCCCGCGAGCAGGTCAAGGAGCGCTACCAGCAGATCGTCGACTTCTCCGGCATCAACGAGAAGGGCGACTTCATCACCCTCCCCATGCGCACCTACTCCTCCGGCATGGCCGCCCGGCTGCGGTTCTCCATCGCCGCCGCCAAGGACCACGACGTCCTCCTCATCGACGAGGCACTGGCCACCGGCGACGGCCGCTTCCGCAAGCGCTCCGAGGCCCGCATCCGCGAGCTGCGCAAGGAAGCGGGCACGGTCTTCCTGGTCAGCCACACCAACAAGTCCATTCGCGACACCTGCGACCGGGTGCTGTGGCTGGAGCGCGGCGAACTGCGCATGGACGGCCCCACCGACGAGGTCCTCAAGGAGTACGAGGCCTTCACCGGCGACAAGCCGCGCAAGCCGGTGAAGCCGAAGCCCAAGGAGACGAAGTCGCGGGAGCTGAAGCCGCAGGAGACGGGGCCACAACAGACGAGGCCGCAGGAGACGGCGGCCCGCTGACGACGGCCCCCGGCAACACCAGGGCGCCCGAGCCGACCACGGCCCGGGCGCCCTGTCCGTCGTGGAAAACCGGGACTACGTGTGCGTCCGCAGCAGCGTCCGCATCGTGCGCATCGCCACCGACAGGTTCGCCAGGTCGAACGCGTCCGAGCCCTGGATCTCCTCCAGCGTGGTCCGCGCCCGGCCGAGGATCGCCGCGTTCTTCTGCTCCCACACCTTGAACCGCTGCTCCGGCGTCGAGGTGCCGTTGCCCGCGGCCAGCACGTCCGCCGTGAGCGCCGCGTGGGCGGCGTACAGGTCCTCACGGATGGCGGCACGGGCCATGGACTGCCAGCGGTCGGCGCGGGGCAGCTCGATGATGCGGTCCATGAGCTGGGTGATGCCGAGCCGGTCGCCCAGGTCGTAGTAGACCACCGCGACGTCCATCGGGTCCTTGCCCATGCGGTCGGCCACCGAGACGATGTCGAGCGCCGGGAAGGCGGAGGAGAACCCGGCGACCCGGGTGGCCAGCTCGTCGGGGACACCTGCGCCGGTCAGCTCGTCGTAGATCTTCTGCCACCACTCGGCGTCCGCGCCGCGCAGCAGCTTCGGCAGCTCGGCCCAGACCTGGGCGACCCGCTCGGCGAAGAAGTCCACGGTCTCGGCCAGCTGAAGCGGCTGCGGCCGGTTGTTGAGCAGCCAGCGCGTGCCGCGCTCCACCAGACGGCGGGAGTGCAGCCGAATCCGGGTCTGCACGGCGGCGTCGACCTGGTTGTCGAGCGCCTCCACCCCGTCCCACACCACGGCCGAGCGGAAGATCACGCGGGCCGCGGTCTGCGCCCGGACGATCTCCTCCAGCGACGCCCCGGTCTCCTCGCGCAGCCGGTGCAGATACGTCGTACCGCCGGTGTTGACGGTGTCGTTCACCAGCACCGTCGTGGTGATCTCGCGGCGCAGCGGGTGGCTGTCGATGTGCTCGGGGAACTGCTCGCGCAACTCGCTCGGGAAGTACGCGTGCAGCAGACCGCGCAGATACGGGTCGTCCGGCAGCGAGGTGTGCAGCAGTTCCTCGGCGACCGTGATCTTCGTGTACGCCAGCAGGACCGCCGTCTCCGGCCCGGTCAGGCCCTGCCCGGAGCTGAGGAGTTCGCGGATCTGCCGGTCCGTCGGCAGGAACTCCAGCGCCCGGTCGAGATGCCCCTCGCGCACCAGGTGGCGCAGGAAGCGCTGCTGGGCATGGAGCATGTCCTTGGACTGGGCGAGGGCGTTGGCGATGGCGGTGTTCTGCGCGTAGTTGTTGCGCAGGACGAGACGGCCGACCTCGTCGGTCATCTCGGCGAGCAGCTTGTTGCGCTGCTTGACGGTCATGTCGCCGTCCGCGACCAGGCCGTTGAGCAGGATCTTGATGTTCACCTCGTGGTCGGAGGTGTCCACGCCCGCGCTGTTGTCGATGGCGTCGGTGTTGACCTTGCCGCCCGCCTGCGCGAACTCGATCCGGCCGAGCTGGGTCAGCCCCAGGTTGCCGCCCTCACCGACGACCTTGACGCGCAGGTCGCGGCCGTCGACGCGGATGGCGTCGTTGGCCTTGTCGCCGACGTCGGCGTTGGATTCGCTGGCCGCCTTGACGTACGTACCGATGCCGCCGTTCCACAGCAGGTCCACCGGCGCCTTGAGGATCGCACGCATCAGGTCGGCCGGTGTCAGCTTGGTGACGCCGTGCTCGATGCCGAGGGCCTCACGGATGTGCGCGTTGACCGGGATCGACTTGGCGGAGCGGGGGAAGACGCCGCCGCCCGTGGAGATCAGGTCGGTGTCGTAGTCGGCCCAGGAGCTGCGCGGCAGTTCGAACAGGCGGCGCCGCTCGGCGTACGAGACCGCCGCGTCCGGGTCGGGGTCGATGAAGATGTGCCGGTGGTCGAAGGCGGCGACCAGCCGGATGTGCTCGCTGAGCAGCATGCCGTTGCCGAACACGTCACCGGACATGTCACCGATGCCGACGACCGTGAAGTCCTCGTTCTGGGTGTCCAGGTCCAGCTCGCGGAAGTGCCGCTTGACGGACTCCCAGGCGCCGCGGGCGGTGATGCCCATGCCCTTGTGGTCGTAGCCCGCGGAGCCGCCGGAGGCGAAGGCGTCCCCGAGCCAGAAGTTGTACGCCTGCGCGACCTCGTTGGCGAGGTCCGAGAACGTCGCCGTGCCCTTGTCGGCGGCGACGACGAGGTAGGTGTCGTCCTCGTCGTGCCGGACGACGTCCGCGGGCGGCACGACCTGGCCCGCGACCATGTTGTCGGTGATGTCGAGCAGCGCCGAGATGAACGTCTTGTACGCCGCCACGCCCTCCGCCAGCCAGGCGTCCCGGTCGACGGCCGGGTCCGGCAGGTGCTTGGCGACGAAGCCGCCCTTGGCGCCGACCGGCACGATGACGGTGTTCTTCACCATCTGCGCCTTGACCAGGCCGAGGATCTCGGTGCGGAAGTCCTCCCGGCGGTCCGACCAGCGCAGACCACCGCGCGCGACCTTCCCGAACCTGAGGTGCACGCCCTCCACGCGCGGCGAGTACACCCAGATCTCGAACGCCGGGCGCGGCGCGGGCAGGTCCGGGATGGCCTGCGGGTCGAACTTCATGGAGACGTAGTCGTGCGGCCTGCCGCCGCTGGCCTCCTGGAAGAAGTTGGTGCGCAGGGTCGCCTTGATGACGGTGAGGAACGAGCGCAGGATGCGGTCCTCGTCCAGCGAGGCGACCTGGTCCAGCGCGGCGTCGAGTTCCTCCAGCAGCGCGTCGACGATCTCGTGCCCGGCGCGCTGCCGGTCCGGCGACATCCGCGCCTCGAACAGGGAGACGAGCAGCCGGGTGGTGTGGACGTTGTTGCGGAGGGTGTCCTCCATGTAGTCCTGGCTGAACGTGGAGCCCGCCTGCCGCAGGTACTTCGCGTACGCCCGCAGCACCATCGCCTGCCGCCAGTTCAGCCCGGCGCTCAGCACGAGGGAGTTGAAGCCGTCGTTCTCCGCCTTGCCGGTCCAGGTCGCGGCGAAGGCGTCCTGGAACCGCTCACGCGCGTCGTCGGCGAGGTAGTCGGTGACGGCGCCGCTCTTCGTCTTCGGCAGCCGCAGCCCGAAGTCGTAGATCCAGGCGTTGCTGCGGTCGGCGCAGCGCAGCTCGTACGGCCGCTCGTCGACGACCTCGACGCCGAGCCGGTTGAGGACCGGCAGCACCGCGGAGAGCGAGATCGCCTCACCCTTGCGGTAGATCTTGAAGCGGCGCTCCTCGGGTGCGGCGCCCACCGGCTCGTACAGGCTGAGCGAGAAGTCCTTGCCGTCGCCGAGCTGTTCGATCTGGCCGAGGTCGGCGACCGCGGATCGCGGGCTGTGGTCGGCCTTGTAGCCCTCGGTGAAGGCGTTGTTGTAACGGCGCAGCAGCTCCGCCGCGCGCTCCTCGCCGAACTCGGCGTTCAGCGCCTCCCCGAACCCGTCCGACCAGGAACGGGCGGCCTCGACGAGACGTGCCTCGATGCGTTCCTTGTCGGAGTCGGACAGCTCCGGCAGGACGGTGCCCTGCGGCACGCGGACCACGAAGTGCAGCCGGGACAGGATCGACTCGGTGTTCCAGGCGGTGAAGTCGACGCTGATGCCGCCGAGTTCTTCCTTCAGGATGTCGATGATCCGCAGCCGGACACCGGTGGTGTAGCGGTCGCGCGGGAGGTAGACGAGGGCGGAGTAGTAGCGCCCGTACTCGTCCTGGCGCAGGTACAGCCGCAGCCGCCGCCGCTCCTGGAGGTAGAGCACGGAGGTGACGATGGCCTGGAGTTCGTCGACGGGCGTCTGGAACAGCTCGTCACGCGGGTAGGTCTCCAGGATCTGGAGCAGGTCGCGCCCGTCGTGGCTGTGCGGCGAGAACCCGGCGCGCTCCAGGACCTCCTCGACCTTCCGCCGGATGACGGGCACCCGGCGCACCGACTCGGTGTACGCGGCCGACGAGAACAGGCCCAGGAAGCGCCGCTCCCCGACCACGTTCCCGTCCTGGTCGAACTTCTTCACGCCGACGTAGTCGAGGTACGACGGCCGGTGCACGGTCGCCCGGCTGTTGGCCTTGGTCAGCACCAGCAGCTTGTGCTCGCGCGCCTTGGCGCGGGCGTCGGCGGGCAGCCGTTCGAAGGAGTGGCTGACGGGGTGGCTGTCGTCCCCGGCGTGGTGCGGGTCGGAGCGCAGGATGCCGAGCCCGGTGCCCGGCACAGCCGCCAGGGAGTCGTCGTCGCGGAGCTGGTACTCGCGGTAGCCGAGGAAGGTGAAGTGGTCGTCGGCGAGCCAGCGCAGCAGCTCGCGGGCCTCCTCCACCTCGGGGCGGCGCAGATCCGCGGGCGCGGGCTCGTCGGGCAGCCCGTCCGCCAGCCGTACGGCGGCGTCGCGCATCTTGCCCCAGTCCTCGACGGCCTCCCGTACGTCCGACAGGACCCGCAGCAGATCGGCGGTGATCTGCTTCAGGTCGGCCCGGTCGGTCTCCCGGTCGATCTCGACATGGATCCAGGACTCGATGTGCCCGTCGTGCGGCAGCTCGGTCTCGTGCGGGGCGGTGGTGAGAAGTTCGATCAGCCGCCCGGTCACATCCCGCCGGACGACGACCTGCGGGTGGATGACGACATGGATGCCGCGTCCCTGCCGGGTCAGCTCATTGGTGACGGAGTCGACGAGAAAGGGCATGTCGTCCGTGACCACCTCGACGACGGAGTGGCTGCACGTCCAGCCGTTCTCCTCCACGGTCGGGGTGTGCACGCGCACGTTGGCCGTGCCCTGGGGGCGGTTCTCGGCCAGTCGGTAGTGGGAGTAGGCGGCACCGAAGACATCGACCGGGTCACGGTCGGTGAGGTCCTCGGGTGCGGTGTGCAGGTAGTAGCGCTGGAGGAACGCGAGTACGGCATCCGGGTCCGGATCGCCGTTCTGCGTCGTCCCAGTCGGTAGATACCCCCCGACCGGGCTGTTCTCAGCTACCCGGGCGGCCCGATCGAGCAGCTCGGCCTTGGCTTCGTCCAGCTTGGTCTGCATTGTCCTCTGGCTCCTGTCGCGCGCCGTTGCGTGACGTAGAAGGAAGTACGGTCTCTGCCCTTCCGACGCGACGCCGTGACGCGGGGTCTCCGGTCCGTACCGACGCTATGCCGCAAGGGGAGAAGAGCGGGGGAATATCGGCCATCCTCGGCCACTTCACCACGGGCGACGCCTTCGTGTACGACGCCACCGGGGCCCCACCCCGCCCGCGAAGACCAGCGACCGCCACCCGGTCACGGACACCGTCCGCACACTCCGGGCGCAGGGCAGAGGCACCGTCGCCCCCGCGAACTATCGCGCTGATCACGCCACCAAGGCTATCGCCCCCCACCTCCCCCTCGTCATGAGCCGTATGTGTACAAAACAAGCCCCGGAACTTTGACGTTCTGCACAGAGAAAACCGACCTTTGGGGGCCCGGGGCAACTTGTTACGGGCCTCCGGCAGGCCCCCGCCACAGCGGCCACTCCCCGAGCCGCAGCGGCTGCGGGCGCCCGCCGGGCCGCGCGACCCACCCCCACAGCACCCCCACGCACCCGCACCCGCCCAGAACCGGAACCCACCCCACCCCGGCGCGTCCCCTTGGCAACCCCCCGCCCCCGAGGCACGTTGCCAGAGACGCACCCACACAAGGACCCCGCCCCACCCCCACGGGAGCCCTCATGCCCACCAAGATCCTCATCCTCACCGGCGACGCAGCAGAATCCCTCGAAGTCCTCTACCCCTACCAACGCCTCCAGGAGGAGGGCTACGAGGTCCACCTCGCCGCCCCCACCCGCAAGAAACTCCAGTTCGTCGTCCACGACTTCGAACCCGGCTTCGACACCTACACCGAAAAGCCCGGCTACACCTGGCCCGCGGACCTCGCCTTCGCCGACGTGGACCCCGGCCAGTACGCCGCCGTAGTCATCCCCGGCGGCCGAGCCCCCGAGTACCTCCGCAACGACCCCGAACTCCGCAAGATCCTCAAGTCGTTCTTCGACGCCGACAAACCCGTGGCCCAGATCTGCCACGGCCCCCTCCTCACCGCCGCGATCGACGGCCTGCGCGGCCGCCGCGTCACCGCCTACCCGGCGCTGGAACTCGACATGCAGACGGCCGGCGCCACCTTCCAGGACACGGAAACCGTCGTGGACGGCACCCTCGTCTCGGCGAGGGCCTGGCCGGACCACCCCACCTGGATGCGAGAGTTCCTGACCGTCCTCAGGTCCAAGGCCCCGACGACCTGACGACCACTACCCCGGCGCCCCACGTCACCGCCCCGGCGCCCCACGTCCCCACACGAGGGGCGCCCCACCTCACACCACGCCTCACGCCGCCGCCACTATCCGCTCCGCCTCCACCACGGCCTCCTCCAGCGTGTCCACGACGGGCACCCCTACCGCCTCCAGGCTGGCCCGGCCGTGCGACCCCCCGGTGTACAGCACGGCCCGCGCCCCCACGTGCGACGCCGCCACCGCATCGTCCGCCGCGTCCCCGATCACCACGGTCCGCCCGGGCGACACCCCCTCCAGCGCCCCGAGATGCCGCACCATGTGCTCGGCCTTGCTGCCACCCGACGGCCCGGTCCGCCCGTCGACCCGCACGAAGTGCGTCTCGATCCCGAACCCCCGGACCAGCGGCACCAGCTCCTCGTGCCCGTACATGCTCAGGATCGACTGACTGCGCCCCGCCGACCCCCACTCCGCCAGCAGCTCCACGGCGCCCTCGGTGAGCCCGCACCGCACCCGGTGCCGCGTGTAGTACCGGTGGAAGGTCGCGTCCATGACCTCCCACTCGGCGTCCGTCGGCAGCCGCCCCATCAACCGCTCGTAGAACTTGGGCACCGGCACGCAGTACAGCGCCCGGTACTGCTCCATCGTGATCGGCTTCAGCCCCAGCTCGGCGAAGGCCGCGTTCGTCGCCCCGATGATCGCGTCATTGTCGTGGAACAGCGTGCCGTTCCAGTCCCACACGATGTGCGCGCCATCCTTCTTCCCGTGCATCCCCATGCCCAAAAACGTACCCGCCCCCACTGACAATCCAGAGACGGGTCACTCCACGGGACCGACCAGGTTCCCGATCTCCTGCGTGGCGTACCACAACAGCTCGTGGTCCTCGGCCCCGTCCACCACGAACTGCGCGTCGTCGTCCCCACCGTCCGCCGCCTCGAGCGCCGCCGCGGCCGCGGCCACGTCCGCCTCCGCGTCGTCCGAGTCGACATGCACCGACGCCGCCTTCGCCAGCGCCACGCTCCCCGCGACCCGTACCTCCCCGAGCGCCTCGGGATCGAGCCCCCGGTCGGGATCGGACGTCGCGGCACCGTCGGAGACGTCCACGGCGACCACGACCCGCCGCCGCGGTGCCCCCGCGTCGGCCGCGAGCAGCCGCAGCGAGGCGAGCGCGGCCCGGCTCAGCGCGGCGTACTCCAGTTCCTCGATGTCCTCGGAGAGGTACCACTCCCGCAGCGCCGGCGTGACGGCGTAGGCGACGAACGGCCCGGCGCCCAGTTCACCCGTCCTGTACGCCTCGGCGAGACCGGGGAGGGTCAGGGGGACGTAGACGCGCATGGCGGGCCGCTTTCCTGGTCGGGATCAGCTCGGAGGGCCTTCAGGATACGTGCGCGTGTCCTCTTTCGAGTCCATACCAGGCGCCCCGAAAGCGTCCACCCCGCTCCCGGAAAGTCACCCGGCACACCCCCACGACCTCCCACTTCCCCCGCACGACCACCCAGATAGGTGAACCTCGTCCCGGCCCGGACACGGCCGCGCACCGCCTTGCCGACGCACCCCATACCCCGTACAAGATCACCAGCAACAAGTTACTGCCCGGTATTCACCGGGCCGTCGAAACGGGGACCCATGTACAAGATCACAACCAGGACCACGGCCTCTCCCCCACGCCCCGCGACCACCCCACGACCCCACCCCCCCGGCACCACCCCCCCCCCCCCCGCCAACCCCACCACAAGCCACCACCCCCCCCGCACCACCACCACCACCCCCACCGCGACCCGTCCACCAGGCCGCCGCGACCCCCGCCGCCCCTCCGGCCCCTCACGCACCGCCCCGACCGACGGCCGCCCGCCCACACCCCCACGCCGCACCACCCAGCGCCGCTCCGCACCACGGCGCCCCCGCCCCACCGATGTCTTCGCCGACCGCCTGCTGGCCGTGCTCAGCGGCAGGCGCCCCGTCCACTGGATGCTCGGCCAGACCGCGGGCCGCGCCTACGACGAACTCGCCCACCTCGCCGAACACGGCCCCCTGCGCCCCCACCAGGGCACCCGCACCATCCACCCGGTGATCCGCGACATCGGCTACTTCGAACCCCGCCCCGGCGCCTTGGAGGCCTTCGCCCGCATCCTCACCGGCAGCCGTCTGCGCGCCATGGCCTTCCGCCTGGAACTGGGCGACGACCTGCGCTGGCGCTGCACGGCCGTAGAACTGGACGGCCCCCGCCCACCCCGGCGGGACGACACCTGAGCCACCCACGGACGGCACACAGAACCGTGGGGCCGGGCACCCTCAGGATGCCCGGCCCCACCGGCTCAACGCTCGGCGCTCACCACTCAGCGCTCACCGTTCGACGTTCACTTCTTCCGGCGACGCCCGCCCCGGGACTGCTTACGCCGCTCCGCGCGCGTGAGACCGTCGGCCGAGGAGCGGACCGGCTCCTCGTCGCTGGGCAGATCGCCCTCGACGACACCGCCCTCACCGTCCACGGTCGGCGCGGAGAAGTGCAGCCGCTCCCGCCGCTGCGGAGCCTCCAGGCCCTTGGCACGGATCTCCGGACGCCCGCCCGCCTGCGCGGGCACCGCGTCCTGCTTCTCCAGCGACGGCGCGGCGTCCTCGACGGGGACCTCCTCGACCTGCTGCTCGACCTGGACCTCCAGGTTGAACAGATAGCCGACGGACTCCTCCTTGATGCCCTCCATCATCGCGGTGAACATGTCGAAGCCCTCGCGCTGGTACTCCACCAGCGGGTCCTTCTGCGCCATCGCGCGCAGACCGATGCCCTCCTGGAGGTAGTCCATCTCGTAGAGGTGCTCGCGCCACTTGCGGTCCAGGACCGACAGCACGACCCGGCGCTCCAGCTCACGCATGATCTCGGAGCCGAGCTGCGCCTCACGGGCCTCGTACTGCTCGCGGATGTCGTCCTTGATGGACTCCGCGATGTACTCGGCGGTGAGACCCGCCCGGTCCCCGGCCGCCTCCTCCAGCTCCTCGATGGTGATCTTCACCGGGTAGAGCTGCTTGAACGCCCCCCACAGCCGGTCGAGGTCCCACTCCTCCGCGAAGCCCTCCGCGGTTTCCGCGGCGACATAGGCGTCGATCGTGTCGTCCATGAAGTGCTGCACCTGCTCGTGCAGGTCCTCGCCCTCCAGGACGCGGCGCCGCTCGCCGTAGATGACCTCACGCTGACGGTTGAGGACCTCGTCGTACTTCAGGACGTTCTTACGGGTCTCGAAGTTCTGCTGCTCGACCTGCGACTGGGCGGACGCGATCGCGCGGGTAACCATCTTGTTCTCGATCGGCACGTCGTCGGGGACGTTCGCCATCGACATCACGCGCTCGACCATCTGCGCCTTGAACAGACGCATCAGGTCGTCGCCGAGCGAGAGGTAGAAGCGGGACTCGCCCGGGTCGCCCTGACGGCCGGAACGACCGCGCAGCTGGTTGTCGATACGACGCGACTCGTGCCGCTCGGTGCCGAGCACATAGAGGCCGCCGAGCGCCTCGACCTCGTCCTTCTCGGCCTTCACCGCCAGCTCGGCGCGCTCCAGGGCGGCGGGCAGGGCGGCCGCCCACTCCTCGATGTGCTCCTCGGGGTCGAGACCGCGCTGACGCAGCTCCGCCTCGGCCAGGTCCTCGGGGTTGCCGCCGAGCTTGATGTCCGTACCACGGCCGGCCATGTTCGTGGCGACCGTGACAGCGCCCTTGCGTCCGGCCTGGGCGACGATGGTCGCCTCCCGGTCGTGCTGCTTGGCGTTGAGCACCTCGTGCTGGATGCCGCGCTTGCTGAGCTGCTGCGAGAGGTACTCGGACTTCTCGACCGAGGTGGTGCCGACGAGGATCGGCTGCCCCTTCTCGTGCTTCTCGGCGATGTCGTCGACGACCGCGTCGAACTTGGCGACCTCGGTGCGGTAGATCAGGTCCGACTGGTCCTTGCGGACCATCGGCCGGTTGGTCGGGATGGGGACCACACCGAGCTTGTAGATCTGGTGGAACTCGGCCGCCTCGGTCATCGCCGTACCGGTCATGCCGGAGAGCTTGTTGTAGAGGCGGAAGAAGTTCTGGAGGGTGATCGTGGCGAGCGTCTGGTTCTCGTCCTTGATCGGCACACCTTCCTTGGCCTCGATGGCCTGGTGCATGCCCTCGTTGTAACGGCGACCGGCGAGGATACGGCCGGTGTGCTCGTCGACGATCATGACCTCGTCGTCGATGACGACGTAGTCCTTGTCCTTCTTGAAGAGTTCCTTCGCCTTGATGGCGTTGTTCAGGTAGCCCACGAGCGGGGTGTTCACCGACTCGTACAGGTTGTCGATGCCCAGCCAGTCCTCGACCTTGCTGACACCGGACTCGTGGATGGCGACCGTGCGCTTCTTCTCGTCGACGTCGTAGTCGCCGGTCTCCTCGATGCCCTTGAGGGGCTGCCCGGCCTCACCGCGCTTGAGTCGCCTGACCAGCTTGGCGAAGTCGCCGTACCACTTCGTGGCCTGGTCGGCGGGACCCGAGATGATCAGCGGCGTACGGGCCTCGTCGACGAGGATGGAGTCGACCTCGTCGACGATGGCGAAGTTGTGGCCGCGCTGGACGAGTTCGTCCTTCGACCAGGCCATGTTGTCGCGGAGGTAGTCGAAGCCGAACTCGTTGTTCGTGCCGTAGGTGATGTCGCAGCCGTACTGCTCACGGCGCTGGGCCGGAGTCATGTTGGCGAGGATGCAGCCGACCTCGAGACCGAGGAACTTGTGGACGCGGCCCATCATCTCGGAGTCGCGCTCGGCCAGGTAGTCGTTGACCGTGACGATGTGGACGCCCTCTCCGGAGAGAGCGTTCAGATACGCGGGCAGGGTGCCGACCAGGGTCTTGCCCTCACCGGTCTTCATCTCCGCCACATAACCCATGTGCAGCGCCGCGCCGCCCATCAGCTGCACGTCGTAGTGCCGCTGGCCGAGGACGCGCTTGGCGGCCTCCCGCACCGTGGCGAACGCCTCCGGCAGCAGGTCGTCGAGGCTCTCGCCGTCGGCGTACCGCTGCTTGTACTCGTCCGTGAGGGCCCGCAGCTCGGCGTCGGAGAGGTCGACGAAGTCCTCTTCGATGGAGTTGACCTGGTCCGCGATGCGGTGCAGCTTGCGCAGGATCTTGCCTTCGCCTGCACGCATGATTCTCGAGAGGACGGACACGGGGGTTGGTCTCCTTGCCGGTCGGGCCTGGGACGGTCGGTTTCCGTTTTGACTTACTGAGCAACGGCCATCGTATGCGAGGACCCGGCCGCGCCGGGAGGGCTGCCGCGACGACCGTGACAACGCGATGCGCTGTTTCAAAGGGGACAACGTCCGGGCGTCCCCGATGGTGCCGCGCCGCACCCCCGATTTCCGCGAAAAGTAATCACACGATCACGCACCGCCCCGCACATGGCGTCCCGGCGCGACCCCGACCACAATCGGCGCGATGGAACCCGTCAGGCTCACCACCCCACGCCTCCTCCTCCGCACGGTGGACTCCGACGACACCGACGCCGTGTACACCGCCGCCCAGGACCCGGACATCCAGCGCTGGACGACCATCCCCTCCCCCTACCTCCGCGAGCACGCCGAGAGCTTCACGGAACAGTTCGTCCCCGAGGGCTGGGCCAACGCCTCCATGTTCACCTTCGGCGTCTTCCTCCCCCACGGAGCCCTGACGGGCATGCTCAGCCTCACCATGCGCTCCCTCGGCGTCGCCGAGATCGGCTTCTGGGCCGCCAAGGAACACCGCGGCCACGGCTACACCACCGAGGCCACCCTCGCCGCCTCCCACTGGGCCTTCACCCAGCTCGCCGTCGACCGCGTCGAATGGCGCGCCGAGGTGGGCAACCACGCCTCCCGCGCGGTCGCCGAACAGGCGGGCTTCACCCTGGAAGGCACCCTCCGCTCCGCCATCAACAACAAGGGCGTACGCCGCGACTGCTGGCTGGCCTCCCTACTCCCCTCAGACCTCAACCTCCCCTCAACGTCCCCCTACCTCCCCCACCCCACCCCATAACGGCACCCACCTCGCCCACATCCGCGGACAGTCGTGCCGCTGGGGCGCTGGGGCCCCCTGCTCGGCGCTGGGGGTCCCCCTGCTCGAAGAGCTTGGGGGAGGCACCCTGCCCCGCCGGGCCGCGCAACCCACTCCACAGCAACCCAACCCCCCGGTCGCCCGCCCGCAAACCCCCAGCTCACCCCCCACTGTCAGTCCCGCCCTCTATCGTGCGACCCATGACCACCCCGCGCCCGGCCACATCCCTCACCGCATCCGAGGCCCGCCGAATCGCCCTCAAGGCCCAGGGCTTCCTGGGCACCCCCAACCGCCGAGCCGGCGTCCGCGGCACCCTCCGCCACCTGGGCGCGGTCCAGCTGGACACCATCTCCGTCCTGGCCCGCTCCCACGAACTCGTCCCCTACGCCCGCCTCGGCCCCGTAGGCCGCACAACCGTCGAGCACGCCTACTGGCGCGACACCCACGCCTTCGAGTACTGGTCCCACGCCGCCTGCATCCTCCCCATCGAGGAATGGCCCCACTTCGCCTTCCGCCGCCGCGCCTACCGCAACCGCCCGCACTGGAACCACGAACTCCCCGACGGCGCCTACGACCAGGTCATCAAACAGCTCCGCGCGGAAGGCCCCCTCACCGCGACGGAACTCGGCGGCGCCAAACGCACCAGCGACTGGTGGGACTGGTCCGGCTCCAAGGTCGCCGTGGAACGCGCGCTGATGTACGGCGAGGTCGTCTGCGTGGAACGCCGAGGCTGGAAGCGCGTCTACGACCTCGCCGAACGCGCCGTCCCCAGCGCCCTGCTCCATGACGACCTGGACGACACGGAGTGCCTGCGCCGCCTGGTCCGCCTGGCGGGCGAGTCCCTCGGCGTCGGCACCCGCGCCGACATCGCCGACTACCACCGCCTCAAGGCGGAGCAGGTCGACGCGGTGATCGCGGACTCGGGCCTGGTCCCGGTCACGGTCGAGGGCTGGGGCAAGCCCGCCTGGGCGGACCCGGCGGCCCTGGAGGCCCCACCGCGCGGCCGCCACCGTACGACCCTGCTGTCCCCGTTCGACTCCCTGATCTGGGAACGCGCCCGCACCGAACGCATCTTCGGCTTCACGCACCGCCTGGAGGCCTACGTCCCCAAGCCCAAGCGCATACACGGCTACTTCGCGATGCCCGTCCTCGCGGGCGGCCACCTGGTGGGCCGCGTAGACCCGGCCCGCGAGGGCCGCACCCTGGTGGCCAAGCAGGTCACCCTGGACGGCGCGAAGGCGGCTCCGGCGGTCGCCCAGGCGCTGGTCGAGGCGGCCACATGGGTCGACTGCACCGACGTACGCGTGGAGCGGGTGACCACCCCGGAGCTACGCGAACCCCTGCTCCGCGAACTGACCCGAGCCCTGGCCTGACCGGGGCCCGGACTCACCGGATCTCGAGGATCTTCTCCCGCATCGCGTACACCACGGCCTCCATCCTGGAGTGCAGCTGAAGCTTCTCCAGGATGTTCCGGACGTGGTTCTTCACGGTGTTCTCGGAAATGAACAGCTCCTTGGCGATATCCCGGTTGTTCATCCCCGTGGCGACCAGCTTCAGCACCTCCAGCTCACGGTCCGTGAGCCGCGGCGCCGGCACGAGCCTGCGCTCGTCGGTCCGCTGGATCATCGACTTGAACTCGGTGAGCAGTTTCGACGCCATGGACGGGCTGATCTGCGACTGCCCGTCGGCCACCGCGCGAATGGCCGTGGCCACCTCGTCCGTGGAGATCTCCTTCAGGAGATAACCGGTGGCGCCCGCCTTGATCGCGTCGTACAGGTCGGCTTCCTCATCGCTGATCGTCAGCATGATGATCTTGGCGCTGGGCGCGACCTCCTTGATGGAGGTGCACGCCTCGATCCCGCCCCGCTTGGGCATCCGCACGTCCATCAGCACGATGTCGGGAAGCAGGTCCGCGGCCTTCTCCACCGCCTCGGCGCCGTCCCCCGCCTCGCCGACGACCTGGATGTCCTCCTCGGCCGCCAGCACGATCTCCAGCCCGCGACGGAAGAGCGCGTGGTCGTCCACGACCAGGACACGGATGGGCTCCGTGCGTGAAGAGCCCGCGTCCGGGCCCATGCCCGCGGCGCCGTCGTCGGCGTCCCCGTCATGCATCGGTCCGAAGGTGTCCGCCATCGTTCCTCCCCCTGAAGGCTGTGGCCTGCGGTCCTGTGCCATCGCCAACCCAAGGCAACGGCCCACCGGTTGGGCCGTTGCCGCCATGATTTCATGCCCGGACGACATCGCGGTCACCACGCCGTGGGCGAACTGGTCGCACACTGGTGCCCCTGGGGGGCGTACACGTACGCTCCAGGGGCACCGGATCGGCTGTCACCCGGCGTGGTCAGCCGCCGAGCGCACCGCCCGTGGCCGGCGGCTGGCCCTGGGCCACCATCGGGTCCGTGTTGAGGTGGATGACGCCGTAGTCGTAAGCGTGCCGCCGGTAGACGACACTCGGTTCCTTGGTCTCGGAGTCGACGAACAGATAGAAGTCGTGCCCCACCAGCTCCATCTCGTAGAGAGCCTGGTCCAGGGTCATGGGGGCAGCGACGTGGGTCTTCTCGCGGACGACGAGGGGCCCTTCGCCCTTCACCTCCAGCGAGCCGATCCTCTTGGTCGGCACCGCGTCCGGCTCCTCCTCGCGGACGGCGGCACCATTGCCGTTCAGCGTGGCCACGCCCGGGACGTGGTCCGCGACCTCGGCCGCTGTGAGCCGACCTGCGCCTCGGCGGGTGTACCGCTTGTCGTGCTGCTTGCGAAGCCGGGCCTCCAGCTTGTCCGCCGCCAGGTCGAGCGCCGCATACGGATCGCTGGCCGACGCCTCCGCCCGGATCACGGGACCGCGGGAGCGGAGCGTGATCTCCACTCGGTCGGAACGGTCCGCCTGTCGGGGGTTGGGCTCCTTGGACACCTCGACGTCGAGGCTGATCACCTTGCCGTCGAGCTTCTGGATCTTCTCCAGCTTCAGCTTCTCGGCCACGTGCTTGCGGAACCGCTCGGGCACCTCGGTCTTGCGGCCCTTGACGACGATGTCCACGCAGAACTCCGTTCCCGGATCGCTCCGCTCCAGTGGCGGAGCATCTCCCTTGTGCACCAGGTCCCGGTGGGCCCCGGAACCTCGGACTCGGTGACGTCCACCTCCTCCTCCCCCGCGGGCAGGATCTCCACCCCACCGGCCCGGGTGATTCGAGAAAACCCGCGGCACGGCATTCGGATATGTGAGGTGTGGCCTGCGCCTTTCCCTCACAACCGAACATATCTCGCCCGGCCGGATGTCGTCACCCTCTACTGCCACGTACCTCCGTTCCAGCGAATTGACCCTCTCATTACCTGCAACGACGCAAGTTCGCGGTCAGTTCCGGTTTATTTCGAAAGCATCGGGCGACGCCGCGACCACCGCCGCGCAAACCACGCCGACCAGGCCGTCCGCACCCGCCTTTCGCCCCCCGGTACCCGACTGCCCGGTACTCCCTTCCACCGCCTCCGCGATCCGTGCCTCAGTCCTATCCCGACCAGCCGCCGAGTACACCGCCGGATTCACCCCTGTCTCGGCCGCCGGAAGGACTCGCGACGGGGCCGGGACTCGCGATGGCGCCGGAGTCCTCGATGCCGCCGGAGTCCGCGACGGGGTCGGGGTTCGCGACGGCGCCGGGACTCGCGACGGACTCGGCGGACCGACGTCCGGAACCGGTGCCCTGCGCCCCGCCTCGAACACGGCCGCCGTCCCCGCTCCGGGGAGGGGCCCCACCCCCACCCCTCCCCCCACCGCCGCCCCCACAGCCCGCGCCCCCTCCGCCAACGAAGCCCCGGTCGTCATCAGGTCGTCCACCAGCACAACCGACCGCCCCCGCAGCAACCTCTCCCCACCCGGCACCACAGCCAACGCGCCCGCCAGGTTCTCCAGCCGCTGCCGCGAATCCAGCACCGACTGGTCGACGACCACCCTCCGCTGCCGCAGCACCGCCAGCACCCGCGCCGGAGTCCCCGTCCGCCGCAACTCCCGCGCCGCGCCGAGCGCGATCCGCCGCACCGGGTCGTGCCCGCGTGCCCGCACCGCCGCCCGCGCCGACGGCACAGGCACCAGCAGCACCTCCCCCGCGACGGCTCCTTCACCGCCGTACTCCGCATCCCCCCGTCCGTCGAACACACCCGCGAGCCCCGCCCGCACGGCCCCCGCCAGCGCCGCTCCGAGCGGCCGGGCGAGCGCCAGCGCGCCCCGCTCCTTGTGGGCCAGCAACACCGCACGCACCTCGTCCGAGTACCCCGCCGCCGCATGCACCACCGGCAACCCGGGTGGCTCCGGTGTCGGCCGTACCCGGCGCGGCGCGGAGCCGCTCAGGGCCGCACGGCACTCCGGGCAGAGCACCGTGCGCGGCCGCCCGCAGCCACCGCAGTCGGCCGGCAGCACAAGGTCGGTGAGGTCTTGCCACCACCCCCGCATGACGACCACTCTGCCAACACCCGCCGCATCGGGCCACCCCTGTGGATAACTTCTGTGGATAACCCAACAGCCAGCGAAAACACCCTCAAAAAGTACCCGCCGAAGAAAAAACGGCCGCCCCGGCCGGACCCCCGACCGAAAACGACCGTTCCCCCACCAAGGAAACCAAGGAGCCAAGCCCCTCACCCGGGATAAACCGGCCCCGCCCCCTCCTTGACCACCTTCTGCCACGCCGTCCCCGACGGCATCCGCACGATCCCGTCCTCCGACGAGTACGCGACCAGCGGCAGCCGGTCGCCCTCGGACGCGGCGATGTCCTTCACGCCCGTCAGCGCGTCGGGTGCCGGGCCCTCCGGGGTGGAGCCGTCGACCTGGACGTAGCGCATGTGCTGCACGCCGTCCTCCTCGCGCCCGACGACCACGAGGCGGCTGTCACCGGCCCACGACATGGCGGTGACCTCGGTCAGTCCGGGCGTGGCGGAACGGAGTTCCCGGATCGACACCGTCGACTCCTCGCCGACCCGCTCCCATTCGATCCGCCCGACGAGCAGTGACTGCTGGTCGTCCTTCTCGACGACTAGGGCGATCCGCACCCCGTCCGCGGCCACCCGCAGGGACCTGATCCGGCCGTCCAGCCCGGGGGTGCGCACCTGGAGCGGTTCGCCCTTGCCGTCACGCAACAGCAGCAGCCGCGCCTTGGCCGGATCGCGGTCGGCGACCCAGAGGTCGCCGCGCGTGTCCCAGCTGGGCGCGGTCAGCCGGTCCGCCTCGGTCTTGCCTTCGCTGAGCAGCACGGGCTCCCCGAGCGAGCCGCCCGACACCAGCGAACCGACGTACAGCGCCTTGCCGTCGAGGCCGACCCCGGCCGCGGTGTGCTCGTCCCGCGCGACCGCCGCCGACCGCAGCGGGGTCACTCCCTCGCCGAGCGCCCCGGGTACGGTCTCGGCGCTCGTCGTGCCGCTCTCCGCGGGGATCCGTACGAGCCGGTGCTCCCCGTCGAGGAAGTACAGGTAGTCGGCCTGCTGTGCCGAGCCGACGGACGCGACGGCCGGGGCCCGGTCCTCCGTCAGGTCGCACAGTTTCCGGTCGCCCGCGCGGAGTTCGACCTCGTCCACCGCGGGGGTGAGGTTCTGGAGGGTGAACAGCAGCTGGGTGGCCATCTCGTTGCACTTGGCGGTGCCGACCCGCGCGGCCTTGCCGTTCAGCGGCACGGTGAGCCGGTTCTGCTCGTCCGGCGCCAGCACGGCCCCCTTCCGCAGCGCGGTACCGGTCGGGAAGCTCGACCGGGCGACGGGCCCGAGCCAGCTCGTGGGCCCGTTGAGCAGGGAGCGCACCACCTGCGTCATGGGCTCGACCCGCCGCCGTACGAACACGGGGTCGGCGACGGCGGCGGGCTGCGACGCGGCGCCCGCCTCGGCGTCGGCCGCGTTGGAGGCGAAGTAGTACTTGTTGACGGACATGTAGTTGCGCTGGAAGTCCGACTCACCGATGACGACGCCCTGCGGCAGTCCGTCGATGCGCCACTGCCCGCTCTTCTTCTCCTTCACGAGGTGCACCTGTCGGCTGTAGGTCCCGTCGGCGGGCGCGTACGACTGCTGCGCGTCCACCAGGGCGACCCTCGTGCCGGTCAGGGTGAAGGAGTAGTCGTCGGCCTCGGGGTCGCTGTTGCCGCTGAGGTCGGTGGCGGTGTCGGGCCCGTTGGCGAGCACGGTCGTGGACAGCTCGGGCCGCCACTTCTGCGCCGCGTTCTCCGTCAGGTACTGGCGGGCCGTCTCGTACTGCGGCTCGTCGCTGGTGAGCGCTTCCAGGAAGCCCTGCATGATCTCGGGAGGTTCGGCGTCCTCCCGCGGGGGCATCGCGAAGACCCGTACCTGGGTGTCCTGCCGCGGCGTGGATTCCACGTCCCGCAGATCCCCGTGGTCCGGCATGGAGGCGCACCCGGTCAGCAGTACGGCCCCACAGACGGCGTACGTCACCGCGCGCCCGTACGTCCGCCGAGCGCCCCCCGCGCGGTCAGCGCCCACGAAATGCCTCCCCTTGTCCATTCAGCTGCTCGGCCCCGTCGGGTCTCTCACCGGCCGCCGGGCTGTCCTGTGCCGCGCCGTGCGGCTGCTGCGCGGTGCCCGGCCGGGCGACCACGCGCGCGCCGTTGCCGGGCAGTGCCGTCGGGTCTGCCGCCGGAGCGACGGCCGCGAGGCGGGCCGCCGCTATCGGGTCGCGCGTCGGCACCTGGCCACTGCCGGTGGTCTGCGCCGGGACGGTGGCGGTCTTCTCCCCGCCGCGCGGCCGACCGGTGTCGGTGGCGCGGCCGTGGCGTGCGTCCTTGGGTTCCAGCGGTATGGGTGAGCCTCGTAGTGGCTCGTCCGCGGTGCGCGGCAGGGTCAGCCGGAACTGGGAGCCGCCGCCGGGTTCGCCCCACGCCTGGAGCCAGCCGCCGTGCAGCCGCGCGTCCTCCAGGGCGATGGACAGCCCGAGGCCGGTTCCGCCGGTGGTACGCGCGCGTGCCGGGTCGGCCCGCCAGAAGCGGCTGAAGACCCGGGTGGCCTCGCCGGGCTTCAGGCCGACGCCGTAGTCACGTACGGCGACGGCGACGGCCCCGCCCGCGGCGGCGAGCTTGACGACGACGTCGCGGCCCTCGCCGTGCTCGACGGCGTTGACGACGAGGTTGCGCAGGACCCGCTCCACGCGCCGGGCGTCGGCCTCGGCGACGACGGGCTGCTGGTCACCCATGACCCGTATGTGGGTGCCCTTGCGCTCGGCGAGCGGTTCGGCGCCGCTGACGACGCGGCGGACGACCTCCCTGAGGTCTATCGGCTCGGCCTCCAGCGCGGCGGCGCCCGCGTCGAAGCGGCTGATCTCCAGCAGGTCGGCGAGCAGCGACTCGAAGCGGTCCAGCTGGTCGGCGAGCAGCTCCGCGGACCGCGCGGTCACGGGATCGAAGTCCTCCCGCGCCTCATGGATGACGTCGGCGGCCATCCGTACGGTCGTCAGCGGCGTCCGCAGCTCGTGCGACACGTCGGAGACGAACCGCCGCTGCATCCGCGAGAGGTCCTCCAGCTGCTGGATCTTCAGCTGGAGGTTCTGCGCCATCTTGTTGAAGGCCTCGCCGAGCCGCGCGATGTCGTCCTCGCCGGTGACCTTCATACGTTCCTGGAGGCGCCCGGCGGACAGCCGTTCGGCGATCCCGGCCGCCATCCGCACCGGCGTGACGACCTGCCGTACGACCAGCCAGGCGATCGCTCCGAGCAGTACGACGACGAAGAGCCCGGCGGTCGCCAGGGTGCCCTTGACCAGGCTGAGCGACTTCTCCTCCTGGGTGAGCGGGAAGAGGTAGTACAGCTCGTACGGGTCGCCGTTGGGGTCGTCGACCTGCTTGCCGATGACGAGGGCGGGCTGGGAGGCCTTGCCGCCGTCGAGGTAGGCGATGCGGGTGTAGCTCTGGGCGGCGACCTTGTTGGCGTTGACCCGCGCGCGCAGGTCGGCGGGCACGCTCTCGTTGGGGTCCACGCCGCCGGAGGCGCGCGGGCCGCGCCCGCCGCCGCTGTTGTCGCCGGTGGGCAGGCTGACCACGTCGAAGGCGCCCTGTCCGCCGCTGGAGAGCGAGGAGACGAGGTCGCTCATCCACTGGATGACGTTCTGCGGGGACTGGCCGTCCACGGTGGCCGGTTTGTCACCGGCCCCGCCGCCCGCCTCCTCGGCCCGCTGTTTGGCCACGGCGAACCCGCCGGTGGCCTGGCTCTGTGACGCCTTCACCTTGGCGTCCAGCAGGCCGTTGCGCACCTGCCCGATCACGACGAAGCCGAGCAGCAGCACCACGCCGAGCGACATCAGCAGTGTGGTGACGACGACCTTGAGCTGGATGTTGCGCCGCCACAGCCGCATCATGGGCAGCAGCGGCCGCCGTATCCAGCGCATGAAGAGCCTGAGGACGGGGCTGCCCTGCACACCACCGTGCAGCAGCCCGCCCTCCAGGAAGCGTGCCCAGCGGGAACCCGCCGTGTCCCGGCCGACAGGCCGCTCCGCACGGGTCCCGGACCGGCCGGGCGCCGAAGCGGCGCTGTCCCCGGGCATGTCAGCTCGGCCCGGCCTTGTAACCGACACCACGCACAGTCACCACGATCTCCGGCCGCTCCGGGTCCTTCTCGACCTTGGAGCGCAGCCGCTGCACATGCACGTTCACCAGCCGGGTGTCGGCGGCGTGCCGGTAGCCCCAGACCTGCTCCAGCAGCACCTCACGCGTGAACACCTGCCACGGCTTGCGCGCGAGCGCCACCAGCAGGTCGAACTCCAGCGGCGTCAGCGCGATCGACTGCCCGTCCCGCTTCACGGAGTGCCCGGCCACGTCGATGACGAGGTCACCGATGGCCAGCTGCTCGGGAGCCGGTTCCTCAGACCTCCTCAGCCTGGCCCGGATACGGGCCACCAGCTCCTTCGGCTTGAACGGCTTGACGATGTAGTCGTCGGCGCCGGACTCCAGGCCCACTACCACGTCGACGGTGTCGCTCTTGGCCGTGAGCATCACGATCGGCACCCCGGACTCCGCCCTGATCAGACGGCACACCTCGATCCCGTCCCGCCCCGGCAGCATCAGATCGAGCAGCACCAGGTCGGGTTTGGTCTCACGGAAAGCGGCCAGCGCCTTGTCGCCATCGGCTACGAAAGACGGCTCAAAACCCTCACCACGCAGCACAATGCCGAGCATCTCGGCCAGTGCGGTGTCGTCGTCGACGACAAGGACTCGTCCCTTCATAAACGACATCATCCCATTAGCTAATCGTTACCTGGCGTGACCTGGCACACAGCTCGGCGAGCGCCTCGCCCGTCACGGGTGAGACGACGCCCTCTTCGGTGACGATCGCCGTCACCAGTTCGGGCGGTGTCACGTCGAACGCCGGGTTGTACGCCTGGGTCCCCAGGGGTGCCACCGGAATCCCGCCTCCCGCTCCGGCCACCGGCACCTGCGGTGCTGTGACCTCGGTCACTTCGAACCCGGGGCGCTGTTCGACCTCGATGGCCGCCCCGTCCGGCGTGTCCGCGTCCACGGTCGTCACCGGCGCCACGACGATGAACGGCACATGGTGATACCGCGCGAGCACCGCGAGCGGATAGCTCCCCACCTTGTTCGCCACCGACCCGTCGGCCGCGATCCGGTCCGCCCCGATCAGCACCGCGTCCACCTCCCCCGCCGCGAACAGCGACCCCGCCGCGTTGTCGGTGAGCAAGGTGTACGCCATGTCGTTGCGCGCCGCCTCGTACGCCGTCAGGCGAGCACCTTGCAGCAACGGACGCGTTTCGTCCACCCACAGGCGCCGCAGCCGCCCCTGCCGGTGTGCCGCGAGCGCCACCGCGAACGCCGTGCCCTCCCCGCCCGACACCAGCGCCCCGGTGTTGCAGTGCGTGAGGATACGGTGCCCGCCGCCGGGCAGCAGTTCGTCCAGCAGCGCCAGCCCGTGCCCCGCCATCCGGGCGCTGGCCTCGGCGTCCTCCCGGTGCAGCTGCCGCGCGGCCGCCAGCGCCGCCCCGGCGGCCTCCTCGGCGCCGCCACCGGCCGCGAGCGCGGCGTGATAGGCGGCCTGCGCCCGGCGCACCCCCACGGAGAGGTTCACCGCCGTGGGACGGGCACCCGCCAGCGCCGTCGCCGCGTCGTCCACGTCGAAGCCGCGCGCGGCGGCGAGCGCGACACCGTAGGCGCCCGCGATGCCGAGCACCGGCGCCCCGCGCACCGCGAGCGAACGGATCGCCTCCACCAGGACGGGCGCGTCCGTACAGACCAGCTCGACCTCCTCGGCCGGCAGCCGTGTCTGGTCCAGGAGCACCAGAACGGGGCCTTCAGGTGGTTCTTCCCAACGGAGTACCGGTATTCCGGTCGGCCGCTTGTCCTCGCCGGATTGCGCGTGCTGATCAGCCATGTGGTCAGTCTGCCCGCTGACGGGCGGACAATTGAAGGTGCGCAGCCCCTACCTCGGCCGGTCCCTCCCCGACCGGCCCATGGCACGATGTCTGCCAAACTGCCGCCGCACCCGCGGACGGGCACCGTGAAGGAGCGACGATGAACGACACTCCGGGCTGGGCCTCGCCCGGATCCGCCCCGTCGGACGGGCAGCAGCCGGGCAATCCGGCCCCGTCCGACCGCCCCGACCCCGCGCAGCAGCCTGCGCCCGCGGAGCAGCCGGGCGCGGATCCACAGGGCCCCGGCTCGAAGTGGTCGAAGGAGCAGCCGCCGCCCGCGCAGTGGTCCGCACCCACCGGCCCGCAGACTCCTCCCCAGGCGCCCCCGCCGCCGCCCCCGGGCCCCGGCTGGGGCAGCCCGCCCTCCGGCGGCCAAGGCGGCGGCCAAGGCGGCTGGGGCGGTCCTGGCGGCCCCAGCAGCGGCTACGGCGGCTGGAACGCGGGCGGCTGGGGCGGCCCGCCGCCCGCGGCCAAGCCCGGCGTCATCCCGCTGCGCCCGCTCGGCGTCGGCGAGATCCTCGACGGCGCCGTTTCCACCATGCGCACCTACTGGCGCACCGTGCTCGGCATCTCGCTGACCGTCGCCGTCGTCACCGAGATCGTCGTCATCCTCGTCCAGGGCTTCCTGCTCAACGACTACGCCGACACCGAGGCCCTCGAGGACCCCAGCGCCACCCTGAGCGAACTCATGAGCGCCCTGGGCAGCGCCATGCTGGGCTCCGCCGTCCTCTTCGCGATCTCCCTGGTCGGCACCGTCGTCGCCACCGCCCTGCTCACCACCGTCACCAGCCGCGCCGTCCTCGGCCGCCCGGTGACCACCGGCGAGGCCTGGCGCGACGCCCGCCCGAGGGTGATGAAGCTGTTCGGCCTGATCCTCCTGCTGCTGCTGATCGCCGTCGGCGTGACCCTCGCGGGCGCCCTGCCCGGCCTCCTGGTCGTCCTCGCGGGCGGCGGCGGCGCGGGTGCCGCACTCGCCGTCCTGGGCAGCATCGGCGGCGCCGTCGTCGCCCTGTGGCTGATGATCCGCTTCTCCCTCGCCTCGCCCGCGCTGATGCTGGAGAAGCAGGGCATCAAGAAGGCGATGAGCCGCTCCGCGAAGCTGGTGCGCGGCTCCTGGTGGCGGATCTTCGGCATTCAGCTGCTCGCCACACTCATCGCGAACATCGTCGCGGCGATCGTCGTCATCCCCTTCACGTTCCTCGCCGCCGCCCTCAGCGGCGACGGCGTCGGCAGCTTCCTCAACGGCACCGGCGACTTCGGCTGGACGTTCCTCATCGTCAGCGGTATCGGCTCGGTGATCGGCTCCATGGTCACCTTCCCGATCACGGCGGGCGTCACCGTCCTGCTCTACATCGACCAGCGCATCCGCCGTGAGGCCCTCGACCTCGAACTCGCCCGCGCCGCGGGCGTCCAGGACCCCACCCCCGGCACCACCCCCGGGAGCTGATGCGGTGATCCTCCCCGGGGGAGTCCTCACGACGGCACCCGCGCTGCCGGGCCTCGCCGACACGGCCGTACGACCCCTGCTGCGCGCCCACACGAGCGCGGCGGGACCGCTCACCAGCGGCGGCACCCTCCTGGCCGCCGACGACGAGCCGCCGCTGACGATCCCGCGCGACCCCGCGCGGGAGGCGGCCCGGCGCGAACTGTCCAAGCGGATGTACCACGAGGACGACCCCGGCCTCCTCCAACGCGCCCTCGACGCCTTCTGGGACTGGCTGGACGACGTCCTCGGCCGGGCGGCCTCCGTGACCCCCGGCGGCACGGTCGGCCTGATCGTCATCATCCTGGCCGTCATCGCCGTCCTGGCCGCCCTCTGGTGGCGCCTGGGCACCCCACGCCGCCAGCCCGCCACCTCCCCCGCCCTGTTCGACGACCGCCCCCGCAGCGCCGCCGAACACCGCGCCGCCGCCGAGGCGCACGCCGCCCAACGCCACTGGAACCAAGCCCTCCAGGAACGCATGCGCGCCGTCGTCCGCGCCCTCGAGGAACGCGCCCTCCTCGACGCCCGCCCCGGCCGCACCGCGGACGAAGCAGCCGCCGAAGCGGGCCGCTCACTGCCGGCCCACGCCGACCGACTGCGCACCGCCGCCCGCGACTTCGACGACGTCACATACGGCGGCCGCTCCGCCGACGAACAGTCGTACCGCCGCATCACCGAACTCGACCGCGACCTCGAACGCGCCAAACCACAGCTCGCCACCAGCAGCACCGCCCACAACGCCGACAGCGCGGCCAGCACCCGCCCCGGAGCCGCCGGATGACCACTGAGGCCACGCTCCCGTCCACCTCGGCCTCCCCCACCGCCCGCCAGGTGTGGACCCGCGCGCGCGGCGTCGCCCTCGCACTCGTCCTGCTCCTCGTGGGCGCCGTCGTCATCGCCGTCATCCGCTCCGACGCCCAACACGGCACCCTCGACCCGCGCTCCGCCGACCCCCAGGGCAGCCGCGCCGTGGCCGAACTCCTCGCCGACCGCGGCGTGTCCACCCGCGTCGTCACCACCCTGGACGAAGCCCGCTCCGCCGCCGCCCCGGACACCACCCTCCTGGTCGCCGTCCCCGACCTGCTGACCCACCGTCAACAGACCCTGCTGCGTGCCTCCGTGGCCGACTCCGGCACCCGTACCGTCCTCATCGCCCCCGGCAACCACTCCGCCGAACGACTCGCCCCCGGCGTCACCGCGGACCCCGCCACCAGCCTCGAATCCACCCTCACCCCCGGCTGCGACCTGCCCGCCGCCCGCCGCGCCGGCAGCGCGGACACCGGCGGCCACCGCTACATCACCACCCACCCCGACGCCGTCCGCTGCTACCCCAGCGAACGCCTCGCCACCCTCGTCCAGCTCCCGGACCAGTCCGGCGACGGAGACACCATCGTCATCGGCGCCCCCGACATCCTCTACAACGACCACCTCGACGAGCAGGGCAACGCCTCCCTCGCCCTCCAACTCCTCGGCTCCCGCCCCCATCTGGTCTGGTACCTCCCCTCACTCTCCGACGCCTCCGCCACCACTCCCGAAGACGACAGCGGCCTCTTCGACCTGCTCCCCTCCGGCTGGCTCTGGGGCACCCTGCAACTCTTCATCGCCGCGGCACTGGCCGCCCTCTGGCGGGCACGCCGACTCGGCCCCCTGGTCCCCGAAAGACTCCCCGTCGCGATCCGTGCCTCCGAAACCGTCGAAGGCCGCGCCCGCCTCTACCGCAAGGCGAACGCCCGCGACCGCGCCGCCACCGCTCTTCGCTCCACCACACGCACCCGCCTCGCCCCCCTCGTAGGCGTCCCCGTCCCCCAGGCACACACGCCCGAAGCCCTGCTCCCCGCCCTGTCCGCCCACCTCCACGGCGACGGACAGTCCCTGCACACCCTCCTCTTCGGCCCGCCGCCCACGGACGACACAGCCCTGATCGCACTCACCGACCAACTCGACGCCCTCGAAAGAGAGGTACGCCGTCCATGATGGACCCGACCACTGACAACGCCGGGCAGACCGGCGACCCGGGCAGCGCCCGAGCCGCCCTGGAAGCCCTGCGCGCCGAGATCGCCAAGGCCGTGGTCGGTCAGGACCCCGCCGTCACCGGCCTCGTCGTCGCCCTCCTCTGCCGCGGCCACGTCCTCCTCGAAGGCGTCCCCGGAGTCGCCAAGACCCTCCTCGTCCGTGCCCTCGCCGCCGCCCTCGACATCGACACCAAACGCGTCCAGTTCACCCCCGACCTGATGCCGAGCGACGTCACCGGCTCCCTCGTCTACGACACCCGCACCGCCGAGTTCTCCTTCCAGCCTGGCCCCGTCTTCACCAACCTCCTCCTCGCCGACGAGATCAACCGCACCCCTCCCAAGACCCAGTCGTCCCTCCTCGAAGCCATGGAGGAACGCCAGGTCACGGTCGACGGCACCCCCCGCCCCCTCCCCGAACCCTTCCTCGTCGCGGCAACCCAGAACCCCGTCGAGTACGAGGGCACCTACCCCCTCCCCGAAGCCCAGCTCGACCGCTTCCTCCTCAAACTCACCATCCCCCTCCCCTCCCGCCAGGACGAGATCGACGTCCTCACCCGCCACGCCGAAGGCTTCAACCCCCGCGACCTGCACGCCGCCGGCGTACGCCCCGTAGCGGACCCCGCAAGCCTCGAAGCGGCCCGCGCGGCAGTCGCCAAGACCACCGTCTCCCCCGAGATCACGGCCTACGTCGTCGACATCTGCCGCGCCACCCGCGAATCCCCGTCCCTCACCCTCGGCGTCTCCCCCCGCGGCGCCACCGCCCTCCTCGCGACCTCCCGCGCCTGGGCCTGGCTCACCGGCCGCGACTACGTCACCCCCGACGACGTCAAGGCCCTCGCCCTCCCCACCCTCCGCCACCGAGTACAACTCCGCCCCGAGGCCGAAATGGAAGGCGTCACAGCCGACTCCGTCATCAACGCCGTCCTCGCCCACGTCCCCGTCCCCCGGTGATGGCCCTCACCGGACGCGCCGCGCTCGTCGCGGCCCTAGGTACCCTCCCCGTCGGCCTCTGGGACCCCAGCTGGACGGGCATCATCGCCGTGAACGCCCCCCTGGCCCTCGCCTGCGCCTGCGACTTCGCCCTCGCGGCCCCCGTACGACACCTGCGGCTGACCCGCTCCGGCGACACCTCGGTACGCCTCGGCGACCCCGCGGACGTCACCCTCACCCTCACCAACCCGTCCCGCCGCCCCCTGCGCGCCAAGGTCCGCGACGCCTGGCCCCCCAGCAGCTGGCAACCGGGCACCGAAGTGACGGGCTCACGCCACCGCGTGTCGATCCCCGCAGGCGAACGCCGCCGCATCACCACCCGCCTACGCCCCACCCGCCGCGGCGACCGCCAGGCCGACCGCGTCACCATCCGCTCCTACGGCCCCCTCGGCCTCCTCACCCGCCAGGGCACCCACCGCGTCCCCTGGACGGTCCGTGTCCTGCCACCCTTCACCAGCCGCAAACACCTCCCCTCCAAGCTCGCCCGCCTGCGCGAACTCGACGGCCGCACCAGCGTCCTGCAACGCGGCGAGGGCACGGAATTCGACAGCCTCCGCGAATACGTCCCCGGCGACGACACCCGCTCCATCGACTGGCGTGCCACCGCCCGCCAGACCACCGTCGCCGTACGCACCTGGCGCCCCGAACGCGACCGCCACATCCTCCTGGTCCTCGACACCGGCCGCACCTCCGCGGGCCGCGTCGGCGACGCCCCCCGCCTCGACGCCTCCATGGACGCCGCGCTCCTCCTGGCCGCCCTGGCATCCCGCGCCGGCGACCGCGTCGACCTCCTCGCCTACGACCGTCAGGTCCGCGCCCTCGTCCAGGGCCGCACCGCAGGCGACGTCCTGCCCTCCCTCGTCAACGCCATGGCGGCCCTCGAACCCGAACTCGTCGAAACAGACGCCCGAGGCCTCACCGCCACCGCCCTCCGCACGGCCCCCCGCCGCTCCCTGATCGTCCTCCTCACCACCCTCGACGCCGCCCCGGTAGAAGAAGGCCTGCTCCCCGTCCTGGCACAGCTCACCCAACGCCACACACTCCTCGTCGCCTCAGTCGCCGACCCCCATATCGCCGACATGGCCAAGTCCCGAGGAACAACCGAAGCGGTCTACGAGGCAGCAGCAGCCGCCCAAGCCCAATCCGAACGCCACCGCACAGCGGAGCAACTCCGCCGACACGGCGTCACAGTCGTCGACGCAACCCCAGACGAACTGGCCCCCGCACTGGCGGATGCCTACCTGGCCCTGAAAACAACGGGCCGCCTGTAATGCAGGCCGGGGGATCCCCCCCCCTCAAACGCAGAAAACCCCGCATCCGAAGATGCGGGGTTTCCCTCAAAATTTGTTCGGCGGCGTCCTACTCTCCCACAGGGTCCCCCCTGCAGTACCATCGGCGCTGTAAGGCTTAGCTTCCGGGTTCGGAATGTAACCGGGCGTTTCCCTCACGCTATAACCACCGAAACACTATG
>NZ_JAGPXL010000039.1 GCF_018070565.1 Streptomyces sp. B93
CCTCGGCGTTGCGGGGCTGCCGTGTCCAGGGCCCGTGCCGCGGAGGGCGTTCCCCGCCGTATTGCCGGCAACGGCTCGCGGGCGACCCCCACTTGTGGGCCTCGACGCTGTTCGAGGAGGACATGGTCAGTGCGCGGTCGTGGGCCGCGGACAGGTGGGCTAGCAGGCTGTAATCCGAGTGCGTCACCCCCGCGCCCCGGCGGAGCTGCCGGTTGAAATGGTCCGCCAGCAGCGCGGAGAAGTCGATGTAGGCCAAACCACTTGTGATGGGAAGTCATGCAACTCGTCGCATGTCGTCGCTGAACCCAGGAATGGAGGAGCGCCTGGTCCATCCACCGCGTGGATGGACCGGATCCGGAATTCGGATCGCGCAGAGGATGGCGACCAGATCCCGAACCGCTCATAGTCGTCCCTACCCGCACGCCGCTGTCCGGATCAGCCGCTGGTCTGCGGCCGTCCTCGGCATGCCGTGCGCCCGTCGGTGCCTGTGAAAGGCATGCCCGCTCCCGTACCACCCATCTCCTCCAGCGGTCGAGTATTCGTCCGGGCTGTCGGAGCACCCGTCGGCTCGACTAGGGCGGAGACCACCCGGCCAACGCCGCCCTGCAAGACCCGACGTGAGATCGTCCGATGCCTCAGAGGCTACGCAGCCCTCGAGGTCTTCGACCTGGTCGGACCGGTTGCCCACACCCCCGCGTTACAAGGGCGTTCGTGATACGTGAGAGGGTCTGGGGCGTGAGTGAGACACCACCGAACACCCTGCAATACCGCTTTGACGGGCCAGAAGACGCACCTGTTCTGATCCTGGGTCCCTCACTGGGTACCACATGGCACATGTGGGACCGACAGGTGCCCGAACTGGCCGAGCAGTGGCGGGTCTTCCGGTACGACCTGCCGGGACACGGCGGCGCGCCGGCGTACCCCACGGACGCGGTCGGCGACCTCACCGCCCGGCTGCTCGCCACCCTCGACGCGCTGGGCGTGCAGCGTTTCGGCTACGCGGGCTGCGCGCTCGGCGGCGCGGTCGGCATGGAACTGGCGCTCAGGCACCCCGAGCGGCTCGCCTCGCTGGTGCTGATCGCGGCCTCGCCGCGGTTCGGCTCGGCCGACGAGTTCCGCCAGCGCGGGGTGATCGTCCGGACCAACGGGCTCGACCCCATCGCCCGTACCGCGCCCGACCGTTGGTTTACCTCCGGGTTCGCCGCCGCCCAGCCCGCGATCACCGAGTGGGCGGTGCAGATGGTGCGCACCACCGACCCCGGCTGCTACATCGCCGCCTGCGAGGCGCTGGCCGCCTTCGACGTACGGCGGGAGCTGGCCGGGATCGGGGTGCCCACGCTGGTGCTGGTGGGGTCGGAGGACCAGGTCACCGGGCCCGCCGAGGCCCGCACCCTGGTCGCCGGGATCCCGGACGCCCGGCTCGCCGTCGTGCCCGGCGCCTCGCACCTGGTGCCGGTCGAACAGCCCGCCGCGGTCACGGATCTGCTGGTCCACCACTTCTCCACGGCCTGGCAGCCCGCGTACGACTCGGCCACCGGCCAGACCGTCCTCCCGGCCGCCCCCGGCCAGCCCGTCTTCGTCCCGCCCCAGCAGCACCCGGGCACCCCACAGGCCGTGCAGCCCCCGCAGAGCGGGCCCATCGCCGAGATCGCCCCGCCCGCCGAGGCCCAGCCGCAGCCCACCGGACGGCCCGACCCGTACGACGCCGGGACCAAGGTGCGCCGCGAGGTGCTCGGCGACGCGCACGTGGACCGGGTGCTCGCGCAGGCCGACGACTTCTCCGGGGACTTCCAGGAGTTGCTGACCCGCTACACCTGGGGCGAGATCTGGGACCGGCCCGGCCTCGACCGGCGCACCCGCAGCTGCATCGCCCTCACCGCGCTGGTCGCGGGCGGCCACCTCGACGATCTCGCCGCCCATGTCCGCGCCGCCCTGCGCAACGGCCTCACCCCGGCCGAGATCAAGGAGGTCCTCCTCCAGACAGCCGTCTACTGCGGCGTACCGGCGGCGAGCAGCGCGTTCCGGGTGGCACAGCAGGTCGTCCGGGAGGAGACCACGCCGCAGGAGTGAGCGCCGCGAACCCCACGGCCGCCCGGGGCAGGATGGAGCCATGAAGCTCACGAAGATGTCGCACGCCTGTGTCCGCCTGGAGAAGGACGGCCGGACGCTCGTCCTCGACCCGGGCATGTTCACCGAGGAGGACGCCGCGGTGGGCGCGGACGCCGTCCTCGTCACCCACGAGCACCCCGACCACTTCGACGAGGCACGGCTGCGCGCCGCCCTGGAGGCCAACCCGGCCGCCGAGATCTGGACGCTGAAATCGGTGGCCGAGAAGGTCGCGGCGGCGTTCCCGGGCCGGGTGCACACCGTCGGCCACGGCGACACGTTCACCGCCGCGGGCTTCGACGTCCAGGTCCACGGCGAGCTGCACGCCGTCATCCACCCCGACATCCCGCGCGTCACCAACGTCGGCTACCTCGTCGACGGCGGCAAGGTCTTCCACCCCGGCGACGCGCTGACCGTCCCCGACCACCCGGTGGAGACGCTGATGCTGCCGGTGATGGCCCCCTGGAACAAGATCTCCGAGGTCATCGACTACGTCCGCGAGGTCAGGCCGCGGCGCGCCTACGACATCCACGACGCCCTGCTCACCGACCTCGCCCGCCCGGTCTACGACCGCCAGATCGGCGCCCTCGGCGGCGCCGACCACCAGCGGCTGGCCCCGGGCGGCACCGCGGAGGTCTGACGGCCAGCCCCGGCGGGGCGGCGTTGTCGGACCCGCCGGGTAGGTTGTGGGACATGCGCATCGCGACCTGGAACGTGAACTCGATCACCGCCCGCCTGCCGAGGCTCCTGGCCTGGCTGGAGAGCAGCGGCACCGACGTGCTCTGCCTCCAGGAGGCCAAGGTCGCCGAGGACCAGTTCCCGACCGAGCAACTGCGCGAAATCGGCTACGAGGCCGCCGTACACGCCACCGGGCGGTGGAACGGCGTCGCGGTGCTCTCCCGCGTCGGCCTCGCCGACGTCGTCAAGGGCCTGCCCGGCGACCCCGGCTACGACGGCTCGGTGGAGCCCCGCGCCATCTCCGCCACCTGCGGACCGGTCCGCGTCTGGTCGGTGTACGTGCCCAACGGCCGCGAGGTGGAGCACCCGCACTACGCCTACAAGCTCCAGTGGTTCGAGGCCCTGAAGGCTGCGGTCGCCGGTGACGCGGGCGGCAGCCGCCCCTTCGCCGTCCTGGGTGACTACAACGTGGCCCCGACCGACGACGACGTCTTCGACCCGGCCGCCTTCGAGGGCAGCACCCATGTCACCCCCGCCGAGCGCGCCGCGCTGGCCGCCCTGCGCGAGACCGGCCTCAGCGACGTCGTTCCGCGCCCCCTGAAGTACGACCACCCGTTCACGTACTGGGACTACCGCCAGCTCTGCTTCCCCAAGAACCGCGGCATGCGCATCGACCTGGTCTACGGCAACAAGGCGTTCGGCGAGGCCGTCAAGGACGCCTACGTCGACCGCGAGGAGCGCAAGGGCAAGGGCGCCTCGGACCACGCGCCGGTGGTGGTGGACCTGGAGGTGTAGAGCCGGGCCCGCCTCACAGGAGCGTCAGGTCCACCGACTCGGCCAGCGCCGCGAGACCCGCGTCGCCCGGATGCAGATGGTCGCCGCTGTCGTACTCCGGGAGCATCCGGCCCGGCTGCGCCGGGTCGCGCAACGCCGCGTCGAAGTCGAGCACCCCGTCGAACACCGAGCTGGCCCGGATCCAGTCGTTCAGCGCGGTCCGCTCGGCCTCCACCGCCGCCGTGCACCCGGCGAGACCGCCGCACGGCACCAGCGTCGCCACCGGCACCCGCAGCCCCCACGCGTGTGCCCGGTCGGCGATCTGGCGGAGCCCGGCCGCGACCTCGTCCGCCGAGGAGCCCGACAGCAGATCGTTGATGCCCTCGAACACCACCGCCGTACGCACCGACGTCTGCGCCAGCACATCCCGGTCGAGGCGGTTCAGCGCGCTCACGCCGCCCGTCTCCTTGGACACGCCGTCGCCGGGGTAGCGGTCGCCGAGGACCCGGTTCGCGGAGACGCCCTGGTTGAGCACGCCGTAGTGCGGGACGGTGCTCTGGGCGCGCAGCCGGTCGGCCAGGACGTCGGGCCAGCGCCGGTTGCCGCCCACGGTGGACCGGTCACCGTCGGTGATCGAGTCGCCCAGCGTCACCACCGTCCCCGGCCCGCCGCCCACGTCGACCCCGGTGAGCAGCGGCCAGTTGGTGATCGTCGACGGGTACCCGGCCGCCGAGCCGTCCGCCGTGTGGTCGCCCGGCTCGCTGACGTACGACGTCTGCACCGCGAGCCGGTGCGTCGGCGCCGCCGTCACCGTGCCGGGCAGATGGAAGCTGACCAGCAGATCGGCGTCCGCGGGCACCTGGAAGGCGAGCGGATCGCTGTACGTCTGCGCCCCGGCCGGGACCGTGGCACCCGGGGAGCCCGCGAAGGTCACCGGCACCGGCGTCCCGCGCGCCGCCGCGCCGCTGTCCCGTACCGCCACGCTCGCGGCGCCGATCCGCACCGGCGCCGCCGCGAAGGTGTTGTCGAACCGCAGCCGCACCCGCGGCCCGCCCGCCGAGGTGTGCACCACCAGCCGCAGCGTGCGGTCGGTCCACGGGCCCACGGCCTGGTACCCCGAGGTCGCCGCCGCCCAGCTCCCCGTCCAGCCCGCGGTGGCCGCGCGCACCGCCAGCGAGAACACATGCAGTCCGGGCGCGTGCGGCAGCCGCACCGAGAGCACCTGGCGGTCCGGCGCGACCGGGATCGTCACCACGTACAGCCGGGCCTTCTCGGCGCGCTGCCCCCCGGGCGTGTTGATGTGCGGCAGCGCGACCGCCTTGGTCGCGAGCGGCCCCGTGCGCCAGTCGGGAGCGGTCAGCCGGTACGAGGACAGGGAGCCGTCCGCGTACGAGACCGTGCCCGAGCCGCTGACGTCGGCGCCGTCCGTGCCCGCGACCAGGAAGGCGAGCGCGTCCCCCGAGGCGCCGCCGAGCCAGGCGCTCTGCCCGGCGGCGCGTACGTTGTCGGGTCGGCCCGCGCCGCTGTCCGGCCAGGTCAGCCGCGCGCCCCGCACGGTGATCGTGCCGCCCGGCGTCCAGCCCGCGGCGGTGAGGTCCTGGGCGGACAGGGAGGACCCGAGGCCGTCGAAGTCGGCCTGCTCGGGGCTGCTGTCGTCGCTGACGGCGGTGTTGTCGTAGAGCCGCTCCAGCGGCACCGGCCCGAGCGCCGACTCGGCGGTCGCGCCGGTGCCGCCGCCCGGCACCAGGGCCATGAACAGGGCGAGGACGAGGATGAGGCCCCCGAGACCGCGCGGGGTTCCGGGGACTCCGAGACGCCGGTGCAGCAAACCGATACTCCCGAGTCCTGTGAGTGCTGGGGGACGAGTGACCTGACGGCCGGGGATGAGTCACCGCGAAGCTAGGGAGGTGATCGGCGCAGGTCAACGAGCCATGCGTGAACGGGCCGGGAAACCCCCCGCACGCTGCGGTCCGCGCGCCTGTGGTGCGCACGCCGGTGCGAATGCCAGGCTGTCCGTATGAACATCCCTTTCCTGGGCGGCCGACGGAAGAAACGGGCCGCCGCGCTCCTGACGGCGGGCGGTGGCACGCCCGACCCCGAGGGGATCGCCGAGCTGCTGTCCGAATGCGAGTTGCTGCGGTCGCAGGCGTCCCGGGTGGGCGTCCGGCTCGACGACTCGGTGGCCTCGCTGGAGGCGCTCGACCAGCTGCTGCCGCGCTGGCGCGACGACGAGGAGATCCTGCCCTGGCTCGGCAACGACGCCGGGCTCTATCTCGGCACGGTGATCGTGCGTACGGTGCCGGGTGCCACCTGGGACATCTGGACGACCGGGCCCGTCGTCCGACTGGCCTCCGGGCGGGAGTTCGACGTGGTGACCGTCGGGCACGAGTGGGCCGCCAACGGGGTGCCCGAGCTGTCGCAGCTGTACGCGGAGATCGCGGAGGCCTGAGACCGTCGAGCGGGGGATGGGGTAAATACGGCGTAAATACGGCTTATGCCCGGAAGGTGCGTGTCGCGCATCGGCGCCTGTCGCGTCTGGTTAGTTTGCGGCGACCGCGACCCACGCGAGACAGCTGAAAGTGAGTAGGGCTGAGCATGGCCGTCGATCCATTGATCGAGCTGCGTGACGTCAACAAGTACTTCGGCGATCTGCATGTCCTCCAGGACGTCCAGCTCACCGTCGGAAAGGGGGAGGTGGTCGTGGTCATCGGCCCCTCGGGGTCGGGGAAGTCGACGCTGTGCCGGGCGATCAACCGGCTGGAGCCCATCCACTCCGGCGCGATCCTGCTGGACGGGCGTCCGCTCCCGGAGGAGGGCAAGGCCCTCGCCGCGCTCCGCGCCGACGTCGGAATGGTCTTCCAGTCCTTCAACCTCTTCGCCCACAAGACCGTCCTCCAGAACGTCTCACTCGGCCAGGTCAAGGTCCGCAAACGCAAGAAGGAGGACGCCGACAAACGCTCCCGTCAGCTGCTCGACCGGGTCGGGCTCGCCGACCAGGCGGACAAGTACCCGGCGCAGCTCTCCGGCGGCCAGCAGCAGCGCGTGGCCATCGCCCGCGCCCTCGCCATGGAGCCCAAGGTCATGCTGTTCGACGAGCCCACCTCGGCGCTCGACCCGGAGATGATCAACGAGGTCCTCGAGGTCATGCGGCAGCTCGCCAGCGAGGGCATGACCATGGTCGTCGTCACTCATGAGATGGGCTTCGCCCGCTCCGCCGCCAACCGTGTGGTGTTCATGTCCGACGGCCGGATCGTCGAGGACCGCAGCCCCGACGAGTTCTTCACCAACCCCGCCAGCGACCGGGCCCGGGACTTCCTGTCCAAGATCCTCAAGCACTGAGGCCCCGGCCCTTGAGACGGGGTTCTCGAAAGCTGAGACCGGTGAAGCGCCGGGGCAACCGGGGAGGAGGGGTGCCCAAGGCCTCGACTACGATGTGTCGTTCACCCCCTAGGGCCTGTCCGGCGGATCAGGTCGCAGGAAATCGGCGGTGGGGTGCAAGCGCAGATGGGCGTGGCAAGCCCGGCGTCTGCGGCATGATCCGCCGGACAGGCCCCAGAGCCAGGCCCGGCCGGGCGCGGCCGCCGATCACTGCTCGCGCGGTGGAACCGACATCCACGGGGTGTCGGCCCGTCGCGGAGGAGAAGGTCAGCCGCGCGCCGGACGGGTTGGCCGGGGTCCGGCGCCCCTCACTGGGCGCGGTGGGAGTTCTTGGGGGCGGGCGCGGGCAGGGGGGTCTGCGCCGTGCGGGTCACGTCGGCGACCAGCTCCACCACGTCCGGGCCGTACGCCTGCGAGTTGACGACCTTCAGCAGCAGGACGAACGAGTTGCCGCCGTGCTTGCGGGCCAGCCGCTCGTGATGACGGGCGAGATAGCGGGTCGCGGCCTGGTTGGTGATCGCGCGCTGGCCGCAGAACAGGAACACCGGCCGGGTCTCCCGGCGGTCACCGGCCGTCAGCCGGGCCAGCAGCACGTACTCCGTGATCCCCGGCTCCATGCGGTAGCGCTCGGTGCCGATCTGGAAGGCGCCCCGGTCCGGGCCCGGTTCGGGATCGACGTTGACGCGTATGCCCGGCAGCATCGCCGCCATGTGGGCGACCATACGGCGGTTGGAGCCCGGCCCGCCGACACAGAACTCGGTGCGTTCGCCGAAGCCTTGAGGGTTCGCGTCCTGGGTGACCACCTGGACGTGGGCGCCGCAGTCCTTGATGAGCGCGGAGAGTTCCAGCAGCGCGAACACGTCGAAGCGGTGCACCGCCGGTTCCGCGGTGGCCGGGTCACGGTTGACGACGAGCAGCGACTCCGAGTTCTCCGGCAGCCCGAAGAAGGCCTGTTTGCGGCGGAGCTTCCGCTTGTACAGATAGGTGCGGGCGAGCCAGCCCAGCGCGGCACTGATGCCCGCCGCGACCACGCCGAGGACGATGTTGCGCACGTCGTCATTCATGGCCGGGGATGGTAGCGGGTCGAGACAAACCGTTGTTCGACGCGGGGGCGGCCGGGGGGCGGGGGATCGGGGGTCCGGGTGGCCGGAGTTGAGGGGCGGGGGCGGGGTGCGGTCCTGACGCGGGTGTGGTCGCCGGTCTACGCTGCGCGCACTGGCCCCTGACTGGAGGTGCGGATGCGTCGCCCTGTCATGCGGAAACTGACCGTCCTGGCGGTGTCGGCCGCGGTGCTCACCACGGTGGGCTCGGCGGCGGCCACGGCGCCGAGTACGACGTCGAGTACGGCGTCGGGTGCGGTTCCCGCTCCTGAGAAGACGCCGGTGGCCGTCGGCCACGGAGGCGCCGTCGCCAGCGTCGACGCGGACGCCTCCGCCGCCGGGATCGAGGTGCTCGGAAAGGGCGGCAACGCCGTCGACGCGGCCGTCGCCACCGCCGCGGCGCTCGGCGTCACCGAGCCCTACTCCGCCGGGATCGGCGGCGGCGGGTACTTCGTCTACTACGACGCCTCGACCCGTACGGTGCACACGATCGACGGCCGGGAGACCGCGCCGCTTGCCGCGGGCGCCGACCTCTTCCTGGAGGACGGGCGGCCCATCCCCTTCGCCGAGGCCGTCAGCAGCGGGCTGTCCGTCGGGGTGCCGGGGACGCCCGCCACCTGGCGGGCCGCGCTCGACAAGTGGGGCAGCCGGGGACTGGGGACGCTGCTCAAGCCCGCCGAACGGCTCGCGCGGGACGGCTTCACCGTCGACGAGACGTTCCGGTCCCAGACCGCCGCCAACGAGACGCGGTTCCGGTACTTCCCGGACACCGCCGAGCTGTTCCTGCCCGGCGGGGAACTGCCCGTGGTGGGGTCGGTGTTCCGCAACCCCGATCTTGCCCGGACCTACCGGGAGTTGGGGAAGACGAAGGGCGGCGTCGAGCGGTTCTACCGGGGCGCGGTGGGACGGGAGATCGTCCGTACCGTGAACCGGCCGCCGGTGAACCCCGGTTCGGGGTGGCGGGCTCGGGGTGGTGAGCTGTCGGTGGACGACCTCGCGTCGTATCGCGCCAGGAGCCAGGCGCCGTCGAAGACCTCGTACCGGGGGTTCGGGGTCTACTCGATGGCTCCCTCGTCGTCCGGTGGCACGACGGTCGGGGAAGCGCTCAACATCCTTGAAGGGACTGATCTGTCCCGGCTGGGCGACGCGCAGTACCTGCACCGGTTCATCGAGGCCAGCCGGATCGCCTTCGCCGACCGGGGGCGCTGGGTCGGGGACCCCGCCTTCGAGGACGTACCCACCGAAGGGCTGTTGTCGCAGGAGTTCGCGGACTCGCGTGCCTGTCTCATCAAGGACGACGCGGTGCTGAGCAGTCCGGTCGCGCCCGGGGATCCGCGGAGTCCCGGGGCGTGCGGGGTGGCGGGTGCGGGGGTGCCGACCACGTACGAGGGGGAGAGCACCACGCATCTGACCGTTGCCGACAAGTGGGGCAACGTCGTCTCCTACACCCTCACCATCGAACAGACCGGCGGCAGCGGCATCACCGTGCCCGGCCGGGGCTTCCTGCTCAACAACGAGCTGACCGACTTCTCCTTCGCCCCCGCCGACCCGGCCGTCCACGACCCCAACCTGCCCGGGCCCGGGAAGCGGCCGAGGTCGTCGATGGCGCCGACCATCGTGCTGGACGCGCAGCGGCGGCCGGTGGTCGCGGTGGGGTCGCCCGGGGGCGCGACGATCATCACCACCGTCATCCAGACGCTCACCGGGGTCCTCGACCGGGGGCTGCCGCTCGTTGACGCCATCGCCGCGCCCCGGGCCAGTCAGCGCAACGGGGCCGTGACCGATCTGGAGGGCGCGCTGTACGAGAGCGCGGTGCGGGGGGAGTTGGAGGGGATCGGGCATTCCTTCCGGCTCAGTGCCGAGATCGGGGCGGCCACCGGGGTGCAGCGGCTCGGTGGGGGGAAGTGGCTGGCCGCCGCGGAGACGGTGCGGAGGGGTGGTGGGGCCGCGATGGTGGTGCGGCCGTGATCAGGTGCGGGCGTGGTCGGGTGCGGCCGTGATCAGGTGCGGGCGTGATCAAGCTTTGGGTCTAGGGGGCGGTGGTCGCCGGGGTGTGGAAGGTGAGGCTTCCGTTCTCCGCGTCCACCGTCACCTGGTCGCCCTCCTTGAGACGGCCGTCCAGGAGCAGGCGTGAGAGTCGGTTGTCCACCTCGCGCTGGATCGTGCGGCGCAGCGGGCGGGCGCCGTACTCCGGCTGGAAGCCCTCCTTGGACAGCCAGTCCACCGCCGCGTCCGTGAACTCGACCGTGATGCCCTGCGCGGTCAGCAGGCGCCGGGTGCCCTCCAGGAGGAGGTGGGTGATCCGGTGCAGCTGGTCCGGCGAGAGCTGGCGGAAGACCACGATCTCGTCGATCCGGTTCAGGAACTCCGGGCGGAAGTGCTCCCGCAGCGGGCGCAGGATCTGCTCGCGGCGGGCCTCCTCGTCCGCGTCGGCGCCGCCCGAACCGAAGCCGATGCCCGCGCCGCGTCGGGTGATCGCCTCCGAGCCGAGGTTGCTGGTCATCACGATGACCGTGTTGGTGAAGTCCACCGTGCGGCCCTGGGAGTCGGTGAGACGGCCGTCGTCGAGGACCTGGAGGAGGATGTTGAAGACGTCCGGGTGCGCCTTCTCCACCTCGTCGAGGAGGAGGAGCGAGTACGGGTGGCGGCGGACCACCTCGGTGAGCTGGCCCGCCTCCTCGTGGCCGACGTAGCCGGGGGGCGCGCCGACCAGTCGGCTGACCGTGTGGCGCTCCTGGTACTCGCTCATGTCCAGGCGGACCATGCGGTCCTCGCTGCCGAACAGGGCTTCGGCGAGGGCGCGGGCGAGTTCCGTCTTGCCGACGCCGGTCGGGCCGAGGAAGAGGAAGCTGCCGATCGGGCGGTGCGGGTCGGCGAGGCCGGCGCGCGAACGCATGATCGCGTCGGAGACGACGCGGACGGCCTCGTCCTGGCCGACGACGCGTTCGTGGAGGTGCTGTTCGAGGTTGAGGAGGCGGTCCTTCTCCTCCTCGGTGAGGCGGCTGACCGGGATGCCGGTCTGGCGTGACACCACCTCGGCGATCGCCTCCGCGGTGACCTCCAGGTGCTGGCCCTCGTCGGCCTCGCCGTCGTGGCTGGCGTCGGCGATGCGTTGCTTCAGGGCCGTGATCCGGTCGCGCAGGCGCATCGCCTCCTCGTACTGCTCGTCCGCGACCGCCTGGTCCTTGTCGCGGGTGAGCTGGTCCGCCTCGCGTTCCATGGCCCGTACGTCGGTGCCCTTGGTCTTCGCGCGGAGGCGGACGCGGGCGCCCGCCTGGTCGATCAGGTCGATCGCCTTGTCCGGGAGGCGGCGGTCGGTGAGGTAGCGGTCCGAGAGTTCCACGGCTGCCGTGAGGGCCTCGTCCGTGTAGCGGACCTGGTGGTGCGCCTCGTAGCGGTCGCGCAGGCCGCGCAGGATCTCTATGGCGTCGGCGGTGGTGGGTTCCGGGACGAGGATCGGCTGGAAGCGGCGGGCCAGGGCCGCGTCCTTCTCGATCCTGCGGAACTCCTCGAGGGTCGTGGCGCCCACGATGTGCAGTTCGCCCCGGGAGAGCGCCGGTTTGAGGATGTTGCCCGCGTCCATCGAGCCGCCTTCGCCGCCGCCGCCCGCGCCGACCACGGTGTGCAGTTCGTCGATGAAGACGATCAGGCGGTCGGTGTTGGCGCGGATCTCGCCGACGATGTTGTTGAGGCGTTCCTCGAAGTCGCCGCGGTAGCGGGTGCCCGCGACGACGCCGCTGAGGTCCAGGGCGACGACGCGGCGGCCGGTGAGGACGTCCGGGACGTCGGCGTCGGCGATGCGTTGGGCGAGGCCCTCGACGATGGCGGTCTTGCCGACGCCCGCGTCGCCGATCAGGACGGGGTTGTTCTTGCCTCGGCGGGAGAGGACCTCGATCGTTTGCTCGATCTCCTCGTCGCGGCCGATGACCGGGTCGATACGGCCCTGGCGGGCCATGTCGGTGAGGTCGCGGCCGTACTTGTCGAGGGTGGGGGTGTCGGAGCGGCGGGGCTGTTCGGGGCCGACTCGGGGGGCTTGGCCGCCCGTGCCTGGGCCCTGCTGGGCGCGCAGGGCGGGATCGTGGGGGTCGGGAGGGAGGCCGCCCGGGGTGAAGCGGGCCGAGTTGAGGATGTGGCCGGCGGCGGAGTCCGGGTTGGCGGCGAGGGCGCTGAGGACGTGCTCCGGGCCGATGTATCCGGCTCCGCTGGACCTGGCCATGTCGTGGGCGTCCAGGAGGGCGCGCTTGACGGCCGGGGTGAGGGAGAGGGAGGTGGGGGGCGGGGCCTCGCCCTCCGGGTACTGGACCGGACCGGAGCGTTCGTCGATCTCCGAGGCGAGGGAGTCGGGGTCGGCGACGCCTGCGCGGCTGAGGAGGCTGCGGGTGGGTTCGGTGCCGAGCGCCGCGCGGAGCAGGTGCTCGGTGTCGAGGTCGCGGCTGCCGTGTTCGGCGGCGTACTGGGCGGCGCCCTGGACCAGTTCGCGGGCCGGCTGGCTGAGCAGTCGGCCTATGTCGATCTGGCGGGGGCGGGGTCCGCCGAAGAAGCGTGCGAGGAATTCACCGAAGGGGTCCGGGCCGTAGCCCTGCGGACCGTCGAAGCCGCTGGTCATGGCCTTCCGTTCTGGGCGTCCTTGCGGTGGCCCGTGGGACCGCCCGGGACGCCCTCGCTGATCGACGTGCCGGTTCGGACGCGGGTGCCCGGGCCCGGCCCGATTTACACCTTCGCACGAACGGGCGCGGTGGGCATGTCCAGCGAGGGCGGGTGCCTGCGGCGGCCTGTGTCCGTCCGGTGCGTGGCGCGCGTAGCGCCATCTGCCGGGGGTGGGTCGGGGCCGCGCCGGGGGGTGTCCGTCCTCGGAACCGCGCGGGCTGCCAACTGGGTCCTTACCGGGGTTTTCCGCGCGAACCACTGCGGGCGGACACCCCCCGACACGTCCCCTTCCGTCGTACGGCGACTGCACCTCGTCGCTCGCTTGGCAGCGGGCAGTCGTGCCGCGGGGCGGCACGGGTGGGCGCTGGGGGTCCCCCTGTTCGAAGAGGTTGGGGGAGGTGCCCCGTAGCGCCGTGCACCCATGCCGGGCGCCCCGTCGGCGTCGGGGCGCCCGGGGACTCACGCCCGTGCCGTCAGTACCCGCGGTCCCCCGTCCGTGATCGCCACCGTGTGTTCGACATGCGCCGCCCGGGACCCGTCATCCGTTCGCAGCGTCCATCCGTCCGGCGCGGCGTGGTACCCGTCCCCGCCCCCGGCGACCAGCATCGGCTCGATGGCGAGCACCATCCCGTGCCGGAGCGGCAGCCCCCGCCGCGGTCGTCCCTCGTTGGGTACGGGCGGGTCCTCGTGCATCTGGCGCCCGACGCCGTGCCCGCCGAACCCGTCGGGAATGCCGTACCCCCCGCCCCGGCACACCGTGCCGATCGCGTGTGCGATGTCCCCGATGCGGTTGCCGACCACCGCCGCGGCGATCCCCGCGGCCAGCGCGCGCTCGGCCGTCTCGATCAGCCGTACGTCCGCGGGGCGCGCCCGGCCGACGGTGAAGCTGATCGCGGAGTCGCTCGCCCAGCCGTCCAGCACGGCACCGCAGTCGATGGAGACGAGGTCGCCGTCGCGCAGCCGGTACGTGGTGGGGATGCCGTGCACGATGGCGTCGTTGACGGAGGCGCAGATGACGGCGGGGAAGGGCGTGGGCGCGAAGGAGGGGCGATAGCCGAGGAAGGGGGAGGTCGCGCCTGCCGCGCGCAGTACGTCGCGGGCCACCTCGTCCAGTTCCAGCAGGGATACGCCCACGTCGGCGGCCTTGCGTACGGCGGTCAGGGCCGCCCCCGTGACCTGGCCCGCCGTGTGCATCGCGTCGATCGATGTGTTGGTCTTGAGTTCCACCATGCCAATTAATATACCGGTATTAGTATGGGGGCATGGTACGCACCCCACTCACCCCGGAAGAACGAGAGCGCGGCGAGCGGCTCGGGAGCCTGCTGCGCGAGGCCCGCGGCGCCCGGAGCATGGCCGAGGTCGCGGCGCGGGCGGGTATCTCCGCCGAGACCCTGCGGAAGATCGAGACCGGGCGGGCCCCGACCCCGGCCTTCTTCACCGTCGCGGCGCTCGCCGGGGCCCTCGGGCTGTCGATGGACGAGTTGGCCGGGCGGTGTGCGCTGGCGGGGCTGGACGTCACCGGTGCTTCGTCCGGTTTCTGAGGGTGCCGCGTTCACTTCGAAAACTGCCCGTAGTCGCCCTGTAACACGGTTGGTGTTGTGTACGGGACCGGAGTGCTCCGGTCTTGCGGGGGTTGGGCGATGGCAGTGGATCAGCTCCCGGGACGGGTGCGGGAGTTCACGGACTACCTGAACGGTCTTCTGACGCGCCTGGATCCCCGGGCCGGGTGGTGCGCCGTCTTCTGGCAGCGCGACCCGGAGGGCATGCGGGCCTGTCTGGACGGACATGAGCTGCCGCCCTGGGATGTGCTGGAAGCCCTGCTGCAGGACCTCGCCAATGAGTACGGCGGTGCTGTGGCCGCCAGGGAGCGGGAGCGGGTTCGGGTGCTGCACGGCGCCGCGCTCGACGACCTTGACGCCCTGCCTGGCGCGCGGGACGCCATCGGTGACCGGCTCGACGTGATGCTCCGGGAGCAGCGGTACGCCGCCGAACGGCTGGCCGGGCTGGGGCGGTCGCTCGCCGCGGTGAGCGACCCGGAGGAGGACCGGGCGCTGCGGCTCGACCTGGCCTGGGCCCAGGACGACTATGAGCGGGCCACCGCGCGCTGCGCCGAACTGCGTGGGCGGATCGAACGGCTGCGTGCTCGTCCTCCTGTCGTGTCCGGTGAGAGTCCTGGTGAGCAGGCCGCCGCGGCTCCGGTGGTGCCCAAGCAGCGGAAGCGGCGGCGGGGGAGTGCCCGGTTCGCCGGAGTCGTGGAGGAGGAGGCGGCCGGGGCCGCTCCCGTGGCCGCGGTGCCGGAGGTTGCTGCTTCCGGTGGGGGGAGTGGCGGGCCGCGTGGGGCCCGGTTCGCCGGTGTCGACGAGGAACCGGTGGAGGTGCGGCCCGGGCCTGACGCGGTCGTGGACGCGGGGGCGCGGCGGGAGATCGTCGGGACCGTGGAGACGTTGGTGCGGCTGCGGGGGGAAGGGCGGAGCGGGGAGGCGCACGCGTTGCTCGTGGAGGTCGCCTACTGGCCCGCCGTCCGTTATCCGCTGCTCGCCGTCGAGCTGGAGCGGGCCGGACTGGGGGCGGACTGGGCGACCCTGTTGTGGGAGGCGGCCTCGTTGCCCGCCGACCGGCTGGTCGCCGCCGCGGACGCGCTCGTCGCCGCGGGACGGGGCGGGGACGGGGAGCGGATTCTGCGGCAGGGGGTCGTGCGGTCCGCCGAGGAGATCGGCGTGGCCGTGCTGGGGCTCGTGGGTGACGGGCGGCGGCGGGAGGCCGGTGCGCTGTTGGACGCCTATGTCCGGATGCGTACACCTGAGGAGGCCGCCCGGAGTGTCGTGGCCGAGCCGCAGGTCCTGGTGCCGTTGTTGCTGGAGGCCGCCCGGAGTGTGTCCGAGGAGCGGCACTGGGACGTGCTGCATGCCCTGCGGGTCGCCGGGCTGACCGCCTGACCGGACCTGCCGCGCGCCCCGGGAGGGTGAAACACGCCCGACTCGGCGGGTTAACGACGATGGTCTTGGCAAGGGCGTTTCCTAGGCATACGTTCATCCCTCTACGACCTGCGTCTACGGGCGTAGAGGCTCTGACGTCCCGTCGAAGGAGCAGCTCATGGCCAACGTCGTACGTGCCGCTCTGGTCCAGGCGACCTGGACCGGCGACACCGGGTCCATGGTGGCGAAACACGAGGAGCACGCGCGCGAGGCGGCCCGGCAGGGTGCCAAGGTGATCGGGTTCCAGGAAGTCTTCAACTCGCCGTACTTCTGTCAGGTGCAGGACGCCGAGCACTATCGGTGGGCCGAGCCGGTGCCCGACGGGCCGACGGTGCGCCGGATGCGGGACGTGGCGCGGGAGACCGGCATGGTGATCGTCGTGCCGGTGTTCGAGGTGGAGCAGTCGGGGTTCTACTACAACACCGCCGCTGTGATCGACGCCGACGGTTCCTATCTGGGGAAGTACCGGAAGCATCACATTCCGCAGGTGAAGGGGTTCTGGGAGAAGTTCTACTTCCGGCCCGGGAATCTTGGGTGGCCCGTCTTTGAGACCGGGGTGGGGAAGGTGGGGGTCTATATCTGCTACGACCGGCACTTTCCGGAAGGGTGGCGGCAGCTCGGGCTGAACGGGGCCCAGCTGGTCTACAACCCGTCCGCCACCCATCGAGGGCTCTCCTCCCATCTGTGGCGGCTGGAGCAGCCCGCCGCCGCCGTCGCCAACGAGTACTTCGTCGCCGCCATCAACCGGGTCGGCGTGGAGGAGTACGGGGACAATGACTTCTACGGGACGTCGTACTTCGTGGATCCCCGGGGGCAGTTCGTGGGGGACGTGGCGAGTGACGAGGCGGAGGAACTCGTCGTCCGCGATCTCGACTTCGGGGTGATCGACGAAGTGCGGCGGCAGTGGGCGTTCTACCGGGACCGCCGTCCCGACGCGTACGAAGGGCTGGTGCTGCCGTGACGAAGGATCTGCTCGGGCGTCATCGGGAGGTCCTGCCTGACTGGCTCGCGCTGTACTACGACGAGCCGATCGAGATCACCCACGGTGAGGGGCGGTACGTCTGGGATGCCGAGGGGAGGAAGTACCTTGATTTCTTCGGGGGCATTCTGACGACGATGACCGCTCATGCCCTGCCCGAGGTCACCAAGGCCGTGAGCGATCAGGCCGGGCGGATTGTTCATTCGTCGACTCTTTACCTGAACCGGCCCATGGTCGATCTGGCCGAGCGCATCACCCAGTTGAGTGGGATTCCCGATGCTCGGGTGTTCTTCACGACGTCCGGGACCGAGGCCAATGACACCGCCTTGTTGCTGGCCACGACGTATCGGCGCAGCAACACCGTGCTGGCCATGAGGAACAGTTACCACGGGCGGTCCTTCAGCACCGTGGGGATCACCGGGAACCGTGGCTGGTCGCCCACCTCGCTGTCGCCGCTTCAGACGCTGTACGTGCATGGGGGTGTGCGCGGGCGGGGACCCTTCGCGGGGCTTGGCGACGAGGAGTTCATCGCTGCCTGCGTGGAGGATCTGCGGGATCTGCTGGGGCACACCCGGCCGCCCGCCGCGTTGATCGCCGAGCCCGTGCAGGGGGTAGGCGGGTTCACCGCGCCGCCGGACGGGCTCTACGCCGCCTTCCGTGAGGTGCTGCACGAGCGGGGCATCCTGTGGATCGCCGACGAGGTGCAGACCGGGTGGGGGCGTACCGGGGAGCACTTCTGGGGCTGGCAGGCGCACGGGCGCAACGGGCCGCCGGACATCGTGACCTTCGCCAAGGGCATCGGGAACGGGATGTCCGTCGGGGGTGTCATCGCCCGCGCGGAGATCATGAACTGTCTGGACGCCAACAGTATTTCGACCTTCGGCGGTACGCAGATCACCATGGCCGCGGGGCTGGCCAATCTGACGTATCTGCTGGAGCACGATCTGCAGGGCAACGCCCGGAGGGTCGGCGGGCTGCTCATCGAGCGGCTGCGGGCCGTGGGCGCGCAGGTTCCGGCCGTGCGGGAAGTGCGCGGGCGCGGACTGATGATCGGGATCGAGCTGGCGCGGCCGGGCACCGACGAGGCCGACCCGGAGGCCGCCGCCGCGGTGCTGGAGGCGGCCCGCGCGGGCGGGCTGCTCATCGGCAAGGGCGGCGGGCACAGCACCAGCGCGCTGCGGATCGCGCCGCCGATGTCGCTGACCGTCGCGGAGGCCGAGGAGGGCGCCGCGATCCTCGAAGACGCTCTGCGGAGCATCCAGTAGCAGGACCCGGCCGAGCAGGGGAACGTCGCGCGTCATGACCATCGACCTCGGGACAGCACAACCCGCCCTGTCGGTCCGGCAGGTGCTCGGCCTTGAGCGGGTGCTCGCCGGGGAGCCCGAGGTGGTGGCCGGTGCGGACCAGCTGGACCGGGCGGTGCGCTGGGTGCATGTCGCCGAGGCCGCCGATGTCGGGGTGATGCTCAGCGGCGGCGAGATGGTGCTCACCACGGGCGTGCTGCTCGCCGGGGACGAGGAGAAGCAGGCCGAGTACATCCGCTCCCTGCACCGGGCCGAGGCGGCCGCCGTGGTGCTGGGGCTCGGGCGGGCCTTCCGGACGCCGCCGGAGGGGATGCGGCGGGCCGCCGAGCGGTGCGGGCTGCCCATGGTGGTGCTGCACCGGCCGTTCCCGTTCGCCGAGCTGACCGAGGAGGTGCAGTCCCGGCTGGTGCGGCGGAAGTTCGCCGCCGTCAGCCTGTCGGAGGCGGTGCGGACCGCGCTGACCGGGCTCATCACGGCGGGGGCCCCGCTTCAGCGACTGCTGGACGAGGTGGCGCAGCACAGCGGGTGTCCTGTCGTCGTGACGAATCTGGCTCACCGGGTGCTCGCCACCGCGGGGGAGCGGTCGGCCGTCGATGACGTGCTGCGGGACTGGGAGCGCATCGCCCGGCAGGCCGGGGGCCGTGAGGGCGCCGGGTGGATCCGGGCCGAGCTGGGCGGGCGCGGGGAGCGGTGGGGGCGGATCGTGCTGTGCGGGTACCGGGGGGACACCGCCACCGGGCGGCTGCTCGCCGACCGGGCCGCCGAGGCGCTGGTGCTGCACCGGATGCTGGGCGGCCTCGCGCACAGCTGGGAGGAGCAGTCCGCGCAGGGCCTGCTCACCGACCTGGTCTCCGGTGTCGTACCGGCACGGCAGTTGCTGCCGCGTGCGCGTGCCGCCGGGCTGCCGGTCAACCGGCGGACGTTCGTGCCGCTGGTGGTGCGGGACGGGGAGGCCGGGCGGCTCGACCGGGTGCTGCGGCTGCTGGGGCTGCCGGGGCTGGTGGCCGAGTTGGCCGACGGGACCACGGCGGTGCTGCTGAGCCTGGCGCCGGACCAGGACGCCGACGCGCTCGCCGCGCACTTCGCCGCCCGGCTGCGGTCGGAGTCGGGGACGGAGCAACTGGTGGTGGCCGCGGCGGGCGCGCGTACCGTCTGGGACGACGTGCCCGCGGGGCTGCGTGAGGCGCGGCATGTCGCGGAGGCCGTCGCCGGGTCGTCGGCCGCGCTCGACCTGCCGGTGGTGGTGCGGCTGAGGGACGTACACCTGCGGGGCCTGATCAGGCTGTTGCGGGACGATCCGCAGGTGCAGTCGTTCGCCGAGCGGGAGCTGGACGGGCTGCTGTGCGCCGGTGACGAGGACCTGCTGTCGGTGCTGCGGACGTATCTGGCCACCGGGCGCAACAAGTCCCGCACCGCCCAGCTGCACCATGTCTCGCGCCCCGCCCTGTACCGGCGGCTGGAGGCGATACAGAAGCGGCTCGGGGTGGACCTCGATGACTTCGAGCAGGCCGCCTCCGTGCACATCGCGCTCCTCGCGCATGACGCGCAACAGGGGTGAAACATGCGGCCACCTGGGAAAACGGCGGTGAAACATGGGGCAGGCAGGGCGTGACACCGTGGCACGCGGCGGCGCCGCAGACGTGACACGGTGCACCTCAACGACGACTTGCGGACTTCCTAGGCTCACCGCACACCGAGCCAACCGGAGGTCCCGATGAGCAGAGTGATCCGCGCCGCCGTCTTCCAGACCGCCTGGACCGGCGACAAGGAGTCGATGATCCAGGTGCATGAGCGGGCGGCCCGGGACGCGGCCGCGCAGGGCGCCCAAGTGCTGTGCTTCCAGGAGTTGTTCTACGGGCCCTACTTCTGCCAGGTCCAGGACCCGGCGTTCTACGAGTACGCCGAGCAGATCCCGGACGGGCCGATCGTGAAGCGGTTCCAGGCGCTGGCGCGGGAGTTGGGGATCGTGCTGGTGCTGCCCATGTACGAGGAGGAGCAGCCGGGTGTGCTGTACAACACCGCCGCCGTGATCGACGCGGACGGTTCCTACCTCGGCAAGTACCGCAAGACGCACATCCCGCAGGTGAAGGGGTTCTGGGAGAAGTTCTACTTCCGGCCCGGCAACAGCGGCTGGCCCGTCTTCGAGACCGCCGTGGGGAAGGTGGGCGTCTACATCTGCTACGACCGGCACTTCCCCGAGGGCTGGCGGGCGCTGGGGCTGGCGGGCGCCGAGATCGTCTTCAACCCGTCGGCGACCTCGCGCGGACTGTCCGGCTACCTGTGGCAGCTGGAGCAGCCCGCCGCCGCCGTCGCCAACGAGTACTTCGTCGGCGCCATCAACCGGGTGGGCGTCGAGGAGTACGGCGACAACGACTTCTACGGGACGAGCTACTTCGTCGATCCCGAGGCGCAGTTCGTCGGGGAGGTGGCGAGCGACAAGGAGACCGAACTGGTGGTCCGTGACCTCGACATGGCCAAGCTGCGCGAGGTCCGCGACCGCTGGCAGTTCTACCGCGACCGCGCGCCGGGCGCCTACGGGCCGCTGACCGCGCCCTGACCGTACCGACCCTGGCAGGAGGAGCAGCATGAGCAGCCGTACCGTCATCCGCGGCGGTCTCGTCATCACCGCGTCCGACGAGATGCACGCCGACGTCCTGATCGAGGACGGCCGGATCGCCGCCCTCGCCGCGTCCGGCACCCCGGCCGCCGAGGCCTTCAGCGCCGAGCGGGCCATCGACGCCACCGGGAGGTACGTCATCCCGGGCGGTGTCGACGCCCATACGCACATGGAGCTGCCGTTCGGCGGCACGTTCGCCTCCGACACCTTCGAGACCGGCACCCGCGCCGCCGCCTGGGGCGGGACGACGACGATCGTCGACTTCGCGGTGCAGGCTGTCGGGCGTTCGCTGCGGGAAGGGCTCGACGCCTGGCACTCCAAGGCCGAGGGCAACTGTGCGATCGACTACGCCTTCCACATGATCGTCTCCGATGTGAACCAGGAGACGCTGAAGGAGATGGACCTGCTGGTGGAGGAGGGTGTCACCTCCTTCAAGCAGTTCATGGCGTACCCGGGGGTGTTCTACTCCGACGACGGGCAGATCCTGCGGGCCATGCAGCGTTCCGCCGAGAACGGCGGACTGATCATGATGCACGCGGAGAACGGCATCGCGATCGACGTGCTCGTCGAGCAGGCGCTGGCACGGGGCGAGACCGACCCGCGCTACCACGGGGAGGTGCGCAAGGCGCTGCTGGAGGCGGAGGCCACGCACCGCGCCATCCGGCTCGCGCAGGTCGCGGGGGCGCCGCTGTACGTCGTACACGTGTCGGCGACGGAGGCCGTGGCCGAGCTGGCCAAGGCGCGGGACGCGGGGCTGAACGTGTTCGGTGAGACCTGCCCGCAGTATCTGTTCCTGTCCACCGACAACCTCGCCGAGCCCGGCTTCGAGGGCGCCAAGTACGTGTGCAGTACGCCGCTGAGGCCCCGTGAGCACCAGGCCGAGCTGTGGAAGGGGCTGCGGACCAACGACCTGCAGGTGGTCTCCACCGACCACTGCCCGTTCTGCTTCACGGGGCAGAAGGAGCTGGGGCGCGGGGACTTCTCGAAGATCCCGAACGGGCTGCCCGGCGTGGAGAACCGGATGGACCTGCTCCACCAGGCCGTGCTGGACGGCCACATCTCCCGCCGCCGCTGGATCGAGATCGCCTGCGCCACCCCGGCCCGGATGTTCGGCCTGTACCCGAAGAAGGGCACCATCGCGCCGGGCGCGGACGCCGACGTCGTCATCTACGACCCCGGCGCCGAGCAGATCATCTCCGCCGAGACCCACCACATGAACGTCGACTACTCGGCCTACGAGGGCAGGAGCGTCACCGGCCGGGTCGAGACCGTCCTCTCGCGCGGGGTGCCGGTCGTCACCGAGCGGGAGTACACGGGCCGCGCCGGGCACGGCGTCTACACCCCCCGCTCCACCTGTCAGTACCTCAACTAGGAGTGGTGCCCATGGACTTCGGACTCGTACTCCAGACGGACCCGCCCGCCTCCCGGGTCGTCTCCCTGATGAAACGCGCCGAACGCAACGGCTTCCGGTACGGCTGGACCTTCGACTCCGCCGTGCTGTGGCAGGAACCGTTCGTCATCTACAGCCAGATCCTCGCCCAGACCGAGAAGCTGACGGTCGGCCCGATGGTCACCAACCCGGGCACCCGCACCTGGGAGGTCACCGCCTCCACCTTCGCCACCCTCAACGACATGTACGGCAACCGCACCGTGTGCGGCATCGGGCGCGGCGACTCCGCGATGCGCGTCGCAGGGCGCAAGCCCAACACCCTCGCCCGGATCAGTGAGGCGATGAAGGTCATCCGCGCCCTCGGCAGCGGCCAGGAGGCCGACCTCGGCGGCACGGTCGTCAGGTTCCCGTGGATCAAGCCGGACGCCCGGCTGCCGGTCTGGATGGCCGCGTACGGGCCCAAGGCGCTGAAGATGACCGGTGAGGAGGCCGACGGGTTCATCCTCCAGCTGGCCGACCTGTATCTGACCGAGTACATGGTGAAGGCGGTCAAGGACGCGGCCGTCGCCGCCGGGCGCGACCCGGGCGAGGTGACCGTCTGCGTCGCCGCGCCCGCCTACGTCACCGAGGACGACTCGCCCGAGGCGCTCGCCCACGCGCGCGAGCAGTGCCGCTGGTTCGGCGGGATGGTCGGCAACCACGTCGCCGACCTGGTCTCCAAGTACGGCGCCGACGGCAGCGTCGTACCGGAGGAACTCACCGACTACATCAAGTCCCGTGAGGGCTACGACTACTCCCACCACGGGCGCAGCGGCAACCCCGACACCCGGTTCGTGCCGGACGAGATCGTCGACCGGTTCTGTCTGATCGGCCCGGTCGACAGGCACGTCGAGAAGCTCAACGCGCTGCGGGAACTGGGCGTCGACCAGTTCGCCGTCTACGACATGCACGACGCGCAGGAGGCCGTCATCGACGCCTACGGCCGGCACGTCATCCCCGCCGTCAACGCCTGACCCCCCACTCCCTGTCTCCCCTCCCCGCCGTCCCGGGGAGGGGTCCGGGCCTCCGCACGGCCTCTCCCGTCCCCGTACTCCCCTGATTGGCCTGCTCATGACAGACGTAGCCCCGACGGTCGGCGCTCCGGACGACCGCATCGAACTCGCCCCCGACGCCTTCCCCGCCGACAGCCCCTTCGCCAACGACGACCTGCGCCCCGTACCGCTCGCCGAGCGGCGCTGGACGACGTACAACTTCGCCGCGCTGTGGATCGGCATGGCGGTCAACGTGCCCTCCTGGACCCTCGCCGCCGGGCTGGTCGCGCTCGGCATGGACTGGAAGCAGTCCGTGCTCACCATCGCCCTCGGCAACGTCATCGTGCTCCTGCCGATGCTGCTCACCGGCCACGCCGGACCCAAGTACGGCATACCCTTCCCCGTGCTCGCACGGGCCTCCTTCGGGCTGCGCGGCGCCAATCTGCCCGCGCTGCTGCGGGGGTTGGTGGCCTGCGCCTGGTTCGGCATCCAGACCTGGATCGGCGGGCAGTCCATCTTCTTCCTCGCCGGGAAGCTGTTCGGGGCGGGCAGCTGGTGGACCGACGCCGGGAAGCTCGGCGGCTACCCGTGGACGCAGTGGCTGTGCTTCCTGCTGTTCTTCGCCGTGGAGATCGTCATCATCCTGCGCGGCATGGAGGCCGTACGGCGGCTGGAGAACTGGGCGGCGCCGCTGATGCTGGCCGGTGCGGTGGCGCTGCTGGTGTGGATCGCCGGCAAGGCGGGCGGGTTCGGGCCGCTGCTCGACCAGCCCTCGCAGCTCGGCTGGGGCGCCGACTTCTGGAAGGTCTTCTTCCCTGCGCTCATGGGCATGATCGGCTTCTGGTCGACGCTCTCCCTCAACATCCCCGACTTCACCCGCTTCGGCGCCGGGCAGAAGGCCCAGGTGTGGGGCCAGACCCTCGGACTGCCCACCACCATGGCCGCGTTCGCACTGCTGTCGGTGCTGGTGACCTCCGGTGCGCAGGCCGTCTACGGCGAGCCGATCTGGGACCCCAGCCAGCTCGCCGCCCGCATGGACAGCACCGTTGGCGTGCTCTTCGCGCTGTTCGTGCTGCTGCTCGCCACCCTGTCCACCAACATCGCCGCCAACCTGGTCAGTCCCGCCTACGACCTGTCCAACCTCGCCCCGAAACTGATCACCTTCCGCGGCGGGGCGATCATCGCCTGCTTCATCGGTGTCGTGATCGTCCCCTGGAAGCTGATCGAGAACCCCGACATCTACATCTTCACCTGGCTGGGCACGGTCGGCGGTCTGCTCGGCACCGTCGCGGGCATCCTCATCGCCGACTACTGGATCGTCCGCCGCACCCGCCTCGACCTGCGCGGCCTCTACAGCGGCCCCGGCAGCCCCTACTGGTACGGCTCCGGCTGGAACTGGCGGGCGCTGGTGGCCTTCGGGGCGGGCGCCGTGCTCGCCGTCGGCGGGTCGTACTCCAACGTCGACGCCGACGGCAACAAGGCCGGACCCTTCCCCGCGGACGGCCTGATCCCGTTCCTCCAGCCGCTCGCCGACTACGGATGGGCGGTCGGCCTCGGCACCTCGCTGGTGCTGTACGTGGCCCTGATGGCGTCGGCCGCCCCACGGCCCGCCGACCGGTCCTGAGCCAGGGCGCCGGGGGCGGTCAGCTCTGCTGGGCCTGGCCGCCCTCCAGCGCCGCGACCGCCTCCTTGGCGGCCTTGATGGCGCCCTTGTTGATCTCGTCCGTGCTCGGCGCCTTCTTCGACTCGAAGTCGCTGCCGTTGTAGGTGATGGCCACCAGCGCGTTGGCCGCCCGCACCAGCACCACGCCCTCGCGGGTCTCCTGGCCGTCCTCGGTGGTGAGGTTCACCACCGAGTAGGCGGTGTCACCGAGGCCCGGGACGGCGCCGCCGCCGCTCTTCTCCTCGGTGCGCGCCTTGTAGGACTTCTCCGCCGCCGCGTCGGTCGCCATGATCTCGAACGACACGTCGAGCCAGCGGTAGTCGTACTCCTTCAACGCGTTCCAGGAGCAGGTGCGGCGCTTCTTGGTGTCCGTCGACGGGATCTCCTTGCCCGCCGTCTTGGCGCCCGGCACCAGCGAGGTGATCGTCTTCTTCGCCAGGCTGTCGCACGGCGCGGGCGCGGCGGCGTACGTCTTGGTCTCCGCCGTCGAGGACGGCGCGGACGGGTCGGCCCCCGACCGGCTCTCGGTCTGCGGGGCCGGTTTGTCCTGGGCGGTCGGCGTCTCGTCGGTACCGGACGTCATGACCCAGCCCGCACAGGCGAGCACCGCGACGGGGGTCAGTCGTGCGGTGAGAGCGAGCGGCAGTGGAAGTGAACGCACGGCGCACTTTTCGTGGGGGAGGGTGCGGAGCGGAGTCCGCACTGCGGACGGGACGCCAGTGTCACACGCCTGCCTGTGGGGCGGAAGTGCCAACTCGCTGCGTGCCCGCCCGGTGACAGCGGGCCCATCGCGGAGCTGTTGGGTGGGGATGATGCGTCCAAATAGACGGTGATTAGGGCGCCTTGTTTCCTGTTTGGGTAGTTCCCGTAATTCCCTCCCCGCCCTGGACGGTGTTCACCCGGGCCGGGTGGCACGCACCAGCCGTCTCCGCAGGGGCGGGCAGGGACAGGGCGCGCTCGATGCGGTCCACGGCGGCGAACGCGCCGTAGGCGACCAGATGGACCAGACAGTGGTCGGTGTGCTCCGGCCGCCGCCAGGCCCGCACGTCCTCCTCGGTGATCCGGTACGGCGCCAGCGCGGCCAGCAGCGCCAGCCGGGCGCCCGGACGCTCGGCACGGTCCGGGAACGCGGCGTGGGCGAGCGCCGGATGACCGCCGTCCCAGGACCGCAGGGTCTGCCGTACGAGGGTCAGGTCGTCCTCGCCCAGCAGCCCCGCGCCCGCGGTGGCCGCCCGGCGCAGCGCGGCGTAGGCGGGACCCACGGGGGTGCCGCCCGCCCATGCCGGACCGTCTTCGGCCGTGTCGAGGAGGGACAGGGAGGCGCCCGGAGCGGTCGACTGGCGCACGGTGGCGGACAGGGAGCGGCCCGCCATGGAGCGCACCACCCGGAACCGCTGGGCGCCCGCCGGGAGCAGGTTCTCGGTCACCAGGGCCGACACGATCCGGTTGATGAAGTGGAAGGCCAGCGCGGTGCCCAGCTGGCCGGGCAACTCCTCGGCCGGGAACGGGTACGGCGCCAGCGCGGCCCCCGGGGTGCGGGTGCGCCGCCCCCACTCCAGCAGCCGCGCCTGCTCCTCGCTCTCCGGCGGCTCCCCGCGGGCCAGCCGCTCGGCGAGGGCGTGGTCGCCGGTGGCGTGCAGCAGCACGGTGTGCGCGTCCACGCAGAACGGGCACTTGTTGGCCAGCGACACCCCGAGCGCCACCAGCTCCCTGCCGGTACGGCTCCCGGTGCCCGCGATCAGCGACTCGCGCATCAACGCCCACGCCGGGGCGAGGAGTTCGGGGGCGGAGGACAGGACCACGAAGGTCGACGGCCGGTCGATGCCGAAGTCACGGGAGATCTGCTCGTAGGTCTCGGCGACCCGGCCGGTGGCCGTCCTGGGCGACGGCGGTGCGGTGAAACGGAATGGTGTGGACATGGGAGCACTGTCGCCGCCCGGACCGCCCCGGGTCGTCGTACCGGCGAAGGCAGTCGCCGCTGCTCCGGCCGGGCCGCCCCGCCGCCCGACTACTCCACGGGGAGTAGCGCGGGAGTTGTCCACAGGGCGGACGCCGATGTCGGTGCGGCCGTCTAGTGTGCGGGCATGGACGGGCACCCGGTCACCCGCAGGCACCTCGCCGACGCGGCCCTCGCGGTCGTGGTCGGCGCCCTCGTGCTGACCACGGCCGCCTTCGACGACGGCACCACCACCGTCGACCGGGCGCTTATCGTCCTCGGCTGTGCGGCGCTGGCGTTCTACCGCGCCGCCCCGCGCGCCGTCCTCGCGGTGGCCACCCTGACCGGCACGGCCTACGTGCTGCACGCCCATCCCGGCCCGCTCGCCGCGCTGCCCGTCCTCGGCGCCGTGCACACCGCGGCCCGCGCCGGGCACCGGGCGCTCGGCGCGGCGGCGAGCGGGGTGTACCTCGCCGGGTACGTCGCCACCGGGCCGGCCACCCAGGAGGTGGTGGAGCGGACCGCGCTGCTCGCGGGCTGGTTCCTGTGTGCGGTCGTGACCGGCCTCGCCGACCGCAACTGGCAGGCCTATCTGCGCCAGACCGAACAGCGCGCCCTCGAGGCCGAACGCACCCGGGAGGAGGCCGCGCTGCGCCGCGCCGGGGAGGAACGCCTGCGCATCGCCCGGGAGTTGCACGACTCGCTCACCCACAGCATCTCCATCGTCAAGCTCCAGGCGGGCGTCGCCGTGCACCTGGCCCGCAAGCGCGGCGACGAAGTGCCGCCCGCGCTGCTCGCCATCCAGGAGGCCAGCGGCGAGGCGATGCGCGAACTGCGGGCCACCCTGGAGGTGCTGCGCGCCGACGAACCGACCGGCACCCCCGAACAGCTGGTGGAGCGGGCCCGCGCTGCGGGACTCGCGGTCGAACTGACCGTCACCGGCGACGAGCGCCCCCTGCCGGGAGGCGTCGGCCGGGCCGCCTACCGCATCGTGCAGGAGGCCCTCACCAACGCGGCCCGGCACGCGGGCCCGGCGGAGGTGACGGTCCGGCTCGACCACGGCCGGGACACCCTGGAGATACGCGTGGACGACGACGGAGCGGCCGACCCGGCCCGCCCGCCGGTGCCCGGCACCGGACTCACCGGCATGCGCGAACGCGTCACCGTTCTCGGCGGCACCCTGCACGCCGCCCCGCGCGCCACCGGCGGCTTCTCGGTACGGGCCGAACTGCCCGTCGGCGCGGGGGGAGACGGCCGATGACGGACGCGGTCCGGGTCGCCCTCGTCGACGACCAGGCGCTGATGCGCGCCGGTTTCCGGGCCCTGCTGGAGGCCGAGGACGGCATCGAGGTGGTCGGGGAGGCGGCCGACGGCGAACAGGGCCTCGCCCTGGTGCGCGCGCAGGTGCCCGACATCGCGCTGGTCGATGTGCAGATGCCGGTGCTGTCGGGCATCGAGACGACCCGCCGGATCGCCGCCGACCCGGCGCTGGCGGACGTACGCGTGGTGATCCTCACCAACTACGGCTTCGACAGCTATGTCTTCGAGGCGCTGCGGGCCGGGGCGAGCGGCTTCCTGCTGAAGGACACCGAACCCGCCGACCTGCTCCAGGCCATCGAGGTCGTCGCCCGGGGCGAGGCCCTGCTGTCCCCGTCCGTCACCCGCACCCTGATCGGTGAGTTCGTCTCCCGGCCCCCGGACCGGGCCACCGCACCCGGTCTGGAGGGCCTCACCCGCCGCGAACGCGAGGTCACCGCGCTCGCCGCACGCGGCCTGACCAACGAGGAGATAGCCGCCCACATGGTCATCAGCCCCTTCACCGCGAAGACCCACATCAGCCGGGCGATGACCAAGCTGGGCGCACGGGATCGCGCCCAGCTGGTCGTCTTCGCCTATGAGTCGGGCCTGGTGACCGCGCGCGGCGGCCGCTGACCGTCAGCTCGCGCTACACGAGACCGTCGGCCAGGTCCAGTTGCCGTTGTGCTGGATGGTGAGGCCCCAGTTGTTGCCGCTGCCGTTGGGCCTGGCGGTGAGGACCTGGGCACTGGGGTAGCTGGCGCTGATGTTCCAGGTGTTGAGGACCTTCGCCGGGGACGGCACGTTCATCGTCACGGTCCAGTCGTTGGAGCCGCTGACCGAGACGTTGAGGTTGTAGCGGTCGCCCCACTGCTGCCCCGCGGACAGGGTCGCCGTGCAGCTGCTGCCGCCTCCGCCTCCGCCCCCGCCGCTTCCGTCCGGGGCCACCGCGCGTCCCGTCTGCGGGGAGATCATGCCGGAGCACAAGCCGCGGGCGGACAGGTTCTGCGCGATGCGCGGGATCGCCGCGAGCGTGTTGGCGGACCAGTCGTGCATCAGGATGACCTGACCGTTCGTCAGCCGCGAGGCCGCCTGCACGATCGCGTCCGTGCTCGCGCCGTTCCAGTCCTGCGAGTCGACGTCCCACAGGACCTCGGTGAGCCCGTACTTCGCCTCCACCGAGCGCAGGGTCGCGTTGGTCTCCCCGTACGGCGGACGGAAGAGCTTCGGCGTCCCGCCCCCGGCACTGGCGATGGCCTGCTGGGTGCGGGAGATCTCCGAGTCCATCTGCGCCTGGCTCAGCTGGGTCATGTGCGGATGGGTGTAGCTGTGGTTGGCCACCCACATCCCGGCGTCGACCTGGGCCCTGACCTGGGCCGGGTTGGCGGCGGCGTACTGGCCCTGGTTGAACATCGTGGCCCGCAGGCCGTTCTGCCGCAGGGCGCTCAGCAGGGCCGGGGTGCTGCTGGACGGGCCGTCGTCGAAGGTCAGCCCGACGTATCCGGTACAGGCTTGTGCCCGTGCCGGGGCCGCGTCGACGGCGGTGGTGCCCGTCATGGCCAGCGCGCCGACGGCGACCCCGGTGAGCAGGGTGCGGGTGGCCAGGCGTGGTGTGCTGCGCATGGGGGTGCGTCCTCCTGTATGGCCGGGGTCGGGGTCAGCTCGTACTGCATGAGACCGTCGGCCAGGTCCAGTTGCCGTTGTGCTGGACGGTGAGGCCCCAGTTGTTGCCGCTGCCGTTGGGCCTGGCGGTGAGGACCTGGGCGCTCGGGTAGCTGGCGCTGACGTTCCAGGTGGAGAGGACCTTGGCGGGGGAGGGGACGTTCATGGTCACGGTCCAGTTGCTGGAGCCGCTGACGGAGACGTTGAGGTTGTAGCGGTCGCTCCACTGCTGGCCGGCGGAGAGGGTCGCGGTGCAGCCACCGCCGCCACCGCCGCCGCCACCGCCGCCGCCGCTGGAACTGCCGACCGTGATGTTGGAGTTGCCGCTGCTCTGGTAGCCCTCGGTCGCCATGATCATGTAGTAGTTCAGCGTGCCCATGGTCATCCCGGCACGGGACCAGGCGTCGAAGTGGTTGCCGGTGGTGATGGTGCCGCCCGTGCGCTTCGACTGGCGGACGCTCCAGTACTGGTCGAAGGTGCGGGTGCCCTCGACGGAGGGGGCGTTGTAGCGGGTGGTCTTGTAGATGTCGTAGGTGCCGCCGTCGCTGCTGACGGTGCCCATGAAGGTGCCGGTGGGCCGGTAGGTGCCCCAGTTGTCGACGATGTAGTACTCGACGAGCGGGTTGGACATCCAGCCGTAGAGCGTCAGATAGGCGTTGCCGGACGGGTTGAAGCTGCCCGAGTAGGTCACCGTCCGTCGGCTGCCGCTGCTCCAGCCCTTGCCCGCGACGAAGTTGCCGGTGTTGCTCCACTGGGTGCTGTAGTTGCCGCCGTTGCTCATGTTCATGGAGACCGTGCCGGGGGCGTCGGTCCAGAACGAGTAGTAGTAGCCCTCGTGCGTGCCGGTCTGGTTGGTGTTGACGAGCGTGTCGGCGTGCGCGGCCGACGGGATCAGCAGCGCGATCACGACGGCCAGGACGAGGGTCCAGCCGCGTCTGAGGGATCTTGCACTGAACGCGTTCATCTCCGGGCTTCCTCCTGGGGAAGGGGGTGCGGGTATGCGCGGTGCGAACGGCGCCAGTGTTGGTGTGACCCCGACAAGTGTCAACAGTTTCGGTACTTATTTCGAAACTTGCGGTCGGGGGAGGGTGTGCCTGGACCGATAAAGGTGCAGCTCAAGGCGGCTGGAGGGCTGAAGGGCTTGATTGCCTCCGGTCTCTGATCGGTTCACGGACCAAAAGGACACCGGTGCTTGCCGAATGTTTCGAAGAAGTCGGGCGCCTTCGCCTAGCCGCGCCAGATGTTGTCGAAGGCCGCGGACTCGATGCTCCTGCGCTGCCGTTCCCCCGCCAGCTCCGTGACGGCCTGGTGGACGGTGCCCAGAACGGTGCCCTGGCCGTCCGTGAGACCGGCGGGCGCGTCGGCGGGCTGTTCCGTCATCCCCACGGCGGCCGCGAGACCGGTGAGGACGGGATCACCCGATGCCAGGCGTTCGGTCGCCCGGTGGAGGGCCGAGGGGTCCTTCGGTGCCGGACGTGTCCGGCGCAGCGGGTTGCGGGACGCGCGCTCGGGTGCCACGAGGCCCTCGGACTCGAGCGCGGCCCGGTAGCGCGCGGCCAGGTCGCGACCGCGGCGCCACAGCCAGTCCTCCACGGTCCCGCCGGAGGCGTGCCGGGCCAGCTCCGAGGCGGCTTCGAGCAGCAGGGGGTCGGCGGACGACGGCGGTTGCCCGGGTACGAGGCGGTCGTCGTCGAGGGTGACGGCCGCGGCGTCCAGGAGATCGATGACTTCCGCCCCGGCCAGCGCGAGGGAGAGGTCGCCCCGCTCCACGACGGAGCCGGTCGGCGGGTCGGTGGCGAGCAGGGACAGGTCCCGGGCTGTGGTCATGAACGGCTCCAAGTCTGCCCCGTGGTCGATGTCCCCACCACGATAGGCGGGTGCCCCGAGTGGGTCCCGTCGTGCCCCGGCCCGGCCTGCGTATCCACGTCGTGTGACTGGTCAGCCGACCCGCAGGACACGGAACCGGCCGGGTGCCGCCGGGTCGCGGTCGACGACCTGGAGGGGCGTCCCGGCCCACTGCCACACGCTGACGCCCGGCACGCGCGAGAACCCGATCCGCCCGCGGGTGCCCTCGACCTCCACCCGCGGCCAGGCCGCGGCGACACGCGCCCGGTCCGTGCCGTGGGAACGCAGCACCTCGGCCAGGACGGTGATCGTGTCGTACCCCTCGAAGGCGACGAAGGAGGGCGCCTCGCCCAGCCGCCCGCGCAGGGCCGTCTCGACCCGGGCTCCCAGCGGGCTGAGCCGCTCGGGCAGATACCGCAGGAACGGCACCCCCGCGCCCTCGGCACCCAGCGAGGCCGCCCAGCCGCCGAACTCCGGCTGCCCGGCCGGGGCGCCGATCAGGACGCCGTCGAGGCGCCGGTCGCGCCGGACGGACCTGACCACCGGCACCGCTGGCTCCGGGTGGCCGACCAACAGCAGCAGGGCCGTGGCGCGCTGGGCGAGCAGGTCGTCGCAGACGGCCGTGGGGGCGGCGCCGCCCAGGTCGAGTTCGGTGACGGTGCCCCCGCGGGGCGCGAGGTGCTCCCGCAGCAGGCGGACTCCGGACGCCCAGTAGAGACTCGGCTGGGTCGCCACGGCGATGCGCCGGTGGCCCGCGTCGAGCAGGAAGTCGGCGTAGAGGCGCCAGCCCTGGGACTGCGGCGGACAGAGGCGCGCGACCCACTCCGTCGGCTCGTCGGTGAGCGCGTCGAGAACCGCCGACGAGCACAGGTACGGCAGACCGAGGGCGTCGGCCCTGGCCGCGGCGGCGCGGGCGACGACGCTGTGGTACTCCCCGGCCAGCGCGGTCACACCGAGGTCGGCCAGTTCGTCCACGGCCGCCGCGGCCCGCGCTGGATCGGCCGCGGAGTCCCGCACCACCAGCTCGACCGGCCTTCCGGCGATCCCGTCGCCCTCGTTGACCTCGCGGACCGCCAACTCGAGCCCGGCCAGCAGATGGCGGCCCGCCTCGACCCAGCCGGGCCGGGAGAGCGGAGCCAGGGCGCCGATGCGGACGGACGGCCGGCCGGTGCGCTCCGCCGCGGACGACGGTGGTGGCGTGATCACACCGGCCATTGCACCCACCGCCACCGCCGCCGGGCAACCGAATATCGCTGCTACCGCCGATGAGCCCCGAGATTCCTCAGGACCCTCCCGTCCCGGCCAGCAGTTCCTCCACCGGTGAGGGGAGGTCATGTCCGACGACCGACCGCAGCAGCGGGTAGGCGTGGCCGTACCCCACGAGCACGGCACCGAGCAGCACCCGCGCCTCGGAGTCCAGGACCAGCTTCGCGTAGCGGGCCCCGGGGCCGGGCCGGAGTCCTCCCGCACAGCTGAACGCCACCGCTCCCGGAGTGCGGCCGTGGGCGTCGCCCAGGCTCGCCACGTCGACACCGGGGACCTTCAGGACGGTCGCCGTGTCCGCCGGGCCGGGGACGGGGCCGTCGACCGGTGCGCCCAGGAGCTGCCCGGCCACCGCCTCGGCCATGCGGTAGCCGGGGGCGACCGTGCCGTGGCACCGGCCGTGGACCGCGGCACAGTCCCCGATGGCCCAGACGTCCGGTACCCCGGTGCGGCCCAGCTCGTCCACGAGGAAGCCGCCCCGCTCACCACGGGCCGGCCCGCCGGAGTCCGCCAGTTCGTCCCGCGGACGTGTCCCCGCCGAGAAGACGACCAGCCCCGCCGCGATCCGGGTCCCGTCCTCCAGCGTCACACCGCGCACCCGGCCGTCCGCCCCGGCGTCGACGGACCGCAGCGGGCTCCCGCAGGACAGCCGCAGCCCGGAGTGGAGCAGCCACCCGGCCAGGATGCGCGCCGCGGGCCCGTCGAGCTGAGCGGGCATCAGACGGGGAGCCGCCTCCACGACGTGCGGGCGCATGCCCAGGTGGCGGCGCAGCGCCTCCGCCGTCTCCAGTCCCAGCAGACCACCGCCGACCACCACCACCGGCGCCCCGGGCACGGCGGCCGAGCGGATCGCGTCGACGTCCGCCAGGGTCCGGTACGGGAGACAGCCGGGCAGGTCGGCGCCGGGCACCGGTGGACGGAACGCCGACGCTCCGGTGGCCAGCACCAGGGCGTCGTAGGAGATCCGGTCGGCGTCCGCGGTGAGCACGGCCCGTGCGGCCCGGTCGACGGCCACCACACGGGTGGCCGTCCGCCGTTCCACGAAGGGATCACCGTGCAGCGCGGGCCCGGCCAGGTCCAGGTCCGACTCCGGGGCACCGGCCAGCCGGTCCGTCAGCGCGACACGGTTGTACGCCGGCCGGGGTTCCTCACCGAGGACAAGGACGCGCCAGGCGTTCTCCAGGTCCCGGGAGCGCAGTTCCTCGACCAGCCGGTGCGCGGTCATTCCGTGACCGACGATCACCAGCGTGCGGGTCGCAGTCATCGACGTCATCGACTCCTTCGTCGGCCGACGGCCCGCAACCGGCCGTCGGCTGCTCGGCGGTGAGCCGGGCGCACAGCTCGCGGACCTCGTCCGCGCAGGTGCCGCACCCCGTGGTGGCCCGGGTGGCACGGGCGAGGGCACGCACCTCCCGGGCGCCGTCGTGCCAGGCACGGACGAGCGTCTCCCGGGTCACGTTGCTGCACCGGCACACCACCGTGCTCGCGGCCGGAGCGGACCCGGTCGGCGTCCGCCGTCCGGTAACCGTCCTGCCCAGCAGCAGGGCCAGCCGGTCACCGGGCAGCGAACGGTGTGCGTCGTGGAGCTGGGTGAGCGCCGCGAGGGCGTCGGACATACCCACCACGACGGCGGACGACAGCCGTCCGGCCGCGTCGAGGGCCATGGTCGCGTACCTGCCCCCCGCCGGGTCGGAGAAGGTCACGACCTCGCCCGCGGCCGGGTCCCCGGCCTGGAGCGGCACTCCCAGCACACCGAGCGGCAGCCCCGGCACACGCGGACGCAGCACGCTGCCCGGACGCCGCTCACCTACGGGCCGCCGCCCGGTCAGCGAGCGGGCCAGCACCTCCGCCTGGTCCCACCCCGAGGCCAGCAGCCCCGGCGCCCACCCGGGGTGTTCGGCGCAGTCACCGATCGCCCGGATCCGCGGATCACTCGTGCGCAGCGCCCCGTCCACGAGCACCCCGCCGCGCACCGCCAGGCCCGCCGCGCGGGCGAGTGCGGTGCGCGCTCTGACGCCGGTGCAGCACACCAGGGTGTCCCAGGCCAGCGGGCGACCGCGGTCGAGCACCAGCTTGCCCGGCTCGACCCGCGCGGCCGACTGGCCGCACTCCAGCCGGACCCCGAGGGAGACCAGGTGCCGGGCGAGCAGCTCCCCGGCCGCGGCGTCCAGCAGGCGGTCCAGCGGATACGGGCCGCGGTGCACCAGCGAGACATCCCGCCCGGAGCGCCGCAGGGCCACCGCGGTCTCCAGCCCGAGGGGGCCGCCGCCCAGTACGATGACCCGGTCGCCCCGGACGCGCGCGCAGTCCGCGAGGGACCGCAGCGCGGTGACACCGTCGATCAACCGCCCGTCGGCGGTCCGCAGGCCGGGCACCGCCGGGAGGACCGGTTCCGCCCCGGTGGCCAGGACCAGTGTGTCGTACCGGTGGTACGCGCCCGTTCCCGTCCGCACCCGTCGCCGGGCACGGTCCAGGCCCGTCACGGTGACGCTCCGCAGGCTGCGCACACCCGGTACCGGCGGCAGCCGCACCGCCGCCGGATCGAGCCCGCCGTCCAGCACCGAGGTGAGGAGCACCCGGTGGTAGGCGGGAACCGGCTCGGCGTCCAGCAGCAGGACGGTTCCCTCGTGGCCGTACCGGCGCAGCCGCTCCGCCAGCCGGTGGCCGACGGGGCCGCCCCCGACGATCACGACTTCCCCGGCCGTCGCCCTCCCGCTCAGGTGCCGCCCGTTCCCGCTCACGGCCCCGTGTCCTCTCCCGCCGCGCCAGGACCGGCCGGTTCGACCCGGACGGCGCTCACCTTGAACTCGGGCATCCTGCTGCGTGGATCGAGCGCGGTGCCGGTGACGAGATTGGCCCGCCCGTCGCCCGGATAGTGGAACGGCAGGAACACGGTGTCGGTGCGCAGCGTCGGCACCAGCCGCACCCTGGCCGTCACGCGTCCGCGGGCCGAGCGCACCCACGCGAGGCCGCCTTCCTCGACACCGGCGCGGGCCGCCGTGTCCGGGTGGATCTCCACGATCGGCTCGGGCGCGGCGCGGACCAGTTCGGGAACGCGGCGGGTCTGACTGCCCGACTGGTAGTGGGCGAGCAGCCGCCCCGTCGTCGCCCACAGGGGGAAATCGTCGTCCAGGGTGTCGGCGGGCTCCCGGTGGTCCACCTCCTGGAAGCGGGCCCGCCCGTCCGGGTGGGCGAAGCCGTCCAGGAACATGCGCGGTGTGCCGGGGTGCGCCGGGTCCCCGGGGTCCTCGGGGGACTGGGGACAGGGCCAGTACAGTGCCTCCCCGGCGTCCAGCCGCGCATAGGTGATCCCGGAGTAGTCCGCCTTCCCGCCGCGGGACACCCGCCGCAACTCCTCGAAGACCAGCCGCGGTTCGTCCGGGTAGCGGTCGGCCGGTTCCCCGAGCCGTACGGCCAGCTCCCGCAGCACCGTCAGATCGCTGCGCGCCTCCGGCGGCGGGGGCACGGCCCGGCGCCGCCGCAGCACCCTGCCCTCCAGGTTGGTGAGGGTGCCCTCCTCCTCCGCCCACTGGAGGACCGGCAGCACCACGTCCGCCAGCCGGGCCGTCTCGGACGGCACGAAGTCGGCCACCACCAGCAGGTCCAGGTCCGCCAGCCGCCGGGCGACACGGGCGGAGGCGGGAGCGGAGACAACCGGGTTCGAACCGAACACCAGCAGGGCCCGGGGTCCGCCGTTGGTGCCGAGGGCGTCCAGCAGCTCGAACGCGCTGCGGCCCGGGCCGGGCAGACGCTCGGGTGCCACCCCCCACGCCCGCGCGACGTGGGCCCGGTCCCCTGGGTCGGTGATCGACCGGTAGCCGGGAAGCTGGTCGGCCTTCTGGCCGTGCTCCCGGCCGCCCTGCCCGTTGCCCTGGCCGGTGAGGCAGCCGTACCCCGACCCCGGCCTGCCCGGCAGCCCGAGGGCGAGGGCGAGGTTGATGAAGGCCCCGACCGTTTCGGTGCCCTTGCTGTGCTGTTCCGCACCCCGGCCGGTGAGCACGTACGCCCGCCGCGCCCCCGCGAGCATGCGCACCGCTTCCCGCTGCCGGGACACCGGGACGCCGGTCACCCGCTCCACGCGCTCCGGCCACCAGGCGGCGGCATGCCGCCAGGCCGCCTCGAACCCGGCCGTGCGCCGTTCGACGGCTTCCCGGTCGTACAGGCCCTCGGTGACCGCGATGTGCAGCATCCCCAGGGCGAGGGCCAGGTCCGTGCCGGGGGCGGGGGCCAGGTGCAGGGCCGCCCGCTCCGCGGTGGGGGTGCGCCGCGGGTCGATCACGATCATCCGGTCAGCCCTGCGGAGGTGGCGCATCAACGGGGGCATCGTCTCGGCCGGGTTGGCCCCCGCCAGCAGGATCACCTCCGCCTGTCCCAGGTCGGCGACCGGGAACGGAAGCCCCCGGTCCAGCCCGAAGGCCGCGGTGCCCGCGGCGGCGGCGGACGACATGCAGAAGCGGCCGTTGTAGTCGATCTGGCTCGTGCCCAGGGCCAGCCGGGCGAACTTGCCCAGCAGATACGCCTTCTCGTTGGTGAGACCGCCGCCGCCGAACACCGCGACGGCGTCCGGGCCGTGCGCGGCCCGGACCTCCCGCAGCCGTGCGGCGACGGTGTCCAGTGCGCGCTCCCACGACGTGGCGACGAGCTGTGCGGCGGCGTCCCGCAGGAGCGGTGCGCGCAGCCGGTCCGGTGCGCGCAGCACGGCCGGGGCCGTCCACCCCTTCTGGCACAGACCGCCCTCGTTGACGGGGAAGTCGTCGGGCTCCACCGTCACCGGCGCGGCGTCCGGACCGTCGTCTGCGCCGGTGGCGCGCAGCTTGGTGCCGCACTGCAACGCGCAGTAGGGGCAGTGGGTGGTGACCTGCCCGAGGGGCACCGGGTGCGACGCCGTCCGCTCAGACATGGAGGGCCTCCCGTTCCCGGGCGGTCCTCGGCGCCCCGTCGGCGGCACCCGCGCCGGGGCGCAGGTACCTGGCCCAGACGGCGAGGGCGCACACGGCGTAGTACAGCAGGAAGGCCCAGAAGGCGGCCTCGCCCGAGCCGTTGCGGTCGTAGGCGGCCCGGAACACCAGGTTGACCCCCGCGCCGCCGAGCGCCCCCACCGCCCCCGTGATGCCGATGGCGGCCGCGGTGAGGCGCTGCGCCCGCGGCGCGCGGGTCTCCCGCGCGAAGACCGACGGGATCATGCGGTAGACGGACCCGTTGCCGGCCCCGGTGAGCACGAACAGCGCGCTGAAGGCGGTGATGAACAGGGGTACGGAGGACTGGGCGGAGGCCACCAGCAGTACGGCCGTCCCCGCGCCCATCAGCCCGAACACGGCCGTCGTCACCCGGGCGCCGCCCCAGCGGTCCGCCAGCCAGCCGCCCAGGGGCCGGGCGAACGAGCCGAGCAGCGGACCGAGCGCGGCGAAGGAGGCCGCCTGGAGCGCGCTGGAACCGAACTGCGTCTGGAGGACGACACCGAAGGCGAAGCCGTACCCGATGAAGGACCCGAAGGTGCCGACGTAGAGCAGTGAGATCCACCAGGTGTCCGGGTGCCGCAGCCCGCCCCGGATCACGCCCCGGGGCACGGTGCCCGTGCCGAGATCGTCCATTCCGAGGGCGGCGAGCAGCGTGGCCAGCACGATCAGGGGGAGGAAGACGGCGGCGACGTGGGAGGGGCTGGTGTCCCCGGCGGTGGCGATCACCACGACGCCGACGACCTGGACCAGGGCGACACCGAGGTTCCCGCCGCCCGCGTTCACGCCCAGCGCCCAGCCCTGGTGGCGGCGCGGGTAGAGCAGCGCGATGTTGGTCATCGAGGAGCCGAAGTTGCCCCCGCCCGACCCGGACAGCGCCGCGATGACCAGGAACACCCACAGCGGGGTGCCGGGACGCTGGACGAAGTGCCAGGCCAGTGCCGTGGGGACCAGCAGCACCGCGGTGGTGGCCACCGTCCAGGTCCGTCCCCCGAAACGCAGTACGGCACGGCTGTACGGGACCCGCAGCAGGGCGCCCACCACGGTTGGTGTGACGATGAGCAGGAGCTTCTCCCCGGGCGTGAAGTCCAGCCCGGTCTCCGGGGACATGAACAGGACGAGCACCGACCAGATGCTCCACACCGAGAAACCGATGTGTTCGGTCAGGATCGACAGCACCAGGTTGCGCCGTGCGATGCGCTTGCCCGGGCCGTTCCAGAAGCCGGGCTGCTCGGGGTCGTAGCCGGTCGTCGGGGTACGTGGTGCGCGCCGGGGGGCACTGCTCATGATGCGGAGACTCCACTTCCGAAGTCGGCCGGGATGATTCCGGACGGCAGCCAGGATCATCCTGACTCCCACCGGAGTCCCGGTAGGGCCTGCCTGGGCGGCCCTCCGCACGCCGGGACCCTCCGGGGCACCGCCGGCCGCCCCGGACGGACGCGCGCCCGGCCCCGGCCGGGGCACGTGCCGGGGCGCGGGCGGGGGCGCGCGGTGGTGGTGCGCGGCGCATACCGGGGCGCCGGACGGCCCGTGAGGTCACCGGCCGTCCGGGGCGGCGCCGGGTGGTCACTCGCGCTCCAGCGCCCGGCTCAGCCGCGGAGTCAGGGCCCGGCCTAGCGTTCGAGGAGTGCGCCGGGCTCGTCGTGGTGCGGCTGCGTGCCGTCGGCCGGCAGGCGCTCGGGCAGCCCGAGCCGCGGGAACTGGTCGTCGTGGAACGTGGTGATCTCCGCGATCGCCCCGCCGGTGACGCGCAGGACGTCGATCGTCAGGGGCAGGTACGCGCCCTCCTGCTTGCGCCAGAGATAGAAGGCGACGGCGGGCTGCCGGTTCACCGAGGTGGCGACGGCGCGCAGGCCCTCCATGGCCTCGAAGCCGCTCTCGACCCAGTCGTTCACGACCGTGTCGCGGCCGACGTGCAGGCCGGGCGTGGGCGGCATCGAGCACCGGACGTCGTCCCGCAGCATCGCGGCGAGCGCCGGGACGTCCGTGGCCACGCTGGCGTCGGTGTAGCGCCGTACCAGCTCGCGCGTGCCGGCGTCCTGTTCGCCGCCGGTCCAGTCCTGCCGCGCGGCGGGCAGGTGCTCCCGCAGGCCGGCGCGGGCCCGCTGCAGCGCGCTGTTGACGGAGTTGACCGAGTCTCCGAGGGTCTCCGCCACGTCCCTCGCCGGCCAGCCGAGCACGTCCCGCAGGATCAGCACGGCCCGCGGGCGCGGTGCGAGGTGCTGGACGGCGACCAGGTACGCCAGCTCGATCGTCTCCCGTGCGACGGCGGCGGTCTCCGGCTCGTCGGTGCCGTCCGCGGGCAGCTCGTCGAGAAGCCGGTCCGGGTAGGGCTGGAGCCACCGCACCTCGCCGCCGGTCGCGGGTTCCGGGCGGCACTTGGCGAGCAGGTCGAGGCAGGCGTTGGTGGCGATCCGGTACAGCCAGGCCCGGAACGTCGACCGCCCCTCGAAGGTCTCCCGTCGCCTCCAGGCACGCAGGAACGTCTCCTGCACCGTGTCCTCGGCGTCCTCGAACGACCCGAGCATCCGGTAGCAGTGCACGTGCAGCTCCCGCCGGTGCCGCCGCGCCAGCCCCGAGAACGCCGGCTCGTCCACCTCGCTCAGACCGCTCACGCCCAGTTCCTCCGGTCGCTTGTCCGCGCTCATCACGTCATCCTCCCGCCTCGTCGTGTCCTGTCACAGGTGTGACGGCTGCGGGCGCGACAACTCATCACCGAGGCCAGTCGGCATGGCTGATCATCGATAGCCTTCCGGAGGGGGAGCGGGAGCAGGAGGCCGCCGGCGCAGGCTCGCCGGATTCTCCCCAGGACCCGTCCCGTGTGCCCATCAGCCGGGCCGCGACACGTAAACAGCGAGGTGAGAGGCCCTATGTTCACCACCCGCCCCACTCTCCAGGGCACCTTCGGCATGGTGTCCTCCACGCACTGGCTGGCGTCCCAGTCGGCGATGGCCGTGCTGGAGGACGGCGGCAACGCCTATGACGCCGCCGTGGCCGGTGCGTTCGTGCTGCATGTGGTGGAGCCGCATCTGAACGGGCCCGCCGGTGAGGTGCCGATCCTGCTCGCACCGGCGGGCGGTGAGGTGCGGGTGCTGTGCGGGCAGGGCGTCGCACCGGCCGGGGCGACGGTCGCGCACTACCGGGGGCTCGGTCTGGAGCTGGTGCCGGGCACCGGCCCGCTCGCCGCCGCCGTGCCCGGAGCCTTCGACGCCTGGATGGTGCTGCTGCGCGACCACGGCACCAAGTCCCTCGCCGACGTGCTGAAGTACGCCATCGGATACGCCGGGGACGGGCACGCGCCCGTGGAGCGCGTCGGCCAGACCGTGGAGACGGTCCGCGAACTGTTCGAGACCGAGTGGACCTCGTCGGCGGAGGTGTACCTGCCGGACGGCGCGCCGCCGCGCCCCGGCAGGCTGCTGCACAACCCCGCCCTCGCCGCCACCTGGAGGCGGCTGCTCGCCGAGAGCGCCGGGGCGGGCGACCGGGAGGCGCAGATCGAGGCCGCGCGGGAGGTGTGGCGCACCGGGTTCATAGCCGACGCCCTGGTACGGCAGTCCCGGCGGCCCACCATGGACACCAGCGGCGAGCGCCACGCCGGCACCCTCACCGCCGCCGACCTCGCCGCCTGGTCCGCGAGCTACGAGACCCCGGCGACGTACGACTGGAACGGCTGGACCCTGTGCAAGGCCGGGCCCTGGAGCCAGGGCCCCGTCCTCCTCCAGCAGCTCGCGCTGCTCCCGCCCGAGCTGCCCGCCCACGGCTCCGCCGACTACGTCCATCTGCTGATCGAGGGCTGCAAGCTCGCGATGGCCGACCGGGAGGCCTGGTACGGCGACGCCGCCGACGTACCGCTGGCGGAGCTGCTGTCGGACGACTACAACGCGGCGCGGCGCGCCCTCGTCGGCGACAAGGCCTCCTACGAGCTGCGGCCGGGCGCGCCCGGCGGACGCACCCCGCGGCTGTGCGCGCACGCGCGCGTGGTGGCACCCGACGAGGCCGGGTTCAGCCCGATGGGGATCGGTGAGCCGACCGTCGCCAAGAGTCCGCTGTCGCCCGTGCCCGGGGAGCCCGAGGTGGCGGGCGACGGCGCCACCCGCGGCGACACCTGCCACATCGACGTCGTCGACCGCTGGGGCAACATGGTCGCCGCCACCCCCAGCGGCGGCTGGCTCCAGTCCAGCCCGGTCGTGCCCGAACTGGGCTTCCCCCTCGGCACCCGGCTCCAGATGACCTGGCTGGAGGAGGGCCTGCCGAACTCCCTCACGCCCGGCCGCCGCCCCCGCACCACCCTCACCCCGTCGATCGCCCTGCGCGACGGCGTGCCCGTCATGGCCTTCGGCACGCCCGGCGGCGACCAGCAGGACCAGTGGCAGCTGCACTTCTTCCTGGCCGTCGCCCTGCGCCCCGCCGTACGCGGCAGCCTCGACCTCCAGGGCGCCATCGATGCCCCGAACTGGCACAACGACAGCTTCCCCGGCTCCTTCTACCCGCGCGGCATGCGCCCGGGCAGCGTCACCCTGGAGGCCCGGACGGACCCGTACGTCGTCGAGGAGCTGCGGCGTCGCGGTCATGACGTCGTGCTCGGCGACGACTGGTCCGAGGGGCGGCTGTGCGCCGTCGCCCGGGACCCGGAGACGGGTGTGCTGTCGGCGGCGGCCAACCCGCGCGGGATGCAGGGGTACGCGGTGGGCCGCTGACACCGGCCGTGACGGGACGCCACGGCGCGTGCGGGGATGGCACCGGGCGTGACGGTGCCGGGCGTTCATCCGGATTCCATGGGGGATACACCGGTCGGGTAGGGATTGTCAGTGGGGCGTGCTCTCATGGAGGCATGATCGAAGACAGTGAAACCATCGACGAGTTTCTCGCCCGTCACTCGGCCGACGTGGAGGAAGCGGTCCGCAAGGCGGCCGCGGCCGAGATCATGCCGCGCTTCCGGCAGCTCGCCCAGGACGAGGTCGACGAGAAGAGCGGCCCGCACGACCTGGTGACGGACGCCGACCGCAACGCCGAGCTGTACCTCACGGAGGCCTTGCGCGCCCTGCTGCCCGGCTCGGCGGTCGTCGGCGAGGAGGCGGTGCACGCCAACCCGGCGTCGTACGAGGCGATCCGGGGCGAGGCCCCGGTCTGGATCATCGACCCCGTCGACGGCACCCGGCAGTTCGTGCACGGCGACGAGGGTTTCTGCACGCTGGTCGCGCTCGCCGTCGGCGGTGTGGTCCTCGGCTCCTGGACGTACGCCCCCGCCCGGGACCAGTTCGCCGTCGCGGTGCGCGGCCGGGGCGCCTTCCTGGACGGGCGGCGGCTGCACGCCGGGTCGCCCGACCCGGGCCGGGACCTGCGGATCGCCGCGTCCCACCCGGACTTCACCACGGACGAGGAGAAGCGCGCGCTGCTCGGCCTGAACACCGACGGGGTCTCGGTGCGCCCCTGCGGCTCCGCCGGTCTCGAGTACCTCGCCATCGCCAGGGGCGCGGTGGACGCCACCGCCTTCTCCTGGGAGGCCGCCTGGGACCACGCGGCGGGCCTGCTGCTGGTCGAGGAGGCGGGCGGCACGCACCTGACGCGCACGGGCGAGCCCTTCCGGATCACCGGCGGCAACGCCCTGCCCTTCACCACGGCCCGCGACGCGGCCACGGCGCGCCGGGTGGCGGGCCTGCTGGCGAGCGGGGCGGCCTGAGCGGACGGCGACAGCCGGTGCCGACGGCCACCGATGGGGTGCGACCGGAACCGGGCGCGGCGGAAGCCCGCCCTCCGGATCGCTGCCCGCCGGGGCCGTCGGGGCCCACCGGACGGTGTCGGTGCCGCCGCATATCCTGAAGCCCAGTGGTCATCGGCAGACGAAGCAGACGAAGGGGTTCCCAAGGTGCCGTCGATGCTCGATGCGGTCGTGGTGGGTGCGGGGCCGAACGGGCTGACCGCTGCCGTGGAGCTGGCCCGGCGCGGCTTCTCCGTGGCCGTCTTCGAGGCGCGGGACACCGTCGGCGGGGGCGCCCGCACCGAGGAGCTGACCCTCCCCGGCTTCCGGCACGACCCGTGCTCCGCCGCCCATCCGCTCGGCATCAACTCCCCGGCGTTCCGCGCCCTGCCCCTGGACCGGTACGGCCTCCAGTGGCTGCAACCCGAGCTGCCCATGGCGCACCCCTTCCCCGACGGCACCGCCGCCGTGCTGGCCCGCTCGGTCGCCGAGACCGCGGCCTCCTTCGGCCCCCGGGACGCGGGCGCGTACCGCAGGCTGGTCGCGCCGTTCCTGCCCAGGTGGGACACGCTCGCCCGGGACTTCATGTCCCTGCCGCTCACCGCGCTGCCCCGCGACCCGGTCACCCTGGCCCGCTTCGGCCTCGTAGGACTGCCCCCGTCGACCTGGCTGACCCGCCGCTTCCGGGAGGAGCCCGCCAAGACCCTGTTCGCCGGGCTCGTCGCCCATGTGATGGCCCCGCTGTCCGGCCTGGCCACGGCCGCCATCGGGCTGGTCTTCGCCCTCGCCGCCCACGCCCGTGGCTGGCCCGTGGCCCGCGGCGGCTCCCAGTCCGTGTCCGACGCGCTCGCCGCCTACCTGAAGGACCTCGGCGGCACCGTCCACACCGACTACGAGGTGAAGCGCCTCGACGACCTGCCGCCCGCCCGCGCCTACGTCTTCGACACCTCACCCACCGCCCTGGCCCGGATCGCGGGCCTCGGCAGCACCTACGCGGGGTACCGGTACGGCCCCGGCGTCTTCAAGATCGACTACGCGCTGGACGGCCCCGTGCCCTGGACCGCCGAGGCGCCCCGCCGCGCGGGGACCGTACAGATCGGCGCGGACAGCGCGGAGATCGGCGCGGCCCTGCGCGCCGCGTCGAAGGAGGGCCGCGCCCCCGACCGGCCGTTCCTCATCACCGTGCAGCCCAGCGTCGTCGATCCCTCCCGGGCTCCCGAGGGCAAGCACGTCTTCTGGGCCTACGGCCATGTGCCGCACGGCTGGACCGGCGACCTCACCGACGCCCTGGAGCGCCAACTGGAGCGCTTCGCCCCGGGGTTCCGCGACCGCGTCCTGGCGCGCGCCACCGCGGGCCCGCCCGAGATCGCCGCTCGCAACGCCAACTACGTCGGCGGCGACATCGCCTCCGGCGCCGTCAGCGGACTCCAGGCCCTGCTGCGCCCCCGGCTCTCCCTGTTCCCCTACGCCACCCCGCACCCGGCCGTCTACATCTGCTCGTCGGCCACCCCGCCCGGCCCGGGCGTGCACGGCATGTCCGGACACAACGCGGCGAAGGCGGTCTGGCGGCGGCTCCGCCAGACATGACCCGGAGCACGCGGGAACACCCCGAGCACCCTGAGCCCCGCGGAGCACCCGGAGCACGCGGAGCACCCTGAGGCCTCGGAGACCGACGCCATGACCACCATCACGCTCGTCCAGGGCGACATCACCCGCGTGAGCGCCGACGCGATCGTCAACGCCGCCAACTCCTCCCTGCTCGGCGGAGGCGGCGTGGACGGCGCCATCCACCGCCGCGGCGGCCCCGCCATCCTCCGGGAGTGCCGCGCCCTGCGCGCCTCGCGGTACGGCAAGGGCCTGCCCACCGGCCGCGCGGTCGCCACCACCGCCGGTGACCTGGACGCCCGCTGGGTGATCCACACCGTCGGCCCGGTGTACAGCGAAACCGAGGACCAGTCCGACCTCCTCGCCTCCTGCTACCGCGAGTCCCTCCGCGTCGCCGACGGCCTCGGCGCCCGCACGGTCGCGTTCCCCGCCATCTCCACCGGAGTCTTCCGCTGGCCCATGACGGACGCCGCCCGCATCGCGGTGACGGCCGTACGGGACGCGGAGACAGCGGTCAGGGAGGTCAGCTTCGTCCTCTTCGACGAGCGGGCGTACGCCGCCTTCGCCTCCCAACTGCCGGACTGACGCGGCGGATTCAGCTCCCGCTGATCCCCAGGTCGAGCCGGTCGGACAGTCCCGCCGCGGTGAAGGCGGCGATCAGTTCGTCGCGGCCCTCGGTGAAGTGGGCCCAGCTGTCGTAGTGCACCGGGACCACGCGGCGGGCGCCGAGGATGGTCGCCGCCTCGGCGGTCTGGGCGCTGTCGAGGACCAGGGGCTCGCCGTCGAAGAGGAACGGGAAGCGGGGCGCCCCGGCGAACAGGACGGCGGTGTCGACCGGGCCGAAGCGGTCGGCTATCTCCTTCACCGCGTCGAGGGAGGCGTTGTCGCCGCTGACGTAGACGGTCGGCAGGCCCTCGCCGGTGAGGACGAAGCCGACGACCTCGCCGGTCAGGGGCTCGACCGCCGCACGCGGGCCGGGGCCGTGCACGGCCGGGACGCCCGTCACCGTGACCGTGCCGCCGTCCGGCCGGTCGAGGTCGACGGACTCCCAGTCGGCCAGCCCGCGGGCCCCGGACTCGCTCCCGAGGCGCCGCCCGCCGCCCGGGGTGGTGAGCGTGAGCGGCACGTCCGCCAGCAGGGCACGCCCGGAGTCGTCGAGGTTGTCGGCGTGCTCGTCGTGGGAGAGCAGGACGACGTCGATACGGCCGAGGTCGGCGGGCGCGGCGGCCGGGGGTGCCGTCTTGGTCAGGACGACGCCGCTCCCCGAGGGGTGGTCGCCGGGGGCGTCGAAGGTCGGGTCGGTGAGGAAGCGCAGACCGCCGTACTCGAAGTGGGCGGTGGGGCCGCCGTAGACCCGGACGGGGAACCGGTCGGTGGCGGGTGTGGAGGTCACGGACGACGTCATGGCGATATCCCTCACGGATAGATGGGCGAGTATCCGTGAAGGACGGTAATGGCTCCTCATGGATGAGGGCAACTCTTTCCGTGAGGAGGGGGGATGTGAGGGTGTGCGGACGCAGGGACCCGCATGAGGGGGGCGTACGGCGGTTTCAGGCCCCGGTGCGCCGGGCGTAGGCCCGTGCGGCGCGTACCCGGTCGCCGCAGCGCGTCGAGCACCAGTGGCGGCGGCCGTGGGTGCGCAGCAGGAACCGGTCGCAGGGGGCGGCGCCGCAGGCGGCGAGGAGATCGGCGTCCGGGCCGGTGAGCAGGTCGGCGGCGTCGGCGGCGAGGGTGGCCAGGGCATGGTCGACGGCCTGGTCGGTGGGGTGCAGCTGCACGCGCCGCGGGCCGCTGTCCGCGTCCCAGGTCAGCAGGGGAGCGGTGGGCACCCGCGTCAGCGCGTCGTTCACCGCGCGCAGGGACTCCGAGGGCGCGACCCGGTCCTCGACGCGGGCGGCGAACAGGGCGCGCACATGACCGCGCAGGGTGCGTGCCCGCCGGGCGCACGGCTCATGGAGCCGGACGTCCGGTGCGATCAGGTCGTGCGCGAGCAGCCACCGCCGTGCGTCGCCCGGGGCCGCCAGGAGGTCGTAGCCCTGTCCGCCCGGCACGGTCGCGGCGCTGTCCGCGAAGTCCAGGGCGGGATGCCGGTCGGCGCCCGGCGCGGGCGGCAGCACCGGCTGTACGGCGTCGGCGGGCGGGACCTCCTTCATGCCGTTCATGCTACTGGTCGCGGTTTTCCGTGAGCGCGGTCCGCCGAAGTGCCGGCCCCTCCGGCGGGCCGCATCCGTCCCGCCGGAGCACCGGCCCCGGCGGGACCACCCGTGGGAGTCGGTCAGCGGAAGTTCACGTCACTGCACAGGAAGTACGTCTGGTCCATGTGCGACGCCTGCCAGATCGTGTAGACGACGTGCCGCCCGCTCAGCCCCGACGTGCTCACGTCGATCGTGTAGTTCTGGCTGGGCGCGTAACGGCCGGTGCGGGTGACCAGCTGGAGGTCGTTCCAGGTCAGGGGCTGGGTGGTGGGGTCGAAGCCCTGGCGGGTGACGTACACCAGGATGTAGTCCGCGCCGTGGCTGGCCTGGTCGTGCAGCCGGACGGTGAAGTTGCTGGACACGTCCGTGGTCTTCCACGGGCCCACGGCGTCCAGCGAGTTGTACCGGCCGCCCTCGGTCTGTCCGCCGCTGCACAGCTGGCCGTTGGGAATGACCGCCTGGAAGTTGCCCGCGGAGCCGTTGCGGTACAGGCCGTTCCAGTTCCACATGGCGTTGGTGTCGTCCTGCCAGGCCTGCCAGCACATGGGGTCTTCCTGTGCCATGGCCGGGTTCTGGAAGTCGCTGCCCCAGCGCAGCCAGCAGCCGTAGTTGCGGGACGCCGGGTCGACGACCGAGCCGTGGGCGACGGCCGTGCCGCTCCAGGGGATCAGACAGAGCAGCAGGGCGACGAGGCCGCTGAGGGCGAGGGTCAGTCGTGAGCGGCGAGAACCAGTCTTGTTGTGATCATGCCAAGATGTGGCCATGGGCATGGTCAGGGTCTCCTTGGTCGGGTGTGGGGGATGTGGGGATGGAGGGCGCCCTCGATCGGGAGTCGATTGGGAGCGCTCCCATTCCTCAATCTGTGCCCTGCGAAACGGCACCGCAACATTCGATCGCGCCACTTTCGCGTCCCCCGCGGCCCGACCACCACGAGGGCGTGGAAGTGGCGCCCCTCCGGCTCAGAACGGATAGTGCGCGTGCTGCGTGGCCAGCGTCACCCACCGGGTGTTGGAGAACGCCTCGAGCCCCCAGCGCCCGCCGAACCGCCCGTACCCCGACGCCTTCGCTCCGCCGAACGGCGCCTGCGGTTCGTCGCCCACGGACTGGTCGCCGATGTGCACGATCCCGGTGTGGATCCGGCGCGCGACGCGCAGCCCATGGGTGCCGTTCTCGGTGATGATGCCGCAGGTCAGCCCGTTCTCGGTGTCGTTGGCCAGCGCGACGGCCTCGTCGTCGTCGGAGAATCCGGTCACCACGCAGACCGGCCCGAACGCCTCGGCGTGGTACAGGTCCATGTCCGGCGTGACCCCGGTCAGCACGGTGGCCGGATGTACCGCCCCCTCGGGCGCACCGCCCCCGGTGAGCACCGTGGCCCCCTTCGCCACCGCGTCCGCCACCAGTGCCGCGACCCGCCGCGCCGACGCGGCGTCGACCAGCGGCCCGACGACGGTGCGCGGGTCGGCGGGGTCCCCGGCCGGGAGCGCGGCGACCTTGGCCGTGAACTTGCGGGTGAACTCCGCCAGCAGCGAGGCGTGGACGAGTATCCGGTCGCCGGACATGCAGATCTGTCCGGCGTTCATGAAGACGCCGAAGGCGGCGGCGTCCACCGCGTGGTCCACGTCGGCGTCGTCGAGGACGACGATGGAGTTCTTGCCGCCCAACTCCAGGACGGCGGGCTTGAGATGGCGGGCGGCGTGCGCGCCGATGATGCGGCCCACGCCGGTGGAGCCGGTGAAGTTGACGGCGCGCACACGTGGGTCGGCGATGAGCGCCTCGGCGATCTCGGCGGCGTCGGCGCGGTCGTTGGTGATCACGTTGAGTACGCCGTCCGGCAGGCCCGCGTCGCGCAGTACGTCGGCGACGAGCAGCCCGCAGGCGAGGGGCGCGTCCTCGCTCGCCTTGAGGACGACGGTGTTCCCGGCGGCGAGCGGCGCGGCCACGGCCCGCACGCCCAGGATGACGGGGGCGTTCCAGGGCGCGAACGCGGCCACCACGCCGAGCGGTTCACGCACCGCGAGGCCCAGCGTGCCCTCCTCCTGTGGGGTGAGGACTTCCCCGCGCGGGGCGGTGACCGCGGCGGCGGCCTCCCGCAGCATGTCGGCCGCGAGCCCGACGTTGAAGTGGGCCCAGGGGCGGGTGCCGCCGACCTCGTGGGCCATCAGCTCCGCGACCTGCTCGGCCCGGTCCTGGAGCAGGTCGGCGGCCTTGAGGAGGATGGTCCGGCGGGCGAACGGGCTGAGGGCCGCCCAGGACGCGAACGCCGCGTCGGCCGCCTCCGCGGCGCGGGCGACGTCCTCGACGCCCGCGGCGGCGACCCGGGCGTAGGGCTGCCCGGTGTAGGGGTCGGTGTCCTCGGTGGTGCGGCCCGACGCGGCGGGTACGTCCTTGCCGCCGATGTGCAGCTCGCGGGTGATGGTCATGCGGGTTCCTGCCATCCGTCTTCGGCCAGTGATCGCGTTCGCCAGGTGAATTAATCTTCAAGTACCTGGCGGTATGGAGTCTCCAAGTGGCGGAAGCCCATGTCAATGGCGTCGACAGGGGCGGAATCCGGCCGCCTCTGGCCTGCTCCATCAAGACCACACAAAGTCCGACGGGGTAATTGATTCGTTTGTGTTCGGAGTTCTAGGGTGGGCCGTCTGTGAGCTGAGCCGCTCTCAGCCCGTGCAGCGCACTGTTCGTCCAGGGAAGGACACGGTCATGCCGCACCCGCACCCCACGCGCCCTCACACCACCCCCACCGAGCGTCCCGTCGTCAGCCGCCGCAGGCTCCTCGAAGGGGGAGCCGCCGTCCTCGGCGCCCTGGCCCTGTCCGCCCCGTCGGCCGCGGCCCGCCCGCCGGGCCTGCCCCGGGCGCAGGGCACCCCGGAGTGGAACGGAGACATCGCCCTCTTCCAGGTCGGCACCGAGCCCCCGCACACCACGCTCATGCCGTACGCCGACCTCGACCAGGCCCTGGCGGCCGACCGCACCCGCTCCCCGTACCGGCTGAGCCTCGACGGCACCTGGAGGTTCGCCTACGCCGACCGCCCCGACGACCGCGACCCCGACTTCCACCGCACCGACGTCGACGACAGCGGCTGGGACACCATCCCCGTGCCCTCCGTCTGGCAGTTGCACGGCCACGACTTCCCCGTCTACGTCAACATCACCTACCCGTACTGGGGCCCCAACGGCCTGGGCGAGGAACCCCGTCCGCCCGCGGCCCCGACCCGCTACAACCCCGTCGGGCAGTACCGCCGTACGTTCACCGTCCCGCGCGACTGGGCGGGACGGCGGACGTTCCTGCACTTCGAGGGCGTCAAGTCGGCGCACTACGTGTGGATCAACGGCGAACTCGTCGGCTACAGCGAGGACTCCTTCACCCCGGCCGAGTACGACATCACCGACCGCCTGAGACCGGGCACCAACCAGATCGCCGTCGAGGTCTACCGCTACTCCGACGGCGACTGGCTGGAGGACCAGGACATGATCCGGCTGAGCGGTATCTTCCGCTCGGTCTACCTGTACTCCACGCCGCCGGTGCACCTGCGCGACTTCCGGCTGGACACTCCGCTGAGCGACGACCACACGGCGGCCGAGCTGTCGGTGACGGCGACCGTGCGGTCGTACGCGGGCGACGTGGGCCGGTACACCGTCGACACCACGCTGTATGACGACCAGGGCCACCCCGTCTGGCCCCGCCCCCTGCGCCAGCACGTCGACATCGGGGCGACCGGCGAGGACACCACCGTCCAGGCCGCGCGGCCCGTCCCCGGACCCCGCCTCTGGTCGGCCGAGCACCCCACCCTCTACACCGCCGTGCTGCGCCTGCGCGACCCGGCCGGAAAGGTGATCGAGACCCTCTCGCACCGCGTGGGACTGCGGGAGTTCGCGCTGCGGGACGGGCTGATGCGCATCAACGGCAAGCCGGTGTCGTTCCGAGGGACCAACCGGCACGAGATGCACCCCGACCGCGGTATCGCGCTCACCCGCGCCGACATGGTCGAGGACATCAGGATCATCAAGCGGCTGAACATGAACTCCGTCCGCACCTCGCACTACCCCGACAACCCGCTCTGGCTGGAACTCGCCGACGAGTACGGCCTGTACCTCGTCGACGAGACCAACCTGGAGACCCACGGCATCCGCGGCGAGTACCCCGGCGACCACGCCGACTGGACCGAGGCGTGCGTGGCCCGCGCCCAGAACATGGTCCACCGAGACAAGAACCACGCCAGCGTCGTCATCTGGTCCCTGGGCAACGAGGCGGGCGGCGGCAGCACGTTCGCCGCCATGCACGACTGGATCCGCTCCTACGACCCCACCCGCGTCATCCAGTACGAGGGCGACGACCGGCCCGGCGTCAGCGACATCCGCTCCCGGATGTACGAGAGTCCCGCCCGCGTCGAACAGCGCGCGCGGGACACCGCCGACACCCGCCCGTACGTCATGATCGAGTACTCCCACGCGATGGGGAACTCCAACGGCAACTTCAGGAAGTACTGGGACGTCGTCCGCCGTCACGACGTCCTCCAGGGCGGCTGGATCTGGGACTTCATGGACCAGGCGCTCACCTGGCCGACCCCCGCCCGCACCCTGCTCACCGAGTCCGGGCCGCTCGGACTGCGCGGTGAGATCCTCGCCCCCAGCGGCACCTTCGACCGGGAGCACGGCGTGTCCGGCGGCACCGTCTTCGCCCGCGACCCCGGCCTCGACCTCACCGGCTCGCTCACCCTGGAGGCCTGGATCACGCCCCGGGTGACGGGCTACCACCAGCCCGTCCTCGCCAAGGGCGACACGCAGTACGCCCTGAAGCAGACCAACAACAGCCTGGAGTTCTTCATCCACGACAGCGGCCAGTGGATCACCGCGAGCTGGCCGCTGCCGGGGGACTGGACCGGCACCGAGCACCACATCGCGGGCGTCTTCGACGAGGAGGCGGGCACGCTGACCCTCTGGGTGGACGGCGCGGTGCGCGCCACCCGAACCACCACCCGGCGCCCCGGCGCCACCACCGCCCCGCTCGCCCTCGGCACCGACGCCGACAACCCCAGCCGCGAGTTCAGCGGCACCATCCGGCGCGCCCGGGTCCACGCCCGCGCCCTGACCACCGCCGAACTGGCCGCCGGGGGGCGCGGCCCCGACGACGAGGCCGTGCGGTTCTGGTTCGACGCCGCGACCGTCGGACACACCGAGCGCCGGCCACGGGAGAGGACGTTCCTCTCCTACGGCGGCGACTGGGGCGACAACCCCAACGACGGCAACTTCGGCGCGGACGGCATCGTCACCGCCGACCGGCGGCACACCGGCAAGGCCGCCGAGATCAAACGCGTCCACCAGGCCATCGACGCCCGGCTCGCCACCGACGGCACCACCCGCGACGCGGTCGCCGTCACCCTCACCAACGAGTACCTGTTCACCAGCCTCCGCGAGTTCGACGGCAAGTGGGAACTCGCCGTGGACGGGGCGGTCGTGCGGCACGGCAGGCTCACCCGGGGCCAGCTGGACCTGCCGCCGCTGTCGAGCAAGGACATCACCCTCCCCGTACGCCTGCCCGACGACCCGGCGCCCGGCGCGGAGGCCTTCCTGCGGCTCTCCTTCACCACCAAGGAGCCCACCCCCTGGGCGCGGGCCGGTTTCGAGGTGGCCGCACGGCAGCTGCCCCTGGACTCCGGGGCGCCGGAGGTGACGCCGGTACCGCTGTCGAGCGTGCCCACGCTGACCTACGACGACGGCGAGGGCGCGGTCACCGTCCGCGGCCGGGACTTCTCCGTCACCGTCGACAAGCGCAGCGGTGTGATCACCTCCTACGAGGCCCGGGGGACGCGGCTGATCGAGTCGGGGCCCGCGCCGAACTTCTGGCGGGCGCCCACCGACAACGACCGGGGCAACGGCCAGCACACCCGCAACCAGACCTGGCGGGACGCCGGAGCCCGGCGCGAGGTGACGGACGTACGGGTGCGGGCGCTGGGGGACCGGGCCGTCGAGATCACGGTCGAGGGCACCCTGCCGACCACCGCGCGGTCGGCTTACACCACCACGTACACGGTCTTCGGCAACGCCGAGATCAAGGTCGACAACACCCTGCGCCCCGGCGCGGCCACCCTTCCCTACATCCCCGAGGTCGGCACCCTGCTCCTCCTCCCCGGCCGCCTCAGCCACCTGCACTACTACGGCCGTGGCCCCGAGGAGAACCACTGGGACCGCAACGACGGCACCGACGTCGGCCGGTACTCCGGCACGGTCGACGAGCAGTGGACGCCGTACATCCGCCCCCAGGAGAACGGCAACAAGACCGACGTCCGCTGGGTCGCGCTCACCGGCCGCGACGGCGCCGGACTGCTCGCCTGCGCCCCGCCCGGCGGCCCCCTGCTGGAGGTCAACGCCTCCCGCTTCACCCCGGAGGACCTGTCCGTCGGCGCCCGTCACGACTACCAGCTCACCCCGCGCGAGGAGGTCGTGCTGCGGCTGAACCACCGGCAGATGGGGGTGGGCGGCGACAACAGCTGGGGCGCGCACACGCACGACGAGTACAAGCTGTTCGCCGACCGCGACTACGCCTACACCTACCGGCTCCGCCCCCTCACCGACGTCAATGAGGCACAGCGCCTCGCCCGGCGTCCCACCGGACTCGGGGAGGAGGTGACCGGATAGCGGTGTGCGACGGGCCGTACGCGGTACTCCGTAGGCGACAGCCCAGCGCGCGCACGGGAGGCCCGCATGACCCGGCAGATACGTGACCTGATGTCGCCCGGAGCGGCCGCCGTGGAACCCATGACCACGGTGGCGCGGGCCGCCCGGGTGATGCGCGAACAGGACGTCGGAGAGGTCCTGGTGGCCTACGACTGCGACCTCTTCGGCGTCCTCACCGACCGTGACATCGCCCTGCGGACCGTCGCCGAGGGCCGCGACCCCGAGGCCACCACCGTCGGCTCGGTCTGCACCCGTCCCCCGGTGGTGACCCTGACCCCCGAGGACACCACCGACCGGGCGATCGACCTGATGCGCCGGTACGCGGTCCGCAGGCTCCCCGTCGTCGAGCACGGCGGCTGCCCGGTCGGCGTGGTCAGCCTCGGCGACCTCGCGGCCACCGAGGACCCGCACTCCGCGCTGGCCGACATCAGCCGCGCCGCCCCCAACCACTGACCCCGCCGAGGCCCGTATGTCCCGTCCGCGCCCGCCCCGCCCGCCGGTGCCCCGCTCCCGCTCGGGCGCCTACGGCCGTCACCACCCGCGCACCGGCACCGAACCGGCCACCGCGCAGAGCGCCCTGCGCCTGCGGCTGCTGCTCACCGCCGTCTTCCTGCCCCTCTTCGTCGCCGCGACGGTCGGCTTCGCCGTCTGGGCTGCGCGCTCCGGCCCCGGTGACTCACCCGGCAGCGGGGTGCTGACCGGCCTCGCCGTCGGCTGCGGCGTGCTCGCGCTGATCGCGGCCCTGGACGGGGCGGTCGTACTGCGCCGGACGCGCCGCGAGCGGGGCTCGCCGGGCCGCTGACGCCGTGCGCGGCACATCACAGTGACCGGTGTGGCGAGGAGCAGGCCGGGACGAAAGAATTCCTGGTGCGCCGTACGCACGGCACGCACGACTCCTGGCCAGACGCTCCCGCCGTACCGAAAGGGACCCCACACGCATGGACGAGCAGGACGAGCGAGACGAGCACTTCGACGTCGTGGTCCTCGGGGCGGGACCCGGCGGCTATGTCGCCGCCATCCGCGCCGCCCAGCTGGGCAAGCGGGTCGCCGTCGTGGAGGAGAAGTACTGGGGCGGCGTCTGTCTGAACGTCGGCTGCATCCCGACCAAGGCCCTGCTGCGCAACGCCGAACTGGCGCACCTCGTCACCCGCGAGGCCAGGACCTTCGGCATCAGCTCCGACAGCCCCATCACCTTCGACTACGGCGAGGCGTTCCGGCGCAGCCGCAAGGTCGCGGACGGCCGGGTCAAGGGCGTCCACTTCCTGATGAAGAAGAACAAGATCACCGAGTTCGACGGCCGCGGCACCTTCCTCGACCCGCACACCCTCCAGGTCGCCGGATACGACGGCTCCACCCGGACCATCGGCTTCGACCACTGCGTCATCGCCACCGGCGCCACCCCGAAGCTGCTCCCGGGCACCAAGCGCACCGCGCGCGTGGTGACGTACGAGGAGCAGATCCTCGCCGAGGACCTGCCGGGGTCGATCGTCATCGCGGGCGCCGGGGCGATCGGCGTCGAGTTCGCGTACGTGCTGAACAACTACGGCGTGCGGGTGACCATCGTCGAGTTCCTGGACCGGATGGCCCCGCTGGAGGACGCGGAGGTCTCGGCGGAGCTGGCCAAGCAGTACCGCCGCCTGGGCATCGACGTGCTCACCTCCACCCGGGTCGACGCCATCGACGAGTCCGGCCCCCAGGTCCGGGTCACGGTCACCGCAAAGGACGGCTCGCAGCGGGTGCTGGAGGCGGACAAGGTCCTCCAGGCGATCGGTTTCGCGCCCAACGTCACCGGTTACGGCCTGGAGAACACCGGCGTCCGGGTCACCGAGCGCGGCGCGATCGACGTGGACGCCCGCTGCCGTACGTCCGTGCCGCACATCTTCGCCATCGGCGACGTGACCGCGAAGCTGATGCTGGCGCACGCGGCGGAGGCGATGGGGGTGGTGGCCGCGGAGACGATCGCGGACGCCGAGACGATGGAACTCGACTACGTGATGATCCCGCGCGCCACCTACTGCCAGCCGCAGGTCGCCAGCTTCGGCTACACCGAGGAGCAGGCCCGTGACCTCGGCTACGACGTGAAGGTGGCGAAGTTCCCGTTCACCGCCAACGGCAAGGCGCACGGCCTGGGCGACGCCACCGGCTTCGTGAAGCTGATCAGCGACGCCAGGTACGGCGAGCTGATCGGCGGCCATCTGATCGGCCCCGATGTCACCGAGCTGCTGCCCGAGCTGACCCTGGCCCAGAAGTGGGACCTGACGGTCCACGAGGTCGCCCGCAACGTCCATGGCCACCCGACCCTGGGCGAGGCGATCCAGGAGGCGGTCCACGGCCTGTCCGGCCACATGATCAACTTCTAGCCGGGGAGTTGCTCCCGCAGCCGGGAGTTCCTACGGCTGCTCCGCCGCGTCGCTGATCCCCAGCCGCAAGTGCTCCACGTGGTAGACCGCCTGGTCGAGGAGTTCGGCGACGTGGTGGTCGTGCAGGGCGTAGACGATCGAACGGCCGCGCCGTTCGCCGACCACCAGGCCCAGGTTGCGCAGCAGCCGCAGCTGGTGCGAGCAGGCCGACTGCTCCATGCCGACCTCCGCCGCCAACTCCGTGGCGGGCAGCGGTCCTTCGCGCAGTCGCGCGAGGATCAGCAGCCGGGAGGGGGTGGACAGGGCCTGGAGCGTGGTCGCCACCTTCGCGGCGTTGCCCTCGTCCAGGCGTACCCGGCCGGCGGTGTCCTGCGCTGCGGTGACGGCTCCATGACCCATGACCGGTATCCTACCGGTCGTAGATGAACACATGAACGAGTCTTCAAGTGTTCCTGTATGGTGTGCGGCGTGTCAGTGACTCTCGCCCCTCACCCGGCCCCCGCCCGCGCCGCCCGGGTGGCCCCCCGCCGCCGTACCCGGCTCCTCGCCCTGCCCGAGGCCCGCTGGGCGCTCACGGCGCTGCTGGCCTTCCTGCTCGCCCTCGCCCTCGACCTCGGCGGTTTCCCGGCCTGGGCGTACGGGCCCCTGTACGCGGCTGCCTACGTCACCGGCGGCTGGGAGCCCGCCCTCGAAGGACTGCGGGCCCTGCGCGAGAAGACCCTCGACGTCGACCTGCTGATGATCGTCGCCGCCCTCGGCGCCGCCTCGATCGGCCAGGTCCTCGACGGCGCCCTGCTGATCGTCATCTTCGCCACCTCCGGCGCCCTGGAGGCCCTCGCCACCGCCCGCACCGCCGACTCCGTGCGCGGTCTGCTCGACCTCGCCCCCACCACGGCGACCCGGCTCACCGCGGACGGCCGCGAGGAGACCGTGCCCACCGCCGCCCTCGCCGTCGGCGACATCCTGCTCATCCGCCCCGGGACCCGCATCGGCGCCGACGGCACCGTCCTCGACGGCACCAGCGAGGCCGACCAGGCGACCATCACCGGCGAACCCCTCCCCGTCGTCAAGGGCCCCGGCGACGAGGTCTTCGCGGGCACCCTCAACGGCACCGGCGCCCTGCGCGTCCGCGTCGACCGCGACCCCGCCGACTCCGTCATCGCCCGCATCGTCACCCTGGTCGAGGAGGCGTCCCGCACCAAGGCGCCCACCCAGCTCTTCATCGAGAAGATCGAACAGCGCTACGCGATCGGCATCGTCATCGCCACCCTCGCCGTCTTCGGCATCCCGCTCGCCTTCGGCGAGAACCTCGACGACGCCCTGCTGCGCGCCATGACCTTCATGATCGTCGCCTCGCCGTGCGCGGTCGTCCTCGCGACCATGCCGCCACTGCTCTCGGCCATCGCCAACGCGGGCCGCCACGGCGTCCTGGTGAAGTCGGCCGTCGCCATGGAACGCCTCGGCGAGATCGACACCGCCGCCCTCGACAAGACCGGCACCCTCACCGAGGGCGCCCCCGAGGTGACGGACGTACGCCCGCTGCCCGGCTCCGGCCTCGACGCGGACGGGCTGCTCGCCCTGGCCGCTGCGGCCGAACACCCCAGTGAGCACCCGCTGGCCCGCGCGGTCGTCGCCGCCGCCCGCGCCCGCGACCTGCGCCTGCCCCCCGCGGAGGACTTCGCCGCGTCCCCCGGCCGGGGTGTCACCGCGACGGTCGCCGGGCAGCGGGTGACGGTCGGCCGGGCGACGCGGCCCTCTCCGGACGCCGCCACCGTCATCGAGGTCACCCGCGACGGCACCCCCGTCGGCACCCTCGCCCTCACCGACCGCCTCCGCCCGGACGCCGCCGCGACCACCGCCGCACTCACCGCCCTCACGGGCACCGCCCCCGTCCTCCTGACCGGCGACAACGCCACCACGGCCGCCCAGGTCGGCGCCGCCACCGGCATCACCGACATCCGCGCGAACCTCCTCCCCGAGGACAAGGTCGACGCCGTACGGGAGCTGGAACGGTCCCACCGCAAGGTGCTGTTCGTCGGCGACGGCGTCAACGACGCGCCCGCCCTCGCCGCCGCCCACTCCGGCGTCGCCATGGGCCGCGCGGGCTCCGACCTGGCGCTGGAGACCGCGGACGCCGTCGTCGTACGCGACGAACTCACCGCCGTCCCCGCCGTGGTCCGCCTCTCCCGCACCGCACGCCGTCTGGTCGTGCAGAACCTCGTCATCGCGGGCACCTTCATCACCGTCCTCGTCGCCTGGGACCTCGCCGGACACCTCCCGCTGCCGCTGGGCGTGGCGGGCCACGAGGGCTCGACCGTGCTGGTCGGCCTGAACGGACTGCGGCTGCTGCGCGAGTCGGCCTGGCGGGGGAGCACCGCGTCCGAGGCCGGCGAAGGCTGATGTCGGATTCCCGCCAGCCCGGCCGGGGCGCGTCCCCGATGCTGGACGCATGCACAAGGGGATGCACACCGACACCGAACGCTGTCTGCGCGCCGTCCAGTCCAAGGACGCCCGCTTCGACGGCTGGTTCTACACGGCGGTCCTGACCACCGGGATCTACTGCCGGCCCAGCTGCCCGGTCGTCGCGCCGAAGCCGCACAACATGGTGTTCCACCCGAGCGCGGCAGCCTGCCAGCAGGCCGGGTTCCGGGCCTGCAAGCGCTGCCGCCCCGACACCACCCCCGGCTCACCCGAGTGGAACCACCGCGCCGACGTGGTGGCCCGCGCCATGCGGCTGATCGCCGACGGCACCGTCGACCGCGACGGCGTCCCCGGCCTCGCCGCCCGCCTCGGCTACAGCACCCGGCAGATCGAACGCCAGCTCCTCACCGAACTCGGCGCGGGCCCCCTCGCCCTGGCCCGCGCCCAGCGCGCCCAGACCGCGCGCCTGCTCATCGAGACGACGGAACTGCCCATGGCGGAGATCGCCTTCGCCGCCGGGTTCGCCTCCATCCGCACCTTCAACGACACGGTCCGCGAGGTCTACGCCCTCACCCCCACCGATCTGCGCACCCGCACCACCCCCAAGCGGCCCCCGTCCGGCACCCCCGGCACCCTCGCCCTCCGGCTCCCGTTCCGTGCCCCGCTCAACCCGGACAACCTCTTCGGCCACCTCGCCGCCACCGCCGTACCCGGCGTGGAGGAGTGGCGCGCGGGCGCCTACCGCCGCACCCTCCGCCTGCCCTACGGCCACGGCATCACCTCCCTCACCCCGCACCCCGACCACATCGCCTGCCGCCTCACCCTCACCGACCTGCGCGACCTCCCCGTCGCCATCAGCCGCTGCCGCCGCATGCTGGACCTGGACGCCGACCCGACCGCCATCGACGACCAGCTGCGCACGGACCCCCTCCTGGCCCCGCTGATCGACAAGTCCCCCGGCCGCCGGGTCCCGCGCACCGCCGACGAGGCCGAGTTCGCGGTCCGCGCGGTCCTGGGCCAACAGGTCTCCACGGCCGCCGCCCGCACCCACGCCGCCCGCCTGGTCCAGGCCCACGGCGAACGCGTCGACGACCCCGAGGGCGGCCTGACCCACCTGTTCCCCTCGACGACGGCACTGGCGTCCGTCGACCCCGAGTCGCTGGCCATGCCCGCGACCCGCCGCCGCACCCTCACCACCCTCATCGCCCACCTCGCCTCCGGAGCGGTCAGCCTGGGCGTGGACAGCGACTGGCAGGAGACCCGGACCCGGCTCCTCTCCCTCCCCGGCTTCGGCCCCTGGACGGCCGACGTCATCGCCATGCGCGCCCTCGGCGACCCCGACGCCTTCCTCCCCACCGACCTCGGCATCCGCCGCGCCGCCCGCGAACTGGGCCTGCCCTCGACGCCCGCGGCGCTCACGGCGCGAGCCGCGTCCTGGCGTCCCTGGCGGGCCTACGCCGTCCAGTACCTGTGGGCGACCGACAACCACCCGATCAACTTCCTGCCCACCTGAGGAACCCAGCCCATGAAGCACCACAGGATCATCGACAGTCCCTACGGCCCCCTGACCCTCGTCGCCGAGGACGGCGTCCTCTGCGGCCTCTATATGACCGACCAGCGCCACCGCCCCCCGGAGGAGACCTTCGGCCCCCGCTCCGACGCCCCCTTCCCCGAAGCGGAGGAACAACTGGAGGCGTACTTCGCGGGCGGCCTCAAGGAGTTCACCCTCCCCCTCCGCCTGAACGGCACCCCGTTCCAGCGCGCCGTCTGGGACCGCCTGCGCCAGATCCCCTACGGCGAGACCCGCACCTACGGCGACCTGGCCACCACCCTCGGCAACCCCAACTCCTCCCGCGCCGTGGGCCTGGCCAACGGCCGCAACCCGGTCGGCATCATCGTCCCCTGCCACCGGGTGATCGGGTCGACGGGCAGCCTGACCGGGTACGGGGGCGGGCTGGAGCGCAAGCGGAGGCTGCTGGACTTCGAGCGCGGGGCGGGGTCAGGGCGTCAACTTGAAGCCTTCGGCGGCAGTTGACCGCCACGAGGACCATCCGCCGCTCCGGTGCGCCCGGACGGGGCGCACGGTGTGGGTGACGACCGGACGCCCGTCCCGGTCGGTCGTCACCACGACCAGTTCACCCCCGTCGTACGGGGCACCGAGCAGGACCGCCTCGTGCAACCGCCGGTCGAGCGCCGGGCGTTGGTCGTCGTGTGCGGTCTCGGCCGCGGGACCGTCGTCCGGTGGCGGCGCCGCCACGGTGGGGCAGCTGAACAGCGGCGTGCGGCGGGAGGTGTCGTCGGCGGCGTGGACCCAGGTGACGCCCCGGCTGTCCACATGCTCCAGCACGCGCAGCGCGGGCACCGGCGCGCGGCGCAGCGCACCGGCCCGGCGGCGGGCGAGGGCGCCCGTCGTGAGCAGGGACAGGCCAGGCAGCCCGGCGACCAGGAGCAGCAACTGCCAGTCGAAGGCGTCGTACGGCTCGGACGCCAGGCGCCGCCAGTCACCGTCCTCCAGCACGGTCACCGTGCTGCCGACGGGGTAGTCCTCGGGGTAGCCGGTCTCGACGGTGAGACGCCGCTCACCGGCCCTGACCACGGTCTCCTCGCCGGGGTCGACGACCTCGGCGGTGATCGCGTGGCGCGCTCGGCCCGCCGCTCGTCCGCGCGGACGCCGCTGAGCGCCAGTAGGACCGCACCGACGGCCACAGCGCACAGGACCAGCCCGGCGCCCAGGGGCAGTCTGCCGCGCGGCAGCGGGCCCAGCGGTTCCGGCAGCGGGTGCCGCGTTCCGGCGGCGCGCTCGGCGAGCCCCCGCTGCCGGGACCGGGCGGCCACCCGCTCGCGGGCCCCGGCCCACCCGAAGGCGAGCGCCGCGAGCACGGCGAGGTTCGCGGCCAGGTACGCCCCCTCGGCGTCCGGCACCTCCGCCCACAGCACGGCCCCCGCCAGCACGGGCGCCGCGCCCAGCACGAGTTCGGGAAGCCGAACGAGCCAGTGCAGCAGCCCCGCGAACAGGCCCACCTCCGCCAGACCGACCCAGTCCGGGCCGCAGGGAGCCGCGTCGGTGCACGGCGGCACCGGCGCCTCCGCGATCACCCAGACGACGGCGGCCAGCAGCGCGGGCACGGACCACACGGCCCGCGCCCAGGACGCGGGACCCGCCTCGGCCCACAGGGCGGCGTCTGCTGACGACCAGGCGCGCGCTCCCTCGGGGACGGAGCCGGACGGTATCGGGACGACGGTTTCGGACACGCGAGGATTATGAGGCACGCCAGTTCACACCGTTCGGCCCGGTCCGCTCGCCCCGACATGGCGGCGGCTCCGGCTGGTTACCCTTCCCCCGTGACCACTGCTGACTACGCCACGTACATCGCCGGTCTGCCGCGCGTCCTCGCCGGTGCCGCCGCCCTGTTCCGCGACGCGGAGGGCCGGGTGCTGCTCGTCGAGCCCAACTACCGGGAGGGGTGGGCCCTTCCGGGCGGGACGGTCGAGTCCGACGACGGGGAGACCCCGCGCCAGGGGGCACGCCGGGAGACCGCCGAGGAGATCGGGCTCGACGTGGAGCCGGGACGGCTGCTCGCGGTGGACTGGGTGCAGGGGCCGGGCCGACCGCCCATCGTGGCCTACCTGTACGACGGTGGCGTGCTCGGCGAGGACGACTTCAAGGCGATCCGCCTCCAGGAGGAGGAACTGCTGTCCTGGCGGCTCGTACCCCGCGCCGAGTTGCCCGCCCACCTGCCGGGCGCCCTGGGCCGCCGCGTCCTGGCCGCCCTCGACGTCGTCGAGTCCGGGGCGGGCGCGGTGGAACTGGAGAACGGCGACCGGGTCGGCTGACCGGGACCCCGGTTCAGTGCTCGATGTCGCGCGGCTTGACGTCCACCTCGCGCAGCGCCTCGTCGCGCCGCGCGACCCGCGCCTCTGTCCGGTGCCCGCGCTCGATGTAGTCCCGCACGACCAGCTCGACCGCGTCCTGCGGGCTGCCCACACCGGACAGCACCATGGCTTCCACGACGAGATCGGCGTCCAGCGAGATGGTGACCTTGGCCATGGGCGGACCCTAGCACCCGTGATCGCGTTCCGGCTCGGAAATCTGTTCGCCGGCCCGGCCTGGCTCGTCCTAACCTCGGCGTCATGAACAAGCCCCTGGTCGCCATCCTCAGCGGTGCCGGTGTCTCCACCGACTCCGGCATCCCGGACTACCGCGGACCGAACGGGCTGTGGCGGCGCGACCCCGACGCCGAGAAGCTCGTGACGTACGAGTACTACATGGGCGACCCGGAGATCCGGCGCCGCTCCTGGCTGCTGCGGCGTGAGACCCGCGCACTCCGGGTCGAGCCCAACGCCGCGCACCGGGCGGTGGTCGAGCTGGAGCGGGCCGGGGTGCCGGTGCGGGTGATCACACAGAACGTGGACGGGCTGCACCAGGAGGCCGGGATGCCCGCCCGCAAGGTCCTCGAACTGCACGGCAGCGCACGGAGCGTGGTGTGCACCCGGTGCGGTGCCAGGGGCTCGATGGAGGACGCCCTCGCCCGGGTCGACGCCGGTGAGGACGATCCGGCCTGCCTGGAGTGCGGCGGCATCCTCAAGTCCGCGACGGTGATGTTCGGTGAGCGCCTCGACCCGGCGGTCCTGGGCGATGCCCTCGCCATCACCAAGGCCTGCCAGGTCTTCGTCGCCGTGGGGACCAGCCTGCAAGTGCAGCCCGCCGCCGGGCTGGCCGGTGTCGCCGCCGACCACGGCGCCCGGCTCGTCATCGTCAACGCCGAGCCGACGCCGTACGACGAGATCGCCGACGAGGTCGTACGGGAGCCCATCGGCACGGCGCTGCCGGCGCTGCTGCGGAGGCTCGTCAGGGAGTCGGCACCGGCACCCGGGCCAACCCCGCCGTCCGGGCCGCCAGCTCGCTGATCCGCACCCCGTCGAAGCCGAAGACCGCGCTGCGGACCGTGTCCTGAAGGGGGCCGGTCCAGTGCGGCGGGATGGCCGCCGCGCCGGTCAGGACGCCGGCCACCGAGCCCGCCGTCGCGCCGTTGGAGTCGGTGTCGAGGCCGCCCCGGACGGTCAGGGTGATGGTGCGGGTGAAGTCGCCGTCGCCGTAGAGGAGCCCCGCGGTGAGGACGGCGGCGTTGGGGACGGTGTGGATCCAGCCCAGGCCCGCCGTCTGGGCGAGCACCGTCGTCAGGGTGTCCTCCCAGCTCATGCCGGTGTCGTGCAGGGAGGCGACCCGCCGTACCGTGCGGGTCAGGCGGCTGCTCGCCGGGATCACCGTCAGGGACTGGTCCAGGGCGGCGCGGACGGAGGGTGCCGTGAACGCCGCCGCGATCAGGGCAGCCGCCCACATGGCGCCGTAGACCCCGTTGCCGGTGTGGGAGAGCACCGCGTCGCGGCGGGCCAGGGCCGCGGCCTGCCGGGGTTCCCCCGGGTTCGTCCAGCCGTGGATGTCCGCCCTGATCAGGGCGCCGATCCACTCCTGGTACGGGTTGGCGTGGGTGGCCGTCAGGGGTGGCCTGAGGCCGTTGGTGAGATTGCGGTACGCCGCTCGTTCCGCCGTGAACGTCTGGAGGTACGGCAGGCGCAGCAGCCACAGGTCGCCCACCTGCTCGGTGGTGAAGGCGAAACCGTGGGTCTCCAGGAGGTCCAGGCCGAGGACGGCGTAGTCGATGTCGTCGTCACGGCAGCTGCCGTGGATCCGGCCGCGGACGCACTCGCGCCACTCGGGGCGCAGGCTGGGGGCGATGTCGGCGGGCGGCTCGGGAAGGTAGTCGGTGAGGGGGAGGGCGTCCGTCCGGCGCAGGTAGGCGTCGATGCGGTCCCGGGTCCACAGGTCGCCCTGCTCCACCGGCTTGCCGAGCATGTTGCCCGCGATCCGGCCCAGCCAGCCGCCGAGGACGCGGTCGGTGAGCCGCTGTGCGAGGTCCGGAGGCGGTGCGGGGGTCATGGGGTCGGTCTACCCACTTCCGCCCGTTCCACAGGTCGGGCAGGGGCATGACGGCGGGGGCGGGCGCCGGTTAGGGTCGCAGCGGCGCGACTGCCCTGACGTGCCTGATGTGCGCAGGGCTCGAAGAGCGAGGGGAATGCCAGGTGGCGGACGCAGTGGACGGGGAGCGCAGGGTGCTCATCGCCGCGGACAAGTTCAAGGGCTCGCTGACGGCCGTGGAGGTCGCCCAGCGGGTCACGGCCGGGCTGCGCCGGGTCGCGCCGGACGTGGAGATCGCCGCGCTGCCGGTGGCCGACGGCGGTGACGGCACCGTGGCCGCCGCCCTCGCGGCCGGGTTCGAGCGGCGGGAGGCGCGGGTCGCCGGGCCGCTCGGGGACGAGGTCGTCGCGGCGTTCGCGCTGCGCGACGGTACCGCGGTCGTGGAGATGGCCGAGGCCAGTGGGTTGCAGCGGCTGCCCGCCGGGGTGTTCGCGCCGCTGACCGCGTCCACGTACGGCTCCGGTGAGCTGCTGCGGGCCGCGCTGGACGCGGGCGCCCGGACCATCGTCTTCGGGGTCGGCGGGAGCGCCACGACGGACGGGGGCGCGGGGATGCTGTCCGCGCTCGGGGCGCGGTTCCTCGACCGGGATGGTGCGCCCGTGCCGCCCGGGGGTGGCGGGCTGGCCGAGGTGGTCAGCGCGGATCTGTCCGGGCTCGATCCCCGGCTGGGCGGTGTCGAGCTGGTGCTGGCCAGCGATGTCGACAATCCGCTGACCGGGCCGAAGGGCGCGCCCGCCGTGTACGGGCCGCAGAAGGGGGCCTCGCCGGACGACGTGGCGGCGCTGGACGCCGCGCTCGGGCGCTTCGTCAAGGTGCTGGAGGGCACCGACCTCGGGGACCGGGCCGCCGAGTACGCGCTGGCGCCGGGGGCGGGGGCCGCGGGCGGGATCGGGTACGGGGCGCTGTTGCTCGGGGCGCGGTTCCGGGCCGGGATCGAGGTGATGCTCGACGTCCTCGGGTTCGGAGCGGCGCTTGAGCGGGCCGGGCTGGTCATCACGGGTGAGGGGTCCCTCGACGAGCAGACGCTGCACGGGAAGGCGCCCGCGGGGGTTGCCGCGGCGGCGCGGGCGGCGGGCAAGGAGGTCGTCGCGGTGTGCGGGCGGCTCGCGCTCGCGCCGGAGGCGTTGGGGCGGGCGGGGATTCGGCGGGCGTATCCGTTGACGGATGTCGAGCCGGATGTCGGTAAGTGCATCGCGGACGCCGGGCCGATTCTGGAGCGGGTGGCTGAGGGGATCGCTCGGGACTTTCTGGGCTGAGGCCCTTGGGTTTTCGCCCCCGCCGCCCCTACCCGTCCCGTCCCTGGGGGCTGCCGCCCCCAGAC
>NZ_JAGPXL010000004.1 GCF_018070565.1 Streptomyces sp. B93
AAGGGCGAGCGCCTTGACCCCGGCAAGGGCGAGCGCCTTGACCCCGGCAAGGGCGAGCGCCTTGACCCCGGCAAGGGCGAGCGCCTTGACCCCGGCAAGGGCGAGCGCCTTGACCCCGGCAAGGGCGGGGGCCGCCCCCGCCGGGGCCCTTTGGTCATCGCCGTAGCGTGTTGACCGCCTGCTCCAGGCGGGGCAGTGCCCGCTGGCCCGTCACCGCCACCGCGATCGCCGCGACCACCCCGGCCCAGGCGACCGGGCCGAGCGGGGTGCAGCCGAAGGCCTGGCTGAGGCCCGGCGTCTGGATCAGGGCGACCAGGGCGGCGGCGGAGCCCAGGGACGTGGCCCGGACCAGGGGGCTGTCGCGGCGGTCGGCGAGGGTCTGGGCGAGCTGGGTGCCGACCACGCCGCACAGGGCCATGGTGGTGGAGCGGCGGGCGGTGCCCGGGGTGAAGCGGCCGATCAGCCAGGCCGTCACCGCGCCCAGACACGTGGTCAGCGCCCGGTCGCGGATCTGGCGCAGCAGCGGCTCGCCGAGCAGTTCGTTGCCCAGCGGCTCCGCGCCCGCGACCTCCAGCGCGGACGCGTCCTCCTCCGGCTGCCGCCGCGGGGTCACCGCGACCGCCATCGCCGGGAACAGGTCCGTGAACAGGTTCACCAGCAGCATCTGCCGGGTCGACAGCGGCGCCGACCCGGCGAGCAGGGTGCCGACGACGCCGAAGCCGATCTCGCCCGCGTTGCCGCCGATCAGGATCGCCACGGCGTCCGCGACGCTGTACCACAGGGCACGTCCCTCGGCGATCGCCTCGACGAGGACGGTGAGGTCGTCGCCGGTGAGCACCAGGTCGGCCGCGTTGCGGGCGGCGGCCGAGCCGCGGGCGCTGATGCCCACGCCGATGTCGGCGGCGCGGATGGCGGCCGCGTCGTTGGCGCCGTCGCCGACCATGCCGACCACCCGGCCCGCGTCCATCAGTGCTTCGACGACCTGGAGCTTCTGCTCCGGCGCGACCCGGGCTACGACATCGACGCCGTGCAGCATCCGGGACCGTTCCGTGCGGTCGGCGGCGGCGAGTTCATCGCCGGTGATCACGGCGGTGTCCTCCGGCCAGCCCAGGTCGACGGCGATGGCCCGCGCGGTCTGCGGATGGTCGCCGGTCAGCATCACCGGCCGTACGCCCGCCTCGCGCAGCCCGCTGACCAACGCGGTGGAGGTGTCGCGGGCCACGTCGGCCAACGCCAGCAGCCCGGTGAACTCCAGGCCCTCCAGGGGCGCTTCGAGTACCTCCGTGTCCTGTTCGCCGTCGGTCAGCACCCGGTGCGCCACCGCGAGGACGCGCAGTCCGTCGGCGGCGAGGTCGTGCGCGCCCTCCGAGGCGTGGCCGGGCAGGTCGGCGCAGGCGGGCAGAATGGTCTCCGGCGCGCCCTTGGCCACCAGCACCCGGGTGCCGTCCGCGGTCCGCCCCACGGCGGCGGCGTAACCGCGGCCCGCCTCGAAGGGGCGTCCCTCGGTCTGGGTCCACTCCGGGTCGTCGCGGTCCGCCGCGTCCAGGACGGCCTCGTCGGTGGCGTGCACGGGCTTGTCGGAGCCGCCGTTGAACTGGGGGCAGGCGCGCACCGCGGTGCGCAGGGTGGCGCCCGCGCGGGCCTCGTCCGGCTTGTGGACGGTGCCGTCGGGGTCGGTCACCCGGACCAGGCGCAGCTTGTTCTCGGTGAGGGTGCCCGTCTTGTCGAAGCAGAGCGTGTCCATCCGGCCGAGCGCCTCCAGCGTGCGCGGGGCGCGCACCAGCACACCCCGGCTGCTGAGCCTGCGGGCGGCGGCCAGCTGCGCCACCGTCGCCACCAGCGGCAGCCCTTCCGGTACGGCGGCCACCGCCACCGCGACACCGCCGCTGACCGCCTCCCGGATGGGGGTGCCGCGCAGCAGTGCGAGACCGGTCACCGCGGCGCCGCCCGCGAAGGTCAACGGCAGTGCCTTGCGGGTGAGTTCCTGGAGCCGGGCCTGTACCCCGGCGGCGGGCGGGGTGCGGGCGGCGAGGTGCACGGCGCGGGCGGCCTCGGTCCGTTCACCGGTCTCCACGACCACGGCACGGGCGTGCCCGGCCACCACGGTCGTCCCCTCGAAGACCATGCAGCGGCGGTCGGCGACCGGGGCGCGCGGGGTCGGGTCGGTCTGCTTGTCCACCGGCAGCGACTCACCGGTCAGCGCCGACTCGTCGACCTCCAGGCCGTCCTCCCAGAGCAGGCGCGCGTCGGCGGGCACGACGTCGTCGCCCTTCAGCTCGATCACGTCACCGGGGTGCAGCTTGGCGGCGTCGACGGTGTGCGCGGGGCCCTCCTCCTTCCCGTCCGCGACCCGGGCCTTCTGCTTCTGCTCGGCGACCAGACCGGACAGCGCCCGCTCGGCGCGCAGCCGCTGCACACCGCCCACCAGGGCGTTCAGGTCGAGGGCGCCGACGACCAGCAGCGCGTCCACGAAGGAGCCGAGGATCGCCGAAGCGGCCGAGCCGACGGCGAGGACCGGGGTGAGCGGGTCGTCGAGTTCGCCGCGTACGGCGTGCCCGAGCTGCACCGCCCAGCGCACCGGGGCGAACGCGGGGACCTCGGCGGCGGCTTCCAGCGCCTTGCGGGTACGGGAGGCCGCCTGTTCCAGCGGGGTCGGTGCCGCCTCCCGCATCCGCTCCAGGCGGGACCGGACCTCGTGCGGCGGCAGGGCGTGCCAGGCGACGCGGGGCCTGGGGTGCGGCGAGCGTGCCAACGCCACGCCGAGGGCGCCCCGGGCACCGCTCAGCAGCGCCACGGCCGCGCTCACGTCGACGGGCAGGTGCCGCAGTCCCGGCACCAGCGGACGGCGTCTGCCGCGGGTCTCCCCCACGGCCACCAGCAGCCCGGACAGGGCGGCGCCGGAGCGGGCCAGGGTCTGCGAGCGGCGGCCCACCGCACGGGCGGCGGGCACCGCGGCCAGGAGCCGCCACAGGTCCCGCAGGCCGCCCGGCGCGACCACGTCGGCGCCCCAGACGACGGGGGCGTCCTGGTCGGCGAGCGCGACAGCCACATCGCCGCCGAGCAGCCCGGTCAGCAGATCGTCGTCGTCGGGCGAACTCGGCCGGGCGACGGTGATCACGCCGCCGCGGTCACGCAGCCGGTCCACGACCTGGGCCAGCGGCCGGTCGTCGGCGACGACATGGTCGGCGAGGGCGGTGAAGTCCCCGAGCGCGGGGTGCTCCACCACCACGACCCGCAGCCCGGCGCGGCGGGCCGCGTCCAGCACGGCCTCCGCCCACGGGTCGACGCCCTCGTCGGGTGTGTGCAGGGCGCTGGGATGCAGCACCAGCGACTGGGCGGTCTCCAGCTGCCGCAGCCGGTCGGTGTCGCGCACCAGTACCCCGGTCCGGGAGAGCGCGGTGCCGAGCGCGGCGTGGAAGGCGGCGGGCCCGTAGCGGGCGGCCTTGGGCGACCCGGAGAGCACGGCCTCGGAGGCCTCCGCCGCGTCATGCTTGACCAGCAGCGTCGCGGCGGCGCCCAGCACACTGCCGGTCGACGCGTGGGCGGCGTACTCCTGTGCGGGCGAGGTGCGCAGCGGCGGACGCGGGCAGGCGTCCGCGGCGACATCGGGCCGCCCCGGCGCACACAGTCGATCGTGTACGGCGTCGAAGGCCGCCGCCCGCGCCACCGTGTCCACCAACTGGAAACCGCGCAGGGTGCCGTCGAGCAGCAGTGCGACGGGGGTCTGACCGGCGCCGTGGGTGGCCGCGTTGGCGGCGGCGAGCACCAGGTCCATGCGGGAGCGGCCGAGCCGGGCGCGCAGCCAGCCGCGGAAGCGGGGGTTCTCCCGCAGCAGGGTCACCAGGGCGGTGACATGGCGGGGCAGGGGCGGCAGCCGCAGCACCGAGGCGGTGACACCGGCGACGATCCCGGCCGCGTCGACGGCGAGGGCCGCGGCGGCGGTGCGCACCCCGGCCGGGTCGCCCGGGTGTGCGAACTCCTCCACCGTCTCGACGTCGGGGCCGAGCCCGTGCCGCTCGGCCAGTACGGAGGCCTTGTCCAGCACCTGGTCGGTCAGCGCGTCCTCGGTGGCGGCCACCACCAGGCGGGCGAGTCCGCCGTCCCAGTAGGCGTAGGCGACGTCGGGGCGTTCGGCGAGGGTGGTGGCCACCCGGCGCGCGGCGTGCTCCAGACCGCCCGCCCGCAGGACGCGTTCCCGGTGGGCGGGGCGCAGTGCGAGATGGGCCCGGCGGCCTGACCGCCAGGCGTGGTCGTCGCCGGGCAGCGCGTTGCGGCCGACGCGGGCCACCCTGACCACGGCGTCGGCGCCGCGCACCCCGGCCCGGGCGGTTCCGGCGACCGCGCCCGCCGCCGCGCCGACCGCGGGCGCGGCACCGCGCGCGAGCAGCCGGGGCGCCGCGAGCAGCACACCGGAGACACCCGACGACGGCCCCGTCAGCAAAGCCAGTGGCATGGTGCTCCCTCAGCTTCCGGTACCGACGCCGTGCCGTGCCCCGCTCGCGCGGGCCTCGTCGGGCGGGCGCTTGGCGGAGTCCAGCTTCGCGGACGGTGTGCTCGGGGTGGCGGCGCGTCCGGTCGACGCGGGGCCGTGGACGGAGGCGGCGACCTCGGAGGGCTTGGGCACGGGGCGGGAGCCGGGGGACGCGTCGGCGGGGGCACGGTCGGCGGGTGCGGCGGGCCGTTCTTGGTCGGCGGGCGCGCCGGGCCGCTCGTCGCCGGTGGCGGGCATGTCTCGCTCGTCGGCGGCGGGCTCGGTGGGCGCGGCGGGTCCGGACAAGGCGGTGGGTCCGGAGAAGGCGGTGGGCCCGGCGGACGCGGCGGGCTCCGTGGACGCGGCGGGCTCGGCAGATGCCTCGGCCCGCTCGGCCCGTGCCTGCCCGGCGCCGAACTCACCACCCTCACCGCCCTCGCCGAACTCGTCGCCCTCGGCATCCTCAGGGCGCGGCTTCGGCTGGGTGAGCCAGGCGACGGCCGCCCCGGCCACGGCGACCGGCCACTCGACGACCCCGGCCACCCCCAGCACCCCGGCCCCGGTGTACACGGCCAGCCGGCGGCGGCGCGGCGACACGGAGCCGACCGTGTTCAACGTCTCCTCGGCCACCCTGCCCACGAGCCCGGCACCGGGCACCCGGCCCAGCACCGACACCGCGCCGCGCAGCGGCTGCGGAAGGCCGGACGTCGACTTCTGCGCTGTCATGGCTCCCCACACCTCCCGGCAGATCACTCTGGTGGGAGGCCGAGTGCCCGCGAATCGGGTCGTCATCCGCGCGCGAAGTGACAAGTAGGGCCGCGTCCGGCCGGTGACCGTCAGCCGACGGCGCAGGCGGTGCCGTTGAGCGTGAAGGCGGCCGGGGCCGCGCTGTTCCCGCCGTGGTTCGCCTGGTAGCCGATGCTCACGCTCGCGCCGGGTGCGACGGAGCCGTTGTACGAGGCGTTGGTCGCCGTCACCTGCCCGGAGGCGGGCGCGTAGGTGGCGCCCCAGCCGCCGGTGATGGTCTGGCCGGCGGGCAGGGTGAAGCCCAGCCGCCAGCCCTGCACGGGCGCGGTGCCGGTGTTGGTGACCGTCAGCGAGGCGGTCAGGCCGGTGTTCCAGGCGTTCGTGGTGGCCGTCACCCGGCAGGCGCCCGGCTGCGGCTGGGGCGCCGGTGCGTCGCCGTCCAGGCCGAAGAAGGTCAGGACGCGCTCGCCCATGCCCCAGGAGTAGAGGTTGTGGCCGACGCCCTGGAGGCTGACGGCCTCGACGGGCGCCTGGTCACCGGTGCCGCCGTAGCGGGTGCGGGTCCAGCCCGCGGCGGGTGTGTCGGTGGCGGCCGGGGTCCCGGGGACGCCGAGGACGTTGGTCCACTGCTTGACCGCCTCGCCGAAGTTCGGGTAGCGCAGGACGTCGTCCTCGGTGCCGTGCCAGAGCTGCATCCGGGGCCGGGGGCCGGTGTAGCCGGGGTACGCGGCGCGGACCTGGTCGCCCCACTGCTGCGGGGTGCGGATCACGGTGCCGTTGGCGCAGGCGCTGTTCCATTCGGAGCCGTCGGTGGTGGCGAAGCAGCCGAACGGGACTCCCGCGAAGGCGGCGCCGGCCGCGAACACGTCCGGGTAGACCCCGAGCAGCACGTTGGTCATCATCGCGCCGGAGGAGATGCCGGTGGCGAAGACGCGGCTCGGGTCGGCGTCGTAGGTCCGGGTCACCCAGTCGACCATGGACCTGATGCCGACCGGATCACTGCCGCCGTCGCGGCGCAGCGCCTGCGGGGAGGAGACGTCGAAGCACTTGCTCGCGCGGGTGACCGACGGGTAGACGACGATGAAGCCGTGGCGGTCGGCGAGCCGGGCGTACTCGGTGCCGGAGTACATCGCCGGTCCGGATCCGGTGCAGTAGTGGACGGCGACGAGGACCGCCGGGCGCTCGGTGACGGTGTCGGGGACGTACAGGTACATCTGGAGGTTGCTGGGGTTGCTGCCGAAGCCCGTGACCTCGGTGAGCTGCGCGGTGGGGGCCGCGTCGGCGGGGGCGGCGGCCGCCCGGGGTGCGCCGAGCAGCGGCGCGGCGAGCAGGGACAGCAGCGCCGCGAGGAGCGCGACGGTCATCCGGCTCCGTGGTCCGCGTGCGGGGGTGCGGGTGAGGGCTGGCACGGGGTCGTCCCTTCGTGATAGCGGCTCGTGGGGGCATCGCTGAGGGAGGAAACACCGGCATGGTGGCATGCACATGGCCGCCATGGAAGCGCTCCCACGGGCCTTTCCCGGCTCAACCTCGGGTCCCCGTCGGGTCTCCGCGTACGTTCTGCGCGAGGCGTTGACTAGAAAGCGCTTGCCCTCTACGTTCCGTTCAGCGAGCTGACCCGCCCGCACCTGTCGACGGTGACGAGCGGGAGCGAGTGTTCATGTGGATGAACGACATCCAACATCCCGCCCCCTCACCGAACAAGCCCGTACGACCGGGACCCCCACGAAGAGAGAAGGAATCGGGACATGACCACGACACGACCGGGCGCCCACCGAGGGCGCGCGCTGACCGGCGGGCTGGCCACCCTCGGCCTGTCAGTTGGCATGATCATGACTATCGGAGCCGGTCCAGCGAGCGCCGCGACCTGGCCGACGCCGAGCGGCAGCCAGGGCGTGAGCGCCACCATCGCCGTCTCCGGTGTCCGGGACGGCGGGATGATCCGCTACTACGGCACCGGCGGCCTCGCGTCCGGCGGCCAGGAGGAGGGCCAGGACCCCATCTTCCGGCTCGCGGACGGCGCCACCCTCCGCAACGTGGTCATCGGCTATCCGGGCGCCGACGGCATCCACTGCATGGGCAGCTGCACGCTGGAGAACGTGTGGTGGGAGGACGTCGGCGAGGACGCCGCGACCTTCCGGGGCGGCACGAGCGCCGTCTACACGGTGCGCGGCGGCGGCGCCAAGAAGGCCGCCGACAAGGTCTTCCAGCACAACGGCGGCGGCACCGTGAACATCTCGAACTTCGCCGTGCAGGAGTTCAAGACCCTGTACCGCTCCTGCGGCGACTGTTCCACGCAGTACACGCGCCGGGTCAACCTCAACACCATCGAGGTGACCGGCACCGGGTCCACGGCGAGGATCGTCGGCATCAACACCAACCGCAACGACGTGGCGACCCTGCGCGGCATCACCATCCTCAACGACGCCGGCCGCAAGGTCGTCCCCTGCCAGAAGTACAACAACAACACGGCGGTCGGGACCGGCCCGGACAGCACCAACTGCCTCTACAGCGCCTCGGACATCACCTACCGCTGATCCCCCCACGGTGACGGCGGCCGTACCCGGCGCCCCCGCGCGGCGCCCCGTACGGCCGCCGCATCATGTCCGGCCGCCCCGCACGACCCGGGTGAGCTCCCGCTGGTAGTCGCCGTAGGCGTCCCGCAGCGCCGCGCCGGGCCAGTCGGCCGGGAGGAGCACGCCGGGCAGCACGGGGTCGGCGAGCAGATGGCGTACGACGGCCGCGAAGGCGGTCAGCCGACCGGCCGGGTCGGGGGCCCCGGCGGCCTCGGCGAGCAGGGCACGGGCGGTCGTGGCCCAGTCGCCCAGCGGCCACAGGCTCATGGCCAGCTCGCGCGCGTCCCGCGCGGGACGGGCCGTGTACGACTCGGCCACCCGCGCGAGGTCGTCCGGCAACGGGCGGTCGAGGTTGGCGGGCCGCAGCCAGACGCCCTCGCGCAGCTCGGCCAGGCGCAGGGTTGTCAGGTGGGTGCGCAGTCCGGCGCGTTCGGCGGGGCCGCGTCCCGTCGACGTGATGACGACCATCTCCCACGCGCCGTCCCACGCGCGCGTGCGGGGCCGCAGGGCGTCGTCCTGGCGGCGCTGCCGCTCCAGCAGCCGGTCGCTGAGGCCGTACACGGCATCGGTGCGCCGAAGGTCACCGGCGGCCACCATCCGGCTGAGGGCGGCCCGCAGTGTGGCGGCGCCGACCCCGAAGGGCTCCACCACCCGCACCAGGTCACGCACCGGCAGCTCGGGCGGGTGCGCGCCGAGCAGCACGCTCAGCACGACGGACCGCGCGGACAGCGGGCGCCGCGCGACCTCACCCACCCGCGGGTCCGGCACGTCTAGGGACATGGGCACGTACTCTACGCACGACCGTGTTGTTGCACTATTGCTACAGCCGCAGCGGGAGTGCAACATGACGGCATGACCGCCACCCATGACGTCACCAACCAGCCCCCGCCCCCGGCCCCGTACGACGCCGCCGACGACGCCGCCCTGCTGGAGGGGCTGCGGCGGGAGGGCGCCGGGTGGGCCGAGGAGGACATCCGGCGTCTCGGCCTGCGGGCCGGGAGCGCCGAGGCGCAGGAGTGGGGCGAGCTGGCCAACCGCCACGAGCCGGTGCTGCGCACCCACGACCGGTACGGCCACCGGGTCGACGAGGTCGACTTCCACCCGAGCTGGCACCACCTGATGCGGGTCGCGGTCGGCGAGGGCCTGGCGGGCACGCCCTGGGCGGAGGACCGGCCGGGTGCCCATGTGGCGCGTACGGCCGGCGGGCTGGTGTGGGGACACGCCGAGGCCGGGCACGGCTGCCCCACGTCGATGACGTACGCCGCGATCCCCGCGCTGCGCCGCGAACCGGAGCTGGCGAAGGTCTACGAGCCGCTGCTGACGAGCCGGGAGTACGACCCGGGGCTGCGGGTGCCCACCCAGAAGCGCGGCTTGCTGGCGGGCATGGGAATGACCGAGAAGCAGGGCGGCTCGGACGTCCGCACCAACACCACCACGGCCACGCCGACCGCCGAACCCGGCGTGTACACGCTGCGCGGGCACAAGTGGTTCACGTCGGCGCCGATGTGCGACGTGTTCCTGGTGCTGGCCCAGGCGCCGGGCGGGCTGTCCTGCTTCCTGGTGCCGCGCGTACTGCCCGACGGCAGCCGCAACCCCTTCCGCATCCAGCGACTGAAGGACAAGCTGGGCAACCGCTCGAACGCGTCCTCGGAGCCCGAGTTCGACGGCACCGTGGCCTGGCTGGTCGGTCCGGAGGGCCAGGGTGTGAAGACCATCATCGAGATGGTCAACTGCACCCGGCTGGACTGTGTGATGGCGTCGGCGACCCTGATGCGCAGGACCCTCGTCGAAGCGGGCCACCACGCCCGGCACCGGTCCGCCTTCGGGGCGCGGCTGGCCGACCAGCCGTTGATGCGCAACGTCCTGGCCGATCTCGCGCTGGAGTCGGAGGCCGCCACCACCCTCGCGCTGCGGCTCGCGGGTGCCGCCGACCGTGCGGTGCGCGGCGACGAGGGCGAGCGGGCGTTCCGGCGGATCGCCACCGCCGTCGGCAAGTACTGGGTGACCAAGCGCGGCCCGGCGTTCACCGCGGAGGCCCTGGAGTGTCTGGGCGGCAACGGCTACGTCGAGGAGTCCGGGATGCCCCGGCACTACCGGGAGGCGCCGCTGCTGTCGATCTGGGAGGGGTCGGGGAACGTCAACGCCCTGGACGTGCTGCGGGCGCTGGGGCGTGACCCGGCCACCGCGCAGGCCCTGTTCGCCGAGCTGGCCGCGGCGCGGGGCGCGGACGCCCGGCTGGACGCGGCCGTGACCCGGCTCAAGGACTCGCTGGCCGGGGCCTCCGAGGCCGGGGCCCGTCGGCTGGTGGAGCTGATGGCGCTCACCCTCCAGGCCTCCCTGCTGGTCCGGTACGCGCCGCCGGCGGTCGCCGACGCCTTCTGCGCCAGCCGGCTGGGCGGCGACTGGGGGCACGCCTTCGGCACCCTGCCGGACGGCGCCGACCTGGGGGCGGTCCTGGTGCGGGCGCTTCCGGCGGCGGACTGACACGCAGGCGACGCGAGGCGGCGGAACACGTCGACGGGCCGGGGCGTCGCCGTCGTCCGGTCCGGGTACGTCGGGCGGCACCCGTCATCCGGTCCGGGGCACCGGTGGACGCTGTCACCCGGTCCGGGGGGCGGGCGGTGCCGTCATCGGGCCCGGGAGTACCGGGCAACATCGTCTACCGGCCCGGAGAGCCGGTAGACACCCTCACCCGGCCCGGGGGGACCGGGCGGCACCATCAACCGGCCCGTGAGTGCCAGGCGCACCGTCAACCGGCCCGGAGCGCCAGTAGGCACCCTCACCGGCCCCACGGGTGCCAGGCCCACCGTCACCCGGCCCGGAGCGCCAGTAGACACCGTCACCGGCCCCACGGGTGCCAGGCCCACCGTCACCCGGCCCGGAGCGCCAGTAGACACCGTCACCGGCCCCACGGGTGCCAGGCCCACCGTCACCCGGCCCGGAGCGCCAGTAGACACCGTCGCCCGGCCCGGGGGGCACCGGGCGGTGTCGTCATCCGGTCCGGTGGCCCCACAGTGGGTCGAAGTGGGCCCAGTCGGCGTCCCACCGGTCCAGGCGCGCCTGTTCGAGACGGCAGCGCAGGGCCCGGCCCGCCAGGCAGGGCACCGCCGCCGCGCTCAGTCCGGCGAGGCCGCCGACGAGGGCGGAGTTCACCCGGGCCTGGACCTCGGTGGCGGGCTCGGTCACCAGGCGGCCCCGCCGGTCCGTCCACACGGTCACCGGGGCGCCCTCGGGGCTGCCCGGCCGGACCCTGACCTGCCCGGTGTGCACGACGCCGTCCGGCCCGGTCCAGCGGACCTCGGACCACACCCGCTCGCCCGCCCCGGCCTCCCGGTGCCCGCCGGGCACGGCTTCGGCGAGGTGCGCGGTGGTGGGGCGCCACTCGTCGCGCTGCCGGGCCAGTTGCCGTTCGACGGTGTGCGTGGCGGCCAGGCCCACGAGCACCCCGACGACGACGGTGAGCAGCCAGGCGCCTAGCAGCACCCAGCCCTCCACGACATCGGCACGGCGCCGCAGCGGGTTGCGCCGCCAGCGCCACAGCCGCACCCTCGTCACCCCCGGACCTCGGAACGCCATCGAAGGCTTCCTCCTCGTGAGCGCGTCGACATCCCCCGACCGCCACTCCATACGGCGGACGGCCCCCCGGTGCTCAGGACGAGCCCCTCCTGATCCGACGGTCCCACGGACCCGGCGGCCGCGCAGCCGGTGACCGGAGCCGACCGTCCACGACCGCTCCCGGAACCGGCGACACCGCGCTGACCTGCGGCAGTGCCCGATGCAGGGGTGACTGTCAGTGGTGGGGTGCAGACTGGCCGGTGTCTGAGACAAAGACGTCGCGGAGGTGATCGGCATGACCGAGGTACTGCTCGCCGTGGGCACGCGCAAAGGCCTTTTCATCGGGCGCCGGAGCGGGGGCACAGGGCAGCCCTGGGAGTTCGACGAAAGTCCGTATTTCAACGCGCAGGCCGTGTACTCGGTCGCGATCGACACCCGCGGCGACCGCCCGCGGCTGCTGGCGGGGGGCGACAGCGCGCACTGGGGCCCGTCGGTGTTCCACTCCGACGACCTGGGCCGCACCTGGACCGAACCGGCCCAGCCCGCCGTCAAGTTCCCCAAGGACACGGAGGCGTCCCTGGAGCGGGTGTGGCAGCTGCACCCGGCCGCCGCCGAGCCGGACGTGGTGTACGCGGGCACCGAGCCCGCCGCGCTGTACCGCTCGGAGGACCGCGGGGAGTCCTTCGAGCTGGTGCGCCCGCTCTGGGAGCACCCGACCCGCTCGCAGTGGGTGCCGGGCGGCGGCGGTGAGGGCCTGCACACCGTACTCACCGACGAGCGGGACCCGCGCGCGGTGACGGTGGCCGTGTCGACGGCCGGAGTTTTCCGCACCACGGACGGCGGCGCGAGCTGGCGCCCGTCCAACTCCGGCGTGTCGGCGGTGTTCCTGCCCGACCCCGACCCGGAGTTCGGTCAGTGCGTGCACAAGATCGCCCGGGACGCGGCCAACCCGGACCGGCTCTACCTCCAGAACCACTGGGGGGTCTACCGCAGCGACGACGCGGGCGGGCAGTGGACGGACATCGGTGAGGGCCTGCCGTCCACCTTCGGTTTCGCGGTGGCCGCGCATCCGCACCGGGGCGACACCGCCTATGTCTTCCCGATCACCGCCGACTCCGACCGCGTCCCCGCGGACCGCCGCTGCCGGGTGTTCCGCACCGCCGACGCGGGCAAAACGTGGGAGCCCCTGTCGGCGGGCCTGCCCCAGGAGGACCACTACGGCACGGTGCTGCGCGACGCGATGTGCACGGACGACGCCGACCAGGCGGGCGTCTACTTCGGCAACCGCAACGGCGAGGTGTTCGCCTCGCCCGACGACGGCGACAGCTGGCGCCAGCTGGCCGCCCATCTGCCGGACGTGCTGTGCGTGCGGGCGGCGGTCGTCGGATGAGCCACGGCCAACTGCCCGGCCTTGGCCACCGGTTGAAGTCCGGCACGCCCACGGCAGTAGGGTGACGCCGTGGCACCACGACCGTTGCATGAAATCGTCGAACCGGGCTGGGCGAAGGCCCTGGAACCCGTCGCCGGACGCATCGCCGAGATGGGCGACTTCCTGCGCGCGGAGATCGCCGCGGGGCGCACCTACCTCCCGGCCGGACCGAACGTCCTACGGGCCTTCCAGCAACCCTTCGACGACGTACGGGTCCTGATCGTCGGCCAGGACCCGTATCCGACGCCGGGGCACGCGGTGGGGCTGTCGTTCTCGGTGGCGCCCGATGTGCGTCCGCTGCCCGGCAGTCTGATCAACATCTTCCGCGAGCTGCACACCGACCTGGGGCTGCCCCAGCCGTCCAGCGGCGATCTCACGCCCTGGACCCAGCAGGGCGTGCTGCTGCTCAACAGGGCGCTCACCACGGCCCCGCGCAAGCCGGGCGCCCACCGCGGCAAGGGCTGGGAGGAGGTCACGGAGCAGGCGATACGGTCGCTGGCGGCGCGCGGCAAGCCGCTGGTGTCCGTGCTGTGGGGCAGGGACGCCCGTAACTGCCGTCCGCTGCTCGGCGATCTGCCGTCCGTGGAGTCCGCCCACCCCTCCCCCATGTCGGCCGACCGCGGCTTCTTCGGGTCGCGTCCGTTCAGCCGGGCCAACGACCTGCTGATCCGGCAGGGCGGTCAGCCGGTGGACTGGCGCCTGCCGTGACGGTGGGCGGCGCGGAGGGCACCGAGGCCGTCCTCGCCGTGGACTCGGGGGGCTCCGGGCTCCGCGTGGTGGTGGGGACGGTGGGCCGTGGGGTGCTCGGGCAGCGGGAGTCCACGGAACCGGTGCGGACCGGGCCACGGGGGCTCGACCCCGAGCATCTGATGGCCCAGCTGGCGCCCATGGTGCGGTCGTTGAGCGCGGAGACCGGCGTCGGCGCACTGGGCACGGCGGCGATCGGCGCCGCCGGTCTGGCCACGCTCGGGGACGCCCTGCGCGCCGAACTGCCCGGCGCCCTGAGCCGGGAGTTCGGGGTGCGGGCCGTCGCCCTCGCCGCCGACGCCGTCACCGCCTACGCGGGCGCCCTCGGTGCCCGGCCGGGCGCGGTGGTGGCCGCCGGGACGGGCGTCATCGCGATCGGCACGGAGCTGACGCGCTGGCGCCGGGCGGACGGCTGGGGGCATCTGCTGGGCGACTGCGGCAGCGGGGCGTGGATCGGCCGGGCCGGCCTGGAGGCCGCGCTGCGCGCCTTCGACGGCCGCGACGGCGGTTCGACCGCCCTGCTGGCCTGCGCCGAGGAGCAGTTCGGACCGGCGCCCGCACTGCCCGGGGCGCTGTACCCGCGGCCCGACCGGCCCGCCGTCCTCGCCTCGTTCGCACCCCGGGTGGCCGCCTGCGCCGACGGCGATCCGGTGGCCGCGGGCATCCTGCGCGCGGCGGCCCGGCACATGGCCGAGTCCGCCGCCGCCGTCTGCCCGGCGGAGGGCGCGCCGCAAGTGGCGTTCACGGGTGGCCTGATGAAGCTGGGCGCGCCACTGCTCGTCCCTCTGGAGGAGGAGCTGTCCCGGCGGTTGCCCGACGCGCGGCGGGTGGCGGCGGACGGCGATCCGCTGCTGGGTTCGGTGCGCATCGCCACCGACCTGGCGACCGGAGCCCTCGCACTGCCGGTCGACGGGACACTGCTGCACGTAGCAGCAACGCTCTCTTGACAGCCGCCGAATGGGCCGATCGGTTCTGATTCGTAAGTAACTCATCAGACAAAACCGGACGGATACCGCTCACCTGCACCCTCCCCGAACAGGGGAGCACCGGAAACAAGTAACATGCGGCGCCATGAGCTCCCCCACTGGGCCCGCGTCCGGCCTGCCAGTACGAATGCCGCGCCCCCGCCAGCCCGGGCGGCACCGCCGACCCGAGCCCCTGGCGGCTCCCGAGGGCGCGCCCGCGCTCGTCCTCGCGGTGCCTGGCACGCCCAGCGCCGCCACCCGCGGCCTGGCCGAGGAGATCGTGAGCATCGCCCGCTCCGAGCTGCCCGGCCTGGACGCGCGCATCGGGTACGTCGACGGTGACGACGAGGAGTTCCCCACACTCCAGTCCGTGCTGTCGTACGCCGCCGACGAGCGCACCGCCCGGTACGAGCAGGCGCTCGCGGCCGGGGTGGAGGACGTCAAGGAGCCCGACGGTCCCGTCGCCGTGGTGGTGCCGCTGCTGGCCGGTCCGGACAGCGCGCTGCTGCGTCAGGTCCGGCAGGCCGTGATGGACAGCCGGGTCGCGGCGGAGCTGACCGATGTGCTCGGCCCGCACCCGCTGCTCGCCGAGGCGCTGCACGTGCGGCTGTCGGAGGCGGGGCTGGCCCGCGCCGACCGGGCCCGTCTCTTCACCGTGGCGACCGCCGCCGACGGCATCGTGCTGGCCTCCGTGGGCGGTGAGGAGGCCGTGCAGGCGGCGGGGATCACCGGCATGCTGCTGGCCGCGCGCCTGGCGGTGCCGGTGATGGCCGCGGCGCTGGACCAGGAGGGCTCCATCAACTCCGTCGCCGAGCAGCTGCGTGCCGCGGGTTCGCAGCAGCTGGCGCTGGCGCCGTACCTGATCGGGCCGGAGATCGACGCGGCGCTGGTCGAGGAGGCCGCGAAGGAGGCGGGCTGCTCCGCCTCCGAGGCGCTCGGCCCGTACCCGGCGATCGGCAAGCTCGCGCTGGCCAAGTACACGACGGCGCTCGGTATCGCCCCGCAGCAGCCGCAGGGCGCGCCGGTGCGCTGAGGCTCACGCCACGGACGACATGGGGCCCGCTTGCGATCACCGGATCGGAAGCGGGCCCTTCGCCGTGCCGCTGCCGCCCCGGGCGGTCTCGACGACCACGCAGGACGCCGCGGGCACCTCCACCGCCCCGGCGCGCACCGGCAGCCCGGTGTCCGGGTCCAGGCGGAACCAGGTCACGTCGCCGGAGCGCTCGTTGGCGACGTACAGCAGGCCGTGCGCCTCGGTGAGGGCGCGGGGCCAGTGACCGCCGCAGGGCACGGTGCCGGTGAGCCGGAGGGTGTCGCCCTCGACGGCGAAGACGGACAGCACGTCCTCGCCCCGGGTGGCGGTCCACACGAACCGCCCGTCGGGTGAGACGGCGATGCCGGAGGGATAGGCGTCCCCGGCGGGGGCGGCGGCCAGCACCGGCACCTCGGCCAGCGGTTTCAGGGTGCCGTCGGCCGGTTCCCAGCGGCAGACGGTGAGGGCCGGGGTGAGTTCGCCGACGACGTACGCATATTGGCCGGTGGGGTGGAAGGCCAGGTGGCGGGGGCCGAAGCCGGAGCGCAGGGCGATCTCGCGGTGCGGTACGAGGGTGCCGTCCTTCAGGGTGCAGACGCGCACCGAGTCCGTGCCGAGGTCCACGCTGACCGCCCACCGGCCGCTCGGGTCGGGCTGCACCTGGTGGGCGTGCGGCTGCTGCTGGCGCGGGGTGTGCGGCCCGGAACCGTGGTGCTGGAGCACGCCGGGGGCGGTGTCCGCGAGGCCGCCGTCGGGGCGCAGCGGCACGGCGCTGACGCTGCCGGAGCCGTAGTTGGCGGTCAGGACGTGTCCGGCGTGGACGCTGAGGTGGGTGGGCCCGCTGCCGTCGACGGGAACCGGGGGTCCGGCGGGTTCGGGGGTGTCCCCGGCGACGCGGTAGGCGGCCACGGCGCCGTCGGTGGTCTCGCTGACCGCGTACAGCATGTCGCCCTCGGGGGAGAGCGCCAGGTAGGAGGGGTCGGGTACGCCGGTCACCGTGCTCAGCACCGTCAGCGCGCCGTTGTGCGGGTCCACCGCGGCGGTCACCACGCCCGGCCCTCCGGCCGCCGTGAACGACCCGATGAACGCCCGTCGCCGCCGCCTGTCGCCGTCTGCCACCGCTGTCCCCTCTCGGTCGGGTGCCGTCCCGTCGCCGACGGTAGCAGTCGATCACGCTAGGTCTAGACCAAGACGACCGGCGCGGTGCGCCCCACCTCAGGCCCCGACCAACGGTGACCCGGACGACGCCCGCAACGGGGCGGCCAGCTCAGCCAGGGCCCGCTCCAGGCCGTGCAGATGAGTGAGCGCGGGGAGGGGCGCGTGGGCGGCGTCCGGCAGGGCGGCACCGGCGGGGACGGGCGAATCGGCGGCCGCGGCGGACCCCATGGGCAGGAGCGGCTCCGGCGCCGCAGGGGCGGCGAGGGCGGCGCCCACGGACGAATCGCCGGGCGCGGTGACCGTGGCCGACCCGCCAGAGCGGGCAGCCCCGCCAGACCCGGCAAGCCCAGCAGGCCCGGGGTTCACGACCGACACCCCGGACACCGCGGCAACGGCGGGCGCCGCACCCACGGCACCCCCGCGACCACCCCCCGTCACCAGGGCCTCCACCGCCCCCTCCACCCGCCAGCACGCGGCGGCCAGGCGGGCGTCGTGGGAGGCCTCCGGGTCGGCGGCGACGGCGACCAGGCCGCGGATCTCGCGGGCGCAGTCGTCGAGGAGGCCGAGCACCCGGCGGGCGCGCCGCTTGCGGCCGAGCATCGGGTTGAGCGGGTGGACGAGTGGGGCGACGGCGAGCCGGACGCGGGCGAGCAGCTGCTCCAGTTCGGCGACGTGCCGCGCCGGGTCGGCGTCGGCGCCACCGAGCCGTGCGGCGGCCGCGGCGGTGCAGGCGTGCACACAGCGCAGGGCGCGCTGGATCCAGGCGTCGGTGACGGCGTGGGTGGTGACGGGCAGTACGAAGAGCACGGCGAGGACCGCACCGAGCGCCCCGACGCCGGTCTCGACGAGCCGCACGGCGAGCAGGCCGGGCGTGAGCATGTCCAGCGCCCCGTACAGGAGGCCGGCGAGCAGCGTGACGCTGAGCATCATCCAGGTGTAGGACACCGCGGCGGTGTAGAAGATGCCGAAGACGCAGACGGCGGTGATCAGGGCCGTGGGGATGGCCGCCCCGTGCACCGGTACGGCGACCAGCAGGGCGAGGCCGATGCCCAGCACCGTGCCGAGGACCCGCCGGAAGCCGCGGACCAGGGTCTCGCCGCGCGAGGTGGTGTTGACGAAGATCCACCAGGTGGCGCCGACCGCCCAGTACCAGCGCTGCCCGGACACCAGCTGCCCGACGACCAGGGCGAAGGCGGCGCCCGCGGTCGCCTGGACCGCCTGCCGGGTGGTGACACGGGCCAGACCGGTTCCCCCGGGCGGGACGACGGCCGGGGGCACCGGCAGTCGGCGCTCGTAGCACCACACTCCGAACCGCACCGCCGCCGCGGCGGCGACGGACAGCAGGACGGCGGCGTACAGCTCGGGCAGCTGGCCGGGGGTCGCCCGCAGGAACTGGGCGATGAAGAAGGTCATGAACGCGAACACGCCGAGGCTGTGGCCGCGCGGCCCCCAGCGGCGGGCGTAGACGCCCGCGCCGACCACGGCGAGGAAGGTGAGGTCGCGGGCGACGGGGTGGTCGTGCAGCTCGGCCGCCGCGGTGAGCACCGGCACGCCGACGACGGGCAGCAGCGCGGTGGTGAGGGCCTGCCCGCGCACGGTGGCGTCGGTGACGGTGAACAGGGCGAGGAGCGCGGCGAGACCGCCGGTGACGGCGCCGACGAGGGAGTGGCCGAGCAGGCCGCACGCCACCACGGCCAGCCCGATGCCGAGGACGGCCCGGGTGGCGAAGCGCAGCCGCGTCCGCCCCGGGTCCGGAGCCACGAACACCCTCTTCAGCACTGAATCCCGCCCCTCGGTCAAAATCAGCATGAAAAAGGCGCCGCGGGTATCCGCAGCGCCATCGACTCCCCCATGACAGCATCAATCCCGCCACTGGCTCAAGTGGCATCCTCGCAACTGGGCCATTGGCACAGCGGCAAGCGGCGCGGGTCGGCCACCGCAGGACCAACGGACCACGTTGGACGGTTCGGCCGGGCCCGGGGCCACTGCGCCATTGGTACAGTCGACCAAGATCAACCATGGAGGCCGGGCGCCATGACCGTGGACGAACTCGACACCCGCATCCTGCGGCTGCTGCTGGAGCAGCCGCGCACATCCGTGCGGGAGTACGCGCGGATACTGGGCGTCGCCCGCGGCACGCTCCAGGCCCGGCTCGACCGGCTGGAGCGGGAGGGCGTGATCACCGGCACCGGTCCGACACTCTCCCCCGCCGCCCTCGGGCACCCGGTGCTGGCGTTCGTGCACATCGAGGTCACCCAGGGCCATCTCGACGACGTCGGCGACGCGCTCGCCGGGGTCCCGGAGATCGTCGAGGCGTTCTCGATCACCGGCGGCGGCGATCTGCTGACCCGGGTCGTGGCCCGTGACAACGCCCACCTGGAGGACGTGATCCAGAAGCTGATCAGCCTGCCCGGTGTCGTCCGCACCCGCAGCGAGGTCGCCTTGCGCGAGCGCGTCCCGCACCGGCTGCTGCCGCTGGTCGAGTCGATCGGCCGGGCGACGGCCGGGTGAACGCACCCGTGACCCCCGCGCGTGAGCCCCGCGCCCAGCCCTTGGCATCATGACCACATGAACCAGCTCGCCGGTACCGCGGTCGTCTTCGATCTCGACGGAACGCTCGTGGACAGCGAGCCCCACTACTACGAGGCGGGCCGACTGACCCTCGCCGAGCACGGCGTACCGGACTTCTCCTGGGCCGACCACGAGCGGTACGTCGGCATCAGCACGCAGGAGACGGTCACCGACTGGCGGCGGCGCTACGGCCTGACCGCCTCCGTGGCCGAGCTGCTGGCCGCCAAGAACCGCCGCTATCTGGCACTCGCCCGGCACGGCACGCGCGCGTACCCGGAGATGCGCAGGTTCGTGGAGCTGCTGGCCGACGAGGGCGTCCCGCTGGCCGTGGCCTCGGGTTCGTCGCCGGAGGCGATCGCGGCGGTGCTGGCCGGTACCGGACTCGACGCCCAGCTGCGGACCGTCGTCTCCGCGGACGAGGTGGCGCACGGCAAGCCCGCCCCGGACGTCTTCCTCGAGGCGGCCCGGCGCCTGGGCGTGCCCCCGGAGCGCTGTGTGGTCGTGGAGGACGCGGCTCCGGGTGCCGCCGCCGCGCACGCGGCCGGGATGCGCTGCATCGCGGTGCCGTACGTGCCCGAGCAGGCCGACGCGCCCGAGTTCGCGACCGCGGGTCTGCTGCTGCGCGGCGGGCAGGCGGAGTTCACCGCCCGCGGCGCCCACGACTGGCTGCTGCGCACGACGGCGTCCGCCTGAGCGACGGGCCCGCTGCCGGGACCCGTCAGAACCGTTGACGCACCCTCGCCTCACCCCTACGGCCCCCGGTCGACAAGTCGCACGACGTCCGATATCCCGAACATCGACTTGCGAACCAGATGAGCACCCCATGGCCCCGCCCCTCTCCCGGCGCGCCCTCCTCCAGAGCGCGGTGCTCGCCGCCGCCGTCCCGCTGCCCCCGCCACGTTCCTGGACGGTCCAGCCCTTCGCGCTCGACGAGGTGGCGCTCGGCGACGGGATCTTCGCCGCCAAGCGCCGTCTGATGCTCGACTACGCCCGTGGCTACGACGTCGAACGGCTGCTCCAGGTCTTCCGCGCCAACGCCAACGTGCCCACCGGCGGCGCGGTCTCCCCCGGCGGCCGGGAGGGCCTGGACGGCGAGGCCAACGGCAATCTGCGCGGCCACTACCCCGGCCACGTCATGACGATGCTCGCCCAGGCGCACGCGGGCACCGGCGACCCGCTCCACGCCGACCGGCTGCGCACGATGATCGGCGCGCTGACCGAGGTCCGCGCGGCACTGCGCCACGCTCCTGCCGTGCTGAGCGCCGAGGGCAGGTTCGGCCGCGCCACCGAGCAGCTCCGCGGCTCCTACCAGTACGTCGACCTGGCCGTCGGCGCCCTGCCCCCCGCCGTCACCTTCTCGGCCTGGGTCAGACCCGGCCATGGCGGCTCCTGGGCCCGCGTCCTCCACTTCGGCGACGACACCACCCGCTATCCGTACCTCGCCGCCCGCAACGCCGCCGGAGTACCCCGGTTCGCCCTCACCGCCGGCGACCCCGGCGCCGAGCAGGGCATCGACGGCACCGCTCCGCTGCCGCTGGACCGGTGGAGCCACCTCGCGGTCACGATCGCGGACGGCACCGGAACGCTGTACGTCGACGGGACGGCCGTGGCCCGCGACACCGCCATGACGCTGACCCCCGCGGACCTCGGCACCCCGGCACACCACTGGCTCGGCCGCTCGCACTTCGCCGCCGACCCGGTCTGCGCGGGCGCCTTCGACGAGTTCAACGTCTGGTCGCGCGCGCTGACCGCCGCCGAGATCGGCGCGCTCCAGGACGGCCCGGCCGCCGGTACCCCCGCCGGACGCGGCGACCTGGCCTCGTACGACTTCGAGGAGACCGGCGGGGGCACCTTCGCCGAGGCCTCCGGACGGGGCCGCACCGCGACCCTGCGGCGGACCTGGGGCGGGCCCAGTCACCCCGGGTTCCTGGCGGCGTACCCGGAGACGCAGTGCATCGAGCTGGAGTCGATGACCGGCTCCGGCTACCACCGGGTCTGGGCGCCGTACTACACCGCGCACAAGATCCTGCGCGGACTGCTGGACGCGTATCTGGCGACCAGGGACGGGCGGGCGCTCGACCTGGCGTCCGGCATGGGCGACTGGATGCACTCCCGGCTGGCACCACTGCCCGACGCGGTCCGGCAGCGCATGTGGGGGATCTTCTCCAGCGGCGAGTACGGCGGCATCGTGGAGGCGATCTGCGATCTGCACGCCCTCACCGGCCGGGCCGAACACCTCGCGCTGGCCCGTCTGTTCGACCTGGACCGGCTCATCGACGCCTGCGCCGCGGGCACCGACGTCCTCGACGGACTCCACGCTAACCAGCACATACCGATCTTCACCGGGCTGGTCCGGCTGTACGACGAGACCGGCGAGGAGCGCTACCTCACCGCGGCCAGGAACTTCTGGCGAATGGTGGTGCCGGTGCGGATGTACGGCATCGGCGGCACCAGCACCGGCGAGTTCTGGCGGGCGCGCGGGGCGATCGCGGGGACGCTCGGCGACACCACCGCCGAGACCTGCTGCGCGTACAACATGCTCAATGGACTACACGTACTTCATCGGGCTCACGCCCGGCCATGTCCGCGACTACACGCCCAAGCAGGGCACGACCTGCTGCGAGGGCACCGGCAGGCATGGAGAGCGCCACCAAGTACCAGGACTCGGTGTACTTCAAGGCGTCCGACGGCAGCGCCCACACCACGGCCGCCTTCGCGCTGCGGCTGCGGGTGCCCTCCTGGGCCACCGCCGGGTTCCGGGTGACCGTCAACGGTCGTGCGGTGGAGGGTGCTCCGGTGCCGGGGAACTACTTCAGCGTGGCACGGACCTGGCGGGACGGCGACACCGTGCGGATCGACATGCCGTTCCGGCTCCGGGTGGAGCGCGCCCTCGACGACCCGGGCCTCCAGACCCTTTCCTCGGGCCGGTCAACCTGGTCGCCCGCGACCCGGCGACGTCGTACCTGGAGTTCGGGCTGTACGGCAACGCCGCCCTCTCCGGCGACCTGCTGCCCAGTCTGGCCCCGGTGCCCGGCCGCCCCCTCCACCACACGCTGGACGGCGTCGCGTTCGCCCCGTTCTTCGAGGGGACTGAGGATCCCACGCACGCCTACTTCCGGCGCGTGGAACCGACGGTCGTCTTCGGAACCGTCGACTCCGGGGTGGCCAATCCGACGCGGGACAACGGCACCACCCTGCTCGACGAGGTCTGGGCGGGCGCGCCGTTCGACGACAAGGGGACGCTGCTCACACGGGTGCGGTCGGTGGTGGCCGCGTGGGTGTCCGAGGGACGGCTGCCCCGGGCCGACGGCCAGGCGGTGCTGCGTACGGCGCAGCGGGCCTCGTACGTCCCCTGGAGGCCGCGGACGCGGGTCAGGAGCGGCGGCGGGGCCTGCCCCGGCGGGTGCCCTTGGAGGTGCCGGGTCGTGGGGTCTTCCTCGCCGTCGGCTTCCGCTGGGCCGGTTTCTCCTCCCGGCGCTGGGGCTGGGTCCGGGAGGGGCCGCGGGTGCTGTTGACCGTACGGCCGCGCACGATGCCGATGAACTCCTCGACCAGCTCGGTGGTCGCCTCCTCCGGCCAGGACAGGGCGACACCCGACTGCGGGGCGTCCACGACCGGCCGGTAGGTCAGGTCCTTGCGGTGGTGCAGCCGGGCCAGGGACTGGGGCACCAGGAGGACGCCGATGCCCGCGGCGACCAGTTCGACGGCGTCCGCCGTGGTGGCGGGGCGTTCGAAGGCGGGCTCGCCGGGCGGACCCTGCTCCCAGCCGAGGACGTCGTCGAGGGGGTGGAGGACGACCTCGTCGGCCACGTCGGCGACGGTCACCTCCTCGGCCGCGGTCAGCAGGTGGTCCTTGGGGACGACCGCGACGGTCTCCTCCGTGTAGAGGGGGATGGCGCTGAAGACCGTACGGTCCACCGGCAGCCGTACGATCCCCGCGTCCGCGGTGCCGTCGCGCAGCGCGTCCGGCGCCTGCGCGGCCGTGACCTGGACGAGGGTCAGGGGAATGTCGGGCAGCCGCTCGTGCCAGATCCGCACCCACTTGCCGGGGGTCGCCCCGGGGACGTACGCCAGCCGGAACGAGGGGGGTGTGTCGGAGCCTGTCACCCCGCAAGGCTACCCGCCGCCGGCGGGGACGCCGTCGGCGGCGGTACGGGGCCACACCGTCCGGCGGATAGTCTGGACGGCATGACGTCGCACCAGAGCACCCAGACGATGAAGCCCGCGACCGCGGCGAAGAAGCTGGGTGTGTACCTCCCCGCCACCCCCGCCGAGTTCCAGCAGGGGACCGTCTCGCGCGCCGAGCTGAACCAGCTCCAGGCCGAGCCGCCCGCGTGGCTGCGGGAGCTGCGACGCACCGGCCCGCACCCCCGTCCGGTCGTCGCGGCGAAGCTCGGTGTCTCCATCGCCGGTCTGGCCCGCGGCGGGGTGACCGAGGCGCTCACCACGGAGCAGATCGAGGCCCTGAAGGCGGAGCGGCCCGAGTGGCTGGAGAAGGAGCGCGCCACCCAGGCCGAGGTCCGCAAGGAGGCCGCCCGGATCAAGCAGCGGGACGCGGAGCGGGACGGCGACTGAGCCTTCCCGACGGCCACTGAACCGGTCGTTCCGGAACGACACCGCATCGGTATCGAACAAGCGTATTGAGGTCGGCCGCCGAGATCGCTCATGATCATGGGTATGTTCTCGCGCAAGGGTCGCCGACCCAAGACCCCCGAACTCCTCCAGGCCTGGGAGCTGCTGGACGCCGGAGACGTCCCCGGCGCCCTGCGGCACCTGCGGACCGGTACGGAGAGCCTGCCCCTGGACGAGGTGGCCCTGGTGGTCGGCCGGGCCGCGGGGACCGCGGGCTTCGACGACCTGCGGCAGGCCGCCACGGCACTCGCGGCCCGACCGGAGAACGCCCGCGCGCTCTACGACTTCGGGTACGCCTGCATCGAGCGCGGCCTGCCCCACCTCGCCGTCCCGGCGCTGCGGGAGGTGCTGCGGCACAACCCCGACGCACTGGTCGTCGTACGGGAACTGGTGTCGGCGTACGAACGCGAGGACCGCCACCGGGAGGCCGTGGAACTGCTCACCCGGTACGAGGACACCTTCGTCGACTGGCCGGACCGCTACCTGCTGGCGTACAACGCGATCATGGCGGGTGATCTCGCCCTCGCCCAGCGCCAGCACGGGCTCCTGCCCGACCCCGAGGACCCGCAGTGGGTGCCCGCGCGGGACCGGCAGCGCCGGATGCTGGAGCGCGCCACGGCCGCGGCGACCGCGAGCCCGCTGGACGGCACCGATCTGCGGGGCTGGCAGTACGTGATCGGCGGCACGGTCCTCGGCACCCTCTCCCCGCACGGTTTCGACGCCGGGATGACCGGCCGCTACGCCTTCCTCCAGGACACCCCCGGCCAGTGTCTGCACGGTCTGCTGCGGCTGAAGGCGCTGCTGACGGCCGCCGGGGTAGAGCCGCGGTCGGTGTCGCTGCTGCCGGACCGCAGCAGCCGGATCCTCGGCCTCGCCGCCGCCGAGGTCCTGGGGCTCCCGGCCGAACCCTTCACCGCCGGGCGTGAGGACACCGTCGTCGTCGCCTACGACCTGAACGACGTCGCCGCGGCGGACGGCGGCCCGGAGACCGTCGACCGCCTCTTCGGCCGCGCGCCCGGACAGGTGCTGCACGAGCACGCGAGCTGCTGGACCGACGCCCCGGCGGTGACCGCCGACAGCGTCACCCTGCTCCACCAGGCCGTGATCGCCCCCTGGGAGGGGCAGCTGCGCCAGGGCGCGGACGGCGGCGTCGAGCGCGGCCCGGCCGACGACCGCCCCGACGCCGTCGTCGCCCAGGACGTCACGGGCGCCGACCCGGAGCCCCAGCAGGGCGACGAGACGGCCCCCGCGGACCCGGACGAAACCCTCACCGCCTTCGCGACGGCCGTCCGCGGGACCTGGCTGCGGGGTGACCGGGCCGGGCTGAACTCCACGGGACCGGTGCCCAGTTCACGGTTCGCGTAGCCGACCGCGGCCTTGGGGCGCGGTCGTCGACCAGAAGGTCGGAGGCGCGGTCACGCATGGGAACGGCCCACGCCGAGTCCGGCCGCAGGGGCGAGGCGCTGCTGCGCCTCACCATGGCGGAACAGGTCGCCACCACCAGCATCGACAACCCCTACGAGAAACTACGGGCGCTGATCGGCGCGGCCGAGGTCCAACGCGAGTCGGGTCGGCTCGAACTCGCCTCCCGGGGCTACGAACAGGCCCTCGGCGTGGCCCGCAACGCCGAGTACCCTCTGGGCATCGCCCACGCCCTCGCGGGCCTCGCCGGCATCGCCGCGCTGCGCCCGGGTGACATCCAGCAGGCCCATGGGTACGCCGAGGAAGCGGTCACCCTGTACCGGAGCCTCGGCGCCGACACGGAAGCGGCAAAACCGCGCGAGTCCCTGCCGGGCCCTCGAGTGGACCGGCTCCTGAGTCCCCCACCCGGGAGCCGGTCCGGGGGTCACCACATCCAGCGGAAGGGGAGATAGAAGGTCAGGGGGGAGGCTCCTCGTCCTGTCGTTGTGTGATTCATGCGAGAACCTAGCCGCCAACTGGAGGCGACACGACAGGGTTTGCGAAAGACGAACACCTGCGGTAATGAAGATCCCAAGGGGGAAAAGTGGAACCGGAGTTGGCGACGCTCGTCGGTGCCGGAGCGACCACCATGGTCGGCCTCATGGTCACCGAGACCTGGGAACAGGCCAGACACCGCCTGGTACGCCTCTTCACCCGCGGCGGCGACGACCCGACCACCGCCGCCGAACTGGAGGAGTCCCGCACCGCCCTCCTCGCCGCCCCCGACGACGCGGACCTGACCGCCGACACGACAGCCCTGCTACGACTCCGCCTGCGCCGCCTGCTGACGGAGAACCCCGACACCGTCGACGAACTCCGCTGCCTCGTGGAGGAGTTCACCGACCCGACCCCGGCAACGGGCCACGTTCGCAACACCATCACCGGCGGCACCCAACACGGCCCGGTCCTCCAGGGCCACTCCTTCACGAACGTGACCTTCCGGGCCCCGGAGGACTGAGGCACGGCCTCAGTGCAGTGACGCCCGACCGGGAAGGCCGGCCGGGCGTCACTGGCGGTCGAGGCGCACGTCGGCTGCCGTGCGCGGGTTGCTAGGGGGCGGTGACCTCGTGGGTGTCGGTCGCGGTGGTCCCAGTGTAGCTGGCGTCACCGTCGTAGGTGGCGGTGATGGTGTACGGACTTCCCGCATCGTCCGTGTAGACGTGCGTGGCCGTGGCCACCCCGCCTGCCACCGTCGCGGACGTCGTCCCCGAACCGTCACCGAAGTCGAACGTGACCGTGCCCGTCGGAATCCCGGCGCCCGGAGCGTCCGCCGCCACCGACGCCGTCACCGTGACCAACTCGCCCACCGCCGACGGGTCAGGACTCGAGGTCACCTCCGCCGTGGTCGAGGCCTGGTCCACCGTCTGGGTGTCCGTCGCGGTCGACCCCGCGAAGCTGGCGTCACCGTCGTAGGTGGCGGTGATGGTGTACGGGCTCCCCGTGGTGTCCGTGTAGACGTGCGTGGCCGTGGCCACCCCGCCTGCCACCGTCGCGGACGTCGTCCCCGAACCGTCACCGAAGTCGAACGTGACCGTGCCCGTCGGAATCCCGGCGCCCGGAGCGTCCGCCGCCACCGACGCCGTCAACGTGACCAACTCGCCGACCACGGACGGGTCAGGGCCCGAGGTCACCACGGTCGTCGTCGAAGCCTCGCCCACGGTCTGGGTGTCGGTTCCGGTCGACGCGGCGAAGTTCGTGTCCCCACCGTAGGAGACGCTGATGGTGTAGGGGCTCCCCGTCGCGTCCGTGTAGGCGTGGGTGGTCGTCGCGGTTCCGCCGACGAGGGTCGCGGTGACGGCCGGTGCCCCGTCGCCGAAGTCGAAGGTGACCGTCCCCGTGGGAGTCCCGGCGCCCGGAGCGTCCGCCGCCACCGACGCCGTCAACGTCACCGGCTCGCCCACCACCGACGGGTCGGGGTCCGACGTCACCGTGGTCGTCGTCGACGCCTGGCCCACGGTCTGGGTGTCGGTACCCGACGACGAGTTGAAGTCACCGCTCCCGCCATAGGTGGCGGTGACGGTGTACGGGCTCCCCGCTGTGGCGGCGTATGCGTGGGTGGCCGTCGCCAGCCCGCCCACCAGGGTCACTGTCGCGCCGGGGCTGCCGTCACCGAAGTCGAAGGTGACCGTCCCCGTCGGGGCCCCGGCGCCCGGAGCGTCCGCCGCCACCGACGCCGTCAACGTCACCGGCTCACCCACCACCGACGGGTCGGGGTCCGATGTCACCGTGGTCGTGGTGTCCGCGGCGACGACCGAGTGGGGGTCAGTGGCCGACGACCCCGCGAAGCTGGTGTCTCCGCCGTAGGTGGCCGTGATGGTGAACGGGCTGCCGGTCGCCGTGGCGTAGGTGTGGGTGACCGTGGCCGTCCCGCCCACGACGAATCCGGTGACCGGCATGGAACCGTCGCCGAAGTCGAAGGCGACCGTCCCCGTCGGGGTCCCCGCGCCCGGAGCGTCCGCCGCCACCGACGCCGTCAACGTCACCGGCTCGCCCACCACCGACGGGTCAGGAGCCGATGTCACCTCGGTCGTCGTCGGCGACTGGTTCACCGTGTGGGTGTCGGTGCCCACCGACGGGCCGAAGTTGCTGTTGCCGGTGTAGATGGCGGTGATGGTGTGGGTGCCCGTCGTCATGGCAGTGGTCGAGACCGTGGCGGAGCCCGCCACGACCGGAGCGCTGAGTACCGGTCCGTCGCTGATGACGAAGAACACCGTCCCGCCGGGCGTACCGGCTCCGGGCGGGGCCGGAGTCACCGTGGCGGTGATCGTCACCTGCTCGCCGAAGTTCGACGGGTCGGGCGTCGACGTGACCGTGGTGGTCGTCGCGGCGATGCCGACGGTCTGGGTGTCCGTACCGGTGGAGGCGCCGAACTCCGCGTCCCCGGCATAGGCCGCCGTGACGGTGTACGGGCTGCCCACGGCGCTGGCGTAGGTGTGGGTGAGAGTCGCCGTCCCGCCCACGAGCGTCACGGTCTCGGTGGGCGACCCGTCCCCGAAGCTGACGACCACGTCTCCGGTCGGTGTCCCGACCGCGGGTGCCACGACGGACACCACCACCGTGACGTCGACCGGTTGGCCGGCCACCGAGGGGTCGGGGCTGGTGGTGACCGCGGTGACGGTTGCCGCCACCTCGACGGTCTGGGTGTCCGTGCCGGTCGAGGCGGTGAAGTTGGCGTCGCCGCCGTAGGTCGCGGTGACCTCGTACGGGCTGCCGGTCGCGGTCGTGTAGGTGTGGGTCACCGTCGCGGCACCGCCGGCCACCGGCGCCGTCACCGGCGCGCTGCCGTCACCGAAGTCGAAGGTGACCGTCCCCGTCGGAGACCCCGCCCCCGGCGCTACGGGAGCGACGGCTGCGGTGAACGACACCTGCTGCCCCACCGTCGACGGGTCCGGATCCGATGTCACGGTGACCGTCGTCCCGGCCGCCGTCACGGTCTGGGTGTCCGTGCCGGTCGAGCCGGTGAAGTCGGCGTCCCCGCCGTAGGAGGCGGTGATGGTGAACGGGCTGCCGGTCGTGTTCGCGTAGGCGTGGGTCACCGTCGCCGTACCGCCCACCAGGGTCACCGTCTCGGCCGGGGTGCCGTCGCCGAAGTCGATGGTGACGGCCCCCGTGGGGGTGCCGGTCGCGGGTGCCGCCGGTGCCACCGTCGCGGTGATGGTCACCTCCTCGCCGACCGTCGAGGGGTCCGGCGTGGAGGTGACCGTCGTGGTGGTGGCCGAGGGGCCGACGGAGTGGCTGTCCGTGCCCGTCGACGGGGAGAAGCTCCCGTCACCACCGTAGGCGGCCGTCACCGCGAACGGGCTGCCCGTCGCGGACGTGTAGGTGTGGCTCACCGTCGCCGTGCCACCCGTCAACGTCACCGTCTCGCCCGGACTACCGTCACCGAAGTCGAGAGTGACCGTGCCCGTCGGCACGCCCGCGCCCGGCGCCACCGTCACCGTGAAGCCCACCGGCTGCCCCACCACGGACGGGTCCGGCGAAGAGGTCACCGTGGTGGTCGTGGCCGCCGACAGCACGGTCTGGGTGTCGGTTCCCGTGGAGGGGTTGAGGTTGGCGTTCCCGCTGTAGGTCGCGGTGACCGTGTACGGGGTGCCGCCGGTAGCGCTGGTGTAGGTGTGGTTGGCCGTGGCAGCCCCGCCGACCAGGGGGACCGTCACGGGCGGCGAGCCGTCGCCGAAGGTGAAGGTCACTGTGCCCGTGGGCGTGCCCAGCCCTGGGGGCACCGTCGCCACGGTCGCGGTGAAGTTCACCTGCTGGCCCACCGTCGACGGGTCCGGCGAGGAGGTCACCGTGGTGGTGGTCGCCGCCTTGCCCAGGACGGTGTGCGTGTCCGTTCCGGCCGACGGCAGGTAGTTGGCGTCCCCGCCGTAGATCGCGGTGATGGTGTGCGGGCCGACGCTCAACGAGTCGGTGGTGACGGTCGCCGTCCCGCCCACCAGCGGCGCCGTCAGCGTCGGCCCCCCGCTGATGACGAACGTGACGCTGCCCGTCGGCGTGCCCGCCCCCGGTGGGGCCGCCGCCACCGTCGCCGTGATCGTCACCGGCTGGCCGAAGTCCGACGGATCCGGCGACGAGGTCACCGTCGTCCGGGTGGACGCCTTGATGACCATCTGGATGTTGGCGCCCCTGGACGGGGTGAAGTTGGCGTCGCCGCTGTAGGAGGCGGTGACCGGGTGGCCTCCGACGGACAGGTCGCTGACCGTCGCCGTCGCGGTACCGCCCACGACGGGCGCCGTCACGGTGGGACCGCCGGAGACGGTGAAGGTAACCGTCCCCGTGGGAGTCCCCAGGCCGAGCGGAATGATGGTCGCGGTCAGCGTCACCGGCTGACCGAAGACCGAGGGATTCGGCGACGTGGTCAATAAGGTAAGGGTGGCAGGCATGAAGATGGCCTCCAGAGTTCGGGACTGGATCGAGGGGCCTCCTCGTGTCACCGCACTGCTGGGGGCTGTTGCCTCAGGTGATCGATGATGGGCACCACTGACCGCCATCCCCCGACAGTGGGATGGGCGGCCCGTCGGTCCCACCAGTACGCGCCCGCCTGTTTGCACCACGCCAGAAGCGCAACGGCCTTTCCCCCGAACGGCCGAGCGCAACAAGGGCGTACGGCGCCCGGACCGCGTACGACCCCGGCGTGCGACGGTCGCACTGTGCGCTGGACGGTCGGGCGGGGGGGACGCGCTGGACGCCGTGCTCTGGTTCCGGGCCGTACGGTCAGGCCGCGTCGGCGCCGCCCAGGAACGACAGCCGCACCTGACGGTCGGGATTGTCCTTGTTCGTGTCGACCAGGCACACCGACTGCCAGGTCCCCAGTTCCAGGCGTCCGCCCACGACGGGGAGCGTGGCGTGGGGTGGGACGAAGGCGGGGAGGACGTGGTCGCGGCCGTGGCCGGGGCTGCCGTGGCGGTGCTGCCAGCGGTCGTCGGCGGGCAGGAGGGTGTGCAGGGCGGCGAGGAGGTCGTCGTCGCTGCCCGCGCCCGTCTCGATGATCGCGACACCGGCGGTGGCATGCGGGACGAAGACGTTGAGCAGGCCGTCGCGGCCCCCGGCCACCTCGCGCAGGAAGCTCTCGCAGTCCCGGGTGAGGTCGACCACGGCTTCGGAGGCGCCGGAGGAGATGTGCAGGACTCGGGTCGTGAACGCGTCTGGCATGGCTCCCATCCTGGCCCATGGCGGCAGCCGTGGTGCGCAGTGGCGGGCGGGTCTGGGGCGCGGTGGGAAGATCCGCGACCTCCGGCCGGTTAGTAGAAACGTGAACGATATGGGTGCGGGTCTGGATGAGGTCGAGGTCGTGGTCGTCGGGGCCGGTCAGGCCGGGCTGTCCGCCGCCTACCATCTGCGGCGCACCGGCTACGAGCCGGACCGTGACTTCGTGACCCTGGACCACTCCCCCGGCCCCGGCGGCGCCTGGCAGTTCCGGTGGCCGTCGCTGACGTACGGCAAGGTGCACGGGATGCACGCGCTGCCGGGGATGGAGCTGACCGGGGCCGATCCGGCGCGGCCGTCCTCGGAGGTCATCGCCGAGTACTTCGCGTCGTACGAGCGCGCCTTCGGTCTGCGGGTGCGGCGGCCCGTCGACGTGCGGGCCGTACGGGAGGGCGGTGACGGGCGGCTGCTCGTCGAGACCTCGGCCGGGACCTGGGCGACGCGCGCCCTGATCAACGCGACCGGCACCTGGGAGCGGCCGTTCTGGCCGCGCTACCCCGGCCAGGAGACGTTCGGCGGGCGGCAGCTGCACACCGCGCAGTACCCGGGGCCGCGGGCCTTCGCCGGACAGCGGGTCGTCGTGGTGGGCGGCGGCACGTCCGGGACCCAGCACCTGCTGGAGATCGCCCCGTACGCGGCGGCCACCACCTGGGTGACCCGACGGCCGCCGGAGTTCCGCGAGGGCCCGTTCGACGAGGACGCGGGACGACAGGCGGTCGCGCTGGTGGAGGAGCGGGTGAAGCAGGGGCTGCCGCCGAGGAGCGTGGTGTCGGTGACCGGGCTGCCGCTCAACGACGCGATCCGGGAAGGGCTGGCGAACGGGGTGCTGGACCGGAAGCCGATGTTCGACAGGATCGTCCCGGACGGGGTCGAGTGGGACGACGGGCGGCATGTGAGCGCAGACGTGATTCTCTGGGCGACCGGCTTCCGCGCCTCCGTCGACCATCTCGCGCCGCTGCGGCTGCGCGAGCCGGGCGGCGGCATCCGGGTCGAGGGCACCCGGGCGGTCGCCGATCCGCGGATCCACCTGGTCGGCTACGGTCCCTCGGCGAGCACCATCGGCGCCAACCGCGCGGGCCGGGCGGCCGTACGGGACATCAGACGGCTGCTGGCCGGGGAGCCGGTCGCCGCGTGATGCCCCGTGGGCTCACCCCCGGGTGGGCGAGGCGCTCCTCTGCCGGGCGTTGAACTCGGCCACGTTGCGCTGGTGCTCGGCGTAGTCGGCGGTGAAGCGGGTGTCGCCGGGCTTGACGGTGACGAAGTAGAGCCAGTCCCCCGGTGTCGGGTTGATCGCGGCCCGCACCGCCTCCTCGCCCGGGTTGTCGATGGGCGTGGGCGGCAGGCCCATGCGCTGGTACGAGTTGTAAGGGCTGTCGATACGGGTGTCACTGACCGTGGTGTTCAGCGTGGTGCGGTTCAGCGCGTAGTTGAGGGTGGAGTCCATCTGGAGCGGCATGCCGCGCTCCAGGCGGTTGAAGACCACCCGCGCCACCTTCCCCATGTCCTCCTTGGTGGCGGCCTCGGCCTGGACGATGCTGGCGATGGTGACGGCCTGATAGACGTTCATGGCATTGCGCTGCGCACCCGCGGCGATGGGCGCGCCGTTGAACTTCTTGTTGGCGGTGTCGACCATCAGTGACAGCAACTGCTCCGGAGTGGACTGCTCCTGGAGCGGATACGTCGCCGGGTACAGGTAGCCCTCCGGGTTGCCCTCGGCGTCGTTGGGCAGTTTCAGCCGGGCCTTGTCGAGGGACTTCCTCGTGGTACCCGCGGGCAGGGCGAGGGCCTTGTCGACGGCGGTGTACACCTGGCTGGCGCGCCAGCCCTCCGGGATCACCAGGGTGGTGGGCTTCTCCTCGTCGTCGTCGGCCAGGGTCAGCAGCGGCACCGCCACGGCGGTGCCGGCCACGACGGCCCCGGTCGCGATGAGGGCAATGCGTCCCCTGCGCGTCAGTCGGATCGTGCTCCGTGGCGGAGTGTTCATCTGCATGCGGGCACGGTAGCGCCTATACCGTCACAAACCCGGCATATCGTCAGCTTGTCGGCTCCAGTCGGGCGTCCCGGCGGACCAGTGACGCGTACCGGCCGTCCAGCTCCAGCAGTTCCTCGTGCGTACCCCGTTCCACGGCCTGTCCGGCATCGAGGACCACGATCTGGTCGGCGCTCCGGATGGTGGACAGGCGGTGCGCGATGGTGACCGTGGTGCGGTTGGCCGACAGCGCGTCGATCGCGTCCTGCACCGCGTGCTCCGTACGGGTGTCCAGGGCGCTGGTCGCCTCGTCGAGGATGAGCACCGGCGGATCGCGCAGGATGGTGCGGGCGATGGCCAGCCGCTGCTTCTCACCCCCGGAGAAACGGTGGCCGCGCTCACCCACGACCGTGTCGTAGCCGTCGGGGAGCGAGGCGATGTGGTCGTGGATCTGCGCCGCCTTCGCCGCCGCGCGCAGCTCCTCGTCGGTGGCGTCCGGCTTGGCGAAGCGCAGGTTCTCCGCGACCGTCGCGTGGAAGAGGTACGTCTCCTGCGAGACGACGCCGACCGCGCGCGCGAGGGTGTCGAAGTCGAGGTCGCGTACGTCGACCCCGTCGATGGTGACCCGACCGCCCGTCACGTCGTACAGCCGCGGCACCAGGTACCCCAGCGTCGACTTGCCCGCGCCGGTCGGGCCGACGATCGCCAGGCTGCCGCCCGCGGGGACGGTGACGTCGATGCCGTCGAGGATGGGGCCGCCCTTGTCGTCGTAGCGGAACTCGACGTTCTCGAAGCGGACCTCGCCCTTGACGCGGTCCAGGTGGACCGGCCGGTCGCGCTCGGTGATGTCTATCGGCAGGTCCAGGTACTCGAAGATGCGCTGGAACAGGGCGAGCGAGGCCTGGATCTGGACGCCGGTGCCGAGCAGGCTGACCGCCGGGCGGAACAGGCCCTGCTGGAGGGAGACGAAGGCGACGATCGTGCCGATGGAGACGGCCGGGCCGCCGAAGTGCAGGGCGAGGCCCGCGGTCCAGTAGATGACGGCGGGCATCGCCGCCATGACGATCGTGATCACGGCCATCCGCCAGCGGCCCGCCATGTTCGACCGCACTTCGAGGTCGACCAGGCGTTCGGACTCGTCGGAGAAGGCGCGGGTCAGGGAGTCGGAGCGGCCCATGGTGCGGCCCAGCAGGATGCCGCTGACCGAGAGGGACTCGGTGACCGTGGCGGCCATCGCGGCCATCTGCTTCTGGCGCTGGGTGGTGATCCGCCTGCGCTCGTTGCCGACCCGGCGGCTGATCCACACGAACACCGGGAGCAGGAGCAGGGAGACCACCGTCAGCCGCCAGTCCAGGACGAGCATCGCGAGGATCGTGGCGACCACACTGGTGAAGTTGGCGACCAGCGAGGTGGCGGTGGAGGTGACGGTGGCCTGCATACCGCCGATGTCGTTGGCGATGCGGGACTGGACCTCGCCGGTGCGGGTGCGGGTGAAGAAGGCGAGCGACATGCGCTGGAGGCGGCCGTAGACGGCGGTGCGCAGGTCGTGCATCACACGCTGGCCGACCGTCGTGGAGATCAGCGTCTGGAGCACGCCGAAGACGCTGGTCAGTACGGCGCCCAGGATCATGCCGAGGGCGAGCAGGGTGAGCAGACCGGTGCGGCCCTCGGGGATCGCGACATCGAGGATCGCCTTCAGCAGGAACGGCGTGGCGACCGAGACCAGCGATGCGGCGCCGACCAGCAGGCCGACGACCGCGAGGCGGCCGCGATAGGGGCGGAAGAGACTCAGGATGCGACGCCACTGCCGGGGCTGCCGCTCGGCGTCGGCGGGTGGTGTCCAGGCGGTTTCACGGTCGGGGTGCATGGGCTCCTACGGTGGGTGAGACGGCGCCGGGTGGCGCCCGCCGGATCGTAGCTCATTGTTACCTATGCTCACAATGAACTTAGTCCTGATATTGTTCCCGCATGACGCACCCCGCCACCGATGGTTCCGCCGGCCCGCACGGCCCCGCCGGTCCTGACGGTCCTGCCTGTTCCGACGGTCCTGACGGCTCCGTCGGTACGGAAGTCGGTACGGAAGGCGGCGCGGAGGGCTCCGAGGGGCAGCTCGCCGAGCAGTTGCTGCGGCTGACCCGGCGTGTGCACCGCATCCAGAAGCGCCATCTGGAACGGCACGACCTGGGCATCACTCCCGCCCAGTCGCGACTGCTGCGCACCCTCGCGCACTTCGGGGCGCCGCCGCGGATGGCGGACCTCGCCGAACGCCTCGAGGTGGTGCCGCGAGCCGTGACGACCCTGGTCGACGCGCTGGAGTTGAGCGGCAGGGTGCGCCGGGCACCGGATCCGGCCAATCGCCGGGTGATCCGTATCGAACTGACCGAGGCGGGCCACCACGCCCTGCGCGAACTCCACGCCGCCCGCCGGTCGGCCGCCGAGGAGATCCTCGCGCCGCTGACGGAGGAGCAGCGGGTCGTGCTGGGCGGGTTGCTGGACACGTTGGTCGACGGGGTGGCGGTGCGGCGCTGCTGAGACCTGCGCCGGGCGTCCGGGGGGGGCGTCCGGGTGGGGCGCGAGGGCGTGTCCTTGGTGCGCGTCGGGGGCGTCGGTCGGATGCCGCGGGGGTGTGGCTGCCGTGTGCGGCCGGGGCCGTCGGTGGGGTGCCGCGGGGGTGTGGCTGCCGTGCGGGCAGCCGATTCCGTGCCGTGGCGCGGAAAACCGTTTGCCTCGGTGCGCCCGGCGGCGCGAACCTTGCACGGTTTGCGGTCGCCGCGCGCGGTCCGCGGCGCATCGGCCCGCCCTTTTCCACCCCTGACTCGAGCCACTGGGACGTCATGCAGATCCAAGACCTTCCCTATCCCGACCCTGGTGTGCCGGACGCACGCTCGGGGTCTCGATTCCTGTGGTGGTTGGGCCGCAATCAGCTGCGCGGTCAGCTGAAGTCCCTGGCCTGGGGCCTGCTGCACTTCCTCTCCGTCTCGGCACTGCCCTTCTGCGTCGGTCTGGCCGTCCAGGCGGTCGTGGACCGGTCCGGTGAGCGGCTCGCCCTCGCCGGCGGACTGATGGCGCTGGCCTGCGCGGGCAACGCGATCGGCGACACCTTCCTGCACCGCGCCGCCGTCACCAACTGGATCACCGCCGCCGCCCGCGTCCAGCAACTGCTGGCCCGCAAGGCCGCACTGCTGGGCTCGGCGCTGACCCGACGCGTCGCGGCCGGTGAAGTGGTGGCCGTGTCGACCGGCGACGTCGAGAAGATCGGCTGGTTCGTGGAAGCCGTCTCCCGGTTCACCGCGGCGGCGGTGACGGTCGTCGTGGTCTGTGCCGCGCTGGTCGTCTACCAGCCCGCCCTCGGTGTGGTCGTCGCCGTGGGCCTGCCCGTCCTGGCGCTGGCCGTACTGCCCCTGCTGCCGCGCGCCACCCGGCGGGCCGACTTCCAACGCGAGAAGGCGGGCCGCGCCACCGAACTGGCCTCCGACACCGTCGCCGGACTGCGTGTCCTGCGCGGCATCGGCGGCGAGGAACTCTTCCTCGACCGCTACCGCGACGCCTCCCAGGACGTCCGCCACGCCGCCGTCCGCAGCGCCCGCATGTGGTCCCTGATCTCCGCGATCCAGGTCCTCCTGCCCGGCCTGCTGCTGATCGCGGTCGTCTGGTACGGCGTCCACCTGGCCCGCGAGGGCCGCATCACCGTCGGCGAACTCGTCACCGTCTACAGCTCGGTCATGATCCTCACCTACCCTCTGCGCCACTTTGAAGAGATCGCCATGGCGTACTCCTTCTCGCGGCCCTCCGCCAAGCGGGCCGCCCGGGTGCTGTCCCTGGAGCGCGCCACCGACGCCGGAGGGTCACGCGCCGCCGAACTGCCCGCCGGGGACCTGTACGACCCGGCCACCGGCATGCTCGCCACCGCCGGGCTCCTCACCGCGGTGGTCTGCGGCGACCCGGACGCGGCGGGACGGCTCGCGGAACGGCTGGGTGGCCACCCCTCGGAACCAGGAACCTCGGTCCTGCTCGGTGGCGTACCGCTCGACGAGCTCCCGCTGGACTCCGCCCGGACGGCCGTCCTGGTCCAGGACAAGGACCCGGTGCTGCTCTCCGGGACGCTGCGGGAGCTGCTCGACGTACCCGGCTCCGGCACCGTGGCCGCCGAGGAGGCGCTGGCGGCGGCGCAGTGCGGGGACGTGCTGGCCGCGCTGGTCGAGGGCTCGCTGGACGCGGAGGACCCGCTCGACTCACGGATCACCGAGCGCGGGCGGTCGCTGTCCGGCGGCCAGCGGCAGCGGCTGGCGCTGGCCCGGTCGCTGATCACCGACCCCGAGGTGCTGGTGCTGGACGAGCCGACCTCGGCCGTCGACTCGCACACCGAGGCACGGATCGCCCAGGGCGTACGGGAACTGCGGGCGGGCCGTACGACGGTCGTGTTCACCTCCTCGCCGCTGCTGCTGGACCGCGCGGACCGGGTCGTCCTCGTGCACGAGGGCGCGGTCGCCGCGGTCGGATCGCACCGCGACCTGATGCGCGGCGAGCCCGGGTACCGGGCCGTGGTCACCCGTGAGACCGACGAGGAGGCCGCGCTCACCGGTGTGCGGGTGAGGGCCGCCGCAGGTGGCGCGGGCGCCCTGCCCGACGTCGACAAGATGAACGAACTGAACGAACTGGAAGAGATCGAGGAGTCCGCATGATCGGCGTGGCGCCACCGGCGTACGACCCGGCGGCCCCGACGACGGCCCACACGCTGCCCGTCGGCGCCCCCACGACCGTACGCGCCTACGTGGCCGAACTCTTCCAGCGGCACCGGCGTGCGTTCCTGTTGCTCGTCGCCGTCAACACGGTCGCCGTGGTCGCCTCCATGGCTGGTCCGTGGCTGCTGGGCGATCTCGTCGAGCGGGTGTCCGACGGGGCGCGGGAGCTGCGGCTGGAACTGACGGCCGGGCTCTTCGTCCTGGCGCTGCTGGTGCAGGCCTTCTTCGTGCGTCAGGTGCGGCTGCGCGGCGCGATGCTCGGTGAGCGGATGCTGGCCGATCTGCGCGAGGACTTCCTCGTCCGCTCGGTCGGGCTGCCGCCGGGCGTGCTGGAGCGGGCCGGGACGGGTGACCTGCTGTCCCGGATCACCACCGACATCGACCGGCTCGCCAACGCGATGCGCGAGGCCGTGCCCCAGCTGGCGATCGGTGTGGTGTGGGCGGCGCTGCTGCTGGGCGGACTGGTCGTCACCGCGCCGCCGCTCGGCGCCGCCGTGCTGCTCGCCGTGCCGTTGCTGGTGGCCGGCTGCCGCTGGTACTTCCGGCGGGCGCCCGCCGCCTACCGCTCGGAGGCCGCCGGGTACGCGGCGGTGGCCGCGGCGCTCGCCGAGACCGTGGACGCCGGGCGCACCGTCGAGGCGCACCGGCTGGGCCACCGCCGGGTCGAGCTGTCGGACCAGCGGATCCGGGAGTGGACGGCGTGGGAGCGCTACACGCTGTGGCTGCGCTCGGTGCTCTTCCCCGTCATCAACGTCACCCATGTGACGGTGCTGGCTTCCGTCCTGATGATCGGCGGTGTCTTCGTCCTCCAGGGCTGGATCGGCGTCGGCCAGCTGACCACCGGCGCGCTGATCGCGCAGATGCTCGTCGACCCCGTCGGGCTGATCCTGCGCTGGTACGACGAGCTTCAGGTGGCGCAGGTGTCGCTGGCCCGGCTGGTCGGTGTCCGGGACATCGAGGCGGCCGACGGCGACGCCTCGGTCGCACCCGACGGGCGTGACGTGCGCGCCGACAAGGTGCGCTTCGGCTACCGCGAGGGCGTCGACGTGCTGCGCGAGGTCTCCCTCGGTGTGGCTCCCGGCACCAGGCTGGCCCTGGTCGGTCCCTCGGGTGCCGGTAAATCCACGCTGGGCAGGCTGCTCGCGGGGATCTACGCGCCCCGCGACGGCCGGATCACCCTCGGCGGCGCCGAGCTGTCCCGGATGCCCGCGGAACGGGTCCGTTCCCATGTGGCCCTGGTCAACCAGGAACACCATGTCTTCGTGGGCTCCCTGCGTGACAACCTCCGGCTCGCCCGCGCGGACGCCGACGACGCCGAGCTGTGGGCGGCCCTGGGCGCCGTCGACGCGGACGACTGGGCCCGTGCCCTGGACGACGGGCTGGACACCGAGGTCGGCTCGGGCGGCTTCGCCCTCACCCCGGCACAGGCCCAGCAGATCGCCCTGGCCCGGCTGGTGCTCGCCGACCCGCACACCCTGGTCCTCGACGAGGCCACCTCGCTGCTCGACCCCCGCGCGGCCCGCCACCTGGAGCGGTCCCTGGCCCGCGTCCTCGACGGCCGCACGGTCATCGCCATCGCCCACCGTCTGCACACCGCCCACGACGCCGACGTCATCGCCGTCGTCGAGAACGGCCGCATCACGGAACTCGGCAGTCACGACGACCTCGTCTCGGCCGACGGGGCCTACGCGGCGCTGTGGCGGTCCTGGCACGGGTGAACCGGGCGTCGCGCCCGGCCACGCGGAGGTCACGACGGCCGGTGACCTGCCCGTGCGAGGGGTGACCGGCAGCGGGACGGGGGCCGGGGTGGTGCGGATGGGCGGCCTGGCGGCGGCCGTGGCGTTGCGCGGTTGCGACGAGGGGTGGAAGGCTGGAAAGCGGCGTCGGCTCGGGGAGCGCCCGCGAACCCTGCGGTCCCGCGCCTGTCGAAACCTGCGCCCGGGCGCGCCGGCCACCCGCCGAAGACGACGGGAACGGTCCGTCCGCACCACCTGGAGGTACCCGTGAACAGCGCCGAAGGATGGGGCGACGACGTATACCAGCCCGACCAGTCCGACCAGCGGGAGGACACGGGGCTGCTCGACGCTGAGGACACCCTGGAGTACGACGGTGTCGACGATCCCCTCGACCGCGGCTGGTCCCCGCCCGAGAAGCCGTGGGCCGTGGAGCACCACGGTGTGACCGCGGCCGAGCGGCAGCGCGGCGAGACGCTGGACCAGCGGCTGGCCGAGGAGCTGCCGGACACGGTGACCCCCGACGGTGACGGCATCGGCGACTCCGAGGGCACCGACGGCGAACTCATCGACAACGAGGTCGGCGCCATGCGCTCCGGCCGGCTCGTCGCCCCCGATGAAGGGGTACACGAGGACGAGGAGAGCGCGCTGGTGGCCACGGACGTCGGTATCGACGGCGCGGCCGCCTCCGCCGAGGAGGCCGCGATGCACATAGTCGACGAGGACTCCCTGTCGGGCTGACGCCGCGGCCACCGAAACTCCCCCGTCGGCCTCGTGGGCCCCCGCGCCGTCACCGCACCGCCTTCCTTCCCTGCCACCGCCGCACCAGGAGCAGCCATGCAGCAGGACAAGCACCCCGACTACCACCCCGTCGTCTTCCGCGACCGGGCCGCGGGCTACGCCTTCCTGACCCGGTCCACCGCGACCAGTGACCAGAGCATCGAGTGGGACGACGGCGAGACGTACCCCGTGGTGGACGTCGAGATCTCCTCGGAGAGCCACCCCTTCTACACGGGCAAGGCCCGCACGGTGGACACCGAGGGCCGCATCGCCCGCTTCGAGCGGCGGTACGGCGAGGGCGCGTCGCAGGTGTCGCCGGGCTCCGACTGAGAGTGGCGGCCGGGCACCCGGCGGGCGGCGCGCCAGACGCCGGGCACCTGGCGGACGGCGCCTCAGATGAAGTTGAGCGCGGCGGCCCCGCCCACTCCCCCGAGCACCATGAACGCGGGCATCAGCACCTTCAGCTCCACCCAGCTGCCCGCCCGGAACCGCATCCCCTTCGGCGGGCCCACGGGGTACCAGCGCTTGCGGCCTACCGGTATCGGCCAGAGTATCGGGCAGCCCGATATGGTCAGCGCGTCCCCGATGTCGTGCACCAGCGCGCCCAGGACGATCGGCAGGCCCAGCCACAGGTACTCCTGGCCCGGCGCCGTGAACAGCCAGTCGGAGCCGTTGCCCGGCTCGTCCAGCACTCCGGCGAGGATCCACGCGCTCGTCGCGGCCAGCAGCCACACCAGGACATCGCTGCTGGCACCCCGGGTCGCCCGCCACAGCAGGCCCTCGATGGCCAGCACCATGTGCACGAAGAGGATCGCCAGCACCGCCCAGCGGCCACCGGTGATCGCCAGCACCGAGGTGCCCCCACCGATCAGGACCGCCCACAGCCAGGTGTGGGTGAGCGTGCGGTGCCCGCCGGAGCGGCGTGGGTCGCCCTGCTTCCTGGTGGCCTTGTAGACGGCGTAGGAAAGCTTGTCGACGATCTCGCACAGCCAGCGCGAGACGGGACCGAAGGCCCGCGAGATGGTGGCGGCCTTGTGGTCGAGGTCGGGGGCGAGGGCGGCGCCCGCGCAGATCAGCGCGCCGACGAGGAGGACCGGCCAGGGCATGGTGTGCCCGGCCGCCGCGGCGGCGGCTCCGACGCCGAGCCAGGCCGCGGCGCCCGAAAGTGAGTGTGCTGGTCCCATCATCGCCGCTGCCCGCCCCATTCCTCGTGTTCCGCTGTGCAGTTGACCTGCCCGGCTGTTTGGCCGACCGGGCGCCGTGACGCCGCGTCGGCGACACAGCGTAGCGTTCGCGATCTTCGTACCCGTATCCGATTGCCGTTCCGGGTGGGTCGGCAGGCAAGATGGGGGCGTGACCCTCATCGATCAGCTGCCGCCGACCGCCGACCCCGACGCCCTGTACGAAGCCTTCGAGTCGTGGGCCGTGGATCGCGGTCTCACGCTCTACCCCCATCAGGAGGAGGCGCTGATCGAGGTGGTGTCCGGCGCGAACGTCATCGTGTCGACGCCCACCGGCTCCGGCAAGAGCATGATCGCCGCGGGCGCGCACTTCGCCGCGCTCGCCCGTGACGAGGTCACCTTCTACACGGCGCCGATCAAGGCGCTGGTCTCGGAGAAGTTCTTCGAGCTGTGCAAGCTGTTCGGCACGGAGAACGTGGGCATGCTCACGGGCGACGCCTCCGTCAACGCCGACGCCCCGGTGATCTGCTGCACCGCCGAGGTGCTCGCCTCGATCGCGCTGCGCGACGGCAGGCAGGCGGACGTCGGCCAGATCGTCATGGACGAGTTCCACTTCTACGCCGAGCCGGACCGCGGCTGGGCCTGGCAGATCCCGCTGCTGGAGCTGCCGCAGGCGCAGTTCGTCCTGATGTCGGCCACGCTCGGCGACGTGTCGATGTTCGAGAAGGACCTCACCCGGCGCACCGGCCGCCCGACCTCGGTGGTCCGCTCGGCGACCCGCCCCGTGCCGCTGTCCTACGAGTACCGGCGCACCCCGCTGACGGAGACCCTGACCGAGCTGCTCCAGACCCAGCAGGCGCCCGTCTACATCGTGCACTTCACCCAGGCGCAGGCCGTCGAGCGGGCGCAGGCGCTGATGAGCATCAACATGTGCTCGCGTGAGGAGAAGGAGCAGATCGCCGAGCTGATCGGCAACTTCCGCTTCACCACCAAGTTCGGGCGCAACCTGTCCCGGTACGTCCGGCACGGCATCGGCGTCCATCACGCGGGCATGCTGCCCAAGTACCGGCGGCTGGTGGAGAAACTCGCGCAGGCGGGTCTGCTGAAGGTGATCTGCGGTACCGATACGCTCGGCGTGGGGGTCAACGTCCCCATCCGCACCGTGCTGTTCACGGCCCTGACCAAGTACGACGGAAGCCGGGTGCGCACACTGCGCGCGCGGGAGTTCCACCAGATCGCGGGCCGGGCGGGACGGGCGGGCTTCGACACGGCGGGCTTCGTCGTCGCGCAGGCGCCCGAGCACGTCATCGAGAACGACAAGGCGCTCGCCAAGGCGGGCGACGACCCGAAGAAGCGCCGCAAGGTGGTCCGCAAGAAGGCGCCCGAGGGCTTTGTCGCCTGGTCGGAGGACACCTTCGAGAAGCTCATCGCCTCCGAGCCGGAGCCGTTGACGTCCCGCTTCCGGGTGACGCACACGATGCTGCTGTCGGTGATCGCCCGCCCGGGCAACGCCTTCGAGGCGATGCGCCATCTGCTGGAGGACAACCACGAGCCCCGCAAGCAGCAGTTGCGGCACATCCGGCGGGCGATCGCCATCTACCGCTCGCTGCTGGACGGCGGCATCGTCGAGAAGCTCGACGAGCCGGACGCCGAGGGCCGCATCGTCCGCCTCACCGTGGACCTCCAGCAGGACTTCGCGCTGAACCAGCCGCTGTCCACGTTCGCGCTGGCCGCCTTCGAACTGCTGGACCCGGAGTCGCCGTCGTACGCCCTGGACATGGTCTCCGTCGTGGAGTCCACCCTGGACGACCCGCGGCAGATCCTGGTGGCGCAGCAGAACAAGGCGCGTGGTGAGGCCGTGGCCGCGATGAAGGCGGACGGCGTCGAGTACGAGGAGCGCATGGAGCGCCTCCAGGACGTCACCTACCCGAAGCCTCTGGAGGAGCTGCTCTTCCACGCGTACAACACCTACCGCAAGAGCCACCCCTGGGTCGGTGACCATCCGCTGTCGCCGAAGTCGGTCGTCCGGGACATGTACGAGCGGGCGCTGTCCTTCACGGAGCTGGTGTCCGTCTACGAGCTGGCGCGCACCGAGGGCATCGTGCTGCGCTACCTCGCCAGTGCCTTCAAGGCCCTCGACCACAACATCCCCGACGATCTGAAGTCCGAGGACCTGGAGGACCTCATCGCCTGGCTGGGTGAGACGGTCCGTCAGGTCGACTCCTCCCTGCTGGACGAGTGGGAGCAACTGGCCAACCCCGAGGAGATGACCGCCGAGGAAGCCCAGGAGAAGGCCGACCAGGTCAAGCCGGTGACCGCGAACGCGCGCGCCTTCCGGGTCCTGGTCCGCAACGCCATGTTCCGCCGCGTGGAGCTGGCCGCTCTCGACCAGGTGGACGAGCTGGGCGAGATGGACGGCGAGTCCGGCTGGGACGCCGAGGCGTGGGGCGAGGCGATGGACAAGTACTGGGACGAGTACGAGGACCTCGGCACCGGCCCCGACGCGCGCGGCCCGAAGCTGCTGCTGATCGAGGAGGAGCCGGAGAACGGGCTGTGGCGTGTCCGGCAGATCTTCGACGACCCGAACGACGACCACGACTGGGGCATCAGCGCCGAGATCGACCTGACGGCCTCCGACGCGGAGGGCCGCGCCGTGGTCCGCGTCACCGACGTCGGCCAGCTGTGAGCAGTCGGCCCGCTGTGAGCACAGGAGAAGGACACCCATGACGAACCCGGCCGAGAGACTCGTCGACCTGCTCGACCTGGAGCAGATCGAGGTCAACATCTTCCGCGGCCGCAGCCCCCAGGAGTCGCTGCAAAGGGTCTTCGGCGGGCAGGTGGCGGGCCAGGCACTGGTCGCCGCCGGGCGCACCACCGAGGGTGACCGCCCGGTGCACTCGCTGCATGCGTACTTCCTGCGCCCGGGACGGCCGGGCGTACCCATCGTGTACCAGGTCGAACGGGTCCGGGACGGTCGCTCCTTCACGACCCGCCGGGTCACCGCCGTGCAGCAGGGCCGCACGATCTTCAATCTGACCGCCTCCTTCCACAAGCCTGAACCGGGGAGTTTCGAGCACCAGCTGCCGCCGGCCCGCGAGGTCCCGCACCCGGAGTCGCTCCCCACCGTGGTGGAGGAGATCCGGGGGCATCTGGGCGCGCTGCCCGAACAGTTGGAGCGGATGGCGCGCCGTCAGCCCTTCGACATCCGCTATGTCGACCGGCTGCGCTGGACCCCTGACGAGGTCAAGGGGTCGGACCCGCGCAGCGCCGTGTGGATGCGCGCGGTCGGCCCGCTCGGCGACGATCCGCTGGTGCACACCTGCGCGCTGACGTACGCCAGTGACATGACCCTCCTGGATGCCGTGCGCATCCCGGTCGAGCCCCTGTGGGGTCCTCGGGGGTTCGACATGGCGTCGCTGGACCACGCCATGTGGTTCCACCGGCCCTTCCGGGCGGACGAGTGGTTCCTGTACGACCAGGAGTCACCGATCGCGACCGGCGGCCGAGGGCTCGCCCGGGGGCGGATCTACGACCTGGAGGGGCGTCTGCTGGTGTCCGTCGTGCAGGAGGGGCTGTTCCGGGCGGTGTAGGACGTCTGGGGGCCGGGTGCGCTCGGGCACGGTCACATGGGACGGGAGCCTCTGCGCAGCAGTCGGTCCAGCAGTCCGCGAGTTCGCTCCAGCTCCTCGGGGACGAGCTCGTCACAGGGCGTCCGGCCCTCGGGTGCTGACGGCAGAGGTGTCCCGTGGGGTGTGGGACGCGGGGCGGGTCGGTGGTCGCGGGCCTCGCACAGGGTCTGTGCCAGATCGCTGCGCAGCCAGGCGATCTCGTCCGGGTCGTCCGCCGTCATGAGCCGCTCGGCGAGTTGCGCGGCCGGCGAGCCGGGGGCACCGTGCGACGGCGGGTCCGACCGGAACCGGTGCAGATGGGAGCGCTCGTAGGGATCGTCGACGATCTCCGCGATCTGGACGGGATCGAGGAAGGCCGCGAGGGCCCCGGCGCGCTGCCACGGGTCGGTGGCCTGCCGCAGCAGGAATCCCAGGCGTCGCCCCCGCCAGTTCCGCGGTCGCAGGTCCGCGCCGCCGTCCAGCTTCCGCCGCAGGCCTTCCGGCATGCGCTGGCGCAGCAGTGCGGAGTTCTCCTGTCCGGCGGCGAACTGCCGTAGTTCTTCGGCCAGATAAAGCCAGACCACGGCTCGGTACCGGTTGAGGTAGAAGTTGACCGGAATCAGCAGGCCCAGCCGGGCCAGCCGGGTGAACCGGGCGGACGAGACCTCCATGAGGGCGGCGCCCGCCGTGGTGCCCACGACCCGGACGCTTTCGTGCAGGGCTTCGGGGAAACCCGGCTGTCCGCGCAGGCGGTCCAGCTCGGCCTGGGCGACGCGGGCCCCGGTGCCGGTCTCGTCGGGCACGGTGCGGATGCGGCCGAGGTGTACGGCGAGGTCGAACTCACCCCGTTTCAGCCCCAGTTCTCGGGCGGCGCGACTGGGTGCGCAGGTGGCCTCGGTGGGTTGGGCAGGTTGGGCGGACTGGGTGGCGGTGTGGCCTGACATGGTCGGTCTCCCCCGTGGAGTCGGCGGCTCGCGCCGTCTGCGCTCGCCGTGAAAAAACCGTAGCCGGTTCCGCGGATCTCGTGGCGAGCCTGTGGATAACTCCGAAGGGGATGGAGAACGTGCAGGTCAGGGGTCTATGACGGGGGCGCGTTCGGGATGGCGGGCGTCCACGCCGAGGTGCTCGCCGACCCGGTTGACGAGCAGGGTCATCTCGTAGCCGATCTGGCCGATGTCGGCCTCCGCGCCGCTGAGCACGCACAGACAGCTGCCGCTGCCCGCCGCGGTGACGAACAGCACCGCGTCGTCGAACTCGATCATCGTCTGGCGCATCCCGCCCGCGCCGAAGTGCCGCCCCGACCCCTTGGCCAGGCTGTGCAGTCCGGACGCTATCGCGGCGAGGTGCTCGGCGTCCTCCCTCCGTAATCCCGTGCTCGCCCCTGTCACCAGCCCGTCGGTGGACAACACCAGTGCGTGCCGCACGTGTTCGACGCGCTCGGTCAAGTCGTCCAGCAGCCAGCCGAGTCCCTGGTTCTGCGCCATGGTCCGGTCTCCCCGTGTGATGACTCCCCCCTGGCCGGGGGATCTCTCCGTCAGCCTTCCCCAGGACCGGCCGCCGGGCAAGGAAGATGGAGGCATGGCACAGAAGATGACCGATGAGGAATGGCGGGCGTTCGTCATGTACGGGACCCGCACGGGCAAACTGGCGACGGTCCGGGCCGACGGGAGCCCGCATGTGACACCGATCTGGTTCCTGCTCGACGGGGACGAGGTCGTGTTCAACACCTCCGCGCGCAGTGTGAAGGGTCGCAATCTGGTCCGTGACGGCCGGGTCGCCCTGTGCGTGGACGACGACCGGCCGCCGTTCGGGTACGTGGTGCTGCGGGGCCGTGCCCGGGTCTTGGAGGATCTCGGCGAACTTGAGCACTGGGCGTCCCGGATCGGCGCGCGCTACATGGGCGAGGAGCGCGCCGAGGAGTTCGGCGCGCGCAACGGTGTGCCGGGTGAACTCCTCGTCCGGGTCACGATCGACCAGGTCCTCGCGGAGAAGGACGTGGCCGACTGACCCACGCCGGCCGGGCGTGGCCGACCGCTCAGCCCACGGAGTCCAGCAGCCGGGCGGTGTGCATCCGCCCGGCGTACTCGACGAGACGGATCAGCACCTCCTTGCCCGAGTCGCGGTCACGGGCGTCGCAGAGCACGACGGGGGTGCCCGGGTCGAGGTCCAGGGCCCGGCAGACGTCATGGGCTCCGTAACCGCGGGCGCCGGGGAAGCAGTTGACGGCCACCACGAACGGGATGCGCCGGTGCTCGAAGTAGTCCACGGCGGGGAAGCAGTCCTCCAGACGCCGGGTGTCGGCGAGCACCACGGCCCCGAGCGCGCCCTGTGCCAGTTCGTCCCAGAGAAACCAGAAGCGGTCCTGGCCGGGGGTGCCGAACAGGTAGAGGGAGAGCCCGGAGCGGATGGTGATGCGGCCGAAGTCCATCGCCACAGTCGTCGTGACCTTCTGGTCCACGCCGTCGGTGTCGTCCACCGACTGGCCCGCCTCGCTGAGCAGTTCCTCGGTCCGCAGCGGCCTGATCTCACTGACCGCACCAACCAAGGTCGTCTTGCCCACACCGAATCCGCCCGCGACCAGGATCTTCAACGCGAGGGCGGTCGACTCGTCGCCCGTTCGGTCGGAGTGCTCGGAGACCATCGATCACTTCTCTCTGGAGTGCCTGTTGCGGTCGTCGGCGCGATGGGGACACGGCGCCCGCATCATGGCAAGTGCTCTTTCTTACGGGATGGCTGGACCACTCTTGTGCGCGATGTGACCGTCTTTTCCCCAACTCGTCGCTGGATTGCGAGAGAACTCGTCACAACGCACGCAGCCCTTCGATCACTTCACGCAGAATTCGTTCATCGGGCAGTTGAGCGGGCGGCACCGGTCGGCTGATGGTGACGGTGCCGAGTTCGAGGAGGTCTCCGAGGAGCACCCGGACCACACCGACGGGGAGGTCGGCACCGGCGGCCAGTTCGGCGACGGACTGGGTCTCCGTGCGGCACAGGCCGACCAGGGTCCGGTGCTCCGGTCCGAGGCCGGGACGGTCGTCGACGCCGGGTGCGCCCGGGTCGAGGGTGACCAGGGCGATCAGGTCGAACCGAACCCCGGCGGGGCCGGGTCTGGTGCGTCCGCCCGTCATGGCGTAGGGGCGGACCAGGGGTCCGGCCTCGGTGTCGTACCACTGGCTGCCCTGCTCGCGCGGGCCGCCGGTGTCGTCGTCGCTCATCTGCTCGGGCCGCCCTTTCCCCTCAGCCGCCGAAGGCGGGCCGCGAGCCGGTGCGTGGAGCCGTGTAGAGGTGTTCGCCGACGCGTTTGACGAGGCGTGCCATCTCGTACGCCACCAGGCCGATGTCGGCGGTCACCGCGGTCAGGACGGCGAGGCAGGAGCCGTCGCCCGCCGCGGCGACGAACAGGAAGCCGTCGTCCATCTCGACCATGGTCTGGCGTACCCCGCCGGTGCCGAAGTGCCGGCCGGCGCCTTTGGCGAGGCTGTGGAAGCCGGAGGCCACGGCGGCCAGGTGCTCGGCGTCCTCGCGTCCGAGGTCGGTGGAGGAGCCGATGGCGAGTCCGTCGGTGGAGAGCACCACGGCGTGCCGTACCTCGCGCACGCGCAGCACCAGGTCGTCCAGCAGCCAGTCGAGTTCGCCGGACCTCCCGGGCTCTCGTCCTCGCTCGAACGGGGGGACCCCCGCGTCCGCCTTCGTGCTCGGGTCCTGGATCATGCGGGGTCTCCTTCGCTGCTGTCGCTGCGTGGTGCGGCGGCCGGGGTGCGCCCGCGGCCGGGTCGTCGGCCGCCGCCGCGGGCCCATCCGTCGCGGTACGCCGCCATGCGGTCGCGTACCAGTTCGGGGGTGCGCCCGTCGTCGCCCTGAGGTCCGGACGGCCGTGGCGGTTCCTCGGGGCGCTGTGCGCGCAGTTGCGGTGCGAGGCTGGCCTGCCGTACCCGGCGCGGCAGGTCGTCGGAGCCTTCCGGGGTGTCCGGGGGGCGGTGCAGCCGCAGGGCGGCCACCCGGGTGGGTTGCCGCTCGGTGGTGGTCTCCGTCGCGGGCGGGGCGGGCGGCACGAGTGCGGGCCGGGCGGTGGGCGGGGGGACGGCGGCCTCCGGGCTCTGCGCCGGGGCGGGCACGCGCGCGTGGAGGTGCTCCACGGGCTGCCGGTCGTCCGCTTCCTCCATGGCGGAACGTTGCGGCATGTCGCTGTGCAGCAGCGCGGTGGGCAGCAGGACGACCGCGGTGGTGCCGCCGTAGGGCGAGGTGCGCAGATGCACCTTGATGTCGTGCCGGGCGGCGAGCCTGCTCACCACGAACAGGCCGAGCCGGTCGCTGTCGAACAGGTCGAGCGCCTCGGACTGCGCGATACGGCGGTTGGCCTCGGCGAGCGTCTCCTTGCCCATGCCCAGCCCACGGTCCTCGACCTCGACGGCGTAACCGTTGCCGACGGGTTCTCCGGTGATGCGCACGCGCGTGTGCGGCGGGGAGAACTGGGCGGCGTTCTCCACGATCTCGGCCAGCAGATGCGTGAGGTCGGCGACGGCGGCGCCGACGATCTGGGCCTCGGGAAGCTGGCGCACCTCCACGCGCGCGTAGTCCTCGATCTCGGAGACCGCCGCGCGGACCACGTCGGTCAGTGAGACGGGCAGCCGCCAGGCCCGGCCGGGGACGGCGCCGGAGAGGATGATCAGGCTCTCCGCGTGGCGCCGCATCCGGGTGGTGAGGTGGTCGAGGCGGAAGAGGTCGCTCAACTCGTTCGGATCGTCGGAGCGGCGTTCCATGCTGTCCAGGAGGCTCAGCTGGCGGTGGACCAGGACCTGGCTGCGGCGGGCGAGGTTGACGAAGACCCCGGAGATGCCGCTGGCGAGTTCGGCACGTTCGACGGCGGCACGCAGGGCGGCCCGGTGGACGGTGCCCAGGGCCTCGGCGACCTGCCCCGTCTCGTCCTCCGACCGCGGTCCCGGCGGCGCCTCGGCGCGGATGTCGATCTCCTCGCCCGCGCGGAGTCTCCGCATCGCCTCCGGGAGTTTGTGCCGGGCGATCTCCAGGGCGCTGTTGCGCAGGCCGACCAGTTCGACGACGAGGGCGCGCCCGATGCGTACGGAGATCACCAGTGACGCGGCCACGGCGGCGAGGCCGAGGAGGACGGCGGCGCCCGCCGGGGTGAGCACGCCCCGGGTGAACGGGTCGGCCCGGTCCGCGACCCCGCGGGCCGCGTTCCGCTCGACGGTGCGCATCCCGTCCCGCACGCGCGCGTGGGCGGGGTCCCAGGTCGCCTCCGGTGCCGCCTGGAGCGCCGCGGCTCCGGGGCCGCTGGCCAGGATCTCGTCCTCGGCGTCGACGAGGGCGGCGTAGTCGCGGCTGTCGGCGAGGCGCCGCCACCCTGCCCGCTCGTCGCCGCGCAGGTCGGTCACGGCGGAGTCGGTGAGTGCCCGGCGGGTGTCGACGGCGCCGGTGAACAGTCGCAGCCTGTCCCCCGTGAGTCCGCCGTCGAGGCGGGCACCGGCGAGCAGCACGTCCTCCTGCGCCAGTGCCTCGCCCGCGCGGGAGAACTCAAGCAGCACGCGCGCGTCGGAGCCGAGATCGGCGTCCTGGATGCCGGTGAGCGCGCCGTTCACCGCGAAGGCCGCGGAGATGGAGGTCGTGTAGCGCTCGTACGTCTCCTGCCATCCGGCCTGCCGGTCGCGCACCGCGCCGCGCAGGGCGGACAGTCGCTCCGCGTCGGAGACGAACGTCTCCAGCCGCCCGGCCACCTGGGCGGGCAGTTCCTGGCCGTCGGCGACCGTGCTGTCGTCGCCGAGCCTGAGGGCCGCCACGGCGCGTTCGGTGCGTTCCGTGAGCCGCTCGAGGTCGCCGAGCCGACTGGTGGACGGCTCGGTCGCGTAGCGCACAGCGGCGGCCCGCTCGGCCTGGAGGGCCGCGACCGCCGCCGCGACGGGCTCACGGACGTCGGCGTCCACGCGCTGCACCTGCCGCAGCCGGGAAATGTCCTGGGCGGTGCTGACCGTGGCGTAGGCCCACAGTGCCAGCAGCGACACGACGGGCACCATCAACAGGCAGACGATCTTGGCCCGGACGGTGCCCGGCCGTATGCGTCGGCGCCCCACACGCGTGGGCTGCGTGTCGGCGGCGGCTCTCAAGATGTCGTCCGGATCCTCGTCGGCCGGTGGTCCGGCGTGCGCGCGGCGGCCCCGCGCTGGGGTCGGGGCCGGTGTCCCGGCGCCCGCGTCGGTGCTTCTGCGGGGTGTACGCATGGCCTCCTCGCTCGGTGTGGTTCGGGGCGTGCCGTCCGCGCGGGACCACCCCGGGGGCCGCCGTCAGCGGGCGGCGTTCTCGGCGGGCCGCTGGGCGGACGCGCTTGCCTCGCGCTCCCCCGCGGTGGGCGACAGTGCGACGAAGGCGGAGGTCAGGAAGAGGTAGGACCCGAGGCCGACGGCGAGGGGGAAGATGAACTGCATCGCCGTGGCCCCGGGCAGGAGGTCGCCGGACGGGGTGACGCGCACGCGCACCGCGAGCATGCCGGTGTAGTGCATGCTGCTCACGGCCGCTCCCATGACAAGGGAGGCGACGGTGACCGCGGCCGGTGACCTGATGTTGAGCGCCGCCCACAGCGCGGCTGTCGCGGCGACCACGGCGATCACCACGGAGAGGGCGACGAGCGCCGGGTCGTAGGTCACCCTGCCGTGCAGCCGCACCGCGGCCATGCCGAGGTAGTGCATGCTGGCGACGCCGAGCCCGGTGGTGAGTCCGCCGAGCAGGAGCGCACGGGCACGGTCCTTGCCGTAGCCGACGGCGAAGACCCCGGCGCAGACCACGGTCATGGCGACGATCAGGCTGAGCACGGTCAGTGGCACGTCGTAGCGGATCTCGGTGCCGCTGACACCGAAGCCCAGCATGGCGACGAAGTGCATCGTCCAGATGCCGGTGCCGATGGCGGAGGCCGCCGTGATCAGCCAGTTGCGGCGCGAGGTGCCGGTCGCGGCGAGCGCCCGGACGGTGCAGCGCAGCCCGAGGGCGGCGCCGGTGCAGGCCATCGCGTACGACAGCACGGGGGTCAGCCAGCCGAAGGTGGCATGGTCCAGGTGTCCCATGGCCCCGGGACGCTAGGGGGCATGGGAGCACGCAGGGGGCGCATTTCGAAAGGTGCCGCAATATGACGCAGCGGTGGGCGGGAGCGATCGCCTCCCGCTCGAAGGTGCGCACAGCGACGTCATCCCTGTCGGTGAGGGATCATGCGGAGATGAGCGACGACCGCACACACGTCCAGGAGTTCTTCACCGCACGCGCCGCCGACTGGGACCGCCGGTTCCCCGACGACGGGCCCGCCTATGCCGCCGCCGTCGCCGAACTCGGCTTGCGCGAGGGCGGTCGCGTGCTCGACGCGGGCTGCGGAACCGGGCGCGCGCTGCCCCCGCTGCGGGCGGCGGTGGGCCCGTCCGGTGTGGTCCTCGGGGCGGACCTGACGCCCGCCATGCTGGCGGCGGCCCGAGAGGCCGGACGGGACCAGGAGGGGCAGCTGCTGCTCGCCGACGTGGCCGCGCTGCCCCTGCGCTCGCGGTCCCTCGACGCCGTGTTCGCGGCCGGGCTCATCGCCCATCTCGCCCGGCCCGAGGAGAACCTGCGGGAGCTGGCGCGCGTGGTCCGCCCGGACGGCACGCTGGCGCTGTTCCACCCGATCGGCCGGGCGGCACTGGCCGCGCGCCACGGCCGCCGGATCACCGCCGAGGACCTGCGCGCCGAGCCCAACCTCCGTCCGCTGCTGGCCGCGTCCGGCTGGCGCATGACGTCGTACGTCGACGAGGACGACCGTTTTCTGGCACTGTCGGTGCGCGCGGACTGAGCCCCGACACTCGCCCCGCGGCCTTCAGACGGCGCTCTGCCCGCTTCCGTGCGGCACCGGACAGCCGCCGGTTCCGGGAACCGGCCAGGTGCCGAGTTCGTTCAACTGATAGCCGTTCGGATAGCCCTTGATCTCCCGGTTCTGCCGTGCGAAGTGGGGCTGGCGCCGAGGCGGCAGCAGCCGGACGACCCGGCCCCGGGTGCGCACCGCCCGCCGGACCAGCGCCCGGGTGGCCGCGCCCGGCGGCCGGTAACGGAAGGCGCGCAGCAGGGAGTCGTCGAGCAGGGAGAGCGTCGCGGTCCGGAGGAGGGGAGCGAGTGGACGGGGATACCAGGAGCCCATCAGATCCAGCGTGGCGTCCGAGACCCGGCGGGCGCTCGGGTCCCAGGCGAAGTGGGCGTCCTCATAGGCGTCGAGGCACTCCTCGAAGGCCTCGTAGGAGTCCGGCACGTCCTTGATGCCCATACGGCGCCCCAGCGTGCGGTAGTGGACCGTGGCGGCGACGACCTCGTGGCCGGACAGCCTGCGCCATCCGTAGGCGTCGATCCAGCGCCTGGGGGTCACGACGAAGGTGCACAGGACGTAGCGCATGTCGTCGTTGCCGATGTCGTAACGGTGATGCATCTGGTTGATGCGGCGGACGGCGGTCCGGCCCTGTTCGCTGTCGAAGCCGTGCTCCACGACGGCGTCGAGCAGCAGGGATGTGTCGTCGTAGCGCTTTTGTGCGCGGTCGGTGAGTTCGGCGGTCTCGGCGAGCAGCCGCCCGATGGAGGGCACGGCATAGGTGCGGTACAGGGCCAGTTCCAGGGCTCGTGTGTAGTCCCAGGGGAACTCGTAGGCCGTACTGAGCCGGTGGATCTCCGAGGCGTCCTCGTGCGGGTCCATCCTCAGGATCTGTTCGAGCCGTGCGAAGCGCTTCACCGCGCCGTCCCCCTTCTGCCGTCGGAACTCCAACTCTACGTTGAGTAGCCGAGGGCGAACGGTCCGCGAGGAAGTGCCGTGCCAGGTGAGGGTGGTCAGTATGTGGGGCAGGTTGCGCAAGTCATGGGCCGGGTTCCGGAACGCCGTGCGACTGGAGGGAAGCACGGACCGGGATGCCCGTAGCCACAATCTGTTCGAGGCGGCCGCCGCCTATGTCTCCGCGTGCGCGGAGGACGACCAGGACCGGATCGACGAGGCGGCGGGCTGGGTGTCGCCGGAAGCGCTGTCGTTCGGGGTGAACGAGCTGGCGTGCCGGGCCGTCGTCGCGCTCGCGCGGGAGCGCGACGAGTCGCCGCGGACGGTGGCACGCGCGCTGCTCGGCCTTCCGGCGGCCTGAGGAAGCGGCGTCCGGAAGCGGCGTCCGGAAGCGGCGTCCAAGAGGTCTCCCGCCAGGGCCGGGCCGGGAAGCCGCAGCTCCGGATGGTCTTCGCAGTCGTGACAACCGGCTCCCCGTCGCATTAGGGTGCGCGCCGTTGGACAACTCCTGGGGAGGCTGGGATGGCCGGGACGGACGAGGACGCCGTCGCCGCCGAGGACGACGCGCTCTATGTGCTGACGGCGGTGCTGCTGACGCCCGCGCAGTTCCCGAGTGTGCTCGGCGACGACTATCCGGAGGCGTGTGCCGCGCTCGGCCTGGCGCCGCTCGTCGACGGGTACGGCCTGGTGCTCGGCCAGGACGGCGACGGCGCGCGCTGGACGGTCGTCACGGACGACGTGTCGCTGGTCGCGGTGGCGATCGCCGCCTGGGACTGCGGCATGGAGTACGACCTGTCGCCGGACGAGCGCAGTGTGGTCGCCGCGCTGCCGGGCTGGCCGCTCGCGGTCGCCGTCGCGGCGCCGGGTGTCCCCGCGCCGCACGATCCCGCGCCCGAGATCGCCGGGGGCCCCGCTCTGAGCCCACCGGACACCGACATCTGGGGACCGGCGCAGCGCCGCCTCGGGGCGGACGAGATCGCGCTCCAGTGGGCGATGTGGCGGGAGCAGATCGACGACAGCGAGTTCGCGACCGCGAGCGGCGCGGCGGGGTCCGACGCGGGCGCGGGAGGGCCCGCCGGGGGCGGCGACACGGGAGGCGAGGAGGCGATCGGGACAGGCCACGCGGCGCCCGGCCCTGGCTCGGGCGGCTCGGTCCCGGACAACTCGGCCCCGGTCGCGGAGGGCTCGGCCGCGGACGGCTCGGCCCCGCTTTCGGGTGGCTCGGCCTTGGTCCCGGGCGGCTCGGTCCCAGCCACGGACCGTCCGGCCCCGGACAGCGACCGCTCGGACTCCGGCGTGGACGCCCCGCCCTCAGGGAACCACTCCGACGCCACCGCGGACGTATCACCCCCGGGCGACGCACCCGCATCCGACACGGACGGCGACCGGCCCACCGGTGTACGACGCGTCCTCGCCGAGGCGCGCGCCTACGTCGACACGCCCCCGCCGCTCGGCAGGGTCCGGTCGTCCTTCGCGCCGGGGGATGCCCGCACCCTGCGTGCCGACGGCCCTGGCTGGTCGCTCGTGGCCAGGACCGACGACATCGCCTTCGTGCTGCTCGACGACATGCCCGGCGAGGTTCTGCCGGTGGGCCGGGGCCCGGAGCTGCCCGGTCTGCTGGCGGCACTCGACCAGATGGCCGTACGCCCCAGCTGAGCCCGCGCGGCTGACCGGGCCCGCTCCGGTCAGCCGGGCGGGACCGGCTCGACCAGCAGCGCGCCCATAGCGGTGTCGGGGTCGCTGTGGGCGCGCAGGGCGTCGAGTTCCGCGCGCCAGGGCGTTCCCCAGGCGGTGGCCGTGCCGCACTCCTCGACGAGGGTGAGTGCCAGCTGTCCGGACACGGCCGTACCACGACCGCGCAGCCCACGTGCCGTGGCCAACGCCGCTTCACGCACGCGTGCCCGCCGGAGGTCCAGCGCAAGGTAGGAGCGGTCGGGCAATCGCGAGGGCGCGACCTCGCAGAGGCGGACCAACCGCTCCCACTGGGGTCCGTCGTGCTGTCCCCGGCGTAGGGCGTCCAGGGCGAGCCGCCACCCGAGCCGCGCCGCGTCCTGGTGCAGCCCGGACTTCTCCAGGGCCGCGGCCAGCAGGTCGAAGGCGCTCGTGACCTCGGTTTCCGGCCCGGGCGGGTATGCGGCGCCCGCGACCCGGTGCAGTCGCCGCAGCGCGTCGGCACGCACCCGTGGCTCCTCCGCGCGGGCGCGTTCGACGAGAGTCGCGAAAGCACGGCTGACCACGGATTCGGCGACCGTCCCGGGCGGGAACCCGGTGAGGGTTCCGGCTGCCGCCGCCCACACCTTCTCCGGGCGCTCCGGAGCGGTCACGGCGTCGGCGAGGAGCCGCATCGCGTCGTCGGCGTCCGGTTCGAGCCAGGTCGACAGCGCCCGGTGGACGGCGATCACCACGTCGTCGTCGCCCTCCTCGGCCAGGCGCACCAGGAACGCCCGGTACGGACCGCTGCGCGTCTCGGGGATCCTGCCCACGCGCGCGTGGACCACGGCGTCACGGACGGCGGGTTCGTGCACGGCCCGCGCGAGACGGTCGGCCACGTCCGGCTGGTGGAGTGCGGGGAGCAGGGCGACCGCCAGGGCCGCCCGGACGTCGGGGTGCTGCCGTGGTGCGTCCCAGGCCGCGAGGAGCGCCCGTACGGCGTCGGGACCGGGCAGCATGCCGAGAGCCCGGGCGACCTCCTTGCGGGCGCCCACCGGCGCGTCCGGCGCGCACGCCAGAGGTGTGAGCAGCGCGACGGCGTGGCCGTCCGGGAGGTGGGTCAGCAGGCGGCGCAGGGAGGCGGTCGCGGCCCGGCCGCGGACTCCGCCGGTCGCCGCATGGGCGAGGAGGAGGTCGCGCAGGCCGGGTCGGTTGTCGGTCCTGGCCGTGTCGTGCTCCGGGTCCGCCGCGGGGTCGCTCAGCGCCCACAGGGCCGCCGCCGCGACCGGCTGCGGTGCCTGCCCGGCCAGCTCCGTGAGCCGCGCGGGGTCCGTCAGCAGGGTGACGGCGTCGGTACGGAAGCGGAGCGGGGCCGTCTCGTCCATGGCCACGCGCGCGTGGTGCTCGCTCCACGCGTCCCGCTGGTGCGGGAGCCACCGCCCGGCGATGGCTGGTCCCCAGCGCGCCGCCCAGGGATGGGCGTGCGGCCAGAGCCGCCCGGTGAATCCCTCGCGCGCGGCGGCGCACACGCCGTCGAGCAGATCGGTCCGCCGGGTGGCCAGGGTGCGCAGGATCAGCGGCACCACGGCGAACGCCGGGTCGACGAGGACGAGTTCACCGCACCGCGAGTCCCGCAGCGGCGCGGGGTGCACCCAGGCCGCGGCCGCGCGGACGGCCAGGTCCGCGTCGTCGCTCTGCACGGCGATACGGCGGATCTCCGCGTCCAGGGCCGGGAGCGCGGCCAGGTGGGGTGCGAGGAGTTCGGCGAGGACGACGGTCGCCCTGGGGCGACGCTCGGTGGTGCCGGCGGCGGCCCACAGGGTGCGGGCGCCCGCCTCGTCGATGTGCAGGGGTCGGGGTGTGAGTGGGCTTCCCGGTGGCACGAAGACCTCGCCGAGCAGTTCGACGGCGTGTGCGGCTCGCTGGGCGTGGCCGGTCACCGCCGCCCGTCGGATCACACGCGAGAGCAGCCGTTCGGCGGCGCGCAGCGTCGCGGTCGTGGAGTCCCGTGACTGGGTGGCGGTCAGGACGGCGTCGCGCAGAACCTGTTCGGGCAGGGCGTCGAGCAGGTCGGGTGCGGCTCCGGCGAGTTGGTGCAGGGTCGCACGGCGCACCTCGTCCTGGTCGTGCCAGGCACGCTCGCACAAGGCGGCGATCCGGGCGAACTCCCCGGGGTCCGCGTGGATCTCGGCGCAGGCCAGCAGGGCGGGCCAGGCCATGGCACGGTGATGCGCGCGATGGTCGGCGGTGAGGTCCCGCAGCAGTGGCTCGCCGTCGGCCAGCGGCAGGGCTGCCATCAAGGTGACCGCGCTCCACCGGCGGCGGCCCAACCGTTTCAGACGAGGGCTGATCAGCTCCCGGCGGTCCGCCGGTTCGAGGGCGGCCAGGGTGGACAGGGGCGCACGGCGGGACGAGGAGCGTCCGGCGACGGTGGCCTCGACGAGGCGTCGGCGCTCCGCGGGCGGCAGCAGGCGCAGCAGGCCGTCCGGGGCTGTTTCATGGCGTTGGGGACCGCGGTACCGGGTGCCGGTGGAGGGCAGGTGACCGGCCAGCTCGACGAGGTCGTCGAGCGGCAAGGCACTCAGGGCCCGGCGCAGGGCGGGAGGCAGTGGCCCGGCGGGGATCGGGTGTTCCCGACGGCCCCGGTCCGGCGCGGGTGGCGCCGCGCGCAGGACGGCCAGTGCCTCGGCGGGGCGTTCCAGCGCCGCGAGCACTCCGTGTGCGGTGAGCAGTTCGGGCGCCCGCGCCAGCAGGATCAGCGCCGCGTCGGGGTCTCGCCGGGCGGCGCTGGTGGCGACCGCGCGGTGGCGCCGTAGGAAGCCGTGGTGCTGCCGCGACGTCTGCTCGCTGAGCGCCGCGAGGTGGGCGGCCACGGCGCGGGGTGCGTTGCGGGCCAGGGAGTTGAGGGTGCTGAGCGGCGCTTCGACGCGGCGCAGCCAGTCCTCGGCCGTGGGCGCGGGGCAGGCGGTGAGCAGGACGGCCGCGTCCTGGGCTCCGTGGCGTTCGTACACCGTGGGCAGCAGGCGGGCGGCGAGGGTGTGGCGGCGGCTGATCCGGAGCAGTCGGTAGGTGTCGCGGCGGACGGCGGCGACGCTGCTCAGGGCGGCGCGTTCCAGCGCTGGCTCGGGCACGGGCAGTCGGATGGCGGCGGAGCGTGCGCGGCGGCCGAGCAGGGGGTCGTCGAGCGCGGCCGCCACCCGTTCGAGATCACGGCGTACGACCGCCAGGAACAGGGCGGTGTGGCGTTCGCCGGGGTCACCGCCGTCGAGGGCGTGGCGCAGGGTCTCGTACGCGTGCGGGGTGAGGGTGCGGGCGTAGCGGGCCAGGGCACTCATGCGTGCCGGGAAGGGCAGTGGGTCGAAATGGGCCCTCAGCCAGGCGGGCGTCAGGGGCGCCGGCGGGGTCTGGGGCTGTCGGGACGGCGTCCTGGACGCCTCGGTTCCGGCCATCAGCGCTCACCGTGGAGTCGCTGGGCCTCCTTTCCGGAAGTCATGTTCACCATCGTGGCGTTCGGGGAGTGCGCGGCGCAAATGAATTGCCGGGAGCGGCCCTTGGCCGGTTCGGCGGGGTCAAGGGCCGGTCCTGGAGTCGCTGTTCTCACCGCCCGCGGACCGTCCTGCGGTCCGGCCCGCGGGCGGTCGTGCAGCCGAGGGACTCAGTCGTGATCGCTGTCATGGTCGTGATCGTCGCTAACGACCGAGTTCCTTGCGGCTGACACGCCTCAGCCTGCGCCGCTGCGAGGGATCCAGCGTGAGGTACGCGGCGGCCGGGACGCCCAGGATGACCAGCAGCACTGCCCACCAGGGCAGCCAGATCAGCAGGATGAGCCCGGCAACCACACCCCCTGCGGCGATCTTCGCGTTCTTCGACATCTATGTCGCCTCCTTCGCGGCCACTGCCGCTCTCTGTCCTGAGAACGGGCCCACGCTTCCGGCGGTTCCGGACCGCGACCCTGAGACATCCCTGAGGTACGCCCCCTACGGACTCCGTGACACCGCATCGATCCCGTGACTCAGGCCACAAGTCGAGCATGCCAGGTCGTTCGCGCAAGTGCTGTACCCTCGGCGACCCGACCCCAGTAGTCAAATTTGAGGAATACTGACATCGCTGTGCAGAGGCTTCCCGCGGCACCACCTTCCGAGATCATCGAACTGGCCCACTGCCACGCTGTCTTCGTACCTGGAGACCCGGCCCGCACCGGCGGCGTCGCCTTCTGGCGCCCCGACGGCGACCTGCCACCCGGCATCGGCGCCGGAACGCGTACCGAGCTGACCGTCGCGGTGCCGGGCGGCGACGGCGTGGAGCTGGTCGTCGTGCCCGTCGTCCTGCTGCCGATGCGCGAGGCCCTGCCGGTCCTCACGCGCGCGCGGGCCGCCGCCGAGGCGCACCGTGCCACGGTGTTCTGGGGCACGGCCACCGTGCTCGCCCTTCAGTTCCTGGCCCGTGGACTGCTGCTTCCCGGGCTGTCGGCGACCGACCACGACGCCTGGCGCATCGGTCCCCTGAAGACCGACGACATCGAGCGCGTCCGGCACCTCGCGGCCGCGATGCCGCCCGAGGCGCACGCCGCACCGCTGACCGGGTCCGAGCCGCCCCGGCTGCCCGACCCCGAGCTGCTGCTGCGTGCCTTCCTCGACGCCGCGGCCGACACACTCCCCCGGTCCCCCGCGGCGCCCCTCGTGACGGGCGGCCCGGCGTACGCGGCCCAGCCGCCTCAGCTTCTGCCCGGCCAGCGTGCGTGGGTGGCGGACATCGCCGCGGGCCATGACGCGGGCGTCCGGATCTCGCTGCGTATCGAGGTCTCGGGGCTGGAGTCGGCAGCTGATCTGTTCGGTCCCGAGGCCGAGGGCGAAATCCCTTCCGGCGCAGCAGGCGCAGGAGACACCTCGGGCCCCACTTTCCGCGCCGTCCCTCAGGTGCACAGTGCGAGCGATCCGGCGCTGGTCGCGGACGCCGCCGACGTCTGGGCGGGCCCCGACGGGAACCGGGCCTTCGGTCCGCGCGCGCGGATGGACGCCCTGCTCGCGCTGCGCCGCGCGGCCCGCGCCTGGCCGCCGCTCGCTCCGCTGCTGTCGGCGGCCGTCCCGGACGCCGTGGACCTCGCCGACGAGGAGATCACCGAGCTGCTCGGGGACGGTGCCGCCGCCCTGGCCGCCGCGGGAGTGGACGTGCACTGGCCCAAGGAACTGGCCCGCGAGCTGACCGCCCGCGCGGTGATCGGCCCGCCCGACGACGGGACGACGCCGGGCAGACTGACCTCGGACACGCCGTCGTTCCTTTCGGCGGACGCGCTGCTCGCCTTCAACTGGTGGTTCGCGCTGGGCGACCAGCGGCTCACCCGAGCGGAACTCGACCGTCTCTCCGAGGCGGCCCGGCCCGTCGTACGGCTGCGCGACCAGTGGGTGCTGATCGATCCCGAGGCCCTGCGCCGCGCCCGCGCCCAGCAGGACCGCAAGGTCACGCCCGTCGACGCGCTGAGCGCCGCTCTGACGGGCTCCACCGAGGTCGACGGCCACCGGGTCGAGGTGCGGCCGACGGGCTGGCTGGCGGCGCTGCGCGAGCGCCTCGCGGACCCCGAGGGGCAGGAGCCCGTCGCCCAGCCCGAGGCGCTCGCCGCCGATCTGCGGGACTACCAGCGGCGCGGGCTCAGTTGGCTGGCCCGGACCACCTCCCTCGGCCTCGGCTGCTGTCTCGCCGACGACATGGGACTCGGCAAGACCATCACACTGATCGCGCTCCATCTGCACCGCCAGACCGACCCGGCGTCCGCCGGACCGACCCTCGTGATCTGCCCGACGTCGCTGATGGGCAACTGGCAACGGGAGATCGAGAAGTTCGCGCCCGGCACTCCCGTGCGGCGCTTCCACGGGTCGCGGCGAGACCTGGACGCCCTGGCCGACGGCGAGTTCGTGCTCACGACGTACGGCACGATGCGCCTCGACGCCCGCCGCCTCGCCGAGGTGGGGTGGGGACTGGTGGTGGCGGACGAGGCGCAGCACGTGAAGAACCCGTACTCGTCGACCGCCCGGGAACTGCGTTCCATCGGCGCACGCGCGCGCGTGGCGCTCACCGGCACCCCGGTGGAGAACAACCTGTCGGAGCTGTGGGCGATCCTGGACTGGACGACGCCGGGGCTGCTGGGCCGTCTCGGCACCTTCCGCAGCCGGTACGCGCAGGCCGTCGAGAGCGGCCAGGATCCGGCCGCGGCGGAGCGGTTGGCGCGGCTCGTGCGGCCGTTCCTGCTGCGACGCCGCAAGTCCGACCCCGGTATCGCACCGGAGCTGCCCGCGAAGACCGAGACCGACCGCGCGGTGTCGCTCACCCAGGAGCAGGCGGGGCTGTACGAGGCGGTGGTCCGAGAGACGCTCGCGGAGATCGCCGAGGCGGACAGCATGCGGCGGCGCGGACTGATCGTGAAGCTGCTGACCGGTCTGAAGCAGATCTGCAACCACCCGGCGCAGTTCCTCAAGGAGGACCGGCCGAGGATCGCCGGACGCTCCGGGAAGCTGGAGTTGCTGGACGAACTGCTCGACACCATCCTCGCGGAGGGGGCGAGCGTACTGGTCTTCACGCAGTACGTGGAGATGGCCCGCCTCGTCGAGAGGCACCTGGCGGATCGTGGTGTGGCCACACAGTTCCTGCACGGCGGCACACCCGTCGCCGGGCGCGAGGCCATGGTGCGGCGCTTCCAGGACGGCGAAGTCCCCGTCTTCCTGCTGTCGTTGAAGGCCGCTGGCACCGGCCTGAACCTGACGCGGGCCGAGCATGTCGTGCACTACGACCGCTGGTGGAACCCGGCGGTCGAGGCGCAGGCCACGGACCGCGCGTACCGCATCGGCCAGACCCGGCCCGTCCAGGTGCACCGGCTGATCGCCGAGGGCACGATCGAGGACCGTATCGCCGCCATGCTGGACCGCAAGAGGGAGCTTGCGGACGCGGTGCTCGGCTCCGGGGAAGCCGCGCTCACCGAGCTGTCGGACGCCGAACTGGCGGAACTGGTCGAACTGCGAGAGAGCACCGCGTGAACCACCACGACGACACCGAGCGCACGTTCGCCGCGCTGCCGCCCGCGCGGGGGCGCGGCTTCGCCCGCACCTGGTGGGGGCAGTCCTGGCTGAAGGCGCTGGAGGACACGGCGCTCGACGGTGAGCAGGTGCGGACCGGGCGTCGCCTCGCGCGCGCGGGAGCCGTGGGCGCGGTCTCCGTACGGCCGGGGCGGATCACCGCCGTCGTACAGGATCGCAACGGCACCGGCCACCGGGCCGACGTCCTGCTGGAGGAACTGTCCGACGGCGAGTGGGACCGCTTCCTGGACCTGGCCGTCGAGCGGGCCGGTCATGTGGCCGCGCTGCTGGACCATGACATGCCGCCGCATCTGGTGGAGGACGCGCAGACGGCCGGGGTCGAACTGCTGCCCGGGCTGGGTGATCTGGAGCCGTCCTGCGACTGCGGTGCCTGGGACCACTGCGGGCACACGGCCGCGCTGTGCTACCAGGTGGCCCGCCTGGTAGACCAGGATCCCTTCATCCTGTTGCTGATGCGGGGCCGCGGGCAAGGCGCCCTGCTGGACGAGCTCCAGTCCCGAGGCGGCGGGTCGGACGCGGAGGAGGCTCCCCCGGAGGGCGTGGACGCCGCCGAGGCCTTCGCGGCCGGGGGCATCCTGCCGCCGCTGCCCGCCCTGCCCGAGTTCCCGGGCGAGCCCGGTGCGCCGCCGTCCCTGGACGCCGAGGCGGCACCCGTCCCCGGCGTCGACCCGGCGGCGCTGGAGTTCCTGGCCGTCGCGACCGCCATGGAAGCGCACCGCCTGCTGGCGTCCGCGCTGCGACCCGTATCCGAGGAGGAAGCCGCGCCGTGGGCCGTGCCTGGGCAGGGTGGCCCCAGCGTCGGGTTGTCCCTGGCCCAGGACGCCGTACGGCTGGCCTCTGCCTCTCCCGCGCGGGCCGTGACGGACCGGCTTGCCGCCGGGTCGGGGCGCAGCCGGGAGGAGTTGACGTCGGCCGTCCGGGCTTGGCGGTACGGCGGGCCGGCCGGGCTGTCGGTGCTGGAGGAGGAGTGGGTCGTCGAGGGTGAGGCCCTGGCACGCGCGCGTGCCGCTGTGAAGTCGGCCTGGGAGGAGGACGAGCGGCCGACGCTGACGGTTCGGGGCAACCGGTGGACGGTCGTCGGTGCGCCACGGCAGCTGCGCCTGGGACGCGACGGCCGCTGGTGGCCGTACCGCGAGGAGGACGGCCACTGGCAGCCCGCGGGCGGCCCGGCGCGGGACCCGGCGACGGCACTGGCGTCCACGTCCGCCCAAGAGGACGGACCGTGAGCGCTGTCGTCCGGCCGGGGTGAGCGCTGGGCTATGGCGCTGCCGCCTCCCCCAGTGACGGAATAAGCGATTCCAAACCGCTGGGCAGCCCGGTGGGCAGTTCCGTCGGCAGGTCAGTGGGCAGGTCGGTCGGCAGGTCCGTCGGGATGCCGAAGGAGGGCTCGGCCGACGGGCTGGCCGGGAGGGTGGTCCGCGGCGACGGCTCCCGGTCCGGTGAGTCGTCGCCGTCCACCGCCATGAGCACGACCGCGGCGACGGCGGCTAGGGCCACCAGCACGATGAGGACCAGCAGGATCGGGTTCCACCGCCGGGGCGGCCGCTCCGGCGGTGGACCGGGCTCCCCGCCGGGGCCGTAGCCCCCGGGAGGAGGCGGTCCGAAGCCACCGCCCGATGGCGGGGTGTCGCCGGGCGGCCGGGGCGGTACGGGCGGGATGGTCATACCGCCCAGAATCGCCGTGCGCCCGTCGGGGCGCGACCCCCCGCGCGGGGACCATCACCGGTTCACGCCTGGGGCGCACGACGATTCACGCCATGGACGCATGGCTCCGGGTCGTCCCGCGCGGAGGCGCCGCCGTGCCGCCGACCGTACGCCGGGGCTCAGCCCCGTGCGTTCAGCAGGTGGTCCATGGCGAGCTGGTCGAGGCGCTCGAAGGCCATCCCGCGCGAGGCGGCCGCGTCCACGTCGAAGTCCTCGAAGGCCGTGCGGTCGGCGAGCAGCGCCTGGAGACCGTCGGCCGCGGTGGGCTGCGCCAGCTGGTCCAGACGCGAGGCGCGCAGGGCCTCCTGCACCTCGGGGTCCGCGCGGAAGGCGGCCGCCCGCTCCTTGAGGATGAGGTAGTTGCGCATGCAGCCCGCGGCCGACGCCCACACCCCGTCGAGGTCCTCGGTCCGCGGCGGCTTGAAGTCGAAGTGCCGCGGTCCCTCGTACCCGGCGCTCTCCAGCAGGTCGACCAGCCAGAAGGCGGCGCGCAGGTCACCGGCGCCGAAGCGCAGGTCCTGGTCGTACTTGATGCCGTTCTGGCCGTTGAGGTCGATGTGGAAGAGCTTGCCCGCCCACAGGGCCTGCGCGATGCCGTGCGGGAAGTTCAGCCCGGCCATCTGCTCGTGGCCGACCTCCGGGTTGACGCCGTACAGCTCGGGCCGCTCCAGGCGCTCGATGAACGCCAGGGCGTGGCCGACGGTGGGCAGCAGGATGTCGCCGCGCGGCTCGTTCGGCTTGGGCTCGATGGCGAAGCGGATGTCGTAGCCCTGGGAGGTGACGTACTCGCCGAGGAGGTCGAAGGCCTCCTTCATGCGGTCGAGGGCGGCGCGGACGTCCTTGGCGCCGCCGGACTCGGCGCCCTCACGGCCGCCCCAGGCGACGTAGGTCCTGGCGCCCAGCTCCACCGCCAGGTCGATGTTGCGGATCGTCTTGCGCAGGGCGTAGCGGCGTACGTCGCGGTCGTTGGCGGTGAAGCCGCCGTCCTTGAAGACGGGGTGCTTGAAGAGGTTCGTGGTGGCCATCGGCACGGTCATGCCGGTCGCGTCGAGAGCCTGCCGGAAGCGCTTGATGTGCGACTCGCGCTCGGTGTCGGAGGACCCGAAGGGGATCAGGTCGTCGTCGTGGAAGGTCACTCCGTGGGCGCCCAGCTCGGCCAGGCGCTGCACCGTCTCGACCGGGTCGAGGGCCCGTCGCGTGGCGTCGCCGAACGGGTCCCCTCCCTGCCAGCCGACGGTCCACAGTCCGAAGGTGAACTTGTCCTCGGGGGTGGGCTGGTAGCTCATGCCGCGGCTCCTTGCTCGTGTGCGACTGTTGCTCACGACTATTTCGTCATGGCGCTTAACAAATTAGTATGCGAACGCGTCCCTGGGAAGAGACACCCCCCGGAGACACTTCTCCGGGTACGAGGGACAGGTGTCCCGCCCGGGGACACGAGCCGCCAGGAGAGGGAGAACGCCCGATGTCAGCAGCCGAAGGTCCGCTCGTCGTCGGGGTGGACACGTCCACCCAGTCCACCAAGGCGCTGGTCGTCGACGTGGCCACCGGTCAGGTCGTGGCGAGCGGCCAGGCGCCGCACACGGTCTCCACCGGGGCCGGCCGGGAGAGCGACCCGCGTCAGTGGTGGGACGCGCTGCGCGAGGCACTGCGCCAGTGCGGGGACGCGGCCCACGAGGCCGCCGCCGTGTCGATCGGCGGGCAGCAGCACGGGCTGGTCACCCTGGACGAGCGTGGCGAGCCCGTCCGCCCCGCCCTGCTCTGGAACGACGTGCGGTCCGCTCCCCAGGCGCGCCGCCTGGTCGAGGAACTGGGCGGCGCGCAGGCCTGGGCGGAACGCACCGGCAGCGTGCCCGCCGCGTCCTTCACGGTCACCAAGTGGGCCTGGCTCGCCGAGCACGAGCCCGACGCCGTGCGCGCGACCAAGGCCGTACGCCTCCCGCACGACTACCTCACCGAGCGGCTCACCGGAGAGGGCACGACCGACCGGGGCGACGTCTCGGGTACCGGATGGTGGGCGGCCGGGAGCGAGTCGTACGACGCCGAAACCCTCGCCCATGTGGGTCTCGACCCGGCGCTGCTGCCGCGCGTGGTACGCCCCGGCGAGGTGGCCGGGACCGTCCGCGACAGCCATGACCTGCCCTTCTCCAAGGGCACCCTGGTCGCCCCCGGCACCGGCGACAACGCCGCCGCGGCGCTCGGCCTGGGGCTGCTCCCCGGCACACCGGTGCTGAGTCTGGGCACCTCGGGCACGGTCTACGCGGTCTCGCGGCGCCGCCCGGCCGACCCGACCGGCACCGTCGCGGGCTTCGCCGACGCCCGCGGCGACTGGCTTCCGCTGGCCTGCACGCTGAACTGCACCCTCGCCGTCGACCGCGTCGCCGCCCTGCTGGGCCTGGACCGCGAGGCCGTCGAGCCCGGCACGTCCGTCACCCTGCTGCCGTTCCTGGACGGCGAGCGCACCCCCGACCTGCCGAACGCCTCCGGGCTGCTGCACGGCCTGCGCCACGACACCACCGCCGGTCAACTGCTCCAGGCCGCGTACGACGGCGCCGTCCACTCACTGCTCGGCGCGCTCGACCTGGTCCTCGACGACGACGCGGACCGCTCGACCCCGCTGCTGCTGATCGGCGGCGGCGCCCGGGGCACGGCCTGGCAGGAGACGGTACGGCGGCTCTCCGGGCGGCCCGTCCAGGTCCCCGAGGCCAGGGAACTGGTCGCGCTGGGCGCCGCCGCACAGGCCGCCGGGCTGCTCACCGGTGAGGACCCGGGGGCCGTCGCCCGGCGCTGGAACACCGCGCGGGGGCCGGTCCTGGACGCCGTGGCGCGGGACGACGAGGCGCTGGCCAGGATCAGCGGGGTACTCTCCGACGCGGCACCGCTGCTGGAACGGGGGACGCAGGGCGCCTGATCCCACCGGGGAGAGCGACCACCACGCTGCCGTGACCGACCCCGAGAAGGATTGACGGAGGCATGACCGCACCGCTGCACGAGGCCCACCCGGCCGGTCCCGGACGGGCGCTGCCCGACACCCAGCAGGGCATGCGACGCCGCAATCTGGCCCGGGTGATGCACACGGTCAGCGCCGAGGGGCCACTGTCACGGGCCGCGGTCGCCTCCCGGATCGGACTGACGCGGGCCGCCGTGTCCACGCTGGTCGACGAACTGATCCGCTCGGGATTGCTGGAGGAACTCGGGCCGGAGCGGCCCGGACGGGTGGGACGGCCCGGTTCCGCCCTCGCGGTCCCCGGGCGCGGCCCGGCCGGGCTCGGCGCCGAGATCGGCGTCGACCACCTCGCGGTCTGCGCGGTCGACCTGCGCGGAGAGGTACGGGCGAGGGCCGTCCGGCACGGCACGAACCGCGCCCGCTCCCCAGAACCGGTCGTCGCGGAACTCACCGAGCTGATCCGCCGGGTGGTCGCCGAAGGGGAACGCGAGGGCCTCACGCCCGTGGGACTCGCCGTCGCCGTGCCCGGCCTGGTGGCACGGGACGCCCGCACGGTCGTACGCGCCCCCAACCTCGGCTGGCAGGACGTCGACCTCGGCGCCCTGCTGCCGCGGGAGTTCCCGCTGCTGGTCGACAACGAGGCCAACTTCGGCAGCCTCGCCGAACTCTGGCTCGGGGACGGCACCCCACGGGACTTCCTGCATGTGTCGGCCGAGATCGGCATCGGTGGCGCGGTCGTGGTGGACGGACGGCTGCTGCGCGGCGTCCGGGGCTTCGCCGGTGAGCTGGGGCATGTGCCGGTGCGCCCGGACGGCCCGGAGTGCGTCTGCGGCGGCCGGGGCTGCCTGGAGCAGTACGCCGGTGAGGAGGCGGTGCTGCGCGCCGCGGGCCTGGAGCCGGACGGCGACCGGGTCGGGCTGCTGTCGGGCCGCGCCGCGGAGGGCGACGAGGACGTACGGCGGGCCCTGCGGGACGCCGGAGAGGCGCTGGGCATCGCGCTGACCGGGGCCGTCAACCTGCTGGACCCCAAAGGTGTCGTGCTGGGCGGCGCGCTGGCCGGGCTCGCTCCCTGGCTCCTGCCCTCGCTCGAGACCGAGCTGGCCCGGCGCACGGCGGGTCCCGCCTGCCCCGTCTCGGTGTCCCGACTGGGCTCTGAAGGTCCGCTGCTGGGGGCGGCGCACTCCGTCGTCCGGGCGGTGCTGGACGATCCGGCGGCCGTGGCGGCGGGTGCCTGAGGACGGTCGGACGCCCCTCCCTCACCCGCACGAGTGGGCGAGTTGTCCACAACGCTGCGGCTGTCCACGGCGACGCGCGTCGCGCCGCAGCCCAACCGGCGGACGGCGTAACGTGATTCGCGCAAGCCGCTGATCGCTGAGGGGGGACGACTGATGTCGGTGAACGGGCTGACTACTGACCGGCCGGAGGAGCGGGACGACTCCTTCGCCAGCAGGCGACGACTGCTGAAGGGCGCCGCCCTCGCCGCCGTGCCGTACGCGCTGCTCCCGGGGCCGCAGGCCGGGGCGCTGGCCCAGGCCCCGGACTATCCGCTCGCCGAGTGGCAGCCCGCGCACCGCTCCAACTACACGCTCGCCAAGGGCACCGGCACCCGACGCCGCCCGGACCTCGTGATCATCCACGTCACCCAGGCGACGTACACCAGCACCCTCGGCATCTTCCAGAACTCCAGCAAGGACGTGTCCGCGCACTACGTGGTCCGCTCCGGCGACGGACACGTGGCGCAGTGCGTCCGCGAGTCCGACATCGCCTGGCACGCGGGGAACTGGGACTACAACACACGCAGCATCGGCATCGAGCACGAGGGCTGGGTGGACCAGCCCGCCTACTTCACCGACACCCTGTACGAGGCCTCGGCCCGGCTGACGGCGGGGATCTGCAAGAGATACGGCATCCCCAGGGACCGGGAGCACATCATCGGTCACCACCAGGTGCCGGGCACCGACCACACCGACCCCGGTCCGCTCTGGGACTGGACGCGCTACATACGGCTCGTCGGCGCCGTCTGACCCACCGACGACCCCGGGCCGGAAGGCAGCGGTGCCTCGTTCGGGTGAGTGGCGTCGAAACTGTTGTCGGCGCCCGCACCCGGAGTGACGATGTCCCCCCAAGCCGCATCGCCTTCCGGGAGGCCGAGTTGTCCAATTCCTGGGTGGCCCTGGAGCCGGGGGCCGACCCCGCGGAGCGTGCGCGGACGCTGCGGCGCGCGCATGCGGCCTTCACCGAGGCGGGCACGGTGGCGCGGCCGGTCCGTCCCGTGGTCGCGGACTCCTGGCGGCGTTCGGCGCGGGCCGGTGTCGGGCCGGACTGCACCGCGAGCGTGGAACTGTCGGACGGCGACCTCGGCGCCTACCGCGCCGAGCATCCGCTGGCCCGGGTCATGCCCCTGGTCCGCGAGCTGATGAGCACGTTCGCCCTGGACGGCGAACACCTGGTCGCGGTGTGCGACGCGCACGGAAGGCTGCTGTGGGTCGAGGGCCATCCGGCGACCCGGGCGCGGGCGGGGCGCATGAACTTCGTGCCGGGCGCCCGGTGGTCGGAGTCGGCGGTCGGGACGAACGCGCCGGGGACCGCGGTCGCCGTGGACCGGGCGGTGCAGGTCTTCCAGGCCGAGCACTTCACCCGGCGCGTGCAGCCGTGGACCTGCGCCGCCGCTCCGGTGCACGACCCGCGCACCGGGCGGGTGCTCGGCGCGGTGGACATCACCGGCGGGGACGGACTGGCCCACCCGCACAGCCTCGGCTTCGTCCAGGCGGTCGCACGGGCCGCCGAGTCGCACCTGTCACTGCTCACCTCCGACCGACCGGCCGAGGGGACCGCGGAGCTGACCGCGCTCGGCCGGGACGAGGCACAACTGCACACCGGCGGCCGCCGGATCCGGCTCAGCCGACGGCACAGCGAGATCCTGGTGCTGCTGGCCCGCCACCCCGAGGGCCTGACCGGCGACGAGCTGCTGTGCGCGCTGTACGAGGACGAGTCGGTGACCCCGGTGACCCTGCGCGCCGAACTGACCCGGCTGCGCGGGCTGCTCGGCCCCGAGCTGCTGGCGTCGCGCCCCTACCGGCTGACGGTGCCGGTCGAGTCGGACGTCGCGGTCGTCGAGCGGCGCCTGTCGGCCGGTGCGGTCACGGCCGCCGCGGCGGCGTACGCCGGTCCGCTGCTGCCCGCGTCCCAGGCACCGGCGGTGGTCCGGCTCCGGCGGCGCCTCACCGACGGTCTGCGCACGGCGCTGGTCGCCCACCGCGACCCTGACCTGCTGGCGGACTGGGCGCACGCGCCCTGGGGCGAGGACGACCTGGACGTGTGGCGGGCCCTGGCGGCGATCCGGCCGAGCGCCGCGGTCCGCTCCCGGCTCACCGCACTGGAATCGGAACTGGCCGCACGCCCCGACCACCACCGTCCGCCCCGGACGGCGACCCTACGACCCCGCTCCCGCCCCGGCACACCCCACCCACTCCCCTGAAACTCACGGACACCCCTAGGAGGCACCCGAGAAGGCACTCTTCCTGCCCCACGCAACGTGATTGCAACGTCCGCGTCCCTAGCCTCGCGGCGAGAGCTGCCCAACGGCGGGCAGCACAGCTCAAGGAGGCACACCGCCATGACCCGATACGCGGCACCCGGCACCGAGGGCGCGATCGTCTCCTACCAGGCGCGCTACGACCACTACATCGGCGGCGAGTACGTACCCCCGGCACGCGGTCAGTACTTCGAGAACCCGAGCCCGGTGAACGGACGGCCCTTCACGGAGATGGCGCGCGGCACGGCGGAGGACGTCGAGGCGGCGCTGGACGCGGCGCACGCGGTCGCCCCGGCATGGGGCCACAGGTCCACGACCGAGCGCTCCGACATACTGCTGAAGATCGCCGACCGTATGGAGGCGAACCTGGAACGGCTGGCGGTCGCCGAGAGCTGGGAGAACGGCAAGCCCGTACGCGAGACGCTGGCCGCGGACATCCCGCTGGCCATCGACCACTTCCGGTATTTCGCGGGCGCGATCCGCGCACAGGAGGGTTCGCTCGGCGAGGTCGACGACGACACGGTGGCGTACCACTACCACGAGCCGCTCGGCGTCGTCGCGCAGATCATCCCGTGGAACTTCCCCATCCTGATGGCGGCGTGGAAACTCGCCCCCGCCCTCGCGGCCGGGAACGCCGTGGTGCTCAAACCGGCGGAGCAGACCCCCGCCTCGATCCACTACTGGATGAGCCTGGTCGAGGACCTGCTCCCGCCCGGCGTGGTGAACATCGTCAACGGCTTCGGCCCCGAGGCGGGCAAGCCGCTGGCCTCCAGCCCACGGGTGGCCAAGGTCGCGTTCACCGGTGAGACGTCGACGGGGCGGCTGATCCTCCAGTACGCCGCCGAGAACCTGAAACCGGTCACCCTCGAACTCGGCGGCAAGTCGCCGAACATCTTCTTCGACGACGTCTGGGCGGTCGACGACGACCTCCGCGACAAGGCCCTCGAAGGCTTCACCATGTTCGCACTCAACCAGGGCGAGGTGTGCACCTGCCCGTCCCGGGCACTGATCGAACGGGGCCGCTACGGCGACTTCCTGGAGGCGGCAGTGGCCCGCACCGAGATGATCACCTCGGGTCACCCCCTGGACACCGACACCATGATCGGCGCGCAGGCCTCCAGCGAACAGCTGGCGAAGATCCTCTCCTACCTGGACATCGGCCGCCAGGAGGGCGCGAAGATCCTCACCGGCGGCGAACGGATCGAGTACGACGGCGAGTTGAAGGGCGGCTACTACGTCCAGCCGACCATCTTCGAGGGCGACAACCGCATGCGGGTCTTCCAGGAGGAGATCTTCGGCCCGGTCGTCTCCGTCACCTCCTTCGGCGACTTCTCCGACGCCATCAAGATCGCCAACGACACACCGTACGGCCTCGGCGCGGGTGTCTGGACCCGCGACATCAACACCGCGTACCGCGCCGGACGCGCCATCCAGGCGGGCCGTGTCTGGACGAACTGCTACCACGCCTACCCGGCACACGCGGCATTCGGCGGGTACAAGCAGTCCGGCATCGGCCGCGAGACACACAAGATGATGCTGGAGCACTACCAGCAGACGAAGAACCTTCTGGTGTCGTACTCTCCGAAGAAGCTGGGCTTCTTCTAGACACCGGAAAAGGGCGCCTGACCAGGGACGATTCCTGGTCGGCGCCCTTCTCAGCGCACATCTCAGCAGCGAGTCGGAACACACCCTTACTCCCGGTATGACCCACCCGTATCCCAGCTCTGACCAGCAGTTCCGGGGCATTTCCGGGCCAAGGTCTCGCTAAGACGTCATCTCATTTGGATCGGTAGCCTATCGGTCGTGGTTTCGATCGTTGAGCGGCTGGTGCCGGATGAGTTGTGGGAGCTGTTCCAGCGGGTGGTCCCGGAGGCTCCCTCGCGGCCTCAGGGCGGCGGTCGGCGTCGGCATGGCGACCGGGAGGTGTTGGCTGCAATCGTGTTCGTGGCCACGTCGGGCTGCACGTGGCAGCAGCTGCCGTCCGCGTCGTTCGGGCCATCGGGAGCGACGGCTCACCGGCGCTTTTCCGAGTGGTCGAAGGCCCGGGTGTGGGCAAAACTCCACCGCCTGGTCCTCGATGAGCTTGGTGCCCGCGGCGAGCTGGACTGGTCCCGCTGTGCGATCGACTCGGTGAACATGCGGGCCCTGAAAAGGGGGAGCTGACAGGTCCGAATCCTGTCGACCGGGGCAAGTACGGCTCGAAGATCCACCTGATCACCGAGCGGACCGGTCTGCCCCTGTCCGTCGGGATCTCGGGGGCGAACCTGCACGACAGTCAGGCGCTGATCCCGCTGGTGAAGGGGATACCGCCGATCCGCTCCCGGCGCGGACGACGGCGGCGCAAACCGGGAAAGCTCCACGCCGACAAGGGATACGACTACGACCACCTGCGGCGATGGTTACGCAGGCGAGGCATCAGGCACCGCATCGCCCGCAAGGGCATCGAGTCCTCGACTCGCCTGGGCCGCCACCGCTGGACGATAGAACGCACGATGTCCTGGCTCGCAGGATGCCGCCGACTGCACCGACGCTACGAGCGCAAAGCCGAGCACTTCCTGGCCTTCACCAGCATCGCCTGCACCCTCATCTGCCATCGCCGACTCACCAAATGAGATGGCGTCTTAGGAACTTGGCGACGTAGGGACAGACCGGGACGATCCGCATCCCGGACGCACGCACGTCGTCGAGTGCCTGCTGGACCAGCTGTGGGACCAGTCCTTGGCCGGCGAAGGGAGCTCCGGACCGGTCAGTCGGGCTCCTTCTCGAGGTGCTCGAGGACATGAGCCGAGATCCTGGCGATAGTGGCGAGCTCGTCTTTCGTCAGGGCGTCGATGAACAGTCGGCGGACGTGCTCGACGTGCAGGGGCGCGGCGTCCTCGATCGCCTGGTAGCCGGCCGGGGTGGCGACGATAAACGCTCCGCGCCCGTCGTCGGGGCACTCCTCCTTGGCCACCAGTCCACGCTTCGCCATCCGTCCGACCTGGTGGGACATGCGGCTCTTCTCCCACTCCACCAGCTTGGTCAGGTCCATGAAGCGCATCCGTCCCCCGGCTTCGGTGAGCTTGGCCAGCACGATGAAGTCGGAGGCGGACATGCGGGAGTCAGCTTGGACATAGCGGGAAAGGCGCCCGATGAGCTTTTCCTGCATGCGGATGAAACCGTCCCAGGCAATCTGCTCCTCCTGGGTCAGCCAGCGGGGTGATGCGTTCATGGAACGAGCGTAACGAGATCTTCGGCAGCTCATCCATGCCGCCGACACGTCTGGTGACGATGATTGTCCAGATCATGCAGGCGTCGGGGCGTCGTTGGCGTTCTTCGCGCGTTGCGGTTTACGGCGCCTATCACAGAAGAGATCCGAGCCGAGGAGTCACCCGAGGCGCGCCCGGGCGAACGGCGGGGTCGTCGCGATGCGGTCGAGGACCCACGGTGCAATCCGCGAGGCAGGGGGCCCGACGAGGTCGGCCGACTGCGAGCGGCCGCTCGCCAACAGCGAACGTCTCTAGCGTGCAGCCCGGTTGTGCCCGTCTGCGGCTCCAGACCACGTCTGGTCCTCTCGCCACAACGCTACTACGGAAGTTAGTTGACGCGCCTAACTGGCCGTTCTCTATCCGGTCCTGCGGTCGGGCTGGGCTGGTTCGCGGGGGTCCTGGATCGGGTGACTTGTCGGCTGGTAGCTCGCGGTTGTCGGGTCCAGCGAGGAACAAGAGGCCCTGTTGTCGAAGTGTGCGTGGTGGAAGCTGCCGGGTCCAGTCCGTCCACTCCTGGGGGCGACTGTCTCGCCCACCGGTTCGGGAACGCAGCCGACCGGCCGGAACTCCGGCCCTGGTACGACGGTCATGCCCCTTCCGTCACCCCAGCACCTCCCGACAATCTAGTTGACACGTAAACCATAGAGCCGTATGTTTTATGCATCAACAAAGAAACGCTGTGCGGGGGTCGCAGCTACACGTCGGTGACGTAGGCGGCGCCGCGAGGGCAGCGCACAACATGTCGTATCGATTCCGTCGCGGCGCGTTACAGACATCGCAGGACGGCCCGCCCATGCAGAACGACCCGCGGTGAAGTGATCGAGGCCGGCGCCGCAGGCAGGGTTTCCAGTCGCGGACATCAAACTCGTCGCGGTTCTCCGGCGCCCAGTGAAGGAAACGCCATGACGTATCCAATGGTCGGCAAGAGCTACAAGTTCGAACTAGGCCCACTGAAGGTGAGGTTCACCTTCGACTCTCAGTCGCAGGGCAGCTTCGTGGTCGAGGAAGGTGGCGGGCTCGCACCTGACGGCCACGCGGAGACCGTCACGCTCGACCTGAAGGAGATCCGCGAGGGTGTCTATCTGAACTCCTGGACCGAGGCCAGCGGCGCCACCGTGACCCATGTCGAGGACTTCACCAAGGCGACGGTGTACTCCAACGTCACCGTCGACGGCACCCTCTACAACTTCGTCGGAACCATCAAGGAGGCGTGATCATGACTGGCAACGATCAGGCTCAGCGCAACATCGACATCGTCGTCACCGCGATGCGGGAACTGTTCGTCGAGAAGGACCTCACCGCGCTGGATCGCTACTGGGCCGAGCCCTACGTGCAGCACAGCCCCCAGATGCCCGACGGTCTCGGCACGCTGCGTGCCGCGGTGCCCGGTCTGAAGGGATTCTCCTGGGAGCCGAAGCGCACCGCGGCCCAGGGCGACCTCGTGTTCACCCACAGCCTCGTCCACGGCTGGGGGCCCGGCCCCACCGTGATCGTCGACATCTTCCGGCTGGAGAACGGTCGGATCGTCGAGCACTGGGACGTCGTGCAGGAGCTCACTCCGCCTGAGGCAACCGCCAGCGGAAACAGCATGGTGTGAACCCATGCGCGACGGGGGGCGGGGCTATGACTCCACCCTCCGATGTGTGCTGCGCGGATGCGTTCGCGAAGGGGAGAACGGGCGGGCGTCGCAGAACGAGCTGGCCCGTACCGACAGTTCGTCACTTTGCGACATTGGCCCCGGGCCTCCGAGACCAGCAGGCGTGGCAGGCGTGGCAGGCGAAACCGTCCCCATCGATGGGATCTCACCGGTACTGGGTTCCCCCTCACGTTCTGACCGCAGTTCGCTTGCGCGATCTTCTGGCTCAACCGGTCACTTTGGTGAGGCTGGTCGCTCGTCGTCGTCGTCCTCGCGGCGCTCGGTCTCACCGTGCGCTGGTGGGGTCGAGACCCGCCTTGCTGAAGGTGGAGGCGTGGCTGCTTGCCGGGGTCCGGCGTTGCTGTCCTCACCTACCCCTCGGCGCAGAACCGTACAGCCGGGGAAGTGACCCCCGGCCGTCCAGGACCGTCTACACATGCGAAGGACCCGTCCGAGGCGTCCTCGGTTCCGGTGCCCTTCCGATCTACGACGGCGGGTCACCGGCCTCCCGAGCAAGGCGATCACCGTCACGGTCAACCACCGGCTCGGGGCGTTCGGCTTCCCGTCGCACCCCGCACTCGCCCGGGAGCCCACGAACGGCACCCCGGGCCACTGACCACCGTCGACGACGGCAGTTCGTCCCCCACCGCCGGCCCCCTGGCCTCCTATGCTGGACTCGCTCCGGCGACCCGGCGGTGCGGCGCGTCAGTCCACGGCGAACAAGCCCCAGAGGCGGGACCCGGCAACTGAAACGCGATGTCCATCTCCGCGTTCGCGGCCCTGCACAATCCCGCCTCCCGGACCCGTCACGACCGCTGCTGAGCCCGCCACCGCATCAGCGCCCTCTTCGCCATGCTCCGCGACGGAACCCTCTACCAGACGGGAAGCCCCCGGCGTTGTTCGTGGACGGCAGCTGGCGACTTCGCCAGCGACGGGACGATCACGTCGAGGGTGCCAGGGCCCGGGACGACGAAGGTCTGCTCGTCGAGCCCCTCACTGAACAGCACTAGAACACGTCCCTCAGGGTCTCCAGGAGGCGGGCGATGTTCGCCTCATCGCGGCGGTAGTAGGTCCACTTGCCCCGCCGGGTGGCGACCACCAGCCCCGCTTGCCGCAGCATCGCGAGGTACTGCGAGGTGGTTGACTGTCCCAGCCCCATACGCTGCTGGATGTCCTTCACGCAGACACCGATTTCGACGTCGTCGGGCTCCTGGCCAGGGAAACTCATCGGCTCCTTGAGCCACACCAGCATCTGGCGGCGGGCCGGGTTGGACAGGGCCCGGAACACAGCAAGCAACTCCGCCTCCGAGAACATACGATGATCGTAACGCATGTACATATTGACAATTCGCGATTCTTCGATATGCTCATCATATGTCGACTTCGATGCGTGTGATGGAACTCGTCCGCTTCGGTGACGCGGACACCGCGTTCGCCACCCGACAGCTGCCAAGACCCACTCCCGGACCCGGCCAGGTGCTGGTGCGCGTAGAGGCCACGTCCGTGAACCCTCTCGACCTGCAGACCCGGCGCGGCGACTACCGCGACCAGGTAGCGCTGCCCGCGGTGATCGGCAGCGACGTGTCCGGTGTGGTGGTCGAGACCGGGCCTGGGGCAGGCGACTTCCAGCCGGGCGACGAGGTCTGGTACCTAGCGCCGATCTTCGCCGGGCAGGGAACCTATGCCGAGTACCACGCGATCGACCAGGCTCTGATTGCCCGCAAACCCGCAGGGTTGTCGCACGTCGAGGCCGCCGGTCTCGCGCTGGTGGGCGTGACGGTGTGGGAGGCCCTGGTCGAACGCGCCGGGGTGCGGGTTGGCGAACGAGTCTTGGTGCACGGCGGAGCGGGCGGGGTCGGCTCGGTCGCCATCCAGCTCGCCAGCGCGCTGGGAGCCGAGGTGGTAACCACAGCACGGGCAAGGGATCACGAGTTCGTCACCGGACTGGGCGCCGACATCGCGATCGACTTCTCAGCTGGTGACTATGTGCCCCAGGTCCACGCGGTAGGTGGAATCGACGTCGTCCTGGACACAGTGGGTGGGGACACCCTCGCCCGCAGCCCGGAGATCCTTGCCGACCGAGGCCGTGTGGTGTCCATCGTGGACATCCCCGAACCTCAGAACCTGCTCGCCGCGTGGGGCGTGAACGCGACCTATCACTTCCTCTTCGTCAGCCCGAGCCGGGCGAAGCTCGCGGCACTCGGCCGACTGGTCGACCAGGGCAAACTCCGGCCTGTGATTGGCGCCGTGCTACCGCTGTCCGATATCGCTCAGGCGCACTCACTGCTGGAGGGCGGCTCTGCTGGCGAGGGCCGCAGACGTCCACGCGGCAAAGTCGCCATCGCTGTGCACCAGTGAGTGAGGCTTTCGCATTATCCGTCGGAGCTGTCCAGATGCCGGGAGAGCACAGCTCGGACGAGGGCGGTAATGCGTCCTGTGGAGACAGTTTCGGCAAGGGCGGCGACGCCCCGTACGACAAACGCGACTTCATCCTGCGCGACAAAGTGCGGCTGGTCGACACAGCTTCACCGCGCTCGACGAGCAGGCCGTCGTCGCCCCAGGCACCGGCACCCTCGGGACGCCAAGCCATCGCCCTGCCCAGACAGCTCGATGCCGTCTGCGCCAGCGTCGACGACCTCACAGAAGCGACGGTCGAGGCTTTTGACACACCCGGACGCCGAGGTCATCACCAGCTCCAGGGTCCGGGTCACTCCCCGGCGCCGGGGTGCTCACCGAGATCAGCGACGGCAGCAGCTTCCCGACCGCCGCCAACCTCCCCGCCTACGAGAGACTCGCCCCCGCGACCCGCAACTCGGGCTCCTCGATCAGAGGCGAGCAGCCCCTCAAAGAGGGAAACAAACAGCAGAAACGGGTCTGGTTCCTCTCTGCGGTCGCCGCCCTCAGCGACCCGGCCTCCGAGTCTCCCCACGACAAGAAAACGCCCAGGGCAAGCATCACTCCCAAGCCCTCCCCCGCCTCGCCGGACGACGAGCCGACGCCCTCTTCACGATGCTCGCGACAGCGCCTTCTGCGAATACCGACCCGCCCAATCCGCTTGACCAAGCCCATATCCCCCGCGGCGCGGGCACCCTCTCACACCATTAAGTTGATGCATCAACCGACCGGAGTTACAGTGGAGGCCTGGCAGACGGAAATCCGTCGAGCCGAGTGGTGGCAGGCCCACAGGAGGACATATGGCAGTCGAGGTCAGCGACGCTCCCGAGGCGAAGCGCTACGAAGCCCGCGTCGACGGGGAGTCCAAGCCCGCGGGTATCGCGCAGTACATCCGTACGACGGAACTTATCGCGTTCGTGCACACCGAGGTCGAGCCGCAGTACGAGGGCAGAGGAGTCGGGTCCGCGCTGGTCCGCACCGCCCTCGACGAGGCACGCGCGGCGGAGCTGCGGGTGCTCGCCACCTGCCCCTTCTTCGCGGGCTGGATCGCCCGGCACCCCGAGTACCAGGATCTGCTGTACCAGTCCCGCAGCAAGGTCAGTGACTGACAAGGCGAACACAGCGAAGACGGAGGCGGGCATGAGCCGCGAGTCCGAACAGAGGGCGTACGAGGCAGCGTCGATCACAGTGACCTTCGAGGCCAGGCACTGTCTCCACGCCGCCGAATGCGTCCATGGCCTGCCCGAGGTGTTCGACCCGACGAAGCGCCCCTGGATCCAGCCGGACAACGCCACGGCCGATCAACTGACTGAAGTGGTGCGGCGCTGCCCCTCGGGCGCCCTGCAGTACGCACGCGCGGACGGCGGGGCTGAGACGCCTGACCGGCCCACCACGATCACCCGCAGCCCCACCGGTGAGCTGACCGTGCGCGGTGAGTTGAGCGTGGACACACCGCAAGGCTCGCAGGCCGAGACCCGAGCCGTGCTGTGCGGCTGCGGACAGAGCCGCCTGCAGCCCTATTGCGACCATGCGGGGCCATGCGGTCGGTGATGCCGCCCTGCTCGCTTCTTCCCGTGCCGGAGCCGTTCTGTGTGCCGAATCCGGCATAGCGCGATCGACGACGAAACCGCCATCACGGCGGCCGATGGTGCGCTGGGCTTCGTCTCCGCGGGCACATGGAGACCCGTCCCCTCCCGAGCAAGCGACGGTACGGCCAGCCCATCCCCCGTCACCAGCGTCGCTCCGTCGCTCCGAGCTCGCGCGACTCCGGGTGACCGATCACCCGTTCTCGGCGCCTTCCGAGCAACACAACGAAGCTGCTCCAGCCTGTCGGTAAGTCGAGATCGTCCATCACCCGCTGAGCTGCGCCGGTCAGGGACCAGCAGCGTCCGGTCAAGGAGCAGGCCCGCACCCTCAATGCCTGTGTCGCTCGGTCTCTCACCTCGCTGTAGGCCCGGTAACTGCGTTCTCCGGGGCGGGAGTTGAGGTGAGCCGATGTCCGGTCCTGGCATGATCGCGGTCATGACCACTCCGATCGTGGAAGAGCTCGTTCTGAGGGCGGCCCAGAAGCGTGGCGTTCCCAGCCCGGTAGCCCAGGAACTGCTAGCCGGCTCCCGGCCGTGTCTCCACCTGGTCCCCTTCCAGGACCTGACGCCCGCCCAGCAGCAAGAGGCCCGTCCGGTCGCGCGCACGGGAGGCCTCCCCTGCCTGCCAGACGGCGTCGCCTGGCCCGATGGGCGCAAACCTCTGGTACTGACCGTCGATTGTGCAGCGCTCCCTCGTGAAGCCCTGGACATCGATCTGCCGTCCGACGGCAGCCTGTTGTTCTTCACCGCGATCGAGTACGAGCCGGAGTCGTCGGTGGTACTGCACGTTCCCGCCGGCGTGCGAACCACACAACGCACGGCGGCCTATGAGATCGACGGGGAACGAGAGCAAGTCAAGGTCTACCAACCGGGTGACCTGTATCCGGTACCGGGACTGACCGTCTCGCCCGACTGGCGCGACAGCCCGGCAACCAGCGCGTTCCTGGACCTTGGCGCGGGCCGCGACGACACCCTGGATGACTTCGAGGACGCCGTGCGCGAAGCGGCAGCCGGCGGCGCATCACACGGAGTCGCCGTCCAACTCGGCGGCTACTCCACCCCCTGGCAGTCACCACCGGACGAAGGCGGCGTCGTCCTCCTTGCCCAAATACACGGCCAGTCGATCGACCTCAACGTCTACACCCAGACCCTCATCGTCGGCACCCGTGAGGACATCGCCGCGCGCCGGTATGAAGCCTTGAAGTTCGAGCAGCAAGTCTGAACAGCCACCGAGTTCCAGCTCGCCCTCTGTCGGCGGCTGAATCGTGGTTCTGGATCACTTTCCGGGCTCTGTCGCTGATTTGGTGGTGTCAGTCGCTTGATCAAGGTGGCAAGAGGATGCGGCGTCGCAGGAGAGCGACGTCGGCCCGGCCGTACATCTGTCTCTTCAGCAGCTTGATTCTGGTGACGTTGCCCTCGACCGTTCCTGAGGTGAGAGTGCGCAGTTCCCGTTGTCCGTCGAGGCGGACGTCGGGACTGCTGCACGAACAGGTGACACCTGACCTGGCTTGCTGAGAAGCGGCCTGGAAGGATGTTGCACTGCCCAAGCCGTATCCGAACGAGTTCCGCGAAGACGTCGTGCGGGTCGCGCGAAGCCGCGAGGCTGGCGTCACTCTGGAACAGGCAGCCGCAGATTTCGGCGTTCGCCCTGCCTCGTTGATGACCCTACGTAGCCGCAGGAGCGCGGTCCGCAGCGACGCTCTAATCCTGGCCTCAGGTTGATCGGGGACAATGAGCGGCAAAAACATCGACTGGAAGGGGGCGGGCCGGCGTGCGGATCATGATCGCGGATGACGAAGCAGCCATCCGGGATTCGCTGGAGCGGGTGCTCCAGGTCGAGGGTTACGACACCAGCACCGTCGCCAACGGTCTCGCCGTACTCGACGGGGTCGGTGGGGCCGGCGGTGACACTCTGGATCTGCTGATCCTCGACGTGATGATGCCCCGCCTCGGCGGGTTGGAGACCTGCCGGCGTTTGCGGGCCACGGGTCGGGATCTGCCGGTGCTGATGCTGACCGCCCGTGACCAGGTCTCCGACCGGGTCGCGGGGCTGGACGCGGGCGCCGACGACTACCTGCCCAAGCCGTTCGCCACCGAGGAGTTGCTGGCCCGGGTGCGGGCCCTGCTGCGTCGGCGCACGCCGGCCGACGAGGAGTCGCAGATCCTGTCGTTCGCCGACGTCCGGCTCGATCCCGACAGGTTCGAGGCGTGGCGGGGCGGGCGGCCGCTGCGACTGACCCGGACCGAGTTCTCCCTCCTGCAGGTTCTCCTGCGCAACGCGACCCGGGTCTTGACCCGCGACGCGCTGTTCGAGGCGATCTGGGGCTTCGGCATGAGCTCCACCGCCAACAACCTCCAGGTATACGTGAGTTACCTGCGCCGCAAGATGGAGGCCGAGGGTGAGCCGCGATTGATCTACACACTGCGCGGCCTGGGATACACGTTGCGGGAGACTCCTCCGTGAGCAGGCCCGCCGGCCGGGAACCGCGCCGGCTGACCCGATGGTGGCGTCGGCGGTCCCTGCGGACCAGGCTGACGGTGATCGCGGCGACGGCCATCGCGGTCAGCGTGTTCGTGGCCTTCCAGGTGGCCAGCGAGCTTCTCGACTGGGAGCTGCGGGACACCGCCGAGAATCAGCTGCGCGCCGACTCCCGCGTCCTGGCGACTAACGCGGAGCGCGCCGGTCTGGCGCAGGTCCAGCTACCGCCGTATCCCGGGTCCGGTCGGCTGGTGCGGATCATCCTGCCCGACGGCTCGATCCGGACGCCGGCCGGCCAACCTTCGCTGCCCCCGGTCAGCGAGCACGCCGAGCGCGTGGCACAGGGCGTGTCGGCCGACCTGATGGAGTCGAACGACAGCGACGAGGACGGCTACGTCATCTACACGCTGCGGGCGGGCGACGGCGCGGTCCAGGTGGCCCGCGTCGTCGACGACAGCCCGATCAACCGGTTCGGGTTCGGCATGCTGCTGATCGGGCTGCTCTGCGTGGTCGGCGGCGCCCTTGTCGGGCGGACCGTGGCACGGACCGGGCTGGCACCGATCGACCGGCTGACCGCCGCCGCGGTACGTGTCGCCCGCACCCGGGACCTCGACGCCGACATCCCGGATGAGGGCGGTGGGGAGATCCGGCGGCTGATCCAGTCGATCAACGACATGCTCGCCGCGCTCCGCGACTCCCGACGGGCCCAGCGACTCCTCGCCGAGGACGCCGCCCACGAGCTCAAGACCCCGCTCACCAGCCTGCGCCTCAACGCCGAGCTGCTGATCCGGCTCGATCGGCGCGGCACCCTGGACAGCGCACTGCCGGCGGAGAGCCGGACCCGGCTGCTCAACGATCTCGGCGCCCAGGTGGCCGAGTTGAGCACCCTGGTCGCCGAGCTGACCGACCTGGCGCGCGGTGACGTCAGCGACGAGAGCACCGAGGTGCTCGACTTCGCCGACGTGGTGGTGGCCGCCGCGACCCGGGCGCGTTCCCGCATGCCCGACATCGAGGTCGCGCTCGACGTGACCTCCGTGTGGGTGAGCGGGCGTCCCGCTGCGCTCGAGCGGGCGGTGCTCAACCTCGTCGACAACGCCGGCAAGTGGTCCCCCGCGGACCAGCCGGTCCAGGTCCGGCTCCGTGCCCAGGGCGCGTTTGCGGTGCTCGAGGTCGACGACGCGGGGCCGGGCATCGACGCCGCCGACGTACCGCGGGTGTTCGACCGGTTCTACCGTGCCGACAGTGCCCGGGCGTTGCCGGGATCCGGTCTGGGCCTGTCGATCGTGCAGCGGGTCGTCGACGCCCACGGCGGCCGGGCCACCGTCGCCCGCTCCGCACGTGGTGGCGCGCTGCTTCGGGTCGACCTTCCGGCCGCGGCCCCGCCCGCCCCGATCGCTCGGCTCAGCGCCGGGGAGGACACCGCGGTGTGCTGACCCGCCCCGGCGGCGGCGCAGGACAAGGGGCGGCGACCCTCGGGCATGGCTTCGTGCGGCTCACCGTCGGGGCAGGACACCGCGATGCGCCGGCCCCAGCCCCGGCCCCGGCCGCACGACGCAGGACCAAAGGGCGGCGACCGTCGGGCCCATGCCATGAAGAAGTCCGGGACGGGCCTGGGGCCCGTCCCGGATCTCGTCCGTGCCGTCGCGCTCACCGTTGCAGCGCGGGCTCCTCGTCGTCGGTGAGCGGCTGTTGACGGTCCGGCAGCTCCGCCGCTGGACGGGACAGCCTGCTCGGCCACCACATCCGCCGGCCGATCAGCAGGGTGAGGGCGGGCACCAGGACCGACCGCACCAGCAGGGCGTCGAGCAGCACGCCGAAGGCCACCAGGAACCCGACCTCGATCAGCATCACCAGCGGAAGCGTGGTGAGGACCGCGAAAGTGGCCGCCAGGACCAGGCCTGCCGAGGTGATGACGCCACCGGTGGCGGAGAGGGCTTTGAGCATGCCCTTTCTGGTGCCGAGACGCGCGGTCTCCTCCCGGGCCCGGCTGGCCAGGAAGATGTTGTAGTCGACACCGAGCGCCACCAGGAACAGGAATGCCAGCAGCGGCACCGAATAGTCGACCCCCTTGAACCCGAGGATCGTGTCGAAGACGAACACGCTGCCGCCGAAGGCTGCGGCGAATGAGACGACCACGGTGGCCATCAGGACCAGCGGGGCCAGGATCGCGCGCAGCAGCAGCCCGAGGACGATCAGGACGACGGCGAGCACCAGCGGGATCACCAGCTTCTCGTCGCGCTCGGTGGTCACCTCGGTGTCGAGGTTCTCCGCACTCGGCCCGCCGACGATAGCCTCCGCCCCGCTCACGGCGTGCACGGCGGTGCGCACCCGCTTGATCGTGTCGTACTCCGCGGCGGTGTCCGGCGCGTCCTTCGGGAACACGGAGATGTTGGCCCAGCCACCGCTGGTCTGCTCCGGGATGGCCAGGGCCACACCGGGAGTGTCCTTGACGACGTCGAGCACCCGCTCCTGGTGCGCCGGCCGTGTGAAGATCGTCATCGGCTGGCCGCCGAGCTCCGGGAAGTGCTGGCGGAGAACGGTGAAGCCGGTGACCGACTCCGGCGCGGACAGGAACTGGTCCTGCTCCCGCAGGGCGCCGGTGTTGCCCGCCAGCCCGAGGGCGAGCACGCCGAGGACTCCGAGCGAGCCGAGCGTCGCCACCCACCGGCGGCGGCTGATGGCGGTGCCGAGCCGTCCCCACAGCCCCGGCTTCTCCTCCACGGCCGTGCTGAACCGCGGGATGGCCGGCCAGAAGATCCGCCTGCCGAGCACCACGAGCACCGCCGGGAACAGCGTCAGCATGGCCACCAGCGCGCACAGGATGCCGGCCGCACCGATCGGGCCCAGCCCGCTGGTGCTGTTCAGGTCCGCGGCGAGCAGGCAGAGCAGGCCGGCGACCACGGTGGCCGCGGACGCGACGATGGCCGGCGCCGCGCCGCGCAGCGCGTGGACCATCGCCACCCGGACGTTCTCATGGTGGTGCAGTGCCTCCCGGTATCGAGCGATGAGCAACAGCGCGTAGTCCGTGCCGACGCCGAATACCAGGATCGTCAGCAGCGCCGAGTTCTGGTCGTTGACCACGATGCCGAAGCCCTTGACGAGCAGGTAGACGGTCGCCATCGCGGTCAGTGCGGCCGCGCCAACGACCACCAGCGGGATGATCCACAACACCGGGCTGCGGTAGGTGAGGATGAGCAGCAGCGTGACGACGACGATGGTGGTGAGGAGGACCTGCACGTCGATGCCGTCGAAGACGGCATCCATGTCGCCGTCGATCGCGCCCGGGCCGGTCACGTCGAGTTCGAGGCCTGAGGGCCGGTCCTGCGTGGCGTCACGCAACGGGCCGACGATGGTCTCCGGTTCGCCGTAGGTCGTGCTCACCTCGAGGGTGAACATCATCGCCTCGCGGTCGGTGGAGGGGCTCGTCGGTGAGCCCTCGTCGTCCTCGTCGGCGTCCGTCGCCTTCGGCGGGTACCGCTTGGCAAGCCTGTCGTAGTGGCGCTCGACCGTCGCTCGGTCGACGTCGGTCATGCCGCCGGCGCGGTGGTACACGAAGACGAACGTGTTGTTGTCACCGTCGGGGAGACTGTCCTCCAGCACCGCCACCTTGGTGGACTCGGCACTGGCCGGCAGGGTGTCTACGGCGCTGTCGGTGGTGACCGAGCTCAACTTTCCGCTCAGCGGCACCATGCCCGCCGCCAGCACCAGCCACAAGCCAATCACCAACCACGGCACCCACCGGCCCGCCAACCGACCGGCCGGTGTTTTCCCGGACGGCGCTGCGTTGACTGCCATCACTAGCCTCCTACATACGGGTTGCATCGCTTGTCTGGACGCCCACTTCGTACCGAGCGAACCTGAGGCGACTGTTAATGCGCTGCTCAGGCCGGTTGGCCGCACCATGTGCCCAGCACACGCACCAGCGTGGTGGCATCGAGGTCCTGCCCGGTGGGCAAGGCCCGGACGACACGGCCGTCGGGCCGGATGAGCAACACGTCGACGTCCACCCGGTCTGTGCGGGCGGTGGGCGTGCCGTGGAGAAGGCCTGCGTTCACATCCGAGCCGTGCGCCTGGACGGACTGCCCGCCCTCCAGGACATCGAGAGGGACGCCGGGCAGTGCTTCCGACGCATCGGCATGCCGGAGATCGCCGAGGACGAGCCGCTTCCTCCCGGTGAACTCGTCCGCAACCACCCCACGAGGCTGGCCTGGCTCGTGGCCAACGACGCCGCCGCCCCGGTCGACTACCCAATCGCCGACCGCGTCGACGGCAGCCTCCACGTCGGGCAGGTCTCGGTGCACTCAAACAGCGCGCGTCGCGGTGTCGGCCGGTTGCTGCTGGGGCCATGTGGCGACCCAGGCCAGGAACGAGGGGGCGCCCGCTCTCACCCTCACCACGTTCGCCCAGCTCCCCTGGGACGCCCCCTACTACGCACGCTGTGGTTTTCAGCTCGTGGACGACAACAGGCTTACTCCCGTCTGCGGAAAGATCCGCGAGCGCGGGGCGGCACACGGCCCCGCAAAGCGCCGTACCACCAGCAGACGAGAACCGCCTGCCGCCCATGTCGGGGCGGGTCTAGGGGTGTTGCTCGCTCCAGTCGCCCTCACCACAACCCACGGCACCTGGCGGCGCGGGGGCCCGTGTCCGTGCTCAGGCCGCCGACAGTTCCGCTGCGAGGAAGCTTTCGACGGCCTTCAGCGCGCGGCGGTCGAACTCGGCGTACTGCGCCTCGCGTTCGGCTCCCGCAACGGCGTCGCCCACCAGCAGATTGCCCTCGGCGTCGATGCGCTGCGGGCGCTCCTCGGCGTCGGGGAGCAGGGCGACGGAGGAGTAGGAGAAGCCGCAGTAATAGGCGATGCCCTCGCTCAGGTTGGTCTCCAGCGCGGCCTGCATTCCCTCTGTGACGGGGTCATCGGAGGTGGCGCCGGCCAGGCCCAGCCACAGGATGCGCCTGCCCGCCAGGCGCGGCTTGCTGCGGCCGTAGGCGAATCCGTAGTTCCACACGCGGTCGATCCAGCCCTTGAGCAGGGCGGGCACGCTCTGCCAGTACACGGGGAACACGGCCACAACCACGTCGGCGTCGAGAATGCGCCGCATATGGGCCTGGACTTCGTCCGAGTAGGGCTTCTCCCGGTTGCCCCAGTCCGGCTGGTCCGCCTCGTTCATCCGCGGGTCGAACCCTTCGGCGTGCAAGTCGAGCAGGTCGACTCGGTATCCGGCCGTCTCGAGTTGCGCGGTGGTACGGCGGGCGGTGTGCGCGGTGAGGGAATCGGCCCGATGGTGGGCGATGACCACAAGGGCGGTCCTGGCAGCGGCGCTACGGTGCGACACGGCTTCTCCTGGCAGGTCTGGGTGCGTCCGACCAGTCCAGTAGACACGTGATCCATTAGACGATCCATAGGAGAAACCCTCCACTGCATAGGAGTTCGTCTACGATGGCTGCTGTGGATCCTTTGAGTGCGCTCCTCGGTGGCATCCGGGCCGAGGGCTCCGTCGTCAGCCACGCCGTGCTGGAAGCGCCCTGGAGCATCCGCTTCGTCGACGGCGCCCCGCTCACGATGGTCAGCGTGCTGCGGGGCGGTGGCACCCTGCTGCTGCCCGACGGCGCCGAACAAGCGGTCGGCGTAGGGGACACGGCCATCGTGCGCACGCCCGAGGCGTTTCACCTCGCCGACCATCCGGCCACCCTCGATCGCCCCCACGCCGAGTACGAAATCGCCTGCTTCACGGCAGATCCCGAATGCACTGCGCAAGATCTCGGCGGCATCCGGTGGGGCAACGAACCGGACGGAGCCACCGCACTGATCGTGGGCGCCTACCGTGCCTCGGGCCATCGCCATGAACGACTGCTCCGCGCTTTGCCGCCCGTGCTCGTGATCAACGAGGGCACGGAGGTCTGCGCCTGGCTGGAGACGGCCGCCGCCGACGCCGCCCTGCGCTCTCCCGGCTCCCAGGCCCTGATGGACCGACTGCTGGACTGGGCCCTGGTGTGCACGCTGCGTACCTGGTTCGACCAGGCGGGCTCCGAAGCCCCCGACTGGTATCGCGGCCTGGCCGACCCGATCCTCGCCCCCGCGCTCGAAGCCTTCAACGCCCGGCCTTCCGAGAGATGGACGGTAGAGGCGCTCGCCACCGAATCCGGTGTCTCCCGAGCGCTGTTCGCCAAACACTTCACCAAGGTGATGGGTCGCCCACCACTGACCTACCTCACCGAATGCCGTATGGACGAGGCCGAGGCACTCCTGTCCGACACCGACTCCTCCATCGCCCAGATCGCCAAGTCGGTCGGCTACGCCGATGCCTTCGGCTTCAGCGCCGCCTTCAAACGCCACCGGGACGTGAGTCCTAGCGCCTTCCGCGCCCGTAACACCCCCTGAAGGGGTACGGCCCTTCCACCCCGCCACCTGAAACGACCTGTAGCTCCGCGATCGCGCGGCGCAGGTGGTGTACGTGTGCGCGGGCACCCCGTGCCTGGGTCCCGCCGACACCAGCGGCGCCGAACGCCCCGCACCTCGCTCTCCCGGCGGCCCTTGAGGCCGGGCGCGGCTCCCGGCGCCGACGGGCGCAGCGGGTGGGCAGCAGGAGTGCGGAAAGCCCCGTCGGGGCAGGGTGACCACATGGGTCCCCTGCCCCGACGGGCCCCGGACGGCCGGGCGGCCGGGTTACCGGCGCCCGGCCGGGGCCGGTGCGTGTGCGGCGCTCTCCGGCTCAGCCGAAGTTCACGTCGCTGCACCACATGTACGCCTGGTCGAGGTGTGATGCCTGCCAGATCACGAACAGGATGTGGTGTCCGGTGTAGCCGGAGGTGTTGACGTTGAAACTGATGTCCTGCGCCGGAGCGAAGCGACCGGTCTGCGTGATGAAGTCGAGGTTGCCCCAGCCCAGGGTCTGGGTCTGGGGGTTGAAGCCCTGCTTGCTCACGTAGACCCGGAAGTAGTCGGCGCCGTGGGACGCCTGGTCGTACAGCTGGACCGTGAAGTTGTTGCTGATGTTGGTCGTCTTCCACTGCCCGGGCCTGTCCAGGCTGGCGTTCCTGGAGAGGTTGTTGCTGCAGAGCGTCCCGTCCGGGGTCCGCGCCTGGAACTGGCCACCGAGGCCGTCGCGGAGCGCGCTCATCCAGTTCCACATGGTGTCGGGGTTGGCCTGGAAGGCCTGCCAGCACATGGGGTCTTGGGTCTGCATGGCCGGGTTCGTGTGGTTGCTGCCCCACGTCTTCCAGCACTGGTACGCGCGGGTAGCGGGGTTGACGATGGTGCCGTGAGCCTGGGCGGGGGTTGACCAGGCCAGTGCGCCGACCACCGCGGCGAACAGCATGACGAGCGCCTGGAGGGGCCGACGGAGGGAAGACCGCGACCGCCCGGTTAACGGACTCTGGTTGCGCATGTGGGGGGAACTCCTTCCAGTTTCGCAGCTGTTTTGGGAGCGCTCCCAACGGTAGGTCTTCCGAGTGAAATGTCAATGAAACAGGCAGAGTTGATCACTGGGGCAGGCGGTTCAGGTAGTGGGCGAGCCGTGGGCATACGACCGGCAACCGTCACACCTCGATGACCGCCCCTCACCCCCAGCGCGCACGCGACTGCGGAGGACAGCCGACAACGCACCCTCCCGCACAAGCAGTTGCCCTGGACTCTCACCCAACTCCACACCCAGCAGAGCCCGCAATCGGCAAGCACCACCACGCAAGGGGCATCACTCCGCTGCCCCCACTCCCCCGACCTCTGCGTGACAATGCTGTAATCCGCCGTAGCGGTTCAGTCCGCAGGGGACTCGGCCCGACGGCGGTATGCACCGCAGGCTTCTCCCCCTGAGGCGACATGGCGGGACCATGACGGGACCTGACGACAAAATTTGGTTCCATTTGATGGCATTTTTACTGTTTCGTTGACCCGGTGAGGGTTAATCGGCCGAGGAGGACGCGGGAAGCCCCGCAGCCCTTGGACCCAGGGGCACCGCCCACCAGCGGGCCGACCGCATGACACCGGCCCTCTGGGAGCGGCGCTGAACACGGCTCTTGTTCCTCTCTCCCGGAAGTGATCGCAGTGACGTCACCCAGCTACGGACCCACCGGATCGACCCGATCGAGTGGATCGGCCACGTCGACCGGGTCGGCCATGGAGACCCACCCCGACATCGTCGAGATGCGCCAGCGCCACACGCTGGCCGAACGTGCCGCAACGACCCCGAGGGCACAAGCCATCGACGCCCTGGCCCTGCTCACGGGCCTCTACCTCGCGGCCTCCCCGTGGATCGCGGGATTCGGTGGCGGCGACTTCTCCCGGCTCGCCATCAACAACCTGATCGTGGGGATCGGCTACGCGCTGCTGATGAGCGGCGGATTCGGCCGCGCCTACGACCGGACGCACAGCATGGCCTGGGCCGCCTGCGCACTGGGCGCCTGGACGATCATCGCCCCATGGGTGGTGGCAGGCAACGTCGACACCACACGCACCATCACCAACAACGTGATCACTGGCGTGATCGCCCTGCTGCTCGCCCTGGCCGCCAGCGCGGCAGCCCGCTCCAGCGACGCACGTGGTACCGAGGGTACCTACGGCGGAACCGAGCGCTGAGCAGACGGCCGGCAGACGGCCGATACGGCGACGAAGGAGCCCGGACCGTCATGCTCGGTGACGCACCGTCGTCGTCTGTGCGCTCTGCTGCTGCCCACGAGGACTCCGGCGGACGCCCAGGTCGCCATCTGGGTGTCCGCCACCGGGTCGTTCCCGCACGGCGAGGTCGGCCTTGTCGGCTGTCTGCCCGTCGAGGGCGTCCCGGGACGTCCGGACGATCGCCGGCGGACCCATCCAGGCGCGCAGTGGACCGCCCGACGGCCGTCCGGCCGGCCAGCCCCGCCAGCGGCCCCATTGCCAAATTCTGGGCCGCGGACTCGGTGCCGGGGTGCGGGTGCGTCGGGGCGGTCGCCTCGGCGGTGCGCAGCGCCGACGCCAGGGCCGCCAGGCGCTCCTTGTCCGCGTGCCGACGGATGTGGATGAACTCGTAGCGTTCCTCCGCGCGGGCGTGTGTCCTCACGTCCGCGCGCAGGGTCCGCAGCCGAGGCAGGAACTCCGGGTCGTCGGGGTCCATGCCGTCCAGCTCGGCGAGTGCTTCCTTGGCCTGGCGTTCCCTCGGTGAGACGCTGCTCCACCACCTTCTCCCCGCCCGGATTGCGGATGTCGCCGTGCTGGCGCATCAGAAAGGCGACCGCGTCGGCGTCCGATGCCGCGACACCAGCCATGTCGTTCACCTCTCCCGGGAAGCCGTGTCGGGGTGCGGGCCCTCGGTCTGGTGGCGGTACTCGCCGCCGTGGGTCTGCTCCTGCATCCGCTCGAACCGCTCGTGCGCCTCACGGACGTACCCGGTGCCCGGGGTGGTGAGGTCCATCTGGGTGTCGAGGAGGCCGCGGACGAACTGCTTGTTCTCCTCGAAGGTGAGCACGTTCGGCAGCTCTGGCGCGAGGATCTCCTGCGGGTCGCGTCCCTCGTGGCGGCGCATCAGGTCGCCGGGCCCATGGGAGCCGGGTCGGCGGGTGATCGCCTGCTCGATCTCCTCGCCGAGCGTCATCACGGCGCCCCGGCCGTACCGGCCTGCAGTCCCCGCCACAGCACGCGCGTGATCACGCCCCGCCGGGTACCCGGCGCGTATACCTTCACCCATCCGAGCGGACTGCACCGCGCCAGTGACTGAACAGCATCCCAGGCGGGTCCCCCCGGGCCGGTTCACCAGGTCAGATGGAAGGTCGACAGGACACAGCCCGGCAGAAGGCGAGAGACTCCCGCATGAGTGATTCGGCCCTTCCGCAGCCCGTGTCGGGGCCGCGTCCGCAGCGCCGGAGGTCGCTGGCCGTGAGTGCGCTGATCGGTGCGGCCGTGATGGCCGCCGTGGACGAGATCGTCTTCCACCAGCTCCTCGGCTGGCACCACTTCTACGACCGTTCCACCAGCCGGGCGGGGCTGTTCTCCGACGGCCTCCTGCACACCGCTGAGCTGCTCGCCCTGGTCGCCGGGTTCTCCCTCTACGCCGACCTGCGCCGCCGACGGGCCCTGGCCCCCGCACACGCGCGGGCGGGGTTCTTCCTCGGCCTGGGCGCCTTCCAGCTCTTCGACGGGATCGTCGATCACAAGCTGCTGCGCCTGCACCAGATCCGCTACGGGGTGGACGTCACCCCGTACGACTGGGCCTGGAACATCGGCGGACTCATCCTGCTGCTCATCGGCTGTGCCCTGGCCGCCCGCGCGGCCCGCCGCACCCGGGCGGAGCCGACAGCGTGACGCAGGTCCACGTCCACCCCGCACCGGCCGATACGGGAACAGGTTCGGGGAGCCCGGCCGAGCCGTACGCCGCCGCGCTCGCGATCCTCGCGGCCGGCGTCTATCTGCTGGCCGCCCACCGCCTGCGCCGCCGCGGGGACGCGTGGCCGTGGCCGCGGGACGTGGCCTTCACCACCGGCTGCATCACGCTGACCTGTGCGGTGTCGGGGCCGCTGCCGGGCGGGCCGTTCACCGCTCACATGACTCAGCACCTGATCGTCGGCATGGCGGCCCCGCTGCTCCTCGTCCTCGCCCGTCCCCTCACCCTCGCCCTGCGCAGTACGCCACCCGGACGTGTGCGACGCGGCCTGCTGGCCATGAGGAACGCACGGCCGCTCCACCTGCTCCTCTTCCCGCCGGTGGCGGCGGTGCTGGACATCGGCGGGCTCTGGCTGCTCTACCGCACCGGACTCTTCGCCGCCGCACAGCACCAGCCGCTACCGCACGCCGTGACGCACGCCCATGTGCTGGCCGCCGGACTGCTGTTCACCTTCACGGTCTGCCAACTGGACCCGGTACGACACCGCTGGAGCCTCGCCGTGCGCGGTCCCGCGCTGCTGGCCGTCGGTGCCGGCCACGCCGTGCTCGCCAAGAGCCTGTACGCCGCGCCCCCGCCCGGCACCGCCTTCACCACCAGCGACCTGCACACAGGAGCCCAGCTGATGTACTACGGCGGCGATCTCGTCGAGATCTCGCTGGCCGCCGTGCTGGCCGTCCAGTGGTACACGACCACGGGCCGGGCCGCCGCCCGCGTGTTCTCCGCCCAGGAGATCGACCGCCCCCGGACGAGGCCGAGCAAGTGATCGCCCACCTGCGGGGTTTCGGGCTCGATCCCGCCTGCCGGGTGCTGGAGCTGTCCCGCTCGACGCCACCACCCGGCATCCCGCCGCACGTCCTCCACGTTCGCCTCGACACTTCACACGGCCACCAGACACGGAGCACCAACAGAAGGACTCAGCTGCACTCGCGACCCGACAGCGATCGGTACAGGGCCTGCTTCCAGCCCGCGTTGCCGCCGAAGAGGCCGCCGTAGTACTTGAACATGTACGTGCCGCCGCTGACCCTTGCCCGCAGGAACAGGTTGGGAGTCGTACCGTTCGTGGCGCGGTACTTGATGTACAGCATGCTGTCGCTGTAGACACTGCCCTCGACGAGGCGGTCGTCCAGCTTGTCCCAGGTCTTCGGGCCTACGACGCCGTCGACGTCACTGCCTGTGAACCCCAGCTTCTTCTGCAGCTCCTTGACACCCCACGTCGTCATCGAACCGTAGGCGCAGTCCACATCCACGGCATCAATGATGAATTCGGCGTACAGAATCGCCTGGATCACTCCCACCGCGTTGCTGTTCTGGTAGGCGCTGCCCGACCAGAGGGTGGCCTCGTCGGAGAAGTCGTTCTGGGCGCCGGCGTTTTCGTCGATGTACCCCCTGCTCACGCTGGCGGCGGCGGGACTGGTGTTGAGGGTGACGCTGAATGCCAGAGCGGCGGCGCTGGCGATGATGGTGCGGCTGAATCGCGACATGCTGGTTCAACCCCTTCAGGATGGTTGAGGTGGTTCGGCGGGCGGTTGCTCGCTGTTGGCGGGCGAGGGCTTCGGCGGCCTCGCGGCAGTCGGTGGGAATGTCCCAGCGCAAGGCACTTGCCGACGCAGGACTCCCGCACGGATCGGCTCCGCGACGAGACTGCGGGTTCAGCGCGATGTTCGGCCACAGGTGTCGTGGAAGTGACCTCATCCTGGGACGTCCCGCGCGCTGACCTGCTGAGATACGGCCCTCTGAGTCCCTTCTGCGGGACGGCGACGGTCGGGTCCACTCAGCTCTTTCCGACCTCTCAGCGCCCGTCGGCACCTGCACCGTATCCAGCCGGCTCCGTGACGCCGGAGGCACCTGGAGCCGCCCGCGTCCGCAACCCGCGTCTGCTGCCGGTGAACCACGACTCCCTGAGCGCGGGCGGACGCAGGGTGCGTGACGACGGCAACACCGAGGTGTTCGCCAAGCCCCTGGCGGACGGCTCTGTCGCGGTGGGGCTGTTCCACCGGGGCGGGAGCGTCCCCGCGCACGGTGTCGCCGCATACCGGGTGAGGGGCGCTGCGGGACTGCCACACGGCCGCCAACCGACTGTGGACCACATGGGCGGGCGACGAGATCCGCGTCTACGGCGACAAGTGCCTGGACGCCTACCACCAGGGCACCGCCAACGGCACCCGTGTCATCACCTGGCCCTGCAACGGCCAGAACAACCAGAAGTGGACCCCCGCCTGAACGAGAGGACGACCGGCGCGCCGCCGCCGCGGCGCTGGAGGAGGCGTGCCGGTCGGGGGCATGGCCGGAGGCGGACCGCCAAGGCTCCGCCTCGCTCGTGCGATTGCCGGGGCTCAGAGAGTGAACCCGCTGGGGAAGGGGTCGCTCGGGTCGAGCAGGTAGTTCGCCGTGCCGGTGATCCAGGCACGGCCCGCGAACTCCGGCACCACAGCCGGGAGCCCGCCCACCTCGGTGGTCTCCAGGAGTCGGCCGGTGAACCGGGTGCCGATGAACGACTCGTTGACGAACTCGGTGTTCAGGGGCAGCTCGCCGCGTGCGTGCAGCTGGGCCATACGGGCCGACGTACCGGTGCCGCAGGGAGAGCGGTCGAACCAGCCGGGGCTGATGGCCATGGCGTTGCGCGAGAGCCGGGCGGTGGAGTCGGGTGCCAGGAACTGCACGTGCTTGCAGCCGCCGATGAGCGGGTCGACCGGGTGCACCGGACGGTTCTGCTCGTTCACGGCCCGCATGATCGACAGCCCGGCGGCGAGGATCTCGTCCTTGCGCGCCCGGTCGAACGGCAGCCCGATCCGGTCGAGTTCGACGACGGCGTAGAAGTTGCCGCCGTACGCCATGTCGTAGCGGACCTCACCGAGGCCGGGCACCTTGACCGACGCGTCGAGTTCGAGCGCGAAGGCGTCCACATTGCGCAGGGTGACCTTCTCGGCGCGGCCGTCGGTGACCGTCACCCGTGCCTCGACCAGCCCGGCGGGCGTGTCGAGGCGCACCCTGGTCTCCGGCTCGGTGACCTCGACCATCCCGGTCTCCACGAGGACGGTGGCCACGCCGATGGTGCCGTGGCCGCACATCGGCAGGAAGCCGCTGACCTCGATGTAGAGCACGCCCCAGTCGGCGTCGGGCCGGGTGGGCGGCTGGAGGATCGCCCCGCTCATCGCCGAGTGCCCACGCGGCTCGTCCACCAGGAAGCGGCGCAGCCCGTCCAGGTTCTCCATCGCGTGGCGACGGCGCTCGGCCATGGTGTCCCCGGGGATCGGGCCCACCCCGCCGGTGACGACACGGGTCGGCATGCCCTCGGTGTGCGAGTCGACCGCGCTGACCGTACGGACGGACCGCATCACACGGCCCGCTTCTCGAGAGAGGCGATGGCGCGGGCCATGTCGGCCTGGACCCGCTCCCGCATCCGTGGGGTGAGCGGACCGCGCGGCGGGCGGCAGGGGCCGCCGTACCGCCCCACCTGCTCCATGCCGAGCTTGATGGCCTGGACGAACTCGGTGCGCGAGTCCCAGCGGAAGGCGGCGACCAGCGGCTCGTACAGCGCCCGCGCCTCCTCCAGCTTGCCCGCGACGGCCAGGTCGTACAGGCGGGCCGACTCCGCGGGGAAGACGTTCGGGAAGCCCGCGAACCAGCCGGTGGCACCCATCAGCAGGCTCTCCAGGACGACGTCGTCGGCGCCGCTGACGACCTCCAGGCCGGGCGCCTGCTCCCTGATCTCCAGGACGCGCCGCACGTCGCCGGAGAACTCCTTGATCGCGACGATGTTGTCGATCCGCGCGATCTCGGCGACGAGGTCCGGCGTCAGGTCGACCTTGGTGTCGATCGGGTTGTTGTAGACCATGACCGGCAGGCCGACGGAGGCCACGGCCTCGAAGTGGGCCAGGACCTCACCGCGGTTGGCGCGGTACATCGTGGGCGGCAGGCACAGCAGCCCGTCGGCGCCGTCCTCCGCGGCGACCTCGGCCCAGTGCTTCGCCTGGTGCGAGCCGACGCCGTGTACGCCGACGACCACGACGCCCGAGTCGCCCACGGCCTCGACCGCCGTCCGCGCGACCCTGCGGCGCTCGTCGTCGGTCAGGGAGGAGTACTCGCCCAGCGAGCCGTTCGGGCCGACGCCGCGACAGCCGTTCTCCACCAGCCAGCGGCAGTGGTCGGCGTACTTGTCGTAGTCGACGGCGAGCCCGGCGGGGGCGGACGCGTCCTCGCGGTACGGCAGGGCCGTGGCCACCACCACGCCGCCCAGGGACAGGGACTGCTTCTGGGTGTCGCTCATGAAACTCTGCTCCTTCATGAACTCCGCTCCTTGGAAGGGGAGTCAATGGGGTGAGGGGGCGGGCTGTCAGAGGGTGTCGGGAGCCGTGGGGGGCGGTTCGGGGGCGGCGGCCAGTTCGCCGAGCCGGATGGGCTGGGCGATCGGGCGCCGGTGGGGTGTGGGGGCGGGAAGGTCCTCGGCCGGCCGGCCGACGGGCTCGCCCGACAGGCGGGCGTTCAGCTCGGCGACCGTGGGGCCGCAGACACGTGCCTGGCAGGGACCGAGACCGGCCCGGGTCTCCAGCTTGGCGACCCGGGCCGCGGTGCTCGCCCGGTCGGCGGCCGCCCGGCGGAGCGTGGCGTAGTCGGTCTCCTCGCAGCGGCAGACGACGGTCGTGGGCCGCAGCCACTCGGGCCAGGCCGCACCGATCGGGTGCGCCCGGGCCAACCGTTCGGCGAACGCGCGGCCCTGGTCGCGGCTGCGGCGCAGCGCACGCAGAGCGGGGGTGCCGGGGTCACCGGCCGCGGCGAGCCATCCAGCGAGCGCGCCCTCCGCCCGTGCGGCGGGGGCGCCCGCGATGCCGGTGATCTCGCCCGCCGCGTACACGCCGGGGCAGCTGGTGGCCTGGTCGTCGTCGACGGCCACGAACTCGCCGCCCGGTGTGGTGCGCAGGGCGCATCCGGCGGCCACCGGCAGTTCCAGCTGCGGGCTGAAGCCGTGCGTGACGCACACCGCGTCGACCGCGACGGTGCGCTCACTGCCCGGCACCACCGACCAGTCCGTACGCAGCCGTGCGGTGACGACCTCCTCGACCCGCCCGTCACCGCGCGCCTCGATCACGGTGCGGCCCAGCCGGTAGGGCACCCGCTGGCGGACCAGCGCGGCGGTGTACTCGGCGAGTTCGCCGCCTTTGCCGACCTGCGCCGCGAGCTGCCACGGGCGTCGCGACCAGCCGCGGGCCACGGTGCGCGCGGTGTTGGCCTCCAGCACCTCCAGCACCTCGGACCCTGCCTCCAGCAGCGAGGCGGCCACCGGGAGCAGGAACGGTCCGGTGCCCGCGACCACCACGCGGTCGCCGACCACGACCCGCTCCCCCTTGGCGAGTGCCTGGGCCGCGCCGGCGGTGAAGACACCGGGCAACTCCCAGCCGGGGAAGGGCAGTACACGGTCGTGCGCGCCGACGGCGAGCACCAGCGCGTCGGGGTCCAGCGTCGTACGGCGCCGTCCGCCGCCGTCGGCCTGCCCGCGCAGCACATGGACGCGCGGCGGGCCGGGGTGCTCCGGGTCCGGGCGCTCCAGGGCCCACACCGAGGCCTCGGGCCACCAGGCGCAGCGCGGGTGGGCCAGCACCCGCCGACGGCGCCGGTCGAAGGCCGACCAGCCGTGCTGAAGAACCTCCGGGCGGGTGGCGTGATACGCCTCGGGCAGCATCCGGTGGTACTGGCCGCCGGGCTGCTCCGCCGAGTCGATCAGCGTCACCCGGGCACCGGCGCCCAGCGCGGCCTCCGCGGCGGCGAGACCCGCGGGGCCCGCGCCGACGACCACGACGTGGCGGGATGTCATCGCTCCTCCGTAGCGGATGGATCGGACGTCTCCCGGCCGACCGGTGCCTGGCGTCGGCCGGTCACCTGGTCCGGCTCGGGCACCGCTTCGGACTCGGGCACCGCTTCGGACTCGGGCAGGGTTTCGGGGGCGGGCGCGGTTCTCGGCTCCGGCGAGGCCTCCGGCTCCGGCTCCGCCTCTCCCGGCAGGTCCGGCGTCGGCCCACGGCTCTGCGTGGTCACCATGTCGCCGTCGCGCGCCCGTCGGCGGCAGGCGCGTACGTCGCGCTCGTCGCCCACGGTCACCAGACAGTCGAAGCAGACACCGATCCCGCAGAACACCCCGCGGGGAGCGCCGGAGCGACCCCGACGCCAGGCCAGGCGGTCGGCGGCGAGCAGGACGCCCGCGATGGTCTGGCCCGTGATGCCGTCTACGGGTTCGCCGTCGACGGTGATCCGCAGCGGCCGGTCCCGCCGCCCGACGGCGTCGGACTCGGCGCGGACGCGTCTGGGGCTCATGCCGTCTCCTCACTCACGGGATGTGCGCCCTCACCGAGCACGGCCGGACGGTCCACCCGGAACGGGGTGGCGTCCATGACCGTCGGCTCGCCGAGCATCAGGTTCCGCAGCAGCCGCGCGGTGCCCACCGACAGACCGATCCCGGCGCCCTCGTGACCGCCCGCGTGCCAGAGGCCCGCCAGCCGCGGGTCGGCACCGATGACCGGCACATGGTCGGGGACGTACGGCCGGAATCCGCCGTACGCCCGCATCACCGGTACGTCGGCCAGCGTCGGGAACAGCCGCAGCGCCTTCGCGGCGACGGCGGACAGCACCTCGGGGCGCAGCCGGTCGTCGAAGCCGACCCGGCGACGCGAGGAGCCGATCAGCACGCTGCCGCCGCGGGTGGACTCCACGACCGCGGAGGTCTGCAGATCCTCGGCACTGCTGCCGACCGCACCCACGTAGTCCGCGTCGTAGACCTTGTGGAAGACCGTCGGCGGCAGCGGTGTCGTCACCAGGATGTCGCCGCGCCGGGGCCGCACGTCCACCGGAGCGCCGAGGCGGGCGGAGAGTTCACCGGCCCAGGGGCCCGCGGCGTCGATGAACCAGTCGGCCTCCACCAGGCCGGTCGAGGTACGGACGGCGGTGATCCGGCCTCCGCGGACGACCGCGCCGAGCACCTCGCAGCCCGTCCGCAGCCGCGCGCCCGCCGCGAGCGCGTCGCCGAACAGCGCGGCGGCCGCTCCGGCGGGCTGTACCTGGGCGTCCTCCGGGTAGAGCAGGGCCGTGGTGTGCTCCCGGGTGACGTACGGCTCCGCCTTGGCGAGGTCGTCGGCGTCCATCACCTCGGCGCGCACTCCCGCCGCGCGCTGGTCGGCGGCGAAACGGGTCAGCTCCCGGGCCCCGGCGTCGGTCGTGGCGACGACGATGCCGCCCTTGGGGTCCCACTCCACGGCCCGCGCCGCGTGCGGGGACCGTTCGGCGATCCGGGCGAGTACCTCGGGCCACAACGCCCGGGAGATTTGGGCGAGTTCCAGTTCCGGGCCCGGTCCCTTGTCGGAGACGAGGACATTGCCCTCGCAGTGCGCCGTGGTCTGCGATGCGGGCGCGCCGCGGTCGACGACGGTCACCTCGAGTCCGGCCAGGGCCAGCTCGCGAGCGCAGGCGGCACCGACGATCCCGGCGCCCAGCACGACGACTCGCGTTCCGTACACCGAACCCTCCTTGTTCGTTAAACCGAACGCCAGGAAACGTACGACGCCATTCAGGACGTGTCAACGGTCAGGCCACGCCGGTATGGCCTCGGCCCCCTGCGACGCTTCTCGATCGCCGCCGCAGCGGTGTCAGCCCTCCGGCGAGGAAGGGGTGCCGGGAGCCGTGTCCGACAGGTGCAGGCGCTGGTCCGCCCGGTACTGGAGCAGCAGCACCGAGCGGACGGCCTCGCCGGGAGCGGCGTAGCTGTGCGGGAGGGAGGCGTCGAAGCCGACGTAGTCGCCGGGGCCCAGTTCGACGTCGTGCCCCTCCACCTGCACATGCAGCCGACCGGCCTGCACGATGGTGTGCTCGGTCCCCACATGTCCGAGGGACTCCTGTCGGCAGCCTGCCCGTACCTCCTGGTCGAAGACCTCGAAGGCGGTGTCGCCGGACTCGATCCGACGGAGGGGGCGCAGGTCCACGCCCTCGCCGCTGAGTACCTCGGCCTCCTTGGCGCGCACCACCGTGAGCCCGCTGGCGGGCCGGGCGTCCAGCAGGTCGGAGATCGGCACCTCGAGTACCCGGGAAAGGCTGAACACCGTCTCGATCGTCGGGTTGCCGGATCCCGACTCCAACTGCGACAGCGTCGCCTTGCCGATCTTCGAGCGCCGGGACAGTTCGGAGATCGACAGCCCCCGCTCGGTCCGTACGCGGCGGAGATTGACGGCCAGCATGCCTCGCACCGAACCCTCGGAGACGCTCACGTTCTCCCCTCTCACTTCCATGTGCGTTCGCTATATCGTACGGATATCCGCGATGCCCGTACGGTATCCCGATCAGGATCGGGCCTCGTCCCGCGCCCTTGCAAGGGTTCGCGGAGAACCTCGAATGTCCCGGCGGAGGGAATGGCGTTCAGCATGACTCCGGACGTCCCGGGGTTCTCAGACGCCTCAGATGCCGACGTGGTGGTGGGCCGCCCACGCGGCGGGGGCGTCGCCGTAGTGGACGCGGGCGAGTCGCGCGGTGCGGGCCAGCGCGACGGCCGGTTCGTCACGGGCGTCGTCCAGGGCATCGTAGAAGTCGCGGGCCGTCGCCTCCGCGACGGCGTCCGGGACCCGCCAGAGTGTGCCGACCACCCCGGAGAACCCGACGAGCAGGAACGCGGCGGTGAGGTGGATCGCCTCGTCCGCGAGGTGGCGGGGCGTCTGCGCCGTCTCGCACGCCGAGAGGTATGCGAGACGGCCCCAGCCGCCTCGGCGCGCGGCGATCTCCGCGAACGTCAGATCGAGGTCGGGCAGCAGGAACCGGCTGTTGCCCGGGTCGTCGCGGTCCGCCACCGCGTGCAGCGCCAGATGCAGATGGGTGCAGGTGCTCAGCGCTTCGATGAGGACGGCGCGCTCGCATACGACGAGGTCCAGCGGTTCGACACCGAAACGGTCCGCCGCCGCCCGGACCTCGCGGCGCGCGGCGGGCAGCTCCGGCAGTCCCCGCCGGTGCGCGCTCGCGTACACGACGGCCGCCATCGCGCGTTCGGGCGCCGCGCCGCGGGCCCGCGCGTGGTGCAGGGTGGTGATCGTCGGCGTGTACGAGGACACCGTGCGGTCCACCAGCGACTCCGGGGGCGCGCCGTCCACCGGCGACTTCGATGCCTCCCGGGCCGCCGTCGCCGCGTGCAACGGCAACCGGCACAGCGCCTGGGTCGGCACCCACCACACGCGGGCGTCCGGACCCGTCACCCGCAACTCGGCGAGGACCGGAGCGGCCACCTCCCGCCACAGCAGGTCGAGCGTCGCGGTGACGCGCGCGTTGGCCGCGTCGACGTCTGCCTGGGCGGCCCGGGGGTCCAGTGCGGTGACGACGTCCGTATGGAAGTCCTCCGCCGCCCGCTCCAGCTCGTGCGCGTCCAGGCCGTCCAGAGGAACCTGCCGCAGCCCTTCGACGGTGAGCAGCAGCGCGTCGCAACGGTACTCGCTGACGTTCACCACGACGATCGGTCCGTGCGCCGCCTCGGCGAGCAGCGACTCCACCGACGGCGGGAGCTGGAAGCCCGCCTGACCGGGCAGCGCCTGGACGGCGCGAACGACGACGTCCAGCTCGGCCTCCAGATCACGGCGGCGTTCGCGCTCCCGGCCGTTCACCTCCGCCTGCGGCGGGATGCCCGGCGGTTGCCGCGAAGGACGGTCCAGCCGGTCGAGCGCGTCGCGCAGTTCCCCGAAGCGCCGGGCCAGCTCGGGGTCGGCGTCGTGGAGGCCCGCGAGGTCGGCGCGGATTCCCGACCGGCGGTTGAGGAGCACCCCGCGGCCGAGTTCCAGCAGACTCAGCGCCCGCTCGGGATCCCCACAGGCCAACGACATCGCGGCCGCGTCGCTCGCGAGTCCCGCGGCCTCGGCGAGCCTCCGCTGGGCGTCGGGGCGCTCCAGCCGGCGGGGCGTGGCCACCGGCAGCAGCTCCACTCCGAGCGCGAACGCCTGCGCCGCGGCTGCCGCATCGCCCGCCAGCGCCGCGAGCCTGCCCCAGTCACGGGCCGCGTGCAGGCGGACGTCGGCAGCGCCGGTCCCTGTCCGGGCGGCCGACCGCAGAACGCCGACGGCTTTTGCCCGGTCGTCCGTCGCTCCGGTGGACTCGTACCGCAGGTTCAGTACGTAGGCGAGGTTGCTCAGCGAGCGGCTCAGGTCGGGATCGTCCGGTGGGGTGTCGGCGACCACCCGGCGGGCCAGCGCCACCGCCTCGTCCAGGTCTCCATCGCCGGACCGGGCGGCCAGGGCGAGGAGCAGGCTCCCGCGGACCGCGGTGGCGGCCCGGCCCTCGGCGAGGGCGGCCAGGGCACCGCGCGCCGCTTCGACGGCCTCCGTGGACGCCGCCGCGCGATGCGCCGACTCCTCACGCAGCGACGCGGCCAGATTGGCGAGCTGGAGCGGCAGATGCGGATCGGTGGGCGCGGTGGCCTTCACCGCGGTGCGCAGGCTGACGAGGGCCCGCTCCAGCACGTCCCGGTCGCCGGTGGCCCGGTGCAGCGCGCTCAGCGCCAGACCGTGGGCGCCCGCGACGGTCGCCAGCCGCCGGGGCGCGGGCCCGGCCGTCATCGCCTCCTCCAGGAGCGCGAGCGCCTCGGACAGGTCGTCGCGGACGCCGAGCGTCTCGTGGCGTTCGGTGAGGGCGGTGGCGAGGTTGCTGAGCAGACCGGGGCGCTCGGGGTGGCCCGGCGGGGCCAGCCGCAGCGCCTCGCGCTGTAGGTCGATGTCCTCGTCGAGGTCGTCGAGGCGGCCGTCGCGCTCGAAGCGCGCGTACAGTGCCCCGCCCAGGTTGCTCAGCCGCTGCACCCGCTGGTGGGCCGGACCGTCGCCGCGTGCGGCGGCCCGGCCGGCGGCGATCGCTGCGTCCAGTTCGTCGTCGGCGCCGTGCAGCCGGGTGCGGGCGGCGAGGGCGGAGCCCAGGTTGTTGAGGTGGAGTCTGGCGTCGGGGTGGTCGTCGCCCAGCAGGGCGAGGGCCTCGGTGTACCGGTCGATCGCCGCGTCGAGGTCGGCGGGCGCGCCGCTGACCTCGTACCGCAGGACGAGGAGGACTCCGAGGTTGCCGACGCGCCGGGCCCGGTCGCCGGGCGGACCGGCCTCGACGGGGGCGGCCGACTCGCCGTACTCGACCGCCTGGTCCAGCAACCCGGTGTCGCCGGTCAGCAGATGGCGGCAGCGCAGGACGTCGGCGAGGGCGTCGAGGGCGTCGGCCCGCCGCTGCGGGTCGTCCCCGGCCAGGACCAGCGCGGTCCTCGCCATCTGCTCGGCCTCCTCGGCCACGTCGGCGTCCTCGTGGTGGTCGGCCCAGGCGCACAACACCGCGGCGGCGATCTGCCAGACGTCGGAGCGGGCGGCCCCCGGGCTGGAGTCCGCCTGGGGTACGGACGAGCGGCCTCTCGCCCCGGGAGCGTCGGCCCGGCCGCCGGACACCGCTGTCCGCGATCGCGGCGTCCCCGTGGCCGTGGCAGCGCGGACGACCGCGACCGCCTCGGCCAGTGCCTGCGGGTCCCCGGCGTAGTGACACTCGGTCAGGGCGCCTGCCAACAGGCCGGCGCGTTTGGGGCGTTCGTCGTCGCTGTCGGCCGTCCGGTCGAGCGCCTCACGCGCCGCGGCAGCGGCCTCGCGGGCGAGACGTGGACCGTCGCTGAGGTCGGAGCGGTAGCGAAGGACCTGGGCGAGTTCGGCGTAGGCGTCGGCGGCGTCGAGCCCCGCTTCCTCGCACTGTGCCACGGCATCCCGGGCCGCCGTCTCGGCGCGCGCGAGTGTCTCGGCTTCGCCGTCGTACTCGTACCGCAGCCGGTGGGCCTGGGCCAGGTGCAGGAGTGAACCGCCGCCCGCCGCGAGTGAGTTCTCGACCGCTGCGACCGCTTCCTCGAACAGCTCGGGATCCGCGAGGTCGGACCCCGCCCGCAGCAGCAGGAGGGCCACCGACGACAGGACCATGATCCGGGACAGCGGGTCGTCCGGTGCCCGGTCGACCGCCAGGCGCGCGGCGTCCACGGCCGCACGCAGCATCCCGGTGTCGCCCGTCATCGCATGCAGTGCGGCTCGCGCCTCGGCGAGTTGGGCGAGGATCAGCGCCTCGTCCGGTCCCGCGTCGGTCAGGGCCCGGCGCAGTGCCTCCACCGATCGCATCGCCGCCGCCGCGTCCCCGTGGCGGCGGGCCGACTCGGCGTGCAGGGCCGCGATCCCCTCCAGCAGCGCGACGCGGTCTTCCCGCCCTGCGGACCCGAGGACGGCCTCCAGTGAGCCGACGGCCCGGTCCACACGGCGTGGGAAGCGGCTGTCGACGGTCGCCCGGCGGGCACGCCGGAGCGCCAGGGCGAGCCGCAGCCGGCCGAAGGGGGACATCCGCACCGACGTCGCGGGCGGTCCCGCGTCAGCGTCGGTCGTCCTGGCCGTCGGCTTCTCCCGCCGTGTCCCCGCCCGGCTCGTCCAGGATGTGCACCAGGGCCGTCACCCGCTCCCGCAGGGGCTCCGGCGGCGGGACGTCGGCCGGGTCGGTGATCCGGCCCACCCGGTTCGGACTGAGGACTTCGAGCCGGGCGACAGCGGCTTCGAGCGCGCCGCCGTCCCCGGCGTCGTACGCCGCGGCGAGCGCCTCGACCGCGGCGGCGGGACGTGACCACGCGGCCGGAGGAAGCCGCCAGGCCGGGACGTCGTCGAGCAACTCGACGGCCCGCGCGAGCAACGCGGCATCCATGTCCGTTCCGGGAGAATCCGCCCTAGACTGCATGACCTCAACTCTAGCGGGATCGCCGGGAGCGGCGACGCGAAGCGGGGGTGTACCGGCACGTGGCCGAAGGAAGAACGACGGAGCACGAGGTCACGGAGCAGGAAGTGGTGGTGCACGTCTTCGTCCCGCTGGACGGCAACCACGTCGAGGAGGGAGTCGCGTCCCTGCGGGCGATGTGGCAGCGCTTCCGTCAACTCCAGGACGCCCATACGGAGTTGTACGCCGCGTCACCGGTCCAGGTGCGAGACGTCCGCCCCGCCCCTTCCGCACACGGCTCGGTCGTGGTGGCAGGCGCGCAGTCCGCCGACCGGCTCGACCAGGCGATCCTCCGCCGGCACCAGGAGATCCTCAACATGTCGTTCCTGCTCGGCGCCGGACCGGACCGGGAATGGGCCGGGTTGCGGGAGCGGGCGAGGACGATCACGGGACCGATCCCGGCGTGTCATCTGGGCGCGGTCACGGTGGAGTTGGGGAAGCTCCCGGAGGGAACGCCCGGGGACGTCGATCTGTCGGAACCGGAGGGCGGGGACGCATCGGAGCGGGAACGGCTGTTGCGCATGCTGGGGCGGGTAGGCGCGGACTCACGGCTCGGGTCCTGGGCATGGTCCGAGGACCATCGTTCGGAAATGCCGTACTTCGTGCGCTACTTGATGCACATGACCGCCCTGCGTCATCAGTGGGCGACGCACCAATGGCTGGGTGGGGAGAGGGCCGCGGGCCGGGACGGGGCGCTCGCCACGGTGCGGCTTCCGTACTGGGGGCCGGCGCACCACAAGCTGCCGGACCCCGAGAGCGAACTCCGCTACACCCGGCGGGTGGTGGAGGTGCTCGAGGAGAACGCCCGGCATGCCCTGGAGGACTCGGGTCTCGACAGCCATGACCCGCTGCTGAGGGACCGGCGGTTCAGTTCGTCGTTCCTCCAGCGGCTGGACGACCTCCTCGCACTCCGGGAACTGGCCGGGCCGGTGAAGCAGCCGGCACCGGCACCAGCACCAGCACCAGCACCAGCACCAGCACCGGAGCGAAGCCCCGGGGCGGCAGGACGGTCTCGGGTACTGGCCGTCGTCGACGAGTGGTTCCCCGCGCACGGTGGCCTCAGCGCCTTCAACCGCGGGCTGTGCATCGCGCTCGCCCAGGCCGGCGCGGACGTCCGTGTCCTGCTGGTGTCCTCCACTCCGGCGGAGCGGGCGGACGCGACCGAACATGACGTGCGGCTCATCGACGCCGCCCGGCCGGGCCTCCCGGGCAAGGAATCCCTGTTCCTGCGGCCCCCGCTCACCGACGGGTTCGAGCCCGACCTCGTCATCGGCCACGGCAGGGACATGGGGCAGGCCGCCCGGGCGCAGGTGGAGGAGCACTTCCCCGACGCCGGACGGCTGCACTTCCTGCACGTGGAACCGGACCGCGCGGAAGCCCAGAAACCCCACGTGGAGACCGACTTGGCGGTCCGCGCCCAGGAACGTACCGAGCGGGAGCTCGAACTCTGCGAGGGCGCCCTGCGGTCGGTGGCGGTCGGTCCTCGGCTGGCGAGGAGCATGCGGCGCCATCTGCGCACACGGGATCTGGCCCCCCTGTTGCGCGTCGACCCCGGCTTCGACGGCCGGCCCGCCGCCCTGCCTCCCGGCCCCGACGAGATCCCGCAGATCCTGATGATGGGCCGGCTGGAGGACGCCCCGCTCAAAGGGCTCGACATCGCCTGTCGGGCGCTGGGCGCGGCGGTACCGCAGAGGGCGGGGTACGGCTCATGGGAACTGCTGATCCGCGGGGTGCCCGACCAGAAGTCCCGGGAGCTGAAAGCGCAGGTGGAGGAGTGGATCGGCACTCCCGCGGTGGATGTGACGCTCCGCCCGTTCTCGGCGGATCCCCGGCACGTCATGGAGGACGTGGCGAGGTCGAGTCTGGTCCTCATGCCGTCCCGCGCGGAGGCGTTCGGTCTGGTCGGTCTGGAGGCGATCGCAGCGGGCGTGCCCGTGCTGGTGAGCGGGCGCAGCGGTCTCGGTGTGCTGTTGCTCGAACAGGAGCGGCTGCCGGTCGCGCAGCAGGCCGTGGTGGATGTGGCCGCCACCGCACGGGACCTCGAGGCGGATGTCCGGTTGTGGGAGAAGTCCATCCACGCCGTCATGCGGAGCCTGCCGGCCGCCTTCCGCGAGGCCGCCGAACTCCGTGCCGCCATGGCGTCCCGCCACCCCTGGGCCACGGCCGCCGCGACCGTGCTCGGCTGTGCCGGACGGCACGGCACCGTCTGACCACCGCGCCGCGACCGGCCCTCCACGCTCCGTCGGCGGGAGGGGAGGACCGGGGTTGACGCGGCGTCGGCGCTCAGTGGGTCTGCACGGCTGTCGTCCTCCTGCGGCCGGGCGAGGTCCGGTATCCCCTCTCCGTGGAATCCGCAGGCAAACACGCGGATCGGTCCAGCGCCCGCCGTCCTGGAACACACTGGAAACGTCTGGATCCGCGCGGTGCGGAACCGCGGACGCCCACTCGGAGGAACGGTGGCGAACGAACTCCCCCGGCCGTCCGGCGCGGACGAGGACGCGCCGGCACAGCGCCTGGCGGTCGAACTGGCCCGTGCTGTCGTCCGGGCCGAGAAGACGCTCGGCAGGGCACTGGACCGTCGTGAACTCGCCAGGCGGCTCAACGTCTCCAGCAGCAGCCTGTACGCCTATCTCAACGGGACCACCCTGCCCGGCGCCGTGCTGCTGGACGCTCTCATGGCCGAGCTGGGCATCCCAGGGCCCGAGGCGGGCCGGCTCGCCACCCTGCGGGACGAGGCCGACGCCGCCCGGCGGCTGCGTCCCGCCGCCACCCGTACGCGGGGCCACCGGTCCACCGCCGTTTCCGCCGTTCCCCGGCAACTCCCCCTCAGCAACCCCGCGTTCGTCGGCCGGGAGGCAGAACTCGTCCGGCTGGACAGGCTACGGGACCCCACCGCGGCCAGGGCCGCCGTCGCCGTCGTCGAGGGCACCGCGGGCGTCGGCAAGACCGCGCTCGCCCTGCACTGGGCGCATCGGTCCCAGGACTGTTTCCCGGACGGTCAGCTCTACGTCGACCTGAGGGGCTTCGGCGACGGGGCCGTCACGGACCCCGCAGAGGCGCTGCGTGGCTTCCTCCAAGCCCTCGGCGTCACTCCCGCCGCCGTCCCGGCCGACACCGCCGCGGCAGCCGGGCTGCTGCGTACCCTGCTGGTGGGCCGTCGGGTGCTGCTCGTCCTGGACAACGCCCGCTCGACGGACCAGGTCCGGCCGCTGCTGCCCACCGCCTCCGGCTGCGTCGCCCTTGTCACCAGCCGCAACCGCCTCGACGGCCTGGTCGTACGCGAAGGTGCCCTCCGTATCGCCCTCGACGTCCTGCCCCGCTATGCCGCACGTGCCCTGCTGGAGCGGCAGCTGGGTGCCGAGCGCCTCGCCCTGGAACCGAGCGAGGCCGACGAACTGGTCGATCTGTGCGCCCGGTTACCGCTCGCGCTGAGCGTCGCCGCCGCCCGCACGGCGGCCGGCCCGGCCGGTTCGGTCGCCGCGCTCGTCCGTGAACTGCGCTGCGCCCGAAGGCCGTTGGACGTCTTCGGGGTGCAGGACGCGGACGTCGACCTGCGGACCGTCTTCCACTGCTCCTACGCGCTGCTGCCGGCTCCCGCCGCGCGTCTCTTCCGGCTGCTCGCCTGCCACCCCGGGCCCGAGATCGACGCCGCGGCGTGTGCGGGCCTCATCGGTGCCGCGGACCCGCCCACCGCTGTCCTCGACACGCTCGCCGCCTCCCATCTCGTCCGTCAGCACACCGTGGGCCGCTACACCCTGCACGACCTGCTCCGGCTCTATGCCGCTGAACTCCTGGACGGCGGTCCCCGGCAGGAGCGCCGGGACGGCACCGAACGGCTGCTGCGTCACTACCTGGACACCGCGCGCCTGGCCGACCACCGCCTGGAGCCCTGGCGACCGGGCATCGGCGGCCCGCCCCGGCCCACGGCCACGCGGTCGGCGATCGGCGACCGCGCCACGGCGACCGACTGGTTCGAGGCCGAACTGCCCTCTCTCCAGGCCTCCATCGCCCTCGCCGCCGCCACCGCGGGCCTGGAGTCGTACGCGTGGCGGCTGGCGGACGCCTGTGCGGTGCATCTGCGCCGCTCCGGCCGCCGCGCCCAGCGCGCCGCCATTCACGCGCTGGCCCGTGACGCGGCGGGGCGGGCCGAGGACCGGGCCGCCCAGGCCACGGCCACCCGTCGGCTCGCCGACGCCCTCTCACGCCTGGGTCGCACGGGCGAGGCACTCGGACTACTGCACGAGGCACTGCGCACCTGCCGCGGCCTCGACGACGAGGAGGGCGTTCGGGAGGTCCGGCTCTCCCTGGTCCGGGTGTACGACTCCCACGGCGCCCCGCGCAGGGCACTGCCCCACGCCCGGCTCGCCCTTGCCATGGCGGAGCGCACCGGAGATCCCCTCGCACTCGCCGACGGTCTCACCGCCGTGGCGCAGCAGTGGGAGCGGCTGGGAGAGCACATCGTCGCCCTCGAACACGCCCGTCGAGCCCTGGACCTCTACACCGGGCTCGGCCACCTGGACGGGCAGGCGGGCATCCTCCTCGGCATGGGCCGCGTCGAGCAGGGGCTCGGCCGGCCCACCACCGCGGTCGGCCATTACGAGATGTCCCTGGCCATCGACCGGGCCCTGGGCGACCGCTTCCGCGAGGCCCACGCCCTGGAACACCTCGGGGACGCGCACCGTGCGCTCGGCCGGGGCGAGGAGGCGAACAGCCTGTGGGAGGAGGCCCTCGCGTTGTTCGAGGAACTGCACCACCCCGACGCCGAGGCGGTCCGTGCCAAACTCCGCTCGACTGTGGCGGACTACCCTCCGGTGGCCGCCTCCAGCCAGCTGAGCCCGTAGCCGTAGCCCACCTTCATGTCCCCGAACTCGGTCTCCACCAGACCCCGTTCGTCCGGGAGCAGGACCGGTGTGCCCGGGTCCCGCTGGTAGATCACTGCGGTGGGCACACCGGCCAGTCGCCACACCGTGCGCGGCGGACTCGCCCGGTCGAAGCCGACCCGCAGCCGGAAGTGCTGGCTCGGCGTCAGCGGTACATGGACGAAGTGCGGTGCCATCGGCTGGGCCGGCGGGATGCGCAGCTTGAGTTCGTACACATGCCGGGTGCCGGCCTTGAGGGGCGTGGGCAGCACGAGGAATCGCTCGAAGTAGCTCTCGTACTGCGGCCCGCCGTCCGCCAGCCGTCCTCCCCTGACGAGGGAGATCTCCAGCCCGTGCCCGGCCGTGTCGTCACCGGGGCGCCGGGGCACGCTGACGCCGACCGGAATCCGGGCCAGGCCGTCGCAGGTCGCGACCACGATCCGCCGCTCCCACGCCTCGGGAGCCGGGGTGTCCAGCCTCAGCACGGTGGAGACGGACTCCGTGTACCAGCCGTGCGGCTCGGCGCGGGCGCAGCCCGCCGGACACCGCTCGGCGTGCGTCCCGGTCATGCGGTCCGCCGGATCGTCCCAGGGCGGCGGAGTGACGCCTGCCGGGCCGTCCGGACAGTCCGGGTCCAGGGCCCGGCGCACCTGTGCCCAGTACTCGCCCCACCGCCGCACATCGCCCCCACAGGCACCGACGATCGCCAGCGTGACCGGTCGCGTGGGGTGCTTCTCGCCCCGCATCGCGTCGCTGACGGTGGTCCTGCCGTAGCCGGTGCGACGGGCCAGCTGGTCCAGTGTGAGTCCGGCCGATCCGCGCAGGTCGCGAAGCCAGTAGGCGAAGAGCCGGGCCGGTGACCCGTCCAGCACGATCTCCTTCTGCGGGCGCCCCATCGTAGGCAACTCCTCCACTTCGCACCGATGTTGCCACCGACGTCGCGGCCGAGTGTCGCACAGGGCGGGGCGACTCGTCCCGGTCTTGTGGACCCGCCCGGGTGCCGCCCGGGTTTTCCGGAGATCGTCCGGTTCGCCGGAGAGCCGTTGAGCCCCGCCTCGGGCCCTTGTTAGACAAGCTACGTCCGGTTCCGGTGCGCCCGCGTCGGCCGGTTCCCGCTCTTGTGCCAGGAGAGAGAACGATGGCTTTGTTCGCGAGGACGCCCCGCACTCCGCGGCTGCCGGATGACGTGGTGTCCCTGATGGAGCGGTTCGGCCGCTTCGAGTTCGACCCCGTCGGCACCGACATCGACGCCTCGGACGTGTGGGGCGAACTCCAGGCGCCGTTCCTGCCGTTCGCGCAGTCGGACCCGGAGGGCTTCGCCCGCGCGCTCGCGGACGCCGTACTGCCGGTCGGTGGCTTCGCCCTGTTCGGCGCCGCGCGTACGGTGTGGAACCTCGTCGGCTCCGACTTCGGCAGCCCGGCGTACGACAGCGTACGGATGGCCGCGCTGGAGTTCTTCCGGGCGAACGGGGTGCCGCGCAACCGGCTGTCCGCCGACGACTTGCGGTTCTGGCAGGAGAACCGCTCCGAGCCCTGGCTCGTGGGCCGGCCCGGACCGACGCCCGAGCGGGTGCGGATCCCGGCCCTGGTAGCGGGTGAGCTGCGTCGGATCGCACAGCTCACCGATGCCTCGGACGCCAACGTCGTCTACGTCTGCGCCGCGCCCGGCGGCCGTTTCAAGGCCGTCGTGGACGCGCCGGCCAGCGACACCGATCCGACCCGGGCCCGCTTCGACTGGGCCTCGGCGGACACCCTGCACGGCCTCTACACGCAGATCGGCGAGGTGTTCCAGACACCCGTCCACTGGGTCGCCGAGGAACTGCGCCCGTTCATCCCGCTGCCTCCGTCCGGTTTCTGAGGCAACGGTTCACGAGGAGAGGAAAGGACATGGCCAAGGGTCTCAGCTGCCGGGTCTGCCGGCAGCGCATGAGCGTCAAGAGCGAGCAACGGCAGCCGATGGGCTCGTGGATCGTCTACGAGTGCCGCAACCCCGCCTGCAAGAACTGGATCGACAGCGGTCAGCGCCACCGGTTCAGCGAAAAGGTCTTCGAGGACAAGTAGAGCGAGCGGAACGAGCAGGGAGTACAGCATGGCCAAGTCACCGGTGGAGATAACCACCCAGTTGTCGATGGCGGAGGCGGCCGACGTCTTCCGCGGTGCGATGCGGGTGAGCTGGTGGAACGAGAACATCACTGGCGCGGGCACCACCTTCGAGGAGCCCAGGGGCTCGGTCTTCGACACCGTGGCCGAGGACCGGCCCGACTTCGCCGTGATAGCGCTGCTCGGCGGCCGGGGAGCGGAGATCCAGAAGTCCGCGGTGCACATGTACATGTGGGACCGGGGCGCCCACCGCGAGATCATGCTCGGCGTCGGCCGCAACCTCGGCGCCTTCGGCATCAAGGCGAACCGCAAGATCCGCCGCTACCTCGACACGCTGGCGGATCTCGATCCGTCCATGAAGTACACGGGGATCTGAGAACCCGGGGCGCGGCCGGCCCGGTCGGCCGCCCCGGCCGGCCTTCGGGCCCGACGGTCCGACGAGCACCCGGCACAGGGGGGCCGGGTGCTCGTCACCGTGGAAGGGCCGACGCGCAGCGCCCGTGCCGGGAGCGCGCCCCGACCCTGCGGTCACCCGGCCGCTGTGAACGCCTCCGCCGACACGTCCCGCTCGAGTTCCGAACGGTGGAACGAGTAGATGTCGATGTGGGAGACCTTCACCAGCAGGCAGTACCGGTCCGCCGACGCCACCGCCCTGACCACCCGCGCGTACTCGCGGCGCAGGAAGTGCACCGCCGCCTGGTTCGCCACCGAACTCTGCCCGCACACCAGTACGACCGGCCGGGTCGACTCGGGCGGCGTGAACTTGGCGACCACCGCGTACTCCTGGTGCCCGCGGTCGAAGTAGTACCGCCGCCCTCCGACCACGATGGCCACCGAGTCGGGGCCGTCACCGAACGGAGTGATCGTCACCCCCGGCAGATGGGCCGTCAGATGGCCGCCGGTGCGCGGATTGGATCCGCCGATCGGCCCTCCGACACAGAACTCGGTCCGGTCACCATTGCTGCCGCGCAGAGCCCCGGACTCCACACTCACCTGGCAGCCCAGCTCGCTCAGCAGCACGGTCAGTTCGACGACCGCCCGCAGATCCCGGTGCTGGGTCGTGCCCGGCTGCCCGTGCTTGGTACCGACGACGATCACGCACTGCTCCCCCGGCCTGACGCCGAAGAAGGCGGCCCGGCGGTAGACCGCCCTGGTCCGCCGCCCCCGCTCCCACAACGCTCCCAGCCCGAGACCGACCAGGCTGGTCAGCAGACCCACCGCGACGTTGGCGATCACCGACAGCATCGGCCCGCCCTCAGGTCCGCTCGGGGGGCGGGGGCGGGGGGTCACCGGGCCGGGCGTCCGGGGCGAGCTTGTGCACGAGGGCGACGACGCGCTCCCGGTCCGGGTCGGGCAGCGGCACCTTCCCGTCCGGGCCCTTCTCGATCCTCGACACCCGGCTGCCGGAGAACTCCTCCAGTTCGCCGGTCAGCGCGTCCACCGCCGCGGTGTCCCCCGCGGCGACGGCCACCGCCAGCTCCTCAAGCAGCTCGGCGATCTCCTCCCACCCCTCGGGCAGCAGTCGCCACTCCCCCAGCATCAGTTGCAGCACCCGACGCGCCGCGTCCGCCGTCCTCCGGTCGATCGCGGCCGCCCCCTGCGACGTACTCAAGCGTCGTCCTTCCACTCGCTCGTCCGTCCTCGTCAACGCCCCGTGTGGACGTACGGCGCCCACACACCGGGTGACCCCGCGTGCCGCGCCCTCAGCTCCCGTACGATCCCGTGCACGGCCCGCGCGGTGTCGGTGACGTCGAGGCCGCCGCCGTACGTCCGCAGGGCACGGTAGAGACGTTCCGTCAGCCGCACCGACACCAGGTCCGGCGCCTCCCACAGCGCCCCGACGACCTGCGGGTACCCGGCCGTCTGGAACGCCGACGTCAGATGGACCGCCTCGTCGGGGAGGCGGTCGGTACGGGTGGTGTGGCAGGCCAGCAGCACGGCGAGCCGGGCGTGCGGCAAGTGTCCGCGGGCCACGTCCCGCACCTCGAGCCGCCCGTCGGCGAGTTCCAGATGGCTCCTGGACGGGTCCTCGGCATCGCTGAGGCCATGACACGCGAAGTGCACGATGGCCGCCGAGGACAGCTCGGTGAGTACCCGTCCGACCGTCGCGTCGGCGCCCTGCACGATCCGCAGCCCGCTCATGGTGCGAGCCATCGCCGCCACCTCCGCCGCGGACGCGCCTTCCGCGCCGTCGGCACCGGTGGGGCGCCCGACCGCCAGAGAGGGCCCGGCGCCGCCACCCGCGACGGCGGCCTGCCGCGCGTGCCGCAGTGCCCTGATGCTCGGGGTGTACGAGGAGGCGACCCGGTCCAGCACGGAACGCCCCTGACCGAGTTCGGTGGTTCGGTGATGACCGGCGGCGTGCAGCGGCAGATGGGCCAGCGGCCCGGACGCCGACCACCAGAGCCTCGGTACCGCACCGCGCGGGGTGCCCGCGGGGATCGGCCGGGTCAGTGCCGCTGCCTCCAGCACCGGTTCCGCGACGGTGTCCCAGAGCCATTCGAGCGTGTCGAACACGGCCTCCGCGGCTTCCCTGCGCCGGGCGCGTGACTCGCCGACGCCCATGGAGACCGTGGAGAGGAATCGCCGCGCGGTATGGGCGAGCTGCCCCTCGGTGACTTCGAGTGGCACCAACTTGATGTCCTCGGCCGTGACGACGAGGGCGTCGGAGCGCAGCCGGTCGATGTTGACCAGGACGATCGGCCCCTCCTTCGCCTCGCGTCTCATCTGTTCGGCGCTCGGCGGCAGCAGGAAGTTCCCGAACCCGTCGAGCTCTCGAATCCGGGCCAGCAGCTGCTGCCATTCCTCGACCACCGCGTGCTGCTGCCGGATCCGCGTGGCTTCGACGGGCCCGTCCGGCGTGCCCGTCTCGGTCTCCCGCACGCGGGAGGCGAGGGTGGTGAACTCCCGGGCCGTCCGCGGATGGACCGCGGCCAGGTCGGAGACATCGCTGCGGGCCTGGAGGTCCTGCCCCATGAGTACGGCCCGCCCCTGTTCCAGCAGCGCCGCCGCCTGCTCCGTGCGGCCTGCGGCCAGCGCGACCGCGCACGCGGTGCGGGCCAGGCTCGTTCCTTCCAGCCGGTCGGGAAGGTCGGCGCCACGGCGCGGACCGGCCGGGGCCGGATAGCGGTTGCCGAGCAGCGCGGTGCGCAGGACGGCCTGGCGGTCGTCGCGTTGCAGTGCCTGGGACACCACCAGCGGCAGGACTTCCAGCGCGGCCGCGGCAGCGTCCGTCGCCAGTGTCCAGTCCCGGCGCTCCACCGCCTCGCCGAGCGCCATCCGCGCGTTCGCGAACCGGGCGCGGGGCGGGAGCGCCCTGTCGGCTGCCGCGGTCCAGGACACGGGCTCCTCGTCCCCGTAGCGGTGCCAGGTGACCTCGTCGTGGGCGCGGTGGACCAGTTCGGCGACGGTGGCCAGGGCGGGTCGGAGCTGCTCGCGCAGTTGTGCCGATTCGGGCGAGTACCCCGGCTGGTCCGGCAGGGCTTCCAGGCGCCGCGCCGACAACTCCACGAGCCGGACCGCCTCCTGAGTGCCGGCCACGTCCCGGCGCATCCAGGAGACGCTGGCCAGGGCGTGCGCGTAGGGGATCGCACAGCCCAGCCAGCTCGCCGACGTCTCCGGCATCCGGCCGACCGCCCAGGCCAGCGCGTCGCACGCCCGGGCGATCGTCGCCTCGTCCTGGTGCATTGCCCCGTAGGAGTGCCGGTGCATCTCCACCGCGCACAGCAGTTCGACGTACCGCGCACTCGTCGCCGGCAGCAGGGCCAGCTGCTCGTCCCCGCACCGCACCGCCTGCTCCAGGTGCCGGAAGTCCTCGCTGAAGGTGAACTGCGAGGCCAGCATCTGTACGAGGACGGTGGCGACGCGGCCCCTCTGTCCGTCGGGCAGCGGCCCGGCCAGCACCTTCTTCAACTGGTCGACGGCCAGGGCCAGCCGACGCGGATCGCTCACCCCGGCGCCCAGCAGGGCGCCGTGCACGGCCGCCGCCTCGGGCGGCAGTCCGTCGAGATCCGCGGCGGAGGGCGACTTCGCCGGTCCGGCGTCCGCGGGCGGCCCGGGCGGCCACGCGACGGTGACGCCCTCGGGGCGGCCAGGTGCGGCGTCCGCCGTGGCGGCTCGGGGGAAGCCGAGGAAGGGCGCGAACTCCTCCGGTCCGGGGCCGGGGGAGCGCACGCCGGGGCGGCCCGGCGGGACGTACATCTGAACGGGCGGCAGCCGCACCCCGCTCAGCAGCTGTCCCAGCATCGGGCGCACGAGCTTGAGCAGTTGGGTACCGCTGATGGGGAGCCGCGTGAGCATCCGCTCCAACTCGGCGCACGCGGCGCGCTTGTCGGCGATGTGCGGCAGCAGGGGGTGGTCCGGCGGCAGGTCCCGCTGTAGCGCCGCCCACAGCTCGTCCGAGCGACGGAGGTCGGCCCGCGATCCGGTGAGGACGGCCCGTGCGCTCAGCAGCCCGGGCATGTTCCCGGCGTAGATCCCGTTGTCATCGGGCGGCGCGCAGGCCCGGAACGCTTCCAGCTGGGCGATGGCCTCGTCGACCACCTCCTGGTCGGGATGGAGCGGCACGGAGGCGGTGAGGGCGAGGGAGAACACGAGATGGGCCGAGGCGGCCTCCCTGTCGACCGGGCGGGTCCCGTGGCGCCGGGAGTGCTCGACCGCCCGCAGCGCCGAACGGCCCGCCCGCAACGCCAGCCGTACCCCTTGCGCGTCGCTCGGCCGGTCGCGGAAGCGCGCAAGGGCCGCGTGGACGGTGGCGCAGCTGACGAGACCAGCCTCCGGATGGTCGGCGGTGACACCGGTGAAGGCCTCGTCGGCCCACCGTGCGGCATTCTCCAGGGCGGTCATGTCGCCCGACTCCAGGCGGAAGAAGGCGGACTGCGCCAGCCGGGCCAGGAGGCTGGGGCGGACCAGGTCGTCCGCGGGGAGCCCTTCGGCCAGCCGCACGGCGTGTGGGTGCGACGGCCTCTGTGGCTCGAAGTGGCGGGGCGAGGGCTCCTCCGGGTAGGTCGCCGCCACGGCCACCGGATCGTCCGCCCGCCGGCCCTGGGTCTGGGCGGCGAGATGGTGGTGGACCTCGTCCGACAGCCGGTGGTCATCGAAGCGCAGCGCCAGAGTCCGCTCGGCCAGCCACAGGTGCAGCACCCAGCGGGGCCGCCGCGGATCCCGCCTCTCCCCTACGTCGAGTGCGTACTCCAGCACTGCCACCGCGGCCACCGCGCAGTCCCGGCCGCCCTCGCTCCAGGACCCGCGCAGCAGTCCGGCCGCCGATGGCAGCCAGCTGTCCGGAGCCTCGCCGACGTCGGCCATGTGCCGTTCGACGGCAGGTGTCCACGCCGCCTCGCACCGCACCAGTAGGCGGTCCACGGCCGTTCGTATCTCTGGCACACCGCCAGTCTTCCTGAGGGCGGCGGGCTATAGACGCCATCCGGAAATCTCCGACAAACGATGGACCCCAACGCCCCCGGGCTCAGGCCGATCCGCCGCGGCGGCTGCGCAGCCACCACGCCCCACCGCCGAGGACGGCGACGCCCGCCCCGACGCCCAGGAGCACGGCGAGCGGCACGCCGCCGTCCCCGTCCGTGCCCGTGCCCGTAGGCGTGTCCGTGGCCGTGTCCGTGGCCTCCGCGACGGTCTCCCCCGGGGCGGTGCCGGGCGAGGGAACGGCCGTGGTGGGCTCCGGCGTGGGGCTGGGGGCGACGGGCTTCGCCCCAGGGGCCGCGGGCTTCAGCCGCAGGACGGGCGCGGGGTGCCCGTGACCGTGGTCGTCCTCGGCCTCGTCCTCCAGCTCGATCCAGCGGTCCACCCCGCCGTCGCTGTAGCTCTGGAGGGTCTTGAAGACCAGTTTCCCGGCGTCGGGCAACTGCCGTACGACGACCACGTACTCGGCGTCCTCGCCCACGGCGAGCTTCGGCCCCGAGACGGTGTACCCCCGGCTGGTGGCGGTCAGCTTCCACCCCTCGGGGCCTTCCTTGTAGGTGAGGTCGTCCGCGGTGATGCCCTTGGGCAGGATCACCTCCAGCCCGGTGATGCCCGCGGAAGCCGACTCCGAGGCGGCCGAGAAGGTCAGCGCGACGTTCTGGTCGAGGGCGCGGGCGCCCTCCGCCTCGACCTCGGCGTGGGCCGCGGCCGGTACCGCGGTGGCGACGGTGACCGCGAGGGCGACCGCTGTGAGGGCGCCGAATCGGCGCAGGCTGAGTACCAAGGTCGGACGGTGCACGGGCAACTCCCTCTTCGTGATGGTGTGGTGCGGCAGGGCAGACGCGGGGCGCCGTGTTCGGGCGTGGTTCCCCGGTGCCGTCGCCATGCCGTGAGCGGGGCCGCTGCCGCCCGGCCGGAAACCGGGCGGCAGCGCCGGGTCAGGCCGCGGCGACCGCTGGTGTGCGGCGCTCGGCGTCGTCGAGCCACTCGATCAGCGAGGTGCGCGCCCGGGCGACGCGGGAGCGCACCGTGCCGACGGGGCAGCCGCTGACCCCGGCCGCCTCCGCGTAGGGCAGCCCGACCAGTTGGGTGAGGACGAATGCCTCACGGCGGTCGCCCGGAAGCGCGTCCAGCAGTTCGGCGAGGGCGATGCCGTCGTCGAATCCGGGCAGCCCGCGCGGCTGGGCGCGTTCGGCCGCCGACTGCCAGTCGTCGGTGTCCGACAGGCGGGGGCGGGAGGAGGCGTAACGGATGCTGTCGATCACCGCGCGGCGGGCGATGGACAGCAGCCAGGTGCGGGCCGAGGAACGGCCCTCGAACCGGTGGAGGCTGCTCAGGGCACGCAGGAACGTGTCCTGGGTCAGGTCCTCCGCGCTCTGCGGGTCGGCGCCGAGGAACATCACATAGCGGCGTACGTCCCGGTGCAGGGCGCGGACGAAGAGGTCGACGGCGTCGGGGTCGCCGCCGCGGGCGGCCAGTGCCCAGACGGTGACCGAATCGTCCCTCGACTCTGCTGTGGGCTCTTCGTGCGGGGCAATCGGGGGCGGGGCAGGAGTGAGCACCTGCTGTCCCTCCTTCTCGGGAATCCGGGGATCCGGGAGTCCGGGACGCCGGGGAACCGGGCAACAACCTGGCTCCGCGGCGGCGCGCTCAGGTCCGCGCGCACGGCACGGCGGCTGGCGGGCGGCCCCGGTGAACGGGTGTTGGGGTCGTCGGCCGGGCATCGGTGCGCACGGCCGGTACCGAGGCGGGGTGCCGACGGCTCGCCGTCCCCGCCACGGGAAACCTGCTGTCGTCAGGCGACAGCGGCCCCCAGGGGCGGACCCCGAGAAGTGATCGCATGGGCGAGGAGGAGCCGCCGCGGTCCACGGTCCGAGCGGCCTCGGCGGAGGCCCGCGCGGGGCCGGTGCGGCGGGGCGGGCAGCCGGAGGACCAGGCGCAGCGGAGCGACGAGCCATCCGGCGAGAGCCCGCAGGATGCGGAAGGCGGCGCGCTCGCCGTGGGCGAGCCAGAGACCGGACAGCAGCGCGGCCAGCAGGTGCGCGGCGAGCATGCCGGTCGAGGACATGCCCCCCATGCCGTGGTCCATGGCCCGCGCGGCCCCCATGTGGTGCATGGCCCCCATGGAGTGCGGGTCGCCCATCGGGTGGTCCATGGAGGCCATGGAGGCCATGGAGGCCATGGACGTCGGCATGCCGCCGTCGTGCCCCGTGCCCGACGGCGAACCGCACAGCAGATAGCCCAGCCACCGCTGGACGAGCGACCCGCCACCGGACGGTTCCGGGTGGACGACCGCCTGGGCGAGCGAGAACGACGCGTGGAGCGCGGCCTGGGCGAGGACCACCGCGGAGCCGACCAGCACCGGCCCCCGTTCCCGGCGGGCCAGCAGCCAACCCGTGCCGCCGGTCGCCGCCGCCCCCGCGGCCATGGCCCACCAGGGCACCGCGGTTCCCGACATCATGACGTGGCCCAGGGAGGCGAGCAGCACACAGACGGCCGCGAACACCGCGGCCCTGAGCGTGCGAGAACACCCCCCAGCAGTCATGGCGCCTCATCTTCGCAGTCCGGGTCCCACGGGTCACGAGAGGGTACGCACCTGCTGCCGGTGTCCGACTCAATGCGGCAGCTGTGATCCACGCCACGCGAACAGGCGGGAACCAGCGGGGTGTTCCGTCCGACTCCTGCCCAGGCCCCGCATGTGCCGCCGGGGTGGAGCGGGGTTGGGGAGGGCGCCGGTGACGACGGAGCAGAGGGGGATCCGGCCCGCGGCCGGGAGCCGCCCCGGGCGGGGAGGCACCGCCATGACCGCGTTGCTGACGTGTGCCATGGCGTTCTCGATGATGCAGTTGTTCCTGCTCGGTGCCCTCGGACCGCGGCTCGTGGACGACTTGGAGGTGTCACCCACCGTCCTGGGCCTGGCCACGACCGTCGGCTTCGGGGCGGCGGCCGTCCTCTCCCCGGTCGGCGGGCGGGTGGTGGACCGTGTGGGGCCGCGCCGCTGCCTGGTCGCACTGCTGCTGGTGTCGGCGGTCGCCCTGGCACTGATCGGGGCGGCGCCCCGGGCGTGGTTCCTGCTGGCCGCGGTGGCGCTCGGCGGACTGCCGCAGGCGCTCGCGAACCCCGCCACGAACAGGACGATCCTGGCGGCCGTGCCCGCCGAACGGCGTGCCTCCGTGACCGGAACGAAGCAGTCGGGTGTCCAGGTGGGCGCGTTCGCCGCCGGGTTGCCGCTGGCCGCGCTGGCCGGGCTCGTCGGCTGGCGCGGCGCGGTGTGGACGGCCGCCGCGACGGCGGTGGTGGTGGCGGTGTGGGCGGCACGTGCGCTGCCCGCCGACCCGCCCCCCACGTTCACGCGCGCCGCATGGACGCCGCGGGGCACCATCGCCTGGCTGGCGGTGTTCTCGCTGCTGCTGGGATGCGGCATCGCCTCCGTGAACACCTACCTCGCCCTGTACGGCGTGCGCCGACTGGAGATGGGCCCGACGGCCGCCGCCGCTCTGGTGGCGGTGCTGGGCGTCGCGGGGATCGCCGGGCGGGTGGGCTGGTCCAAGGCCGCCGGGAACCCGGGGCACGCACGCTGGCTGCCGGGCGGACTGGCGGCCGGGGCGGTGGCGGCGGCTCTGCTGCTCGCGGCCTCGGCGTACGGGCGTCCGCTGGCGTGGGTCGCGGCGGTGGCCGTGGGCGTTTTCGGCGTGGCCGCAAACGCGGTCTCCATGGTGCTGGTGATGCAGCGGGCCGCGCCCGGACGGGCCGGGCAGGACTCGGCGCTGGTCTCGGGCGGTTTCTTCGCCGGTTTCGCGCTCGGTCCCCCGCTGTTCGGTCTGCTGGCCGCCGCCGGACACTACGGCACGGGGTGGCTGCTCGTCGCGGCCGAGTTCGCGGGCGCGGGCGTGGTCGCACTGGCCTGGGCCGCGCGGGACCGGCGAACGGTCGCACGGCGATGAGCGCGGCCGAGGGCCGGACGGGCACGGCGAACGGCCGCACAGCGATGAGCGCGGCCGAGGGCCCGGCGGGCACGGCGAACGGCCGCACAGCGATGAGCACGGCCGAGGGCCGGGCGGGCACGGCGAACGGCCGCACAGCGATGAGCACGGCCGAGGGCCCGGCGGGCACGGCGAACGGCCGCACAGCGATGAGCACGGCCGAGGGCCCGGCGGGCACGGCGAACGGCCGCACAGCGATGAGCACGGCCGAGGGCCGGACGGGCGCGGCCGACGTCCCCGGGTGGGCCGGTCCCGCGCTGGAGTCCGTCCTGGGCCGGGTGGCCGTCACGCGGGCGGAGGCCGGCGACCGCTTCCCGCTGTTCGCGGACCCCGCCACCGGCCGGTGGACGACGACCGGGCGGGGCTCGTGGACGGGCGGGTTCTGGGCGGGGCTGTTGTGGCTCCGTGCCCGGTACACGCGGCAGGCGGCCGACCGCGAGGCCGCGGCGCGGTGCACCGAGCGGCTCACGCCATGGGTGGGAGCCGACACTGCCACCCGCGGGCTGATCTTCTGGTACGGCACCGCCCTGGCCGACACCCCGGAGGCCACCGCGCTGCGGGTGCGTGCCGCGCACGCCTGCCGGGAGGCCTACGACCCGGAACTCGGCCTCGTCCCCTGGGGCGCGGCGTTCGGCGGGCCCCGGCTCCTGGCCCGGGTGGACGGTGTGCCCGGCATGGTTCCGCTGCTGGCTTCGGTCGACCCTGGGGCGGCCCGCTCCCACCTGTGCCGTCACCTCGAACTGTGCCTGGGGAAAGCCCCCTGCCGGTGGTCCTGGCGGTACGAGCGGCCGGTCGGCTGGACGCCCCGCGACGATCCACCGCCCGGCTGGAGCCGAGGCCGCGCCTGGCTGCTGCTGGCGCTCGCCGAGGCCACCCGGTGTCCCGGCGGCGAGGAACTCGCGGAAGCCGCCGGACTGTTGCTCACCGGGCCGGTGGTGCCCCCGGCCGACGAGGCACGCCCCGACCGCCCTCCCGACACCTCCGCCGCCGCCATCACCGCGGTGGCCCTGCTCGGGCTCGGCCACCGGGAGCGGGCCGTGGCCCTGCTGCACGACCTGGTCAGCGCCCATGTCGTGGACGGCCGTCTCCTGAACGGCTGCTACGACCTCGCCTCCGGGACGGCGACACGGCACCAGCTGGTCTGGGGCGACTTCTTCCTCGCGTACGCGCTCGCGTCGCTCACCGGACTCGTCGACCGGGAAGTCGCCCTGACGGGCCGCTAGGTGGCCCGCAGGACCCGGCGTGCCACCGACGTGATGTGCAGTTCGTCCGGGCCGTCGAGGATGCGGGCCGCCCTGCCGGTGCGGAACAGGGCGGGCAGCGCGGTGTCCGGGCCGAGGCCCGCGGCCCCGTGCACCTGGATCGCGGCGTCGGCGACCTGCTGAAGCGTGCGGGCTGCGGCCACCTTGGCGAGCCCCACCTCCACGGCGGCGTCGCGACCCGCGTCCAGGCGGGCCACGGCCTCGTGCACGAGCGGACGGGTCGTCCGCAGGGCGAGCAACGACTCGAAGACGTGGCGCTGGACGAGCTGGAGGTCGCCGAGCGGCCCCCGGGAGCGGGTACGGGTCATCGCGCGCTCACGCATCAGGTCGAAGGCCCGCGCCGCCTGCCCCAGCCAGCGCAGACAGCGCAGGGTCCGGCCGAGTTGGAGCCGTTCGCCCGCGACGGCCAGGGCCTTGCCGCGCTCGCCGATCAGATGGTCGGCGTCCACGACGACCTGGTCGAGGGCGATCTCCCCCTGCCCGCTCGCACCGAACACGGGCAGTTCCCGCACCACACGGAAGCCGGGTGAGGCGGAGGGGACGAGGAGCAGCGACAGCCCGTCCCGGTCCGCCGGTCCGCCGTCGGTGCGGGCGAGCACGGTGACCAGGTCGGCCTCGGCGGCGCCGCTGGTGAACCACTTCCGCCCGCTGACCCGCCAGGTCCCGTCCTCCCCGGGCACGGCGCGGGTGGCCGTGAGGGAGGGGTCCGTGCCCGGTACGTCCGGCTCGGTCATCGCGTAGCAGGCCCGTACCTCCCCGGCGACCAGGCGCTCGGCGTACCGGTCACGGACGCCGGGGCTGCCGTGCCGCCAGAGCATCAGGGCGTCGAGCAGGGGTGCCGAGCCGAGGGCGGCCGGTCCGTGGTCGCTGACTCCCTCCGCCTCGGCGACATGGGCGTACGAACACAGCGGGAGCCCCTGTCCGCCGAGTTCCGTGGGGAGCGGGAGCGCCCACAGCCCTTCGGTCCTGGCCTGCGCCTGGAGCCGGCGCAGGGTGACGGCGGCCCCCGGACCGCCGACGTCCAGTGCCGGCTCGACGGGAAGCACCCGGTCACGTACGAAGGCGGCGACGCGATCCCTCAACTCGGCCGTCTCCGGCGGGCATTGAGGCTCTCCGGTGATGTCCCGCATGCGGTTCTCCCCTCACTTTCCCGGCGGCCGCGGGAACCCCGGCCGTCGGCCGTCCGACTCCCTCTTCCGTGGAACTGGTCGGGGGTGATCACCCCCGGGTTCCCGCGCGTCAGGAGTCGTCAGGACGCGTCAGGAAAGGAGAGCCATGGCAACTCCCGCCACACCGGCCGTCGCGCGGACGGCCGGACCGCTCGACGGACTCCGCTTCGAGGGCTCAGGCCCGCCCGGCGTGGCGGACGCCCTGGTCGCGGAGCACCTACGGCTGCTCGGCGCCCGCCCCAACGGCGGTCCGGGAGGCCGCTTCACCGTCACCGGGCGCGGCCTCGGCGAGGTGTCCGCCCGCAGCTCCTGGGGGGACACGGCGAGCGACGAAGCCACCGTTCAGGCGGTCAGCGGCATCATGGCGGTGCACGGCCGCCGCGACGGCGCCCCGCGCGGTCTGGGCGTCGACCACGCCGCCACCGCCACCGCCGTCCTCACCGTGCAGGGCCTGCTGGCCGGGCTGCTGGCGGGGGCGCGCGGGGGCGGGCCCCCCACGCGGGTGGAGGTGAGCGCCGAGCGCGCCGGTCTGCTCACCGTCTCCCAGTATCTGGCCGCCGCCGGGGCCGAGGACGGCGAGGCCGTCGAACTCGCGCCGGGCGGGCCGCCGTTCACGTCCGCCGACGGAACGGTCTTCGAGCTGGAGACGCTCGACCCGGGTGGGTGGGCGGCGTTCTGGCGTGCCCTGGACGCTCCGGAGGAGGCGGTACGGCGGGGATGGCGGCCCTTCCAGTTCCGGTACGCCACCGCCTGCGCGCCCTTGCCCGAGGTACTGCACGAGACCACACGGGCGACCACCTGGGAGCGGCTCCGGCAGGCCGCCCACGCCTCCGGCGCCGACGTGTGCCCGGTGCGGTCGCTGGCCGGGCGGGCCGCCGAGTACGACGGAGCGGCGCCCTGGAAGCTGACCCCGCACGACGCCACGTACACCCCCGCACGGGCCCTCCACACCGGCCTGCCCCTCGCCGGGTTCACCGTCCTGGAGGCGGGCCGCCGTATCCAGGCCCCGCTCGCCGCCCATCTGCTCGGCCTGCTGGGCGCGGAGGTCATCCGGATCGAGCCGCCGGGCGGCGACCCGCTGCGCGGCATGCCGCCCGCCTGCTCGGGGGTCTCGGCACGGTGGCTCGCCCTCAACCGGGGCAAAAGAGCGGTCGAGGTGGACATCAAGTCCCCCTCCGGCCGGGACCGGCTGCGGGACATGGCCGCCGACGCCGATGTGTTCCTGCACAACTGGGCGCCGGGCAGGGCCGCCCGGCTCGGCCTCGACCACGGGGACCTGGCCGCGGTCAACCCCGCCCTCGTCCACGCCTACACCAGCGGCTGGGCGGGCCGGCTGGCCGACGCCCCCATGGGCACCGACTTCATGGTGCAGGCCCGCACCGGGATGGGTGAGGCCGTACGGCCCGCCGACGAGGCGCCCGCGCCGTCCCTGATGACCCTGCTCGACGTCCTCGGCGGACTCCTCGGCGCCGAGGCGGTCCTGGCGGGCCTGCTGCTGCGCGAGCGGACCGGGCACGGGGTGCGCGTCGACTCCTCCCTGCTCGGCGCCGCCGACGTCCTCACCGCGCCCGCCCGGGCCCGGGCCGCGCGAGGGCTCGACCCGCGCCGGCCGAGGGGGTTCCGCCGTCCGCTGCGCACCGCCGACGGCGGATGGATCGCGTTCCCGGACCACTCCGCGGCCCCCCATGACCTGAGCGGACTGACCACGGACCAGGCCATCGAGCGGATGCGGGACCGCGGGGTGCGGGCCGTCCCGGTCGTCACCGACCTGGCCGACCTCCTCTCCTGCGGCCCGATCTCCCGCGACGCCCACGGCGCCCCCGCCGTCCCCTCCCCCTGGAGCTTCGTATGACCGTGGACCTGCACGACCTGCTGCCCGCCGAACTGCGCCGCGCCTGGGCCCTCGACGGCACCTGCCCCGACCTCGACCTGTACAGCCTCTACCGCGCCCGTCAGATCGCCGACCCGCACCGCACGGCGGTCCTCGATGCCAAGGGCACGCTCTGTTACACCGCTCTCGACCGCAAGGTGCGCCGTCTGGCCGCCGGGCTGTCCGGGCTCGGCGTACGCGCCGGTGACGTGGTCGGCGTACAACTGCCCAACGGACGCGATGCCGTCGTCGCCGACCTGGCCGTGGCCGCGCTGGGCGCCATCGCCCTGCCCTTCCCCGTCGGCCGCGGCAGGCGCGAGGCGGCCTCGCTGCTGCGCAGAGCCGAGGCGGTCGCCGTCATCGCCGCCACCGAGCACCGCGGCGACCGGCACGCCGCCGATCTGCTCGCCCTCACCGGCGAGCTGCCCGCCCTGCACACCGTGGTCGCCGCCGGGCCGGGCACGCCCCCCGAGGGCGCGGTCGCCTTCTCCGCGTTGCTGCGCACCGACCCCACGTCGTTCACCGTGGCCCGTCCCGACCCCGACTCCGCCGTCCGCATCCTCGTCTCCTCGGGTTCCGAGGCGGAGCCGAAGATGGTGGCGTACTCGCACAACGCCCTGGCCGGTGGCCGCGGCAACTTCCTCGCCTCCCTCATCGCCGACGACCGGCCGCCCCGCTGTCTCTTCCTCGTCCCGCTCGCCTCCGCCTTCGGCAGCAACGGCACCGCCGTCGCGCTCGCCCGGCACGGCGGCACGCTCGTGCTGCTCGACCACTTCACCCCCGAGGCGGCCCTCGACGCGCTCGCCGAGCACGGGCCCACCCACGTCCTGGGCGTCCCGACCATGATCCGGATGATGCTCGACCGCTTCGCGGAGGGACACCGCCCGGCGTTCACTCCCCCGACGGCCGTCGTCGTCGGCGGTTCCCCCCTCGACGAGGCGACGGCCGACGAAGCCCGCCGCGTCTTCGGCTGCCCGGTGGTGAACCTCTACGGCTCCGCGGACGGCGTCAACTGCCACACCGGGCTGGGCGACGGCCCCCTGCACGGGGAAGGACCCGGCGTCGTCGCCGGACAGCCGGACCCACGCGTCGCGGACATACGCATAGCCGTCCCGGGCAGCGCCCCCGAGCTGGAGGAGGCGCCGAAGGGCTCCGTCGGCGAGATCGTCGCCCGCGGCCCCATGACCCCGCTGTGCTACGTCGCGGCCCCCGACCTCGACGCCCGCTACCGCACCGCCGACGGCTGGGTGCGCACCGGGGACCTCGGCCTCATCGGGGACGACGGCACGCTGCGGGTCGTGGGCCGTCTGAAGGACGTCGTCATCCGGGGCGGGGCCAACATCAGCCCGGCCGAGGTTGAGACCGAACTCGCCACGCACCCCCTCGTACGGGACGTGGTGTGCGTCGGGGTGCCCGATCCGGTGATGGGTGAGCGGCTGGCGGCCTGTGTGGTCGCGCGGGGCGCGGCGCCCACGCTGGCGGACCTGTCCTCGCACCTGACGGCGCGGGGCCTGGAACGCCGCAAGCACCCCGAACGACTGCTGGTCGTGGACGAGTTGCCGCTGACCCCGGCCGGGAAGCCGGACCGGGCACGGCTGCGTGAGCAGTGCGCCCTCGGGACGTCGGAGTCGCTCGCGGAGGCTGTCTGACCTTCGTACGGAGAGGGGCCGCCCGGCGTGTCACCCGGCGGCCCCCCGGGCCCTCGCTACGAGGCTGCCAGCGCCTTCTTGATCGTGTCGGCCGCGTTCTCGTAGACCGCCGTCAGATCCAGGTCCCCGCCCGGGTAGTTGACGATCTCCACCTGCTTCGCCCCCGAGCCGGGCAGCACCTCGCCGGTCGTCATGTGCGCGTTGTCGAGGACGTACGCGGGTTCCGTCTTCGACAGGTCGGACAGCTGCTTGACGGTCACCGCCTCGGGACCGTAGGTGCCGACCACCTCCGCGCCCGCCATCTTCGCCGACCAGGCGGAGAAGACCTGCGTGACGACGACCGGGGCCTTGCCGCCGGGCCACGCGTCCTTCAACTCGTCCCGCAGTGTGCCGTACTCGCTCTTGAAGGACGTGTCCCACTCGGCGGCGGCATCCTCGGTCCCGAACAGCTTCCCCAGCCGCCTGACCTCGGCACCCGCCTTGTCGGCGTCGTTGTCCAGATTGACCTCGACCAGCCTCGCGTCCGACCCGGCGGCCTCCTTGATCTTCGCCGCGTACGGTTCGAAGGGGGCGTACAGCACGAAGTCGGCGCCCGCCACCGCCGCGAGGTCGGACGGCTTGGGGTCGTAGTCCGGGGCGTGCCGCGCGGACGACGGGACGATGACCGTCACGTCCTCGGCACCGGCCGCCCTGGCGAAGGCGCCCTCCCAGGTGGTGGTGGCCACGACGACAGGGGCACCGCCGTTCTTCTGCCCACTCGTGCCCGTGCCGTCGGCCTGGTCGGAGCCGCAGGCGGTGGTGGTCAGGACGAGCGCCGTGCTCAGGCTCAGTGCGAGGGCGGAAGGGACACGGACGGTACGGACGCGGTTGCGCGCCATGAGCTGGTTCTCCGTTCGGGAATGAGGTGAACGGCCAGGACCACGATCCCGGCCGTCAGGACGAGCACGGGCCCGGGGGGCCAGTCGAGCGTCAGCGCGACGAGGAACCCCGTGACGTTGACGACGACGCCGATGCCGACCGCCCAGGCGGTGATGGACCTCAGGGACGTGCCCAGCCGCCGGGCGGCCAGCGCGGGCAGCAGGGTCAGCGCGTCGACGAGCAGTGCGCCGGTCAGCTTGATGGCCCCGGCCACGGACACCGCGACCAGGACGAGCAGCAGGAGCGTCAGCAGGTCGGCCCGGACCCCGGCGGAGAGGGCGAGTTCACGGTCGTGGAGCAGCAGGGCGAGATCGCGGCGCCGCCACCAGAACAGGGACGGTACGACGACGGCGAGCACGCCGAGCAGCCACAGCTCGGCCGTGCCGACGGACAGGATCGACCCCCACAGCAGCGCGAAGGCGCCCTGCGCGTTGACCCCGGACACGGACAGGAGCAGCAGCGCGGCGGCGATCGCCAGGCTCATCAACAGGCCCATCGCGCCGGACAGGCCGTCCGGCGTGCGGGCGAGCGGGGCGACCCCGGCCCCCGCGAGGGCGCAGGCCAGGAGCGCGCACAGCATCGGGTCCAGCCCGGTCAGCAGCCCGACGGCGATGCCCAGCAGGGCGACGTGCATCATCGCGAACCGCACCGGCATGATGTCGAGGCCGACGATCACCACACCGATCACGGGCAGTCCGATCGCGGCCAACAGCAGGGCGGCGCCCGCCCGTTGGACCGGCGCGAGCTGGAGCAGCGGCCCCAGGTCGGCGGCGGCGAGGCTGTTCACCGCACCTCCCGCAGTCGTCCGGCTGCCATCTCCAGCACCCGGTCGCAACGGTCGGCCAGCGCCCGGTCGTGCGTGACGACCACCACCGTCACCGGCAGGGACAGCAGAACGTCGGCGACCTCTTCCTGCCCGGCGAAGTCCAGGGCCGCGGTGGGCTCGTCGGCCAGCAGCACACCGGCTCCGGCTGCCACACAGCCCACGGCACGGGCCAGGTACACGCGCTGCAACTGGCCCCCGGACAGCGTGTGCAACGGCCGTCGGGTCAACGCCCCCACGCCCAGTCTCTCCGCCGCCCGCCCGGCCTCCGGCCGTGCCCCGCTGCTGGCCAGCAGCTCGTGGGCCAGCAGCGGGAAACGGCCCACCGCGGGTTTCTGCGGGACCCAGGCGCACGCCCGGCGCCGCCAGGCCCACTCGGCGGCCGAGCCCGTGCCGCGGCCCCCGACCAGGATCTGCCCGTCGGCCTGACGGTGCAGGCCCAGCACCGCGCGGATCAGCGTGGTCTTGCCCGACCCGTTCGTGCCGGTCAGCGCGACCCGCTCGCCCGCCTCGACATCGAGGTGTACGCCACTGACGGCCTCGACGCGGCCGTGCCGGCAGACGACGTCACGCATCCGCACATCCAGACCGTCCATGCCACCCCTCCCGCTCGTTCCCCGAGAGGAGTCGGAGGAGGCGGCCCGTGAGTTCCCGGCGATCAGGCGAATCCGCCGGGCAGCACGGGTGTTCTAGGGGCCGTCCTGCCCCGGGCGGACCACCACGGCGAGATTCCGCACGGCCCCGCTGTGTTGGAAGTGCAGCGTGAACGCGATGAGGTCGCCGGGCCGCCACGTCCCCTTCGTCGGCACGATCACATCGACGCCGGACGGGGACATGGCGAGACTGCCGCCCGCGGGGACGGGCACCGAGGTCACCGTCTGCCCGGACGCCGTGTTGGCGGTGACCATGCGGTGGCGGCTGAGCCGGGTGGCACCACCGGCTTCGGCGGAGGTCACCTTGAGCAGCCGGTCCGCCGAGCCCCCGCTGTTGGTGATCCGGAAGAACGCCGCCGTCTCCCGGCTGTCCCCGGTCGGCAGGAAGACCCGCCCTTCGGTGACCGTGATCAGGGCCGGGCTGCCCGCGTTGCCGTAGGCGGTCCACATGCTCAGTCCGCCGAGGGCGACAGCGCAGGCGGCGACGGGCGCGAGCGCGGCGAGCAGGGCGTCGGTGAGCCGGCGGCGCGTCGGCCGCCGGCGATCGCGGTCGGTCATCGGGTGCGCCTCCGGGCCGCGGGGGCGGGCTGCCAGCCGCGCAGCCGCAGGCTGTTGCCGACGACCAGCAGCGAACTGGCCGACATCGCCGCCGCGGCGAGCATCGGGGTGAGCAGTCCGACCATGGCGAGCGGCACGGTCACGAGGTTGTAGCCGAACGCCCACACGAGGTTGGCGCGGACGGTGCCCAGCGTGCGCCGGGCCAGCCGTACGGCGTCCGCCAGGGCCTCGATGTCACCGCGCACAAGCGTCACGTCGGCGGCCCCGATGGCGACGTCGGTGCCCGTTCCCATGGCGATGCCGAGGTCGGCGGCGGCCAGTGCGGCGGCGTCGTTCACACCGTCGCCGACGACCGCGACCCGGTACCCGCGCTCCTGTAGGTCCCGTACGAGACCGGCCTTGTCCTCGGGGGTGCGGCGGGCGTGCACCTCGTCGATGCCCAGGGTTTTCGCGACGGCCCGGGCGGGTGCCTCCCGGTCGCCGGTGGCGAGCACCGGTCGCACGCCGAGGCGCCGCAGCCGGTCCACGGCCCGGTAACTGCCGGGCCGTACGACGTCCCCGACCGCGATCACCGCCTCGCCCACACCGTCCACGCGGACGAGCACGGCGGTGTGCGCGGCGCCCTCGGCAGCCGACACCGCCTCCGCCAGGACGGCGGGCAACTCGTCGTCGTCCGGGGCCCGCACTTCGACCAGCCGCCCCTCGACGCGTCCCTGCACTCCCCGCCCCGGCACCGCGGTGAACCCGGTCAGCTCCGGCAACGGCCGCCCGGGCAGGGCCCGCCGGGCGTGGGCGGTGATCGCCCGCCCCAGCGGGTGTTCCGAGCCCTGCTCGACCGCCCCCGCCCACCGCAGCGCCGTGTCCCCGCCCAAGCCCTCGGGCACGGCCGTGACCCGGGCGACACTCATGTGCCCCGAAGTGAGCGTGCCGGTCTTGTCCAGTACGACGGTGTCCAGGTGCTGGAGCCCTTCCAACGCCTGCGGACCGCCGACCAGCACCCCGAGTTGGGCCCCGCGGCCGGTGGCGGCCATCAGCGCGGTCGGCGTGGCGAGACCCAGCGCACACGGGCAGGCCACGACGAGGACGGCCACGCACGCGGTGACGGCGGCCTGCGGATCGGCGCCGGCACCGAGCCAGAACCCCAGCACCGTGGCGGCCAGCGCGAGGACGACCGGGACGAAGACACCGGCGACCGAGTCGGCCAGCCGCTGTGCCTTCGCCTTGCCCGCCTGCGCCTCGGTCACCAGCCGGGTGATCCGGGCGAGCTGCGTGTCCGCCCCGACGGCGGTGGCCCGTACGAGCAGCAGCCCGCCGGAGTTGACGGCTCCCCCCACGACCGCCGAGCCCGGGCCGACCTCGACCGGGTCGCTCTCCCCGGTGACCAGGGACAGGTCCACGGCCGAACTCCCCTCCACCACCTGCCCGTCCGTGGCCACCCGGTCCCCGGGGCGCACGACGAAGACCTGCCCGGCCCCCAACTCCTCAACAGGCACGAGTCGTTCGGAGCCGTCCCCCTCGCGGAGCGCCACCTCCTTGGCCGCCAGCCCGGCCAGCGCGCGCAGTGCCGACCCGGTGCCGCGCCGGGCACGCGCCTCCAGGAACCGCCCCGCGAGCACGAACAGCGGCACGGCGACGGCCGCTTCGAGGTAGACGTGCGCCGTGTCCCCCGCCGCGGAAGGCACCAGGCTGAACGGCATCCGCATGCCGGGGTCACCGGCGCCGCCGAGGAAGAGCGCGTAGGACGACCAGGCGAAGGAGGCGATCACGCCGAGCGACACCAGGGTGTCCATGGTCGCCGCCGAGTGCCGCAGCCCGCGCGCCGCCCGCGCGTGGAACGGCCACGCGCCCCACACGGCCACCGGCGCCGCCAACACGAAGCACAGCCACTGCCAGTTGCGGAACTGGAGGGCGGGCACCATCGACAGGACGAGCACGGGCAGCGCGAGCAGGGCCGTGATCAGCAGACGCTCCCGCTCCCGCCCGCCGTCCTCGGCGGACGGCTCCCCGCCCTGCGGTTTCCTGGTCGGCCGCGGCACGGCGGCCGTGTAACCGGCCTTCTCGACCGCCGCCACGAGGTCCTCGGCGCTGACGTCCGCCGGGTGGCTCACCCGGGCCCGCCCGGTCGCCAGATTGACGCTCGCCGTGACCCCGTCCAGCCTGCCGAGCTTCTTCTCGACGCGCGTCACACAGGCCGCGCAGGTCATCCCGCCGACGGCCAGGTCGGTCGTCACCAGCACGGTGACCGGCCGCGCACCCATCAGTGGCCTCCTCCGTGCGGGTCCACGTCCTCCGTGTCGGCGCTGCCGGACGTGCCGTGCATGCCGGGCGCGACGGGTCCCGCCGCCGCCCCCACGGCGTACGACGCCGTGAACACCAGTGCCAGCAGCAGGAGGAAGCCGCAGAGGGCGGGCGGGGGCATGAGTCTGCCCGGCGCTCCGCCCGCGCCGGCGGGTGATTCCCTGGACTCGTCCATCACCGGGTCTCCAGATCGCGTCGTACGGCGTCCGTCGGATCGAGCCGTGCCGGTGAAGGGGTCGAAGCGGCCGACGCCCGAGTTCCGCCGCTGGCATGTGGCGTGCGCCACATGCGATCGGGCCGGGGTCACAGGTCCTTGCGGACCCCCGCTTCGTGGCTGATGTCGGAGAGTTGGGCGGCGACGTCGCTGCGCAGGGCGGTGCGGCCGGAGCCCCGGCGGAACAGGGGGACGACGGTGTGGTGGGCGGTGTCCTCGAGTTCGAAGCCCAGGGCGGCGTAGAGGGCGAGGGCGGCGAGGACGAGGCCGATGACGCCGGCCGTCGTCTCCCAGGCGCTGGACGCGGTGATCTCCGCGATGCCGGTGACCGCGAACCGGACGGCCGACACCCCCATGACGGCGGCGGCGACGAGCTTGCCGCCTGCCGCCGCCGCGGGTACGAGCATCGCCACCGCGGCGGCCAGCAGGACCGTGCCGAGGGCGTTGCTGTGCGCCCCGGGAGGAGAGCCGAGGGTGATGACGCAGACCGCGGCCCAGGTTCCGGCCAGGACGCCCATGCCGGTTCCGGCGACGGGGTCCCGGCACAGGTAGCCGAACACGGATGTCAGGACTTGCAGGGGCACCGTGAAGACCAGGACGGCCCGTGCGACGGCGGTGCCGTCGGCGGCGCCGAGCCAGTCGAGCTGGAGGGCGCTGAAGACGGTGGTGGCCAGGCCGAGGGCGAGGAAGCCGAGCGGCAGGGGTGTGCCGACCGGGCGCAGGACGATACGGCTGACCGCGAGGTGGTCGCGGTCGGCGTCGGAGGGAGGTGGCTGTGCCGTCATCAGCTGGCCAGGATCTGCGGGGCCGATTCCTTGATCTTGGCGTTGGCCCAGCGCATCTGCCTGAGGGAGTCCGGGTGGCAGCGCCGGCACAGGGCCAGCAGTTCGGTGTCCTTGACCGCCTGGGCGGCTTGGGCCAGCATCTCCCAGTCCGCGGAGACGCCCGAGGCCGAGGTGTAGACCTTGCGGAGATCGCGCAGCAGGAGCAGGGCCGCCTCGCCCCGGCGTCCGATCAACTCGCTGCCCTTCTCCCGCAGTTTCTCGGTCAGCGCGGGCTCGTCGTGTGCTTCGGGGTCCAGGTCGACGCCGTAGCGGTGGCTCATGCCGGCGATCTCGCGGACGTGGCGCTGGGACCAGGCGGCGAGGTCGCGGGCGAGGTGGTGGACGTCGTGGTCGGTCTTGTGCCGGTCGGAGACGTGCAGCAGATGGCGTGCGAGGTCGTTCTCGCTGCGGTGCAGTTCCCTCAGTACGAGGTCGATCTTCACGGGGTGTCTCCCGGTGCCGTGGTGCGCGGTTCTTCACGGGCCTCGCCCGCCGGTCCGGCCGCGGTGGGGATGATGCCGGGGTCCAGGGGCGCGGAGGCCGTCGTGGTGGGGGCGGGGGCGGGCCCGGCGCCGGGTCCGATACGGCGCAGTCGTGCCGCGGCCGTCTTGAAGATCGGTTGCTTGGAGGCGGGGTCCCAGTCGGTGAGGGTGAGTTCGTTGGCGGCCCGGTCCTCGTCGCCGGGCTTGCGGGCCGTGTCACCGTCGGCGTCCCAGTAGCCGTAGTGGAAGGGCAGGAAGAGGACGCCGTCGCGGATCCCGCACACCCGGGCGCGGGCCCGTACCGAGCCGCGGGGCGTGGTCACCTCGACCAGGTCACCTTCGCTGATGGCGTGCGTGGCAGCGTCGTCGCGGGAGACCTCCACCCAGACCTTTGGCGCGGCCGCCTGGAGCTGCGGTGCTCGGGCGGTCTTGGTGCGGGTGTGGAAGTGGTACAGGGTGCGGCCCGTGATCAGGGCGAAGGAGTGCTCGTCGTCGGGTGATTCATGGGGTGGCTGGTAGGCGGCCGCTTTGATCACCGCTTTGCCGTGCGGGTTCATCGCGCGGTACTCGGTGGGTTCCAGGGGGGCGCCGGTGACCATGTCACGGCCGTAGCTCTCGCACTGCTCGGGGTCGCTCCAGAACGTTCCGTCGGCGTAGAGCCGTTCCAGGCCGTCGGGGTGTTCGTCGTTGCAGGGCCACTGGATGCCGCCGCGGGCGCGCAGTGCGGCGTAGGTGATGCCGGTGTAGTCGCAGGGCCGGCCGCGTGAGCACTCCTTCCACGCCTCGAAGGCGGACTCCGGGTCGTCCCACTTCACGAGCGGCCGGCCGTCCTTGTCGCGCAGGTCGAGCCGACGGGCGTAGTCGAGGAAGATGTCGAGGTCGGGGCGGGCCTGGCCGGGCGGGTCGACGGCCTTCTCGGAGAGGTGGACGGTGCGGTCGGCGTTGGTGAAGGTGCCGGTCTTCTCGCCCCAGGTCGCCGCCGGGAGCACGACGTCGGCGAGCTGTGCCGTCTCGCTGAGGAAGATGTCCTGGACGACGAGGGTGAGCCGGTCCTGCTCCAGCAGCGGGCGGACCCGGCTCAGCTCGGGCAGGGAGACGGCGGGGTTGGTGCCGCTCACCCACAGCAGGCGGATCGACCCCTCCTCCACGTAGCGCATCATCTGCATGACGTGCGTGGGAGGCGCGTAGTGCGGGATCTGCGCCGTGTCGACGTTCCACACCCGTGCCAGGTCCTCGACGTGCGCGTCGTTGGCCCAGTTGCGGAAGCCGGGCAGATCGCCGTCGGCGCCGCACTCGCGGGTGTTCTGGGCGGTGGGCTGTCCGTTCATCTGGAGGATGCCGCAGCCGGGCCGGCCGAGCATGCCGCGCACCAGGTGCAGGTTGTTGACCTGCACGGCGGCGGCCGTGGCCTGGTGGGACTGGTAGAAGCCCTGGAGGACGGTCGACAGCACCCGCTCGCCGGTCCCGAGAATCCGGGCGGCGTCGCGGATCCGCTCGACGGGGACGTCGCAGATGGCGGCCGCACGCTCCGGCGGGTAGTCCTCGACCCGTTCGGCCAGTTCCTCGAAGCCGACCACGTGCCGCTCGATGTAGTCCCGGTCGGTCCAGCCACGGGCGATGATCTCGTGGAGCAGTCCGTTCATCAGCGCCACGTTGGTGCCGGGCCGCGGTGCCAGGTGCACGGTCGCCGCACGCGCCACGGGGGTCGGGCGGGGATCGACGCAGACGATCGCGGGCGGGTTCGGCCCGGCGAGCCGGTCCAGCACCCGCGTCCACAGGACGGTCTGGGTCTCCGCCATGTTGTGCCCGAACAACGCGATGACGTCCGCGTGGTCGATGTCGGTGTAGGAACCGGGCTGCCCGTCGCAGGCGAAGGACTCCTTCAGGGCCGCCGCCGCGGTCGCCGTGCACAGGCGTGTGTTGCCGTCCACGTGGTTGGTGCCCAGCCCGCCGTGTGCGACGAGCCCCAGGGTGTAGTACTCCTCGAGGAACAGCTGACCCGTGGTGTAGAACCCGATCGCGCTGGGGCCCTGCTCGTCGAGCAGTTCGCGGGTCCGGGCGCAGATCCGGTCCATCGCCGTGTCCCATGTGGTGGGCACCAGGCGGCCGTTCTCCCGTACCAGCGGGGTGGTCAGCCGGTCGGCGGAGGCGTTGGCCTGCCAGCCGAAGAGGTCCTTGGGGCCGAGCCGCCCGTGGTTGACCCGGTCGTCGGCGCGCCCGCGGACCCCGACGATCCGTCCGTCCCTGACCGCAATGTCCATCGCGTCGCCGTTGGAGTGCAGGAGTGAGGCGGACCGCACCCAGCGCTCCACGTCGCCGTCCTCGACCCCGTCGGCCAGGTGGGTGTCCACCCGGACGGGCCAGTCCTCGCCGGGTCCGTAGGGGGTCCGGATGCCCCACGGCTCGGCGATACGGTCGGAAGTCCCCACTGCGTGCCTCCCTGCGACTGTCCCCGCCCACATCATCGGCCGACGGAACGCCCTCGTCCGCTCGCCCACGCCAGCGCGCCGCACACGGACGGGCGGAGCCCCTCGTCCGGAGCAAGCCGCCTGACGCCGCGGCACCCGGCGGCCCGCCGTCCCGCGCCACCCCCCAGTCCCCCGGCATCCGCCGTCCAAACGACCGACGGGCGTTTCCTCGCGGGCCGTCTCGGCGAGGCGTACGTCACGGTGGCGATGCGCGCGGTTACCGTCCGCTGTCCATGGGCTCCTACGACATCACGATGCAGGCCGGCGGCAGGCGGCCCGCCGGCCGGGCGGCGTGGCCGGTGTCCCTCACCGTGACGCTGCTCATGGCCCTCGGCGCGTGCGTGGGGCCTTCCTGGTCCGAGACGGACTACGAGGAGAAGGTGGCCAACACCGCGCAGGCGGCGCGCTCGGCCGTGCAGACGGCACGCCTGGTGGTGGAGGCGGCCGAGGAGAGCAAGGCCCCCGGCCCGTACACGGCCAGGGCGCTGTCGGACGCGGAGACGGCCGTGTCCTCCATCGCCACGCACATCGCGTCGGTGCAGCCGCCCACCCCGCGCGGCACCCGCCTGCGCGGCAGGGTGACCTCGCTGCTGACCGACTGTCAGACGGCGTTGGCCGATCTGCGGATCGCCGCCCGCGACGGACGATTCGACACGCTCGCCCGGCTCGCCGAGCCGCTGCCCCGGCTCGCCACGCGGCTGAAGCGGTTGCAGGAGCTGAGGCCGACATGAAGAAGATCCTCAGCCTGGCACTCGGTGTCTTCACCGCGATCGGCGGGTTCATCGACATCGGGGACCTGATCACCGACGCCCTGATCGGGGCCCGGTTCGGGCTGGCGCTGGTGTGGGTCACCGTGGTGGCGGTGATCGGGGTGGCCCTGTACTCGGAGATGGCGGGCCGGGTCGCGGTGGTCACGCGCCGGACCGTGTTCGATCTGATCCGTGAGCGGATGGGCGCCCGGATGGGGCTGGCGGCCGTCGTGGTCTCGTACCTCGTCAACGCGATCGCCCTGGTCGCCGAGTTGTGCGGCATCGCACTGGCGATCGAACTGCTCACGGACGTGCACTACCTGCTGTGGGTGCCACCGGTGGCGTTGCTCGCCTGGCTGGTGATCTGGCGGGTGCCGTTCGAGCTGATGGAACGCCTCTACGGCCTCGCCGGGATGGCCCTGTTCGTGTTCGTGGTCGCCGTCTGGCACCTGGGCCCCGACTGGGACCGGATGCTGCACGACGTCACCCACCCCAGCCTGCCCTTCGGCGAGGGGCTGCCCACGTACTTCTTCTACGCGCTGGTGATGCTGGGCGCGCAGATGACCCCCTACGAGGTGTTCTTCTTCTCCTCCGCGGCCGTCGAGCACCGCTGGCGGGCCCGCGACCTGGCCGAGGTGAGGATGAACTGCTGGGTCGGCTACCCCATCGGCGGCATCCTCGCCATCGGCATCCAGGCCGTCGCCTACCTGGTGCTCCAGCCCGCCGGGATCCAGGTGGAGAACCTCGGCCAGACCGTCCTGCCCGTCGTCCTGGCGCTGGGGAAGGTCGGGTTCGCGCTGGCCATCCTCGGTATCGTCGCCGCCGTCTTCGGCTCCACGATCGAGACGCTGCTGTCGTCCGGTTACACGGTCGCCCACCACTTCGGCTGGACCTGGGGCAAGACCGCGCGCCCGGCCGACGCGAGCCGCTTCCACACCCTGCTGCTGGTCACCCTGCTCGCCGCGGTGGCCGTGGCGCTGACCACGGTCAACCCCGTCACGATCACCATCTACGCCGTCTACCTCGGGGCCGCCGTCCTGCCGGTGACCTATCTGCCGATCCTGGTGATCGCCAACGACCGCCGGTACATGGGCGACCGGGTCAACGGGCGCCTGGCCAACGCCGTCGGCGTGGTCTACCTGGTCATCGTGCTCGCCGGAGCGGTGGCCGCTCTTCCCCTGCTGATCGCGACCAAGGCGGGACTGTGACCGAATTCCTCGATGCCGGGCTCCGGCTCCTCGACCGCCAGGTCGTCGACAGCGAGGGCACCGAACTGGGCAAGATCGACGATCTCCTCTTCGCCGACGACGGGGACGGACCGCCGGTCCTCACGGCCGTGCTCATCGGCCAACGGGCCTTCGCGGGCCGCCTCGGAGGCCGCGCCGGGCTCTGGTGGGCGGGGATCGCCGAGCGGCTGTCCGGCCGCCGGGGTCCGGTCGAGGTACCCGTCGCGGCCATCGACGACATGGGCACCGTCGTACGGCTTACCTCGACCACCGAGGCGTTTCCCGACCTGACGGCGCCCGAGCGGTGGCTGCGTCAGCATCTGGTCTCACGGCTCCCCGGAGGCATGCGTGAAAGCGACTGACCTGCTCGGCGCGGAAGCCGTCGACACGGACGGCCACTCGCTCGGCCGGGTGCACGACGTCCGTCTCGCCCGCTCCGGGAGGGACGCGCCCTGGCGCATCGAGGCCGTCGTCGTCGGACCGTCGGCCCTGGCGTACCGCCTGGGCTACGCCGAGGACACCGTCGACGGCCCCTACGTCCTCGCGGCGCTGGCCCGCAGGCTCGGCCGGAGGAACCGCTCGATCGCCTGGCACCGGATCGTCTCCGTCCGGCAGCGCCGCCTGGTCGTACGCCCTGACACGGAACGGACCGGCCCGTGACGACGGAAGGACTGGCGGTCCTCTTCGCCTGGCTGGAGTACCTGGCGCTCGTCGCCGTCCTGGTCTGGCTCGTCCTGCGCCACGGGCCGGACGAGCGGGACCCGCGCCGTTAGCGAACGGGCGGCGGCCCGGCGCAAGGCCGGGCCCCTCAAGGAAGTGATAACCGGCGGGAATACGCCATTGCCGCACAACTCAAGAAGGGAGCCAGAGCTGGCAGAGCGGCATTGCGGGAGCGGATCGCGTCTATAGGCTCGTTCGTCGGACCCACAAGGACGAGACAAAGGACAAGGGATACAGCCATGTCAAAAACCGGGCGTTCTCCCCTCTCGAACTTCACACTGGGGCGCAGGTCACTTCTCTTCGGCGCCACCGCGGCCGCGGTGATGGCCACCGCGGGACCCGCTGGCTGGGCCGCCGCCAGCCAGGGCGACGAGCCTCCGCCAGTCGATTTCGACCTCGATACCGACAATTACTTCGATTGGCTGGTACCGCAGGACGAAGACGCCGGAACGGCGCTCACTTCGGAGTATTTCGGCCAGATGGACGTGACCACATTCCTCTGGCTCAACCGCATTGCGGCGATCGCGGCATTCGACGCGGTAGCGCCGTACCACGAGACCGCGGTCGGTATCCACACCCGGATCCGGCGCCGTCCCTCCAGTGAGTCCGCCACCAACCGGAACATGAACACGGCCAGCCTGTACGCCGCGTTACGGGTGATGCAGTACGTGCTCGGCAGCAAGGCTCCCGACACCCTGGGGCAGGTGATGAGCGCGATAGGTCTGGACCCGGACGACAGGTCGGAGGACCCGGCCAGCCCGGTCGGCATCGGCAACCTCGCGGGGAAGGGCGCCTTCGAGGCGCACAAGCGGGACGGCATGAACTTCCTCGGCGACGAGGGCGGCCGCCGGTACAACCCGCGGCCCTGGGCGGACTACACCGGCTACCGGCCCGTGAACACCGCGTTCGACCTGGCCAACCCCTCGCGCTGGCAGCCGCAGCTCGGCCCCCACAACGGCCGCCGTGTCGGCGGTGGGCCGGGTGACATCGGTATCTACGTCGCGCAGCACATGGTCACCCCGCAGATGGGCCGGGTGCGGCCCCTGTCCTTCCGGGACCCGGGCGACTTCCCCATCGCCCGCCCCGACTTCAGCGACCACACCCGTCCGCGCGCCTACCGGCGGGCGGTGGACGAGGTCCTGGCGGCGTCGGCCGCGCTCACCGACGAGCAGAAGGTGTTCGCGGAGATCATGGACAACAAGCTGTGGGGCATCGGCCAGTCGGGCGTGGCCATCCTCCGCAAGCACGACCGGAACGGCGAGCAGGGCATCCACGGCTGGGTGCACTTCCAGCTCGAGCACGTGCTCGCGACGTTCGAGTCGGCGATCGTCGCCTGGCACCACAAGGTCAGGTACGACGCCGTACGGCCGGTCAGCGCGATCCGGCACGTGTACGGCAGCCGGCCGGTGACCGCCTGGGGCGGACCCGGCATGGGCACGGTCAACGACATTCCGGCCAGTGAGTGGCGGAGTTACCTGCCCACGGGCGACCACCCGGAGTACCCGTCGGGTTCCGCGCTGCTCTGCGGCGCCGCGTCACAGGCGGCGCGGCGCTACTTCGGCGACGACGTCCTGGACTGGAAGTTCACCGTCCGTGCGGGCGGGACGCGGACGGAGCCGGGGATCGCGCCCGCCAAGGACATCGAGATCCACTTCCCCACCTGGACCGACTTCACCAGGACGTGCGCCGACAGCCGGGTGTGGGGCGGGGTGCACTTCCAGAAGACGGTCGACAGGTCCGCCGCGATGGGTGAGCAGTTCGGCGATCTGGCCCATGAGTTCGTGCAGCGGCACATCAGGGGCGAGGTCAGGAGCTGATGCCGCCCCGGCTGCGGGCACGGCCACGGGCCCGCCCGCCGCCGGGGAACCCATGAAACGTTCGTTCACTGCACTGGTGTCCCCGGCGGGGCCGGAAGCGTCCGCCCCAGGCGGGCGAGCGGGGACAGCGCCATCAGCGCCGGGGACAGCAGCATGCCCACGGCGGCCACCAGGAGGCTGGTGCGCGTGCCCCACACCTCCGCGAGGAGGCCGCCGAGCAGCGAGCCGAGCGGGGTCAGGCCCATGCCGACGAAGTTGATCGTCGCGGCCACACGGCCCTGCATCGCATGGGGGGTGACGGTCTGCCGGACGGCCATGATCGTGACGTTCACCAGCTGGCCGAAGGCCCCGAAGACGAAGTTGACCGTGAGGAGCGCGGCGATCGTCACCGCGGAGGAGCCGTGCAGCGCGGGCACCAGCAGGAACGCGCCGTCGCCGAGCGCCGCCGCCGTGACGAGTACGACGCCGTGTCCGAAGCGGCCCGGCAGACGGGCGGCCAGCAGCGCACCCAGGAGCGCGCCCGGTCCGGTCGCGGCGAGCGCCAGCCCCACGGCGGTGCCCGACAGATGCAGGTCCCTCGGCAGGAACAGCAGGTAGACGGTCATCACGGCCGCGAAGGAGAACTGGAAGGCCGCCGACGCGAGGCACACCGCCCGCAGCGAGGTGTCGCGGACGACGAAGCGCAGGCCCTCCTGGATCCGCCGCCAGATCCGCGGCGGGCGCTCGGTGCGTTCCGGGACGGCCTCGTGGTGACCGATCCGGCGGATCGACAGGAACGACAGCGCGAAGAACGCGGCGCTGGACGCGGCGGCGACCGGTGCCGACAGCGTGGACACCAGTGCGCCGCCGAGGGCGGGGCCGCCGATCTGCGCTGCGGACCTGCTCCCTTCGAGCGCGCTGTTGCCCCGCACCAGCTGATCGCGTCTCACCAGCCGTACCAGCGACGCCTGGTAGGCGACGTCGAAGAACACGGACAGCGCCCCGACCGCGAAGGCGACGACGAACAGCGTCGGCAGGCCGAGCCAGCCGAACAGGCCCGCCGCGGCGGCGGCGCCCAGGGCCAGGGCCCGGCCGGCGTCCGTCAGCACCATCACCGTACGGGTCCGCCACCGGTCCACCCAGGCGCCGACGAACAGCGACAGCAGCAGGATCGGCGTCTGTCCCACCGCGCGCAGGGCGCCCAGCTGGTCGGCGCCGGCGTCGAGCGTCAGGACGGCGAAGAGCGGCAGGACCACCAGGCTCGCGTGTTCGCCGAGCTGAGAGGCAGTCTGACCGAGCCAGAGCCCGCGGAAGTCGCCGTTCCGCCACAGGCTCGCCGCATCAGGTCGTCCTGGATCGGACACGGGGGACCACGTCTTCGCTCCTCAGGAGTGACTCGTCGCCCGAACCGTAGCCCTCGCGCCACGGCACACGAAAGGCAATTTCCGACGCCGGGCTCGGCGCCCGGTTCCCCGGGCACCGCGGGCGGCGGCAACCGTGCAGACGGTGCTGGTCGCGGGCTCCGCGGCGGTCGCGGCGGGCGCCGCCGGCCGGCTCTCCACCGATGTGCGGTACGCCCTGATCGTGCTGCTGTCGCTCGCCATGGGCGTGCGGAACGCGGTCGCCCGGCGACTCGCCGTCCCCGGCCTCACCACCACGGTGCTGACGCTGACCCTGACCGGACTGGCCGCCGACCCCGCGACCGGCGCGGCGACCGCGGCGGTACGGCCCGGCAGGCGGCTGCTGTCCGTGCTGGCCATGTTCCTCGGCGCGCTGGGCGGCGGCGCGCTCGTCCCGCACGACCGTCTGGTCCTGCTGCTGACGCTGACCCTGCTGCTCCTCGCCGTGATCGCGCCGGCCGCCCACCGCTTCTCGCGCGGTGACGCCGACTGGGTGCGCCGACCCTGAGACCGTCCGCCGCCGGTTCCCCCGATCACCGTTTCGGCCGCGCGCGCCGGGGGCACCCGTGCCAGGCTCGGTACGAGTGAGGAGGTCGTAGGTGACGGAAGACACCGCCGCGCGGTCGTCCGGGTACCCGGACGGACAGCCGCGCATGGGCTTCTTCACGGACACCTCGGTCTGCATCGGCTGCAAGGCCTGCGAGGTCGCCTGCAAGGAGTGGAACGCGATCCCGGCGGACGGCCTGGAACTGACCGGCATGTCGTACGACAACACCGGCGGGCTGGGCGCCGACACCTGGCGGCACGTCGCCTTCGTCGAGCAGCGGGTGCCCGCCGACGTGGACGTCTTCACGGCCGCCCGTGACCTGGAGCCGGAGGGCCCCGGCGGCGAGCTGCGCTGGCTGATGTCGTCGGACGTGTGCAAGCACTGCACCCACGCCGCCTGTCTCGATGTGTGCCCGACCGGCTCGTTGTTCCGGACGGAGTTCGGCACGGTCGTCGTCCAGGAGGACATCTGCAACGGCTGCGGTTACTGCGTCCCCGCCTGCCCGTACGGCGTCATCGACCAGCGCCGCGAGGACGGCCGGGCCTGGAAGTGCACCCTGTGCTACGACCGGCTCGGCGTCGGCATGGAACCGGCCTGCGCCAAGGCCTGCCCGACCGAGTCCATCCAGTTCGGCCCGCTGGACGAGCTGCGCGAGCGGGCGGCGGGCCGGGTGGCCGCGCTGCACGCCACCGGTGTCACGGACGCCCGCCTCTACGGTGCGGACCCGCAGGACGGCGTCGGCGGGGACGGGGCGTTCTTCCTGCTGCTGGACGAGCCGGAGGTCTACGGTCTGCCGCCGGACCCGGTCGTCACCACACGTGATCTGCCCGCCATGTGGCGGCACGCGGCGGCGGCAGCGGTGTCGTTGGCGGCGCTGGCCGCCGTGAGCTTCGCCAGGGGGCCGCGTTGACCGCCACGCACCGCCGACGCCGGGGCCGCGGCGAGCGGCCGATGGTCCCCGAGGCGACGTTCGCCTCGTACTACGGCACCCCGGTCCTCAACCGCCCGACCTGGAAGGCCCTCGACATCGCGGGCTATCTCTTCCTCGGCGGTCTCGCCGGGGCGTCCTCGCTGCTGGCCGCCGGGGCCGAGGCCACCGCCCGGCCCGCGGTGGCCCGGGTGGCGAAGCTGGGTGCGGCGGGCGCGGTCTCCGCGTCGCTCGGGCTGCTGGTGCACGACCTGGGCCGCCCGTCCCGGTTCCTGAACATGCTGCGGGTCTGCAAGCCCACCTCGCCGATGAGCGTCGGTTCCTGGCTGCTGGCGGGCTACGCGCCGCTCACCCTGACCGCCGCCGCCACCGACGTGGCGGGCCGCTTCCGGATCGTGGGCCGGGCCGCCGCCCTGTCCGCGGCGGTGCTGGGCCCGGTGGTCACCACGTACACCGCGGTCCTCATCGCCGACACCGCGGTGCCGTCGTGGCACGACGCCCACCGGGAGCTGCCGTTCGTCTTCGCCGGTTCCGGTGCGACGGCGGCGGCCGGGCTGGCGCTCGTGGGCGCACCGGCCGGGCAGACCGGTCCCGCGCGCCGGATGGCCGTGCTGGGCGCCGCCCTCGAAGTGGGTGCCTTCCGGCTGATGCGGCGGCGCATGGGGCTGACGGCGGAGCCGTACGAGCGGGGCCTGCTGCGCGCGGCCGAGGCGCTCACGGCCTCCGGCGCCGCGCTGGCGGGCCTGCGGGGCGGCCGGGTGCCCGGCGCGGTCGCGGGCGCGGCGCTGCTGGCGGGTTCGGCGGCGCTGCGGTTCGGGGTGTTCCACGCCGGCGTGGCGTCCGCACAGGACCCGAAGTACACCGTCGTACCCCAGCGGGAGCGGCTCGCCGCCCGCGCGCGGGAAGGGACGTGAGGACATGGGCGTACGCACCTGGATCGACTCCTGGCCGGTCTACCGGCAGCTCACCGGCACGGACCCCCTCGGCCGGGGAGCCGCCGCGAAGAGCGGCGCCCGGCGCACGCCCCGGGTCGCGTCGGCGGACCGGGTGGTGAAGTCGGTCTGCCCGTACTGCGCCGTGGGCTGCGGGCAGAACGTGTACGTCGAGGACGACCGCGTCACCCAGATCGAGGGCGACCCCGACTCGCCCGTCTCCCGGGGGCGGTTGTGCCCCAAGGGCGCGGCGAGCCTCCAGCTGACGACCGGGGGCGCCCGCGAGCACCATGTGCTGTACCGCGCGCCGTACGCCGCCGAGTGGGAGCGTCTCGACCTCGACACGGCGATGGACATGATCGCGGACCGGGTGATCGAGGCGCGCCGGGCGGGCTGGCAGTGGGAGGTCGACGCGGCCCGCACCCGGCGCACGCTGGGCATCGCGAGCCTGGGCGGGGCCACGCTCGACAACGAGGAGAACTACCTGATCAAGAAGTTGTTCACCGCCCTGGGCGCCGTACAGATCGAGAACCAGGCGCGTATTTGACACTCCGCCACCGTTCCCGGTCTGGGAACCTCGTTCGGCCGCGGCGGCGCGACCACCTTCCAGCAGGACCTCCAGAACAGCGACTGCATCGTCATCCAGGGCTCGAACATGGCCGAGTGCCATCCGGTCGGGTTCCAGTGGGTGATGGAGGCCCGGGCACGCGGCGCGAAGGTGATCCACGTCGACCCGCGCTTCACCCGCACCAGCGCGCTGGCCGACCTGCACGTGCCGCTGCGCGCGGGCTCGGACATCGCCTTCCTCGGCGGGATCATCAACCACGTCCTGACGAACGAGGCGTACTTCCGGGAGTACGTGGTGGCCTACACCAACGGGCCGGTGATCCTGCGGGAGGACTTCCGTGACACGGAGGACCTCGACGGCGTCTTCTCCGGCCTCGACCCGGACGGCCGCGGCTACGACAACGACAGCTGGCAGTACGCGGGTACGGAGGTGCAGGCGGCGTCGGGCCAGCGGGACCAGCTGTACGAGCGGCGCACCGCCGTCGACGAACACGCCGTCGCGGAGGAGGCGGGCGGTGAGGCGCACGGCTCGGGCGGTCCCGACATCGGCGGCGGCGAGCCCGAACGCGACGAGACGCTGACCGACCCGCGCTGCGTCCTCCAGGTCCTCAAACGCCACTACGCCCGCTACACGCCCGAGGCGGTGGAACGGATCTGCGGTGTCCCGCGGGAGGTGTTCCGCCAGGTGTGCGAGCTGGTCACGGCGAACTCCGGTCGGGAGCGGACCACCGCGTTCGCCTACGCCGTCGGCTGGACCCAGCACACGGTGGGCGTGCAGTACATCCGCGCGGCCTCCGTGCTCCAGAGCCTGCTGGGCAACATCGGCAGGCCGGGCGGCGGCATCCTGGCGCTGCGCGGGCACGCCTCCATCCAGGGCTCGACGGACATCCCCACCCTGTTCAACCTGCTGCCCGGCTACATCCCCATGCCGCACGCGCACGAGAACCAGGACCTCGACACCTTCGTCCGCGCGGACGCCTCCCGCAAGGGCTACTGGGGCAACATGCGCGCCTACCTGGTCAGTCTGCTCAAGGCGTACTGGGGCGAGGCGGCGACGGCGGAGAACGACTTCCGCTTCGACTACCTCCCGCGGCTGACCGGTTCGCACTCCACCTACGAGACGGTCACGGCCCAGCTGGAGGGCGTGTGCAAGGGCTACTTCCTGATGGGCGAGAACCCGGCCGTCGGCTCCGCCAACGCCAAGATGCAGCGCCTGGGCATGGCGAACCTGGACTGGCTCGTCGTACGGGACTTCTCCCTCATCGAGTCGGCGACCTGGTGGCGGGACGGCCCGGAGATCGAGAGCGGTGAGCTGCGCACGGAGGAGATCGGCACGGAGGTGTTCTTCCTCCCGGCCGCCGCGCACATCGAGAAGGACGGCACGTTCACCAACACCCAGCGGCTGCTGCAATGGCATCACCAGGCCGTGGAGCCGCCCGGCGAGGCGCGCAGCGACCTGTGGTTCACGTACCACCTCGGACGGCTCGTCCGGCAGAAGCTCGCCGCCTCCACCGACCCGATGGACCGCCCGCTGCTCGATCTGACCTGGGACTACCCGACCAGGGGTCCGCTCGCCGAGCCGGATGCCGCCGCCGTCCTCGCCGAGATCAACGGCCACGGCCCCGACGGGACCCCGCTCGGCTCCTACGAGCAGCTCCGCGCGGACGGCTCGACGTCGTGCGGCTGCTGGATCTACTGCGGGGTGTACGCCGACGGGGTGAACCAGTCGGCGCGCCGCACCCCGGGCGCGGAGCAGGACTGGGTGGCGGCCGAGTGGGGCTGGGCCTGGCCCGCGAACCGCCGGGTGCTGTACAACCGGGCCTCCGCCGACCCGGAGGGCCGCCCGTGGAGCGAGCGCAAGGCACTCGTCTGGTGGGACGCGGAACGCGGCGAGTGGACCGGCCACGACGTCCCCGACTTCAAGAAGGACCAGGCACCCGACCACACTCCCCCGCCGGACGCCACCGGTCCCGAGGCGCTGGGCGGCACGGACGCCTTCATCATGCAGGCCGACGGCAAGGCCTGGCTGTACGTCCCGTCCGGCCTCACCGACGGCCCGCTGCCCACCCACTACGAACCGCAGGACTCCCCGTTCCCCAACCTCCTGTACGGCCAGCAGCGCAACCCGGTACGGCACTTGCCGCCCCCGCACCCCGACAACCGCTACCAGCCCGGCCCCGCCGACCCCGGCTCCCTGGTGTTCCCCTACGTCGCCACGACGTACCGCCTCACCGAGCACCACACCGCGGGCGGCATGTCCCGCTGGCAGCCCTACCTGGCGGAGCTGCAACCGGAGTTCTTCTGCGAGGTGTCACCGGCGCTCGCCGCCGAGCGGGGCCTGGAACACACCGGCTGGGCGACGGTCGTCAGCGCCCGCGGGGTGATCGAGGCGAGGGTCCTGGTCACCGACCGGATGCCGCCCCTGACCGTGCACGGCCGCCCGCTCCACCAGGTGGGCCTGCCCTACCACTGGGGCCCGAACGGCCACACCACCGGCGACGCCGCCAACGAACTGCTCCACCTCTCCCTCGACCCCAACACCCACATCCAGGAGGCCAAGGCCTTCGCCGTCGACATCCGCCCCGGCCGCCGCCCCCGCGGTCCGGCCGCCCCCGCCCTGGTACGCGCCTACCGGGCACGCGCGGGCATCGACGAGAACACCGGCAGGGAGATGTGAGCCGGCTCCGGTAGCCTGGCCGGGCGTGGAGGCGTGTGGGTGCCTGGTGGCCCTCCCGGTCTTCAAAACCGAGGTGCCCGAGGATCTCGGGCAGGCAGGTTCGATTCCTGTCCGCCTCCGCCATCGCCCCTGTCTCGCTACCGGCACCGGCGCCGCTGGTCGTCCACCCGTTCGGTGTAGCCGCGCGTGTCCAGGAACTCCAGCAGCGGTACGGCGACCCGGCGGGTGGTGTCCAGGGCGCGGCGGGCCTCGCTGGTCGTGAAGGGCTGGGGCAGGTCGCGCAGGACGGCGGCGGCCCGCGCGTCGGCGCCCGGCAGCAGGACGATGCCGTCGCCGACCTTCAGCAGTGCGCCCGCGGTGACGGCGGCGGCCAGGGCCTTGCGGGTGAGGCCGAGTTCGGTGAGGTGGTGTGCCTCGGGGGCGCGGAAGGGGGCCTCGGTCAGCTCGGCGCGCACGGTGTCGACGGCGGCGCTGAGGTGGGGCGGCAGGGCGGGGGCGGCGCTCGTGGTGCCGTACAACTTGCCGTTGCGCTGGTGCAGTTGGCGGTTTCCGGGGGTGGTGGTGAGCGCGTCGATCAGGGTGCGGTCGGGCAGCGCCAGGAGGCGGCGGGCCGCCTCGGTGGGCAGGCCGGGGTCGAGGGGGTCGCGGGAGGCGTGCCGGTCGACCTCCTGGGACAGGCGTTCGCGCAGCGCGGCCCAGTGGGCCGGGTCGGCCAGCCAGTCGCCGGTGACGGGTTCGAAGGGGGCGGGGACGCCCATGGCGTGGAGTTCGCCGCGGCGTACGAGGTGACGGCGGCGGAGTTCGGAGGCGGCGTCCGGGGTGCCGGTCAGGGTGGCCAGTTCGGCGGCTCGGGCGCGGGCGGCCCCGCGTCGGGTCAGCCGGGGTGGCCGTACGTCGAGGAGGGTCACCGCGGAGGGGGTGCGGGGGCCGCCCGGCTGCCGCAGCACCGCCCGGTCGCCGACGCGCAGCGGCAGTTCCCGGGCGAGGGTGAGGCGGGCGGTGTCGGTGCCGAGCGGGCGGACGGTCACGGGGACGGCGGCGGTGCCGAAGTGCAGGGTGGCCTGCCGGGGCAGTTCGGCGACGGGGGTGCCGGTGACGCGTACGTCGGTCACGGAGGTGGGCAGCCAGCGGCCTGGGGTGAGCAGTACCTGACCGCGCGTCAGCAGTCCGTCGGGGGCGCCGTGCACGTTGACCGCCACCCGCGCCACCGCGCCGACCTCGTCCCGGTCCTCGTTCAGGCACTGGAGGCCGCGCACCCGCAGCACCGTCGTGCCGTCCCCGGCCGTCAGCCGGTCGCCGACGCGGAGGGTGCCCGCGGCCAGGGTGCCGGTGACGACGGTGCCGTGTCCGCGCACGGTGAAGGCGCGGTCCAGCCACAGCCGGACGTCCGCGTCGGCAGGGGGCACGGGCAGGGCGCGGGCCAGCCGGGACAGTTCGGCGCGCAGCGCGCTCAGGCCCTGCCCGGTCACCGCGCTGACCTCGACGCAGGGCGCGGCGCCGAGGGAGGTCGCCGCGAGGCGTTGGGCCGCGTCCGCGCGCACCGGCGCCGGGTCGGCCAGGTCGCCGCGGGTGACGGCGAGCACGGCGTGCCGGACGCCGAGGGCGTGCAGGATCTCCAGGTGTTCCTGGGACTGCCGCTGCCAGCCCTGGTCGGCGGCGACGACGAACAGCACGGCGGGCACCGGGCCGACGCCGGCCAGCATGGTGGCGACGAAGCGTTCGTGGCCGGGCACGTCGACGAAGGCGAGGGGTTCGCCGTCGGGCGGGAGGCCGGTCCAGACGAAGCCGAGGTCGAGGGTGAGGCCGCGGCGCCGTTCCTCGGCGAGCCGGTCGGGTTCCATCCCGGTCAGCGCCCGCACCAGCGCGGACTTGCCGTGGTCGACGTGCCCGGCGGTGGCCAGCACCCGCATGACGGCTACCTCCCGGCCGCCGACCGCACTGCGGCGGCCAGCCGTTCGTCGTCCGCTTCGGGCACGGTCCGCAGGTCGAGCAGGCAGCGCCCGCTCGCCAGCCGTCCCACCACGGGGTCCGTCCCGGCGCGCAGGGCGGCGGCGTACCGCTCGGGCAGCGACAGCGCGGCGCTGGGCAGGGTGACGCCGGGCGCTCCCCCGCCGCCGACGGTGGCCTCGCTGTCGACGGCGTGGGCGTCGACGCCGTCCTCCGTGAGCGCGTGGGCGAGCCGTTCGGCGCGCTGCCGCAGCCGCGCCGGGTCGGCGGTCAGCGCCTCCCCGGTCGGGGTGCCGGGCCCGGTGAGGGTGGCCTCCAGGGCGGCCAGGGTCAGCTTGTCCACGCGCAGGGCGCGGGCCAGCGGATGCCGGGCCAGGGTGCCCACGACGTCCTGTGCGCCGAGGAGGAGGCCGCACTGCGGACCGCCGAGGAGTTTGTCGCCGCTGGCGGTGACCAGGGCGGCCCCGGCGCGCAGTTGGGTCTGCGCGTCGGGTTCCCCGGGCAGCAGGGGGTGCGGGGCGAGCAGGCCGGAGCCGATGTCGACGACGACGGGGACGCCCAGCGGGACGAGTTCGGTGATGTCGGCGGCGCGGGTGAAGCCGGTGATCCGGAAGTTGGAGGGGTGCACCTTGAGCACGAAGGCGGTCCGCTCCCCGACGGCGGCGGCGTAGTCGGCGGGTGTGGTGCGGTTGGTGGTGCCGACCTCGCGCAGCCGGGCCCCGGTGGAGACCAGCAGGTCCGGCAGCCGGAAGCCGTCCCCGATCTCCACGAGTTCACCGCGGCCGACGATGATCTCCCGTCCGGCGGCGAGCGCGGTGGCGGCCAGCACCAGGGCGGCGGCGCCGTTGTTGACCACGTGCGCGGCCTCGGCGGACGGCACCCGCTCGCGCAGGGCGGCCAGTGCGGTACGGCCGCGCCGGGCGCGTACGCCGGTGGTCAGGTCGAGTTCGACGTCGGTGGGTCCGGCGGCCTCGGCCACGGCCCGGCGGGCGGCGGCGGACAGCGGGGCGCGGCCGAGGTTGGTGTGCAGCAGCACACCGGTGGCGTTGACGACGGGGCGCAGTCCGCCGGCGGTGCGCGGCAGCAGGGCGACCGCCGTGTCGGCCACCTCCTCCGGTGTGACGGCGCCCCGTCGCGCCCGCTCCTGGGCCTGCCGGACCGCCGACTTCACGGGCGTCTCGCCGAGCCGGGCCGCCGCCTCGCGCAGCCGTGGGTCGCGCAGCAGGGCGTCGGTGCGCGGGACCCGGCGGCGCGGGTCCGACGGCGGTGCGTCCACCTGGTGGTCCACGGGCCCCTCCGTAGTGCTGTGCGCGGCCTCCATCGTCCTCCAGTGCCCCGGGCCGCTCGTGGAACACGCCGGGCAGGGCCGATTGCGCGGGCGATGTCGCGGCAAAGGGTTCATTTTCCGCCGCGCCGGGCACCCGGCCGCGTCGCGGGTGGTAGATCCCCCGCGTAGGCCGGGCAGGGACGAGCGGTTCGCCGCGGAGGGGTTGGTGCTGTCGTGCTGTTCCTGCTGGCCGCCCACGCCGTGGTCGCGGTGGCGATCTGGTGGGGGCGGCGGCGGCTCGGCGGCTCGGTGTGGGCGGTGGCCGCGCTGGTGCCGCTGGCGGTGGTGGTCTGGGCGGGTGCCCTGACGGGCGGGGTGCTGGACGGTGAGGTCCACACCGAGTCGCTGGCCTGGGCGCCGTCGCTGGGACTCACCGTGGATCTGCGGCTGGACGCGCTGTCCCTGCTGATGCTGTGGATCGTCGCCGGGGTCGGGGCGCTGGTGCTGCTGTACTGCCGGTACTACGTGGAGCGGGACGCCGGACGGCTGGCGGCGCTGCTCCTGCTGTTCGCGGGGGTGATGGCGGGCCTGGTGCTGTCCGACAACCTCTTCGTCCTCTACGTCTTCTGGGAACTGACCACGGTGGTGTCGTTCCTGCTGATCGCCGGGCACGGCGAGTCGGCGGCGGAGCGGCGGGCGGCCCGGCAGGCGCTGCTGGTGACGACGGCCGGCGGCCTGGTGATGCTGCTGGGCTTCGTGCTGCTGGCGCGGGCGGCGGGTACTGCGCGGATCTCCGCGATCGTCGCGGACCCGCCGCACGGCGGCACGGTCACCGCGGCCGTGGTGCTGGTGCTGATCGGGGCGTTCGCCAAGTCGGCGCAGTTGCCGCTGCACGGCTGGCTGCCCGCGGCGATGGTGGCGCCGACGCCGGTGAGCGCCTATCTGCACGCGGCGGCGATGGTGAAGGCGGGGGTCTATCTGGTGGCCCGGCTGGCGCCCGGGCTGGCCGAGGTCGCTCCGTGGCGGCCGATGGTGCTCGGGGTGGGGCTGACGACGATGGTGCTGGCGGCGTGGCGGGCGCTGCGCGCGCTGGACCTGAAGCTGCTGCTGGCCTACGGCACGATCAGCGAACTGGGTCTGCTCACCGCCCTGCTGGGCGCGGGGACGCGGACCGCGGCGATCGCGGGGACGGTGCTGCTGACGGCGCACGCCGCGTTCAAGTCGGCGCTGTTCCTGTCGGTGGGCATCGTGGACCACCGCACCGGCACCCGGGACGTGCGCGAACTGTCGGGTCTGGGCCGTCGTATGCCGATGCTGTGCGCGGTGGCCGTGCTCGCGGCGGCGTCCATGGCGGGGCTGCCGCCGCTCGTCGGCTATCTGAGCCATGAGGCCGCCATCGAGGCGTTCTGGCACGGCGGTGAGCTGGCCGCCCAGGGCTGGCTGACGGCGACGCTGGTGGTGGGCTTCGCGCTGACGGTGGCGTACAGCGCGCGGTTCGTGCGGGGCGCCTTCGGCGGGCCGCCCGCGGAGGTCGTCGAGCGGGCGGAGCGGCCGGAGCCCCGGTTCCTCGCGCCGGTGGCCGTGCTGTCGGGGGCGGGTCTCGTCCTCGGGGTCTGGTACCCGGGGACGGCGGCCGTCGCGGAGGCGTACGCCGACGTCTTCCCGCCGGGTCCTGACGGCCCGTACGAACTGGCGCTGTGGCACGGGTTCACGGCGGTACTGGGGCTGTCGGCGCTGGCGCTGCTGCTCGGCGGTCTGCTGCACGCGTGGCTGCGGCGGCTGCCGTACGGCTCCGCGGGACGGCTGCCGAGCCTCCCGGACGCGCAGCGGCTGTACGACCGTGCCGTCGCCGGTGTGGACCGGGTGGCGGTCGCCGTCACCGGCCGCACCCAGGTCGGGTCGCTGCCGGTCTATCTGACGGTGCTGCTGGCGACGGTGGTCCTGGTGCCCGGGGTGGCGCTGGCCGCGGCGGCGCCGACGCTGGGCTCACCGTCGGCGTGGTGGTCACCGGTGGAGCCGGTGCTCGGGGTGCTGGTGCTGGCCTCGGCCGCGGCGGTGGTGGCCGCGCGGCACCGGCTGACCGGTGTTCTGCTGGCGGGTGCCGTCGGCTACGGCGTGGCGGGGATCTTCCTGGTGCGCGGGGCGCCGGACCTGGCGCTCACCCAACTGCTGGTGGAGACGATGACGCTGGTCGTGGTGGTGCTGGTGCTGCGGCGGATGCCGTCGCGGTTCAGCCCCGGCCGGACACGGACCCGGGCGCGGCTGCTGCGCGCGGCGGCGGCCTGCGCGGTCGGGGTGTTCGTCATCTGCTTCGCGCTGGCGGCGTCCTCTGCGCGCAGGGCGCCCGCCGTCTCCGGTGAGCACGTGCGGCGCGCCGAGGAGGCGGGCGCCCACAACGTGGTGAACGCGATCCTCGTCGACTTCCGCGCCCTGGACACCCTGGGCGAGATCTCGGTGCTGCTGGTGGCGGCGGTCGGTGTGGTGAGCCTGGTGCGGGTGCCGGGCCGGGGCCGGGCCCGGATGCCCTCGGAAGCCCGGCGGGATGCCTTTCCCACCGCGCACTGGGACGAGCCCGCCGGGACCTGGCTGCCCGGGGCCAAGGAGCGGCCCGGCGGTGAACGTTCGGTGCTGCTGGAGGTGGTGACCCGGCTGCTGTTCCCGTCGATCCTGGTGCTCTCCCTGTTCCTGCTGTTCTCCGGCCACTACGACCCCGGCGGCGGCTTCGCGGCCGGTCTGGTGGCGGGTCAGGCGTTCGTGCTGCGCTATCTGGTGGGCGGCCGGGCCGATCTGGGCGCCGCGGTGCGGGTGCACTCGGGCGTGGTCGCGGGTTCGGGTCTGCTGCTCGCGTCCGGTGTCGGGCTGTTCCCGCCGCTCGTCGGGGGCGCGCCGCTGGAGAGCACGGTGCTGACGTTCCATCCGCCGCTGCTGGGCACCGTGAAGTTCGCGACCAGTCTCCTCTTCGACATCGGCGTCTATCTGGTGGTCGTCGGGGTGACGCTGAAGCTGCTGTCGGCCGCGGGCGTGTCACTGGGCCGGGCTCCGGCACCCGAGAAGGAGACGACGAAGGGAGCCACCGGGTGAACACCATCGACGTCACCCTGTCCGTCGTGGTCGGCGGTCTGTTCGCCGTGGGGTTCTACCTGATGCTGCAACGCTCGCTGATGCGGATCGTCCTCGGGTTCATCGTCCTCGGCCACGGAACCAACCTGTTGCTGCTGGTCGCGGGCGGTACGCCGGGGCGGCCCCCGGTGACGGACGGCAAGGCGGCGGACCCCTCGCGGTACGCGGATCCGCTGCCCCAGGCCATGGCGCTGACGTCGATCGTGATCACGTTCGCCCTCACCGCGTTCCTGACGGCGCTGGCGTACCGCTCGTGGCGGCTGTGGGGCAACGACGAGGTGCGCGACGACGTGGAGGACCGGCGCATCGGCACGTTCGCCGAGCGTGCCGGGCATGCCCGGCACGACGACCGCGCCGGTTCGGTGTCACGGGAGGAGGACCGGTGAGGGCGACGATGCTGGCGCTGCCGGTGCTGCTGCCGCTGTGCGGCGCCGGGCTGTCGCTGCTCGGGCCGCACCGGGCGGCGGTGCGGGCGCTCAGCGGTGTGGTGCTCACCGTGGTCCTCGCCGACGCGCTGGCGCTGCTGGTGCTGGCCGACCGGGACGGGCCGCAGGCCGTGCACATGGGCGGCTGGCCCGCGCCGCTCGGCATCACCCTGGTCGCCGACCGGCTGTCGGCGCTGCTGCTCAGCGTCTCCGCGCTGGTGTCGCTGGCGGTCCTGGGCTTCGCCGTGGGCCAGGGCACCGCGGAGCACCGCCGCCGTACCGCGCGCGTCTTCCACCCGGCGTACCTGGTGCTCGTCGCGGGCGTCGGCCTGGCCTACCTCTCCGGTGACCTGTTCAACCTGTTCGTCGCCTTCGAGACGATGCTGGCGGCGTCGTACGTGCTGATCACGCTGGACGCCGACCGGGACCGCACCCGCGCGGGCATGACGTACACCATCGTCAGCCTGACCTCGTCGCTGCTGTTCATCACTCTGATCGCGCTGGTGTACGCGGCCACCGGCACGGTCACGCTGGCGCAGCTCGGCCCGCGGCTGGCGGAGCTGGACGACGGGCTGAGCGGTGCGCTGGCGCTGCTCACGCTGACGGTCCTCGGCATCAAGACGGCGCTGGTGCCGCTGCATTTCTGGCTCCCCGACAGCTACCCCACCGCGCCCGCGCCGATCACCGCGGTGTTCGCCGCGCTGCTGACGAAGGTCGGCGTGTACGCCGTGCTGCGCACGGAGACGCTGCTGTTCCCGCGCGACGGGCCGTGGCCGCTGCTGGCCTGGGTGGCGATCGCGACCCTGCTGACGGGCATCCTGGGCGCCCTCGCGCAGGACGACCTCAACCGGCTGCTGTCCTTCACCCTGGTCAGCCACATCGGTTTCATGCTGTTCGGTCTCGCCCTGTTCGACGTGCGCGGCCTGACCGGCACCATCCTGTACGTCGTCCACCACATCGTCGCCCAGGCGGCGCTGTTCCTCGTCGCGGACCTGATGGTGCGCCGCTCCGACACGGCGTCCCTGTCCAGGATGGCGGGGCGGCCGGCGCCGGGCGCGCTGGTCGCCGTACTGTTCGCGCTTCCGGCGATGAGTCTGGCGGGCATTCCGCCGTTCTCCGGTTTCGTGGCCAAGCTGGCGCTGCTGGAGGCCGGTGCCGATGACGGCGGGGCGGTGTCGTACGCCCTGCTCGGGGCAGCCGTGCTCACCAGCGCGCTGACCCTGTACGCCATGACCCGGGTGTGGACGGCCGGTTTCATGAAGCCGCCGCGTCCGGAGCGTGGGCCGTCGGTGCGCACGCGCGGGGCGTGGCTGATGCTGGTCTCCGCGGCCGGGGTGACGGCGGCGGGGCTGGTGATCACGGTCGGCGCGGGGCCGCTGGCCCGGCTCGCCGAGCGGGCGGCGCACGATCTGATCAGTCCGCAGGCGTACCGGTCCGTCGTCCTGGGCGAGGGGGAGCGATGAGCGGCGCCGCGGGACTGCGCCGGGTGGGACGGCACCTGCCGATGGTGGGCTGGCTGTGGCTGCTGTGGATCATGCTGTGGGGGTCGCTCGGCCCGCGGGTGCTGGTCGGCGGCGCGGTCGTCGCGGTCGTGGTGGTGGCGGTGTTCCCGCTGCCGGCGGTGCCGGGGTGGCTGCCCCGGCCGCTGGCCGGAGTACGGCTGCTGGTGCGGCTGTTGGCGGATCTGGTCGGCTCGGGCGTCGTGGTCGCCTGGCAGGCGGTACGGCACGGGCCCCGGACCAGCGCCGCGATCGTGGAGGTGCCGCTGCGGGCCGACGACGATCTGCTGATCACGGCCGTCGCCGAGGTCGCCACGATGTCTCCCGGGACGCTGGTGATGGAGATCGACCGGCGACGGCGGCGCCTGTACGTGCACGCCCTGCCGGTCCGCGACGCGCGCGGCGTCGAACTGCGCAGGGAAGAGGTCCGGTCGGTGGAGCGCACGGTCGCGCGGGCCATGGGCCGCTCCGACGGCACCCGAGACTCCGGAGGGAACCGACGATGAACACGCTGTACGCCGTCACCCTGGGCCTGCTGTCGGCGGCCGCCCTGCTGACGCTGGTGCGGCTGGTGCGCGGTCCGAGCGCGCTGGACCGGGTCATGGCGCTGGACGTGGTCGTGACGCTGGTCGTCGCGGGGACGGCGGTCGGCATGGTCCTGCGTGCGGACGCCACTCCCGTGCCCGCGCTGGTGGTGCTGACGCTGCTGGCGTTCATCGGCTCGGTGACGGCGGCGCACCTGGTGGAGAAGCGGGAGGGCATGCGGTGAGCGTCGTCCGGGACGTGGTGACCGCGGTGCTGTTCCCGGCCGGTGCCCTGTTCTGTCTGCTCGGCGCGGTGGGCCTGCTGCGGTTCCCGGACACCGGGAGCAGACTGCACGCCGCGGCCAAGGCGCAGACGCTCGGTCTGCTGCTGGTGCTGCTGGGGGCGGCCGTGCAGCTTCCGGCCCGGCACGCGCCCGTGCTGGTGCTGGTCGCGGTGTTCCAGATGCTCACCGCCCCGGTGACCAGCCAGATCATCGGCCGCACCGCGTACCGGATCGGTGATCTCGACCGCCGTCCGCTGGTGCGTGACGAACTCGCCGACCGGCTCGCCGAGGACGGCACACCGCTGCCCGGGGCGGACACCCCTCGGGCCGATCACGACGCGGAGCGGTGAACGGGCCCTCGTAGCCCTCCGTTCGTGCGTGGTTCGGCGCGTGGCACCGCCGCGGTCCACCGCCGTCTGCTGCACTTCTCCCTGTGACCAGGACGGTTGACGGACCCTCAGGGGGGACTGTGACGGGCAGGGGACTGCTGGCGTTGCTGACGGCTCTCGGCGCGCTGGCCGGGGCCGGCCTGGTGGGGGCGGCCCCGGCCGCCGCCGTGGACGGCGGCACCCAGGTGGCGCCGGGTGTGCGCTACGAGCGGTTCGACGTGGCCGCGGTCGGCGGGCCGACGCGTGTGCATGTGCTCCGGGTCGATGTGAGCGACCCCCGGGTGCGTCTCGGCCTGCTGTACCCGGGGACGGTGGCGGCGCGGGCCACGGTGTCGTCGCTGGCCGACGGCGCGGGCGCGGTCGCGGGTGTCAACGGGGACTTCTTCAACATCACCGAGGTGCAGCACCCGGGTGTCGAGGCGACCGGCGCGAGTTCCGGTCCGGCGATCGCGGCCGGTCGGGCGCTCAAGGGCGCGGTGCCCGACGCCCAGCGCTTCGGCCCGGCGTTGCCGCCCGGCACCAGCGCCCGGGACGTCATCGGTGTGGGGGACGACCGGCGGGCCCGGCTGGACCGGCTGACGCTGGACGGCACCGTGCGCACCCCGCAGGGTGCGCTGCCGCTGGGCGGGCTCAACCAGTACGCGCTGCCGGAGGGTTCGGTCGGCGCGTTCACGTCGGCGTGGGGCGGCGCCTCCCGGGTGCGCGCCACCTGCGGCACGGACACCGACCGGGCCGCGCCGTGCAGCACGGACACCTACGAGGTGACGGTGCGCGGCGGCCGGGTCGTGTCGGCCTCCGGCACTCCGGGCGGCGGGCCCATCGGTGCCGGGACGACGGTGCTGGTCGGCCGGGAGGCGGGCGCGCAGCGGCTGCGGAAGCTGTCCGAGGGAGAGCCCGTGCGGGTGGGGTACCGGCTGGTGGCGTCCGCGAGCCGGGTGCCGTACCGCTTCGCCGTCGGCGGCTATCCGGTCCTGGTGGACGGTCAGCCGCTGCCGGGGCTGAGCGACGCCACCCCGGCCGTGCGCACCGCCGCCGGGGTCTTCCGCGGCGGACGCGGGCTGCTGCTGCTCGCGGTGGACGGGGCGCCCGCGTACCGCACCGGTCTGACGGTCGCCGAACTGGCTGACGTGATGCGGCAGCTGGGGTCGGCCGACGCGTTCAGCCTGGACGGCGGCGGCTCGTCGGCGCTCGTCGCGCGGGAGCCGGGCGCGGCGCGGGTGACGGTGCGCAACAACCCCTCCGACGGCACGGAACGGCCCGTGCCGAACGGCATCGGGGTGTTCTCGACGCCCTGAAGCGACCGGGCGGCGGCCTCAGGGGCGCAGACTGCTGACCAGGTCGGCGGTCGCCGTGAGGCCGCTGCTGATGGTGGGGGCGACGCTGGTGCCGGCCAGGTAGAAGCCGAGCAGCAGGCACACCAGGGCGTGCGAGAACTTCAGCCCGCCGTTGCGTACGAAGATCACCGCCAGGACCAGGAGCAGCAGCACCACAGAGATGGAAACGGCCATCGTCACACTCCTCCGCCACGCCGCACTTCCGGTTCACGGCGTTCGGCCGCAAGTGTGGCGTAGCGGGGGGTTCGTCCGGGCGGCTGACCTGTCCTCCGATCGTGTGGTCTTGCCGCGGACCGTCAGAGCGCCCGGTGGGCGTCGAGGAAGGCCTCAAGGCCCGCGAGGTCGTCGGTGTTGAGGTAGTCGACGTCGGCGGCGAGCAGTTCCGTCCACAGCGCGTCGCGCTCCGGCCCCGGCAGGTCGGGGGTCGCCCAGAACCGCACCTGCTGGCCACGTGCGTGCGCCGTGCCGGTGATGGCGTGCAGCTTCTCCCGTTCGGCCGCGGGGAACGCGCCGACGCCCCGCCAGGTGAAGTGGTTGGTCCAGTTGTCGCTGATCAGCGAGATGAACGAGGCGGGCGCGGGGCCGCCGAGGTCGGCGAGGCGGCCGTCGTAGAAGGCGCGGCGCGTGGTCTGCGCCGCCATGGGGACGCGGGCGGCGCGGTCGCCGGAGATGACGGCGGTGACCGGGCCGCGGCGCACCCGGCCGTGCGCGTAGGTGGTGAACAGGTGCTTGTAGCGCCGCAGCTGACGGTCGAGTTCGAGGTAGGTGGCCGAGCCCTCGGTCTTGAGGTCGATCAGGAGCTGGAGGGGGTGGTGGTGGCCGCGGTAGATCCAGCCGTGTCCGGCGCGGACCCGGGCGGCGAGCGGTTCGAGGTAGAGCGACTCCAGGGTGCGGGCCGGGTCGAGGTCCTCGGGGTCGTGGGCGACGAGGAGTTGGTCGCCGACCAGGTAGATGTCGGCCTCGACGCTGCCGAAGCGGTGGTCGAGGGCGTCGAGGAGGGGGCGCGGGTGCTCGTAGTCGTTGTGGGCGTGGGCCCGCCACAGGGGGCGCGGGCCGCGGCCCCGCTCGCCCGCGAGGGCCTGGGTGGCGGGCAGCGCGAACGAGCCCGCGAGGGCGGCGCCGAGGGTGGTGAGGGCTCTGCGGCGGGTGGTGAGGGCCATGTCTGCCTCCCGAGGGGTGCCGGACGGGACGCAGGAAGTATGCGGCCGTTCGGCCCTCGAAAGGCCTGTACATGCCAGGAGTTGGCTGGACCGCCGCCATGAGTTCACCCCTGCCGCTCGGCGCGCACGGGAAAGCCCGCCCCAGGTGGGACGGGCTTTCCCGGCTGAACGAGCGGTGTACGTCAGGGAGTCGGCAGGGCCACCAGCTCACCGACGGCCTGCCGGTGGGCGCCCGCCGTGCCGTACGCGATCGAGTCGGCCTTGGCGCGCTTCAGGTACAGGTGCGCCGGGTGCTCCCAGGTCATCCCGATGCCGCCGTGCAGTTGCAGCGCCTCCTCGGCGGCGCGCACCGCGACCGGCGCCGCGTACGCCTGCGCGACGGCCACCGCCAGGTCGGCCTCCGCGCCCGTGGCCAGCGCGTCGGCGGCGTTGCGGGCGGCGGCCCGCAGGTTGACGACCTCGAGCCACAGCTGGGCGAGCCGGTGCTTGAGCGCCTGGAAGCCGCCGACGGGCCGGTTGAACTGCTTGCGCTCCTTCAGATAGCGCACGGTCTCGGTCAGCGCCCACTCCGCGACGCCGAACTGCTCGGAGGCGAGCAGCCCGGCGGCACTGCGCAGCGCCCGTCGCACGGCGGGTTCCGCGTCGCCGAGCCGCCGCCCGGACGCCCCCTCGAGGGTGACCGTCGCCAACGGCCGGGTCAGGTCGAGCGACACCTGCGGGGTGACGGTCACGGCGTCGGCGTCCACGGCGTACAGCCCGCCGTCGTCCGCGGGCACCAGCAGGACGTCCGCGACGGCCGCGTCCGCGATGCCGGTCAACTCCCCGCGCAGGGTGCCGTTCTCGGCGCGTACGGTCTTCCAGGCCCCGCCCGGGGCGAGGTGCAGGGCGACGGCGAGGGCGCCGATGCGGCGGCCGGCGGCCAGCTCGGTGAGCAGGTCGTCGGCGCCGCAGGCGAGCAGGGCCTCGGTGGCGGTGACGGCGCTGGTCAGGTAGGGCACGGGGGCGACGGCGCGGCCCAGTTCCTCCAGGACGACGGCGGCCTCGCGGTGGGTGGCGCCCTGACCGCCGAGCGCCTCGGGCACCAGCAGACCGGCGAGGCCCATGCCGTCGGTGAGGGCCTTCCAGGTCTCGCGGTCGTGCGGCTCGTCCGACTCGGCGCGGGCGAGGACACCGGCGGCGTCGCAGTGGTCGGCGAGCAGATCGCGGACGGCTGCGCGCAGGGCCTCTTCCTCCTCGGTGTAGAGCAGGTCGGGCTGTGTGCTCATCGGGCGAGGTCCTTCCAGGCGACGTCCTTGTCGGTGCGCGGCTCGGCGGGCAGCCCGAGGACGCGCTCGGCCACGATGTTCAGCAGGACCTCGCTGGTCCCGCCCTCGATGCTGTTGCCCTTGGCGCGCAGATAGCGGTATCCGGCGTCCCGGCCGGTGAAGTCGACCTGGTCCGGCCGGCGCATGGTCCAGTCGTCGTACAACAGGCCCTCCTCACCGCGGAGTTCGACCTCCAGGCCGCTGATCTCCTGGGCGAGCCGGGCGAAGCCGAGCTTCATCCCGGCGCCCTCGGGCCCGGGGTGTCCGGCGGCGAGCTGCTGGCGCAGGCGTTCGCCGGTGAGGCGGGCGACCTCGGCGTCGACCCAGAGCTTCAGCAGCCGCTGGTGGAGGTCGTGGGTACGCAGTTCGGGGCGTTCGCGCCAGGTGGCGGCGATGGGGCCGATCATGCCGCCCTCGCGGGGCAGCCGCATGCCGCCGATGGCGACGCGTTCGTTGTTGAGGGTGGTCTGCGCGACCCGCCAGCCGTCGCCGACGTCGCCGAGGCGCCGGGAGTCGGGGATGCGTACGTCGGTGAGGAAGACCTCGTTGAACTCGGCCTCGCCGGTGATCTGCCGCAGCGGCCGGACCTCGACGCCGGGGTCGGTCATGTCGCAGAGGAAGTAGGTGATGCCCCGGTGCTTGGGCACGTCGGGGTCGGTGCGGGCGATGAGGATGGCCCAGCGGGCGACATGGGCGCTGGATGTCCACACCTTCTGCCCGTTGACGACCCACTCGTCGCCCTCCCGGACCGCGCGGGTGCCGAGCGCGGCGAGGTCGGACCCGGCGCCGGGTTCGCTGAACAGCTGGCACCAGACCTCCTCGCCCGTCCACAGCGGGCGCAGATAGCTGCGCTTCTGCTCCTCGGTGCCGTAGTGGAGGATCGTCGGCGCGGCCATGCCGAGGCCGATGCCGATGCGCCGGGGGTCGTTGTCGGGGGCGCCCGCGGCCTCCAGTTCGGCGTCCACGACGGCCTGGAGGGTGCGGGGCGCGCCGAGTCCGCCGAGGCCCTCGGGGAAGTGCACCCAGGCGAGCCCGGCGTCGAAGCGGGCCCGCAGGAACTCCAGGCGGTCGGTGCCGGCGGGCGGATGCGCGGCCAGGAACTCCTGGGTACGGCGGCGCAGTTCGGCTGCGTCGGTCATGCTGCTCCCTCCGTCACGACGGCGATCCGGCCGGTGGTCACCCCGTCCGCCACCCGCTGCACGGCGGTGGCGGCCCCCTCCAGCGGCACCCGCTCGCTGACCAGCGGCCTGACGGCGCCGCGCGCGGCCAGTTCGGTGAGCTGCCGGTGGCACTCCTCGACCAGCCCCGGGTTCTTGGTGTTGTACAGGCCCCAGTGCAGGCCGAGGATCGAGTAGTTCTTCACCAGGGCGTGGTTGAGGCCGGGACTGGGGATGGTGCCGCTGGCGAAGCCGACGACCACGATCCGGCCCTCGAAGGCGACGACCTTGGCGGACTGGGTGTAGGCGTCACCGCCCACGGGGTCGTAGATCACGTCGGCGCCCCGTCCGCCGGTGGCCTCCTTGACCACGGCGACGACGTCCTCGGCACGCCGGTCGATCACCACGTCACAGCCCAGCTTCCGGGCGACGGCGGCCTTCTCGGCGCCGCCGACGACCCCGATGACGGTGGCCCCGGCCGCCTTGCCGAGCTGCACGGCGGCGCTGCCGACCCCGCCCGCGGCGGCGTGCACCAGCAGGGTCTCGCCGGGTTCCAGGCGGGCCCTGCGGTGCAGGGCGAACCATCCGGTCTGGTAGCCGATGTGCAGGGCGGCGGCCTCCGCGTCGTCCAGCGTCTCCGGGGCGGCCCGGAGCCCGGCGGCGTCCGCGACGGCGTACTCGGCGAAGCCGCCGTGCGGCAGCGCGGGGTTGCCGATCACCCGGCGGCCGTCCTCGGTCTCGCCGCAGACCTCCACCCCGGGGGTGAACGGCAGCGGCGGCTTGACCTGGTAGTGGCCGCGGCACATCAGGGCGTCGGGGAAGTTGACGCTGGCGGCGCGCACCTTCAGCAGGACCTGGCCGTCGCCGGGGGTGGGCCGCGCCACTTCGGCGAGGCGCATCACCTCGCCCGGCTCGCCGTTCTCGTGCACTTGCCATGCCTGCATGCGGGGCCTCCACGGGGGACTGCTTCGTCTGACCGGGGTCGGTTCGCATACTAAGCGGTCGCTTGCCGCCCTGTGAACAGGCGAGGGGTCACTCGTCTTCGGCACGCCGCTTGGGCCGCGCCCGCACATGCATCCGCTCCCCCTGCGGCCCGAACAGGCTCAGGAACTCGGCGGGCCCCTCCCCGGTCGACCCGAACCAGTGCGGCACCCGGGTGTCGAACTCGGCGGCCTCCCCCGCCGTGAGCACGATGTCGTGGTCGCCCAGGACCAGCCGCAGCTTCCCGGACAGCACGTACAGCCACTCGTACCCCTCGTGCGTGCGCAACTCCACCACCCGCTCCTGCTGCGGCTCCAGCACCTTGAAGGCCTGGAGCCCGCCGGGCTGGCGGGTGAGCGGCCAGTGGGTGCGCCCGTAGCGGCAGATCGGCTCGGACCGCACCCTCGGGTCGCGCACCGGCGGCGCGCCCACCAGGTCGTCCAGCGCCACCCCGTGGGCCTGCGCGATCGGCAGCAGCAGCTCCAGACTGGGCTTGCGCAGTCCGGACTCCAGCCGGGAGAGCGTGCTCACCGAGATGCCGGTCGTCTCGGACAGCGAGGTCAGCGTCACCTCCCGCTCCTTGCGCAACTGCCGCAGCCGGGGGCCCACGCCTGCCAGGACTTCGTCGGTACTCATGTCTTCATTGCAGTTTCGGCAAACGTATTTGTCAATTGCTCGACGGGCGCGCGACGGTGTGCGTGGAGGTGGTCACCATGACCGAGAAGACGGATCAGTACGAAGTCGTAGTGGTGGGCGGTGGGGCCGCGGGCCTGTCCGCCGCCCTCGTCCTGGGCCGGGCCCGGCGCCGGACCCTGGTGGTCGACGCGGGTGAGCCGCGCAACGCGCCCGCCGCCCATATGCAGGGCTATCTGTCCCGCGACGGCATGCCCCCGGCCGAGTTCCTGGCCGTGGGCCGTGAGGAGATCGCGCGGTACGCCGTCGAACTGGTCCGGGACGAGGCGGTGGACGTCACCGCGGGCGAGGGCTTCGCCGTCGCGCTGGCCGGCGGGCGGACCGTGCGCGCCCGGCGGCTGGTGGTCACCACCGGCCTGGAGGACGAGCTGCCCGACGTGCCCGGCGTCGCCGAGCGGTTCGGCCGGGACGTGCTGCACTGCCCGTACTGCCACGGCTGGGAGGTCCGCGACCAGGCGTTCGGGGTGCTGGCGGGCAGCGTGATGCCGGTCCACCAGGCGCTGATGGTGTCGCAGTGGTCCAAGGACGTGACGCTGTTCCTGCACCGGATCGCGGAGGAGGAGCTGGCGGACGACGAGCTGCGCCGCCTCGCCGCGGCCGGGGTGAAGGTCGTCCCCGGCGAGGTCGCGGGCCTGGAGACCACCGACGACCGGCTGACCGGCGTACGGCTGGCCGACGGGACGGTGCACGAGCGGTCGGTACTGTTCGTCGCGCCGCGTGCGGTGCCCCGGACCGGGTTGCTGGAGCGGCTGGGCGCCGAGCTGACCGAGACGCCCTTCGGCGCGTACCCGGTGGTGGACCCGACCGGGAAGACGACCGTGCCCGGGGTGTGGGCGGCGGGCAACGCGATGGGCTTCGCCGAGCAGGTGGTGAACGCGGCGAGCGGCGGCTACCGGGCCGGGGCCACCATCAACGGCGAGCTGCTGATGTCGGACCTGGACGCCGCGCTGGAGGTGTAACGGCCGCCCGGCGGGTGCACCCTGACTCCATGCTGCTCACCCGGCTCGCCCAAGTGTCCCGGGAGGTCGCCGCGACGTCCGCGCGGTCCCGGAAGACGGCCCTGCTCGCCGAGTTGTTCCGGGACGCGGACGCGGACGACGTACCGGTGGTCATCCCGTACCTGGCGGGACGGCTGCCGCAGGGACGGCTCGGCATCGGCTGGAAGGTGCTGGGCCGCCGGGTCCCCCCGGCGAACGCGCCGAGCCTGACCGTGCGCGAGGTGGACGAGCGGCTCACCGCGCTCGGCGCGGTCTCCGGCACCGGTTCGCAGGCCGAGCGGGCCCGGCTGACCGGCGAGCTGATGGGCCGGGCCACCGAGGAGGAGCAGCGGTTCCTGGTGGGGCTGATCACCGGCGAGGTGCGGCAGGGCGCCCTGGACGCGGTGGCCGTGGAGGGTCTCGCGCAGGCGACCGGGGCGCCGCCCGCGGACGTACGGCGTGCGGTGATGCTGGCGGGCTCGCTCCAGACCGTGGCCCAGGCACTGCTCGCGGACGGCCCGGCGGCGCTGGAGGCGTTCCGGCTCACGGTCGGCCGTCCGGTGCTGCCGATGCTGGCGCACAGCGCCTCCTCGGTGGCGGAGGCGGTCGGCAGGCTGGAGGGCTGCGCGGTCGAGGAGAAGCTCGACGGCATCCGCGTCCAGGTGCACCGCGACGGCGGCACCGTACGGCTGTACACCCGCACCCTGGACGACATCACCGACCGCCTGCCCGAGGTGACCTCGGCCGCGCTCGGGCTGAGGGGCGAGCGGTTCATCCTGGACGGCGAGGTCATCGCGTTCGACGCGGAGGGCAGGCCCCGCTCGTTCCAGGAGACCGCCGGGCGCGTCGGCTCCCGCGTGGACGTGGCCACGGCCGCCCGCGCGGTCCCCGTCTCCCCCGTCTTCTTCGACGCGCTCTCCGTGGACGGCCGCGATCTGCTGGACCTGCCGCTGACCGAGCGGCACGCGGAGCTGGCCCGGCTGGTCCCGGAGCCGATGCGGGTCCGGCGCACGGTCGTGTCCGGGACGGCCGACCTGGCCGCCGCCGAGGGCTTCCTCGCCGAGACCCTGGAGCGCGGCCACGAGGGTGTCGTCGTCAAGGCCCTCGACGCCCCCTACAGCGCCGGACGCCGCGGCGCGGCCTGGCTGAAGGTCAAGCCCGTGCACACCCTCGACCTGGTGGTCCTGGCCGCCGAGTGGGGCCACGGCCGCCGCACCGGCAAGCTCTCCAACCTGCACCTGGGCGCCCGCACCGCGGACGGCTCCTTCGCCATGCTCGGCAAGACCTTCAAGGGCATGACCGACGAGCTGCTGACGTGGCAGACCGAGCGGCTGAAGGAGCTGGCCGTCGACACCGACGGCCACGTGGTGACCGTACGCCCGGAACTCGTCGTCGAGATCGCCTACGACGGTCTCCAGCGCTCCTCCCGCTACCCGGCCGGGGTCACCCTGCGCTTCGCCCGCGTGGTGCGCTACCGCGAGGACAAGCGCCCCGAGGACGCCGACACCGTGGAGACCCTGCTCGCCGCGCACCCGGAGGCGCTGCGGTGAGGCGCAGCGCGGGCCTGCTGCTGTTCCGGTGCGGCGACGACGGCCTCGAGGTGCTGCTCGGTCACATGGGCGGCCCGTTCTTCGCCCGCCGGGACGCCGGGGCATGGACGGTCCCGAAGGGCGAGTACGAGGCGGACGAGTCCGCCTGGGACGCGGCCCGCCGTGAGTTCACCGAGGAGCTGGGCCTGGCGCCGCCCGACGGGGCGGCCGTACCGCTGGGCGAGGTCCGGCAGTCCGGCGGCAAGCTGGTGACGGTGTGGGCGGTCGAGGGCGACCTCGATCCGGCGGCGGTCACGCCGGGCACCTTCCGCATGGAGTGGCCGCCGCGCTCCGGGCGCATCGAGGAGTTCCCGGAGCTGGACCGGGTGCGCTGGTTCCCCCTGGCGGAGGCCAGGGACGTGATCGTCAGGGCGCAGGGCGCGTTTCTCGACCGGCTGGCGGAGCACTCGGCCTGAGGGGATGTCCCCGCGTTGCGGAGGGCATCGGCGCGCGCGAAGGTCGAAGCACAGTCGCTCCCAGGAGGTCCAGCCATGCCCATCGCGACGGTGAACCCGGCGAACGGCGAGACAGTCAAGACGTACCAGGCCATGGGCGAGGAGGAGGTCGAGCGCAGGCTCCAGCTCGCCGAGGCCACCTTCCGTACCTACCGGACGACCGGGTTCGACGAGCGTGCCGCGCTGCTGCGCCGGGCCGCCGACCTCCTCGACGAGGACCAGCAGGACATCGCCCGGGTCATCACCACCGAGATGGGCAAGCCGGTCAAGCAGGCCCGCGCGGAGGCCGCCAAGTGCGCCAAGGCGATGCGCTGGTACGCCGACCACGCCGCTGAGCTGCTCGCCGACGAGGAGCCCGCCGACGCCGATGTGCGCGACTCCGGCGCCACCCGCGCCCTGGTGCGCTACCGGCCGGTGGGCCCGGTGCTGGCGGTGATGCCGTGGAACTTCCCGCTGTGGCAGGTGATCCGGTTCGCCGCGCCCGCGCTGATGGCGGGGAACGTGGGCCTGCTCAAGCACGCCTCGAACGTCCCGCAGACCGCCCTGTACCTGGAGGACCTCTTCCACCGGGCGGGCTTCACCGAGGGCACCTTCCAGACCCTGCTGATCGGCTCCGGCGAGGTCGACGAGATCCTGCGGGACGAGCGGGTGAAGGCGGCCACCCTCACCGGCAGCGAGCCCGCGGGCCGCGCGGTCGCCGCCACCGCCGGGGAGATGATCAAGAAGACGGTGCTGGAGCTGGGCGGCAGCGACCCGTTCATCGTGATGCCGTCCGCCGACCTGGACCGGGCCGCCGAGGTCGCGGTGAACGCGCGCTGCCAGAACGCGGGGCAGTCCTGCATCGCGGCCAAGCGGTTCATCGTCCACACCGATGTCTACGACGCCTTCGCCGAGCGTTTCACCGAGGGCATGAAGGCGCTGGTGATGGGCGACCCGATGGACGAGGACACCGAGATCGGGCCGCTGTCCAGCGAGCGCGGCCGGGCCGATCTGGAGGAGCTGGTGGACGACGCCGTACGCGGCGGCGCGAGTGTGCTGTGCGGCGGGGAGCGCCCCGGCCGGCCCGGCTGGTACTACCCGCCGACCGTGCTGGCCGGGATCGACCGCGAGATGCGCATCCACCGCGAGGAGGCCTTCGGGCCGGTCGCCACGCTGTACCGGGCGGGCGACCTGGACGAGGCCGTGCTGATCGCCAACGACACGCTGTTCGGGCTCAGTTCCAATGTGTGGACCCGCGACGAATCCGAGGTCGACCGGTTCGTACGGGACCTGGAGGCCGGGGGCGTGTACTTCAACGGGATGACCGCGTCCCACCCGGCGTTCCCGTTCGGCGGGGTGAAGCGGTCGGGGTACGGGCGTGAGCTGTCCGGGCACGGAATCCGCGAGTTCTGCAACATCACCACCGTATGGCACGGGGCGTGAGCTTTCCGCGACTACGATCGTCTTTGTGAACCGCGAAGTGACTCTGCCTCTGATCGTCGACGACCGCGGTACCTTGCAGGTGGCCGCGGCCGACGTGAGCAAATTGCTGCGCACGGTGGGCGGGCGGTGGCTGCACCTCGTCGAGGCCGGGGAGGACGGGCTCGACGAGGACACGGTGGCCGCGCTGACGATCGAGCTGGCGAAGCTGGCCGACCGGATCGATGTGGCGTGCATCGCCCACAGCAGCGGGTGAGCACCGTCCGGGTTTCCCTTTGACGCCGGGCGCGGGTCGTGATGGGTTGCTCGCGCAGCTCCCCGCACCCCTTGAGCGGCATCCGCTCACCCCCTGTACGGAGTAGTCCCGCGCGAGATCGTCGCCGATGCGGGTGATCGTGGGTGAAGCACCTTTGAGGTGAACCACCTTCGGCGAAAGCAGGCACGGTTCATGGCGACTTTGTGCAGACCCTCGGTGTCCGTTCCAGAGCACGTGATCACGATGGAGGAGACGCTCGACCTGGCGCGCTCCCGCCACGCCGACCACCCCCAACTCCCGCTCGTCCTGAGGCTGATATCGAACACGGGAGTACGCACCCGGCACATCGTGCAGCCCATCGAGGAGACCCTGAAACACCCCGGCTTCGAGGACCGCAACAAGCTCTACGAGGCCGAGGCCAAGGCCCGCGTCCCGGCGGTCGTGCAGCGCGCCCTCGACGACGCCGAGCTGCTCACCAGCGACGTCGACCTGATCATCTACGTGTCGTGCACGGGCTTCATGATGCCCTCGCTCACGGCCTGGCTGATCAACGAGATGGACTTCGGCAGCGACACCCGCCAGCTCCCCATCGCCCAGCTGGGCTGCGCGGCCGGCGGCGCCGCGATCAACCGGGCGCACGACTTCTGCACGGCCTACCCGGAGGCCAACGCGCTGATCGTGGCCTGCGAGTTCTGCTCGCTGTGCTACCAGCCCACGGACGTGGGCGTCGGCTCGCTGCTGTCCAACGGGCTGTTCGGCGACGGGATCGCCGCCGCCGTGGTGCGGGGCCGGGGCGGCACGGGCGTCCGGCTGGAGCGCAACGGCTCGTACCTGATCCCCAAGACCGAGGACTGGATCTCCTACGACGTCCGCGCCAGCGGTTTCCACTTCCTGCTGGACAAGCGGGTGCCCGGGACGATGGAACCGCTCGCGCCGGCGCTCCAGGAACTCGCCGGGCGGCACCAGTGGGACGCGTCCGACCTGGACTTCTACATCATCCACGCGGGTGGTCCCCGAATACTCGACGACCTCAGCAAGTTCCTCCAGGTCGACCCGCACGCCTTCCGCTTCAGCCGGGCCACCCTCACCGAGTACGGGAACATCGCCAGCGCCGTCGTCCTGGACGCGCTGCGGCGGCTGTTCGACGAGGGCGGCGCCGAGGAGCGGGCGCGCGGGCTGCTGGCCGGGTTCGGGCCCGGCATCACCGCCGAGATGGCCCTGGGCCGCTGGCAGATCACGGACGAGAAGACTTGAGATGAGCGAAGAAACGATTCTTCAGACCGCGCCCCCGGTCCGGCAGTGGCCCGCCCTCGACCTGACCGGCACCGACTTCGACCCGGTGCTGCGGCAGCTGATGGACGAGGGCCCGGTCACCCGCATCCAGCTGCCCAACGGCGAGGGCTGGGCCTGGCTGGTCACCCGCTACGACGACGTCCGCCTGGTGACCAACGACCCCCGCTTCAGCCGTGAGCTGGTCATGGACCGGCAGGTCACCCGGCTCGCCCCGCACTTCATCCCCAGCCGGGGCGCGGTCGGCTTCCTCGACCCGCCCGACCACACCCGGCTGCGCCGCTCGGTGGCGTCCGCCTTCACCGCCCGGGGCGTGGAGCGGGTACGGGAGCGGTCACGGGAGCTGCTCACCGAACTCGTCGACGAACTCCTCCAGGACGGCCCGCCCGCCGACCTCACCGCGGCCGTGCTGAGCCCCTTCCCCATCGCCGTGATCTGCGAGCTGATGGGCGTCCCCGCCGCCGACCGGCACGACATGCACACCTGGACCCAGCTCATCCTGTCCTCCTCCAACGGGGCGCAGGTCAGTGAGAAGGCCAAGGAGGAGATGGGCGCGTACTTCGCCGATCTCATCGGCCTGCGGGAGGGCAGCACGGGCGAGGACGTGGCCTCGCTGCTCGGGGCCGCCGTGGGGCGCGAGGAGGTGACGCTCCAGGAGGCGGTGGGCCTCGCGGTGCTCCTCCAGATCGGCGGGGAGGCGGTCACCAACAACAGCGGGCAGATGTTCTACCTCCTGCTCACCCGCCCCGAACTGGCCGAACGGCTGCGCGCCGAGCCGGAGATCCGCCCCCAGGCCGTCGACGAGCTGCTGCGGTACATCCCGCACCGCAACGCCGTCGGGCTGTCCCGGATCGCCCGGGAGGAGGTGGACATCCAGGGGCACACCATCCGCGCGGGCGACGCCGTCTACGTGTCCTACCTGGCCGCCAACCGCGACCCGGACGTCTTCCCCGACCCGGAGACGATCGACTTCGCCCGTGGCCCCAACCCGCATGTGGCGTTCGGCTTCGGACCGCACTACTGCCCGGGCGGCATGCTCGCCCGGATGGAGTCGGAACTGCTGATCGACGCGCTGCTCGACCAGATCCCGACGCTGCGCCTCGCGGTGGACCCGGCCGACGTGCCCTTCAAGAAGGGCGCGTTGATCCGCGGGCCCGAGGCCCTGCCCGTGACCTGGTGAGCGGCCGATGACGGCGACGGAGGGGCTGCTGGTGCCGCCCGGCCAGGGGCGGGTGGTCCAGACGCCCGCCCAGCACGTCACCTTCAAGGTGACCGGCTCGCACTCGCGGATGGCGTCGACCTTCGAGGTGCTGGTGCCGCCGGGCTTCGACGTGGGGGCCCATGTGCACACGCGCAGCGAGGAGTTGTTCTACGTGCTGGAGGGCGAGCTGGACGTGCTCGCCTTCGAGCCGCGTGTCCGCACCCCCGACAACTGGCGGACGTGGGAGTCGAGTTCGGGCAACCGGGTGGTGCGCGCCACGCCCGGCACGGTCCTCGTCGTACCGCCGGGCTGTCCGCACGCGTTCGCGAACCCGATGGACGCCCCGGCGAAGATGTTCTTCCAGTCCTCGCCGCCGCCGGACCACGAGCGCTACTTCGAGGAACTGCTGGAGATCCTCGGCAACGGCGGCCCGCCCGACCACGCTGCCATCGAGGAGCTGCGCAGGCGCTACGACATCGAACAGCTGACGCCGCTCAGGCACCGGTGAGCGGGCCGGGGCGGCGGTCGCGGGCCTCGCCCGCGAGGATACGGCGCCGGTACTCGCCCAGCCTGCTCCGCTCCTCCCGGGTCAGGTAGTCGGCCAGCTTGTCGGCCTCGGCCCAGGCCGCCGAGCGAGCGGTCCGCGCGGCACGCCAGTCGCGCCGGTCCACAGCGGCGGCGAGCTGGGCCAGGGCCTTCAGCAGCGGCGCGCGTGCGGTCTGCTGGGATCGGGTGAAGCCCGTCCGCCCGGCCGCCGCCCGTCGCTGCTCCCAGGTGGGGCCGCCGCTGGTGAGGTGCGCCCGTGACCGTCCTCGGTTCATGGGGCGGAACGGTACCCGGCGGGTGTCCGACGGGGAGCGCGCGGGAGTCCGTGCGCCCGGTTCACGCCCTTGTGGGCGTCCTGTCCCCCCGGTGACCGTGGTCGTTGGGTGTGAGGCCGCTTCGACGACAGGGGGTCCGATGGGGCGTGGGCGGGACGACATGGCCGGGTTGCTGCTGCTGGGGCTGGCCGTGGTGCTGCACCGGACGGTGGCGAGCAAGCGGGCCACCGAGCGGATACAGGCCCGCCGCAACGCCATGGTGCGGGCGGCCCACCGCCGGGGCGTCCCGGTGCCGAGGCTCGCGGCCGGTCTCGGCCTGACGGAGGGCTGGGTGCGCAAGGTGCTGAACGGGCGGGGGCCAGCGGTGGAGGAGGAGACCGCGTAGGCCGGACACCGGGGCGGGCCGCACGGATGGGCGGCCCGCCGGACCCGGCCTAGCGGATCGGCATCCCCGACAGGGTGCGGGCGATGACCAGGCGCTGGATCTCGCTGGTGCCCTCGAAGATGGTGTAGATGGCCGCGTCGCGGTGCATCCGCTCCACCGGGTACTCGCGGGTGTAGCCGTTGCCGCCGAGGATCTGGATCGCCTGGGCGGTGACCTTCTTGGCGGTCTCGCTGGCGAACAGCTTCGACATCGAGCCCTCGGCCGCGGTGAACGGCTTGCCGTTGACGGCCATCCAGGAGGCGCGCCAGACCAGCAGCCGCGCGGCGTCGATCTGGGTGCGCATGTCCGCGAGCTGGAAGGCGACGCCCTGGTTGTCGATGATCGGGCGGCCGAACTGCTCACGGGTGGTCGCGTAGTCGAGGGCCACCTCGTACGCGGCGCGGGCGGTTCCCACGGCCATGGCGCCGACGGCGGGGCGCGACGCCTCGAAGGTCGCCATCGCCGCGTTCTTGACGCGCTCACCGTTCTGCTTGGCCCGCTCGCGGGCCCGGGCCAGCCGCTCGTCCAGCTTCTCCTTGCCGCCGAGCAGACAGGAACCGGGCACGCGTACGTCGTCGAGGACGACCTCGGCGGTGTGCGAGGCGCGGATGCCGTGCTTCTTGAACTTCTGGCCCTGGGACAGACCGGGCGTGTTCGGCGGGACGATGAAGGAGGCGTGCCCCTTGGAGCCGAGGTCGGGGTCGACGACCGCGACGACGACGTGGACGTTGGCGATGCCGCCGTTGGTCGCCCAGGTCTTGGTGCCGTTGAGCACCCACTCGTCCTTGGCCTCGTCGTACACCGCCCGGGTGCGCATGGAGGCGACGTCGGAGCCCGCGTCGGGCTCGGAGGAGCAGAAGGCGGCGACCTTGACATCGTTGGCATCGCCGTACATCTGGGGGATCCAGGTGCCGATCTGCTCCTCGGTGCCGTTGGCGAGGACGCCCACGGCGGCGAGGCCGGTGCCTACGATGGACAGGGCGATGCCCGCGTCGCCCCAGAACAGTTCCTCCATGGCCATGGGGATGCCGAGGCCGGTGGGGTCGAAGTACTGCTGCGCGTAGAAGTCGAGGGAGTAGATGCCGACCTTGGCGGCCTCCTGGATGACCGGCCAGGGAGTCTCCTCACGCTCGTCCCATTCGGCGGCCGCGGGCCGGATGACATCGGCGGCGAAGCCGTGCAGCCAGCTCCGGACCTCCTTCTGTTCGTCGTTGAGCTCCATGGTGAACTCGGCCATGTCCCCTCCAGCGGCGCAATGGTGTTACTAGCGGTAACAGCAGTGTGTTACCCGTGGGTAAGAAAAGTCAACTCACGACTACCCCTCGGCAGCCCGTTCGATCGCCGAGACGTGTCGGGTGTTAGTTTGCGCAGGCGTCACCGAACCAGCACGGGTGGGGAGAACCGATGGACACCACACAGCGGACCGGGCAGCAGCGGTCCGCCGACCGCCGCCGACGCGAGCTGTTGGAGGCCGCCGACCGGGTCGTGCTGCGCGACGGACCGCAGGCCTCCATGAACGCCATCGCCGCGGAGGCGGGCATCACCAAGCCGATCCTCTACCGGCACTTCGGCGACAAGGGCGGCCTGTACGCCGCGCTGGCCAAGCGGCACACGGACGCGCTGCTCGCCTCCCTGCGGGCCGCGCTGGACGCCCCGGCGGAGCGCCGGGAGCGCGTGGAGTCCACCCTCGACACCTACCTCGCGGCGATCGAGGCCCGCCCCCAGGTCTACCGGTTCCTGATGCATCCGGCCGAGGGGTCGCAGAGCGACCAGGAGTTCGACGTCGGCAAGCACAGCGCGCCCTTGCTCCGGCGCATGGGCGAGGAGCTGGCCCAGGTGATCGAGGAGCGGGTGGACCTCGGACCGGGCAGCCAGCAGCTGGCGCGGGTGTGGGGACACGGGATCGTCGGGATGATGCACGCCGCCGGGGACTGGTGGCTGGGCGAACGGCCCTGCACCCGGGCGGAGTTGGTGCGGAGTCTGGCCGACCTGCTGTGGGGCCGGTTGGCTGCCGCCGGGGATCGCGTAGGAGGTCCGGGTTTCTGACCGTTGTCTTTCGGGTGCGGGTTGTTCGTGGTTGCTCGCGCAGTTCCCCGCGCCCCTGGGCGGGTCATCGCTCCCGGCGCCACGAAGCCCGCGCAGCCTGTCGCAGCACCCGGCGCCTGCGCCACCCCGTCAGGTGGTCGACGTAGAGGCGGCCCTCCAGGTGGTCGCACTCGTGCTGGAGGCACCGCGCGAAGAACCCCGTGCCGTGCACCGTGACCGGCTCACCGGTCACCGTGAACCCCTCGACCACCGCGTGGTCGTAGCGCTCCGTGCCCGCCTCAAGGCCCGGCAGGGACAGGCACCCCTCCGGCCCGCGCAGCCGGATGCCGTCCGCCCGCACCAGGCGCGGGTTGACCACATGTCCGAGATGCCGGACGTCCTCGTCGTCGGGGCAGTCGTAGACGAAGACCCGCGCCCCCTCCCCCACCTGGTTGGCCGCGAGGCCCACGCCCCGCGCGGCGTACATCGTGGCGAACAAGTCCTCCACGAGCCGGGCCAGTTCCGGGCCGAAGTCGGTGACCTCGGCGCAGGGGGTGACCAGGGCCGGGTCGCCCAGCAGGGTCAGGGGGCGGACGCGGCCACGGGCGCCCGGGATGGAGCTTTGTCGCATGGCCGCAAGGGTACGGTTCTCCGCGTCGCGTCCGCCGCGCTGCCGGATCGTGACGGTGCCGCAATTCGGGAGTGCGAATGGATCTCGATAGGCTGACCACCACCACGTTGCCGTTTGGCAGATGCGCGGCGCGTACGCAAGGAGGATCGAGGACTGATGGCAGGCAACTCGGACCCGCTCACGCCGCGGGCCAAGATCGCCGTGACCGCGGGCAAGGCGGTAGCGGCGGCATCCCGTGCCGCGGGGCGGGGCAGCGGATCGGTGATCGGCGGCCGGGTCGCCCTCAAACTCGACCCCGACCTGCTCGCCCGGCTCGCGCAGCACCTGGACGTGATCCTCGTCTCCGCGACCAACGGCAAGACGACGACCACCCGGCTGATCGCCGAGGCGCTGCGGGCCGCGGGGCCGGTGGTCTCCAACGCGCTCGGCGCCAACATGCCCGCCGGTATCACCTCGGCGCTTGCGGGCGGCTCGGACGCCCGGTACGGCGTGATCGAGGTCGACGAGAAGTACCTCGCCGGGGTCGCCCGGGACACCGACCCGAAGTGCATCGCCCTGCTCAACCTCTCCCGCGACCAGCTGGACCGCGCCGCCGAGACCCGGATGCTCGCGGAGAACTGGCGTGAGGGCCTGGCCGGCTCCAAGGCCGTCGTCGTCGCCAACTGCGACGACCCGCTGGTGGTGTGGGCCGCGTCGTCCTCCCCCAACGTGATCTGGGTCGCCGCGGGCCAGATGTGGAAGGACGACGCCTGGTCCTGCCCGTCCTGCGGCGGTGTGATGCAGCGGCCCGGCGACGACTGGTTCTGCGGCGAGTGCGGGTTCCGGCGTCCGACGCCGACCTGGGCGCTCTCCGGCGACCACGTCCTCGACCCGCACGGCTCCGCCTGGCCGATCCACCTCCAGCTGCCGGGCCGGGCCAACAAGGCCAACGCCGCCTCCTCGGCCGCCGTCGCCGCCGTGTTCGGCGTACCGCCGCAGGTGGCGCTGGAGCGTATGTACCAGGTGCAGGCGGTCGCCGGGCGGTACGACGTCGTGCAGTTCATGCAGCGCGACCTCAGGCTGCTGCTGGCGAAGAACCCCGCGGGCTGGCTGGAGACGTTCTCCCTGATCGACCCGCCGCCCACGCCGGTGATCCTTTCGGTGAACGCCCGCGGCGCCGACGGCACCGACACGTCCTGGCTGTGGGACGTCGACTACGCGCGGCTGACCGGGCACCCGATCTGTGTCATCGGCGACCGGAAGCTGGACCTCGCGGTGCGGCTGGAGGTCGCGAACCAGCAGTTCCAGGTCTGCGAGAACCTCGACCAGGCGGTGCAGATGTGCCCGCCCGGCCGGATCGAGGTCATCGCCAACTACACCGCCTTCCAGGACCTGCGCCGCCGCGTCGGCAACTGACCACACGACTTCAGGGAATCTTCGTGAGCGACAACCAACTGCGGGTCGTCTGGATCTACCCCGACCTGCTCAGCACCTACGGCGACCAGGGCAACGTCCTCGTCGTGGAACGCCGGGCCCGGCAGCGCGGCCTCGACGTGGCCCGTCTCGACGTGCGCAGCGACCAGCCCATCCCGACCTCCGGTGACATCTACCTCATCGGCGGCGGCGAGGACCGGCCGCAGCGCCTCGCGGCGGAGCGGCTGCGCCGGGACGGCCATCTGTACCGGGCCGTGGAGAACGGCGCGATCGTCTTCTCGGTCTGCGCGGGCTACCAGATCCTCGGCCACGAGTTCGTCAACGACCTCGGCCAGCGCGAGCCCGGCCTCGGTCTGCTCGACGTGGTCTCGGTGCGCGGCGAGGGCGACCGGTGCGTCGGTGACGTGCTCGGGGACGTCGACCCGCGGCTCGGCCTGCCGCCGTTGACCGGCTTCGAGAACCACCAGGGCGTCACCCACCTCGGGCCCACCGCGCGCCCGCTGGCCCAGGTGCGGTTCGGCAACGGCAACGGCACCGGCGACGGCACCGAGGGCGCGTACAACGACACGGTCTTCGGCACCTACATGCACGGCCCCGTCCTCGCCCGCAATCCGCAGATCGCCGACCTGCTGCTGAAGCTGGCCCTGGACGTCAACGCGCTCCCGCCGACCGACGACCGCTGGTACGAGGCGCTCCGCAACGAGCGCATCGCGGCCGCCCAGGCGCAGACCGCGTAAGCCCGTCTGACGGGGCGTCCGCACAGGTGAGCGCGGTCGTCCAGCAAGCGGACGCACGGTGCGTCCCCGCCCCCCTGCGACGTTAGGGTGGCGGGGATCGAGCCGGACAGCGCGGTCCGGCCTGGCCCCTTTCGAGAAGGTGTTTCGGGCTATGCGCATTGGTGTCCTCACGTCCGGCGGTGACTGCCCCGGTCTGAACGCCGTCATCCGGTCCGTCGTGCACCGTGCCGTCGTCGACCACGGCGACGAGGTCATCGGTTTCCGGGACGGCTGGAAGGGCCTCCTGGAGTGCGACTACCTCAAGCTCGACCTCGACGCGGTGAGCGGCATCCTCGCCCGCGGCGGCACCGTCCTCGGCTCCTCCCGGGTCCGGCCCGAGCACCTGCGGGACGGGGTGGAGCGGGCCAGGGGGTACGTCGGGGAACTCGGTCTCGACGCCATCATCCCGATCGGCGGCGAGGGGACGCTCAAGGCGGCCCGGCTGCTCTCCGACAACGGGCTGCCGATAGTCGGCGTGCCCAAGACCATCGACAACGACATCGCCGTCACCGACGTCACCTTCGGCTTCGACACCGCGGTGGGTGTCGCCACGGAGGCGCTGGACCGGCTCAAGACCACCGCCGAGTCCCATCAGCGGGTGCTGATCGTGGAGGTCATGGGGCGCCACACCGGCTGGATCGCCCTGCACTCCGGGATGGCGGCCGGGGCGCACGCCGTGGTCGTGCCCGAGCGGCCCTTCGACATCGACGAGCTGACCGCGAAGGTCGGCGAGCGGTTCGAGGCGGGCAAGCGGTTCGCGATCGTCGTCGCGGCGGAGGGGGCCAAGCCGAAGCCCGGCACCATGGCCTTCGACGAGGGCGGCAAGGACGTCTACGGCCATGAGCGCTTCGCCGGGATCGCCCGGCAGCTGTCGGTGGAGCTGGAGCGGCGGCTCGGCAAGGAGGCACGGCCGGTGATCCTCGGGCATGTGCAGCGCGGGGGGACGCCGACGGCGTACGACCGGGTGCTGGCCACGCGGTTCGGGTGGCACGCGGTGGAGGCGGTGCACCGGGGGGAGTTCGGGATGATGACCGCGCTGCGGGGGACGGACATCGCGATGGTGTCGTTGGCGGAGGCGGTGGAGACCCTCAAGAGGGTGCCGGAATCCCGGTACGCGGAGGCCGAAGGGGTGCTTTAGGTTCGTCGGCGGGTGCGGGTGGTCTGTGGCTGGTCGCGCAGTTCCCCGCGCCCCTTGAGGTACGTATCCGTGCCCCCGGTCGCAGGTGCTGCCGGGGGTCGCTCTAGTCTTGGGGCGGACCAAAGGGCACAACCCCCACGAATCAGGAGCCAGGCGGATGGACCACAGCGGGCATGGGATGGGTGTCGGTCTGGCGCCGTTCACGCTGGGGCGGGGACTTCAGTGGTCGCCGGACGCGTTCTTCCTGGTGGCGTGTCTGCTGGGGCTGGCCCTGTACGGCTGGGGTGTCGCGCGGCTGGTCAGGCGGGGGGACAAGTGGCCGGTGGGGCGGACGGTGGCGTTCGCGGGCGGGGTGCTGACCATCGCGCTGGTGATGTGCACCAAGCTGAACGACTACGGCATGGTCATGTTCAGCGTGCACATGGTGCAGCACATGGTGATCAGCATGCTGTCGCCGATCCTGATCCTGCTCGGTGCCCCGATCACCCTGGCGCTGCGCGCGCTGCCGCCCGCCGGACGGGGGCGGAAGGGGCCGCGTGAGCTGCTGCTGGCCCTGCTGCACAGCAGGTACATGCGGGTGATCACGCACCCCGGTTTCACCATCCCGATGTTCATCGCCAGCCTCTACGCGCTCTACTTCACCCCGCTGTTCGACTTCCTGATGGAGTCCAAGCCGGGGCACATCGCGATGATGGTGCACTTCCTCGCCGTGGGTCTGGTGTTCTTCTGGCCGATCATGGGAATCGACCCGGGCCCGCACCGGCCCGGCTACCTGATGCGGATGCTGGAGCTGTTCGCGGGCATGCCGTTCCACGCGTTCTTCGGCATCGCGCTGATGATGGCCTCGACGCCGATGGTGGACACGTACGCCCATCCGCCCGCCTCGCTCGGTATCGACGCGCTCTCCGACCAGAACGCGGCGGGCGGGATCGCCTGGGCGTTCAGCGAGATCCCGTCCGTGCTGGTACTTATCGCACTGATGTTCCAGTGGTACGCCTCCGACCAGCGGCAGGCCAAGCGCCAGGACCGGGCCGCCGACCGCGACGGCGACAAGGAGCTGGAGGCGTACAACGCCTATCTGGCCTCCCTGAACGCACGCGGGAGCTGAGTGCCGGGGCGGAACCAGGGCACCATGGAGGGGGACGAACCATGAGGAGGGTGTCGCGATGCCCGGTTCTACGGACAGTTCGACGAGGACGATGGGGGTGCTCACCGTCGGCGGACTCGTCGTGGTGACGGCCTACACGGTGGCGCTCGGCAGCAACGGCTGGCTGTGGTTCGGCTGGGTCGTGCTGGGTCTGATCACGCTCGGGATGGTCGCCACCCGCAGTACCTGAGCGGCGCGGTCTCAGTGCACGCCCGGCTGGTACTTCGGCAGCCGGGCGGTGACCTTCATGCCCGCCCCGACCGCTGTCTCGATGACGAGGCCGTAGTCGTCGCCGTAGACCTGGCGGAGCCGGTCGTCGACGTTGGAGAGTCCGATGCCGCCGGACGGGCTCTCCTCCCCCGCGAGGATGCGGCGCAGCAGCTCCGGGTCCATGCCGGCGCCGTCGTCCTCGATGACGACCAGGGCCTCGGCCCCGGCGTCCTGCGCCGTGATGCTGATGTGGCACTTGTCGGCCTTGCCCTCCAGGCCGTGTTTGACGGCGTTCTCCACGAGCGGCTGGAGGCAGAGGAAGGGCAGGGTGACCGGAAGCACCTCGGGGGCGATCTGGAGGGTGACCGAGAGCCGGGTGCCGAAGCGGGCGCGGACCAGGGCCAGGTAGTGGTCGATGGCGTGCAGCTCGTCGGCGAGGGTGGTGAAGTCGCCGTGCCTGCGGAACGAGTAGCGGGTGAAGTCGGCGAACTCCAGCAGCAGCTCACGGGCGCGCTCGGGGTCGGTGCGGACGAACGAGGCGATCACCGCGAGCGAGTTGAAGATGAAGTGCGGGGAGATCTGGGCGCGCAGGGCCTTGATCTCGGCCTCGATCAGCCGGGTGCGGGAGCGGTCGAGGTCGGCGAGTTCCAGCTGTACGGAGACCCAGCGGGCGACCTCGCCGGCGGCCCGCACCAGCACGGCGGACTCCCGGGGCGCGCAGGCGACCAGTGCGCCGTGCACCCGGTCGTCGACGGTGAGCGGGGCGACCACCGCCCAGCGGACGGGGCAGTCGGGGGTGTCGCAGGTCAGCCGGAACGCCTCGCCCCGGCCGCTCTCCAGCGGTCCCGCCAGCTTCTCCATGATCTCGGCCCGGTGGTGGCCGCCCACCCCGTCCCAGGCCAGCACCTCCCGCTCGTCGGTCAGGCACAGCGCGTCGGTGCCGAGCAGTGAGCGCAGTCTGCGGGCCGACTTGCGGGCGGTCTCCTCGGTCAGCCCGGCCCGCAGCGGGGGCGCGGCGAGGGAGGCGGTGTGCAGGGTCTGGAAGGTGGCGTGCTCGACGGGGGTGCCGAGCCCGACGTGGCTCTTGGGCCGGGGCGCGGTGCGCCGCCCGAGCCAGAACCCGGCCGCCAGCACCGGCAGCACGGCGACGCACAGCCCGGCGAGGAATCCGGTGGTCACTGCTTCACCTCCGCCCTCAGCTCCTCCGGCAGGTGGAAGCGGGCCAGGATCGCCGCCGTGCCGGCGGGGACCCGGGCCGGGGTCGCCAGGGAGACCAGGATCATCGTGAGGAAGCCCAGCGGCACCGACCACAGGGCGGGCCAGGCGAGCAGGGTGTGCAGGGAGGCGGTGCCGGGGAAGCCCGCCATGGTGGCGGTGACGGCGAGGAACGCGGAGCCGCCCCCGACCAGCATGCCGGCGGCGGCGCCGGGCGGGGTCAGCCGGCGCCACCAGATGCCGAGGACGAGCAGCGGGCAGAACGAGGACGCCGAGACGGCGAAGGCGAGGCCCACCGCGTCGGCCACCGGCAGCCCGGGGACCAGGACGCTCGCGGCGAGCGGCGCGGCCATGGCGAGGACGGTGCCGAGGCGGAAGTGCCGTACGCCTCGCGCGGGCAGCACGTCCTGGGTGAGCACCCCGGCGACGGCCATGGTGAGCCCGGAGGCGGTGGACAGGAACGCGGCGAAGGCCCCGCCGGCGACCAGCGCGCCGAGCAGGTCGCCGCCGAGGCCGCCGATCACCCGTTCGGGGAGCAGCAGGACGGCGGCGTCCGCGTGCCCGGCGAGGACCAGCTCGGGGGCGTAGAGGCGCCCGAGGGCGCCGTAGACGGGCGGCAGCAGGTAGAAGGCGCCGATCAGGGCGAGCACGGCGACGGTGGTGCGGCGGGCGGCGACGCCGTGCGGGCTGGTGTAGAAGCGGACGACGACGTGCGGCAGGCCCATGGTGCCGAGGAAGGTGGCGAGGATCAGCCCGTACGTCGCGTACAGGGGGCGTTCGTCGCGTCCGGTGGCCAGGGAGGCGGACATGCCGCCGTTGCTGCCGCGGTCGGCCTCCGGGACGGGGTCGCCGCGGTCGAAGGTCAGCCGGGTGCCCTGGTCGACGCGGTGGGTCCCGGCGGGCAGCCGCAGTGTCTCCGCCTCGTGCGGGCGGCCGTCGATCTTCCCGGTCACGGTGACGGTCAGCGGGCGCTCCAGTTTCAGGTCGAGGGTGGCGTCGACGCGGACCACGCGCTGTTCGCGGAAGGTGGCGGGTTCGTCGAAGGCGTGCCGGGGCGCGCCGTCGGCCTGCCAGGCGAGGACGAGGAAGAGGGCGGGGACGAGCAGGGCGGTGAGCTTGAGCCAGTACTGGAAGGCCTGCACGAAGGTGATGGAGCGCATGCCGCCCGCGGCGACGGTCGCGGTGACGACGACGGCGACGATGATGCCGCCGAGCCAGTCGGGCGCGCCGGTGAGGACGGTCAGGGTGAGTCCGGCGCCCTGGAGCTGGGGCAGCAGGTAGAGCCAGCCGACGCCGACGACGAAGGCGCCCGCGAGCCGCCGTACCGACTGGGAGGCGAGCCGGGCCTCGGCGAAGTCGGGCAGCGTGTAGGCGCCGGAGCGGCGCAGCGGGGCGGCGACGAAGAGGAGCAGGACGAGGTATCCGGCGGTGTAGCCGACGGGGTACCAGAGCATGTCGGGGCCCTGGACGAGGACCAGGCCGGCGATGCCGAGGAAGGAGGCGGCGGAGAGGTACTCGCCGCTGATGGCGGCGGCGTTGAGGCGGGGGCCGACGGTGCGGGAGGCGACGTAGAAGTCGGAGGTGGTGCGGGAGATGCGCAGGCCGAAGGCGCCGACGAAGACGGTGGCGACGACGACGAGGGCGACGGCGGGGACGGCGTAGTTCTCGTTCATGGTGGCTCAGCGGTCCTGTGCCTCGTTCTCGTCCTCCACGAGGCGCTCGTCCGCCACGAGGCGCACGAAGTCGCGTTCGTTGCGTTCTGCGCGGCGCACGTACCAGCGGGCGAGGAGCACCAGCGGCAGGTAGAGGGCGAACCCGAGCACGAGCCAGGTCAGCCTGCGGCCCTCCGGGGTGGAGGCGAACAGCAGCGGGAGCGGGGCGACCAGCAGGACGAGGACGGCACAGACGCCGAGCGCGGCGCGCAGCTGGGTGCGCATCAGGGAGCGGACGTAGGTGTGGCCGAGGGTGGTCTGCTCGTCGATCTCGGTGCGCGGCCGGTAGTAGCCGGGCGCCCTGCTGGTGCGGCGGGGCGGGCCGGTGACGACGACGCGGCGTTCGGGGGCGGGTTCCTGGGGCATCGCGGCGGGCCTCTCGCTAGCTCGTGGTCCGGCGCATCAGCAGGTCCCGCAGTTCTCGCGCGTGACGGCGGCTGACCTGGAGTTCCTCCTCGCCGATCAGGACGCTGACGGTGCCCGCGTCGAGCCGTAGCTCGCCGATGTGGCGCAGGGCGACCAGGTGGCGGCGGTGGATGCGGACGAAGCCCCGGGAGCGCCAGCGGTCCTCCAGGGTGGACAGCGGTACGCGGATGAGGTGGCTGCCCTTGTCGGTGTGCAGCCGAGCGTAGTCGCCCTGTGCCTCGACGTGGGTGATGTCGTCGACGGCGACGAAGCGGGTGACGCCGCCCAGTTCGACGGGTATGTGGTCCGGGTCGGGTTCGTGGACGGGGATGGCGGGGGCGGTGCTGCCGCGCAGTTCGGCGGCGCGGCGTATCGCCTCGGCGAGGCGTTCCTTGCGGACGGGTTTGAGGACGTAGTCGACGGCCTTGAGGTCGAAGGCCTGGACGGCGAAGTCCTCGTGCGCGGTGACGAACACGACCAGTGGCGGCCGGGCGAACCCGGTGAGCAGCCGGGCCAGGTCGAGGCCGTCGAGGCCGGGCATGTTGATGTCGAGGAAGACGACGTCGATGGCCTCCGGCCCGTGCGGTCCGGATTCCAGGGCGCGGTTGATGCGGCGCAGCGCCTCCGTCGCGTCGCCCGCCCCCTCCGCGCTGCCGATGCGGGGATCGGCGTGCAGCAGGTAGAGGAGTTCCTCCAGCGAGGGGCGTTCGTCGTCGACAGCCAGGGCGCGCAGCATGAAGGTGGAGTGTAGGAGGAATCCGTACGCCTGCACACGTGTCGGACGATGACCTTTGTGGCTGGATACAGTCGGCGCATGAACAGCAGGCCGACGCCCTTCGACGAGCTGGACCGGAAGATCCTCACCGCCCTGATGGCGAACGCCCGTACCAGCTTCGCCGAGATCGGCGCGGCGATCGGGCTGTCGTCGACGGCGGTGAAGCGCCGGGTGGACCGGCTGCGGGAGACGGGGGTGATCACCGGGTTCACGGCGACGGTGAAGCCGTCCGCGCTTGGCTGGCGGACCGAGGCTTACGTGGAGGTGTACTGCGAGGGCGCGGCGCCCCCGCGGCGCCTCGCGGAGGTGGTGCGCAACCATCCCGAGATCACCGCGGCGATGACGGTGACGGGCGGCGCGGACGCGCTGCTGCACGTGCGGGCCCGGGACGTGGAGCACTTCGAGGAGGTGCTGGAACGCATCCGCACCGAACCGTTCATCCGCAAGACGATCAGTGTGATGGTGCTGTCCCATCTGCTCCCGGACAGTCCTGAGGCGGGAGCGAACCAAGCGGCGCCGGACGGCGCAACGGACGTGCGCTGAGAACGGCGAAGACGCAGTGATCCTGCGTGGACGTGCAGGATTCTGTTCTTGTCGGGCGTCGGTCCCGCTTCCTACGGTGATGTCACCGTGTTGTCCCGTGTCGTCATGTGTCGTCCACCCTCGACACCGCAGGAAGCGGAGGAACCCCTCTGTGTCCGAGTGCCGTGTGCCGCGCCGCAGGCGCTTTCTGGTCTGTGAACCCAGACATTTCGCCGTGCAGTACGCGATCAACCCCTGGATGCACCCCGAGGTCCGGGTCGACGTCGGTCTCGCCCGGGAGCAGTGGCACGCCCTGGTCCGTGCCTACCGCGCCCATGGGCACACCGTCGACACCGTCGAGCCGGTCGCCGGGCTCCCCGACATGGTGTTCGCCGCGAACTCCGCCGTCGTCCTCGACGGCCGGGTCTTCGGCTCCCTCTTCCACGCGCCCGAACGGCGCCCGGAGTCCCTGCACTACGACACCTGGTTCAAGACGGCGGGCTACGACGTCTACCGCCCCGAGAACATCTGCGAGGGCGAGGGCGACCTCGTCCCCGCCGGCCGCTACGTCCTCGCCGGGACCGGGTTCCGTACCACCGTGGCGGCCCACCGCGAGGTGCAGGAGTTCTTCGGCGTCCCGGTGATCGGTCTGACCCTGGTGGACCCGTACTTCTACCACCTGGACACGGCGTTGTTCGTGCTGGACGAGGACACCGTCGCCTACTACCCGGACGCCTTCTCGCCCGGCAGCCGTGAGGTGCTGGCCCGCCTCTACCCGGACGCGGTGCTCGCCACCCGGGAGGACGCGATGGCCTTCGGCCTCAACTCCGTCTCCGACGGCCGCCATGTCTTCATCGCCCCGGAGGCGACCGCGCTCGCCGACCAGCTGGAACAGCGCGGCTACGTCCCCGTCCCCGTCGACCTGTCGGAGTTCCACAAGGCAGGCGGCGGCATCAAGTGCTGCACCCAGGAGATCCGCTGATGACCGCACCCGCGCGCACCCGTACGTCCGCCGACCTGATCCGCGCCGAGGAACCCGTCCTCGCGCACAACTACCACCCGCTGCCGGTGGTGGTGGCCCGCGCCGAGGGCGCCTGGGTCGAGGACGTCGAGGGCCGTCGCTACCTCGACATGCTGGCCGGCTACTCGGCCCTCAACTTCGGCCACCGCCACCCGGACCTGATCGCGGCGGCGCACCGCCAGCTGGACCGGCTCACCCTCACCTCCCGCGCCTTCCACAACGACCGGCTCGCCGCCTTCGCCGAGCGGCTCGCCGGGCTGACCGGCCTGGACATGGTGCTGCCGATGAACACCGGCGCCGAGGCCGTGGAGAGCGCCGTCAAGGTGGCCCGCAAGTGGGCGTACGACGTGAAGGGCGTCCCGGACGGCCAGGCCACGATCGTGGTCGCGGCGGAGAACTTCCACGGCCGTACGACGACCATCGTCAGCTTCTCCACCGACGAGACCGCCCGCACCGGCTTCGGCCCCTTCACCCCGGGCTTCCGGATCGTGCCGTACAACGACCTGGCCGCGCTGGAGGCCGCCGTCGACGACACCACGGCGGCGGTGCTGATCGAGCCGATCCAGGGCGAGGCCGGGGTGGTCGTCCCCGACGACGGCTACCTCACCGGAGTACGGGAGCTGACCCGCCGCAAGGGCTGCCTGTTCGTGTCGGACGAGATCCAGTCGGGCCTCGGCCGCACCGGCCGCACCCTCGCCGTCGAGCACGAGGGCGTCGAGCCGGACGTGGTGCTGCTCGGCAAGGCGCTCGGCGGCGGCATCGTGCCGGTGTCGGCGGTGGTGGCGCGCCGGGAGGTGCTGGGCGTGCTGCGGCCGGGCGAGCACGGTTCGACGTTCGGCGGCAACCCGCTGGCCGCCGCGGTCGGCACGGCCGTGGTCGAACTGCTGGAGACCGGCGAGTTCCAGCGCCGGGCGGCCGAGCTGGGCGTGGTGCTGCGCGGCGGTCTGGCCTCCCTGGTCGGCAAGGGCGTCGTCGGTTTCCGGGCGCGCGGGCTGTGGGCGGGCGTCGACGTCGACCCGGCGATCGGCACCGGACGCGAGGTCAGCGAGCGGCTGATGCGCGAGGGCGTCCTGGTCAAGGACACCCACGGCTCCACGATCCGGCTGGCGCCGCCGCTGACCATCACGAGCGGCGAGCTGGAGTCGGCGCTCGGCACCCTGGAGAAGGTCCTGGCGGCCTGACAGAGCACCCGGAGGCGTGACCCGGCGGCTCCCCCAGGAGTCCGCCGGGTTACGGCGATCGCCGCCCGCGCCTACACTGGCGCCACGACACGCCGGTTGACCTGCCGTAACCCGACAGGCCCAGCGGACCAGCGCAGTGAGGGGCGACCGCCTTGTTCTATTACGTGCTCAAATACGTTCTGCTGGGACCGCTGCTGAGACTGCTCTTCCGGCCCCGGATCGAGGGCCTGGAGCACATTCCGGCGTCGGGCGCCGCCATCGTCGCGGGCAACCACCTCTCCTTCTCGGACCACTTCCTGATGCCCGCGGTCCTCAAACGGCGCATCACCTTCCTCGCGAAGGCGGAGTACTTCACCGGGCCGGGCATCAAGGGCCGCCTCACCGCCGCGTTCTTCCACAGCGTGGGGCAGATCCCGGTCGACCGCTCCGGCAAGGAGGCGGGCCAGGCCGCGATCCGTGAGGGCCTCGGTGTGCTCGCCAAGGACGAACTGCTCGGCATCTACCCCGAGGGCACCCGCTCGCACGACGGACGGCTGTACAAGGGCAAGGTCGGCGTGGCCGTGATGGCGCTGCGGGCGCAGGCCCCGGTGGTGCCGTGCGCCATGATCGGCACCTTCGAGGCCCAGCCCCCGGGCAAGGTCGTCCCCCGTCTCCACCCGGTGGTGATCCGCTTCGGCGAGCCCCTCGACTTCTCGCGCTACGCGGGGATGGAGAACGAGAAGGCGGTGCTGCGGGCCATCACCGACGAGATCATGTACGCGATCCTGAAGCTGTCCGGGCAGGAGTACGTCGACCGGTACGCGGCCGTGGTGAAGGCGGAGGAGGAGGCCGCGGCGAAGGAGCGCACGGCGGGCCGCCGACGCCCCCGGCTCCCGCTCGGCTGACGCTCTGCTCTCAGCCGAACCGCATACCGTCCACGCCTGCGGACGCCTACGGTCGCCCCATGACACGACGCGCAGTGGTGATCGGAGCGACAGGCCAGATCGGGCGCTCCGCCGTGCGGGCCCTCGCCGAGGACGGCTGGCGGGTGACGGCCGCCTCCCGGGGCGGCGACCGGGACCCGTCCTGGCCCGAGGAGGTACAGGCCCTGCGGCTGGACCGCGCGGACGACGAGGCCCTGTCCGCCGCGATCGGCGACGACTGCGACGTGGTCGTCGACATCGTCGCCTACGGCACCGCGCACGCCCGGCAGTTGACGTCCCTCGCCGGACGGGTCGGCTCGGCCGTGGTCGTCTCCAGTGTCTCGGTGTACGAGGACGACAAGGGCCGCAACTTCGACACCCAGGCCGAACCGGACGGTTTCCCCGAGTACCCGGTGCCGATCCCGGAGACGCAACGCACCATCGCCCCCGGCGACGCGTCGTACAGCACGGGCAAGGCTGCCCTGGAGCGCGAACTCCTGGCCGCCGCCGACGCGTTGCCGGTCACGCTGCTGCGCGCGGGCGCGGTCCACGGCCCGCACTGCCGCACCCCGCGCGAGTTGTACTTCGTCAAGCGCAACCTCGACGGCCGCAGGCGCCGCGTCATCGCCTACGGCGGCGGCAGCCGCTTCCACCCGGTCAGCGTGCACACCCTCGCCGAACTGATCCGCCTCGCCGCCGCCCGCCCGGGTTCCCGCGCCCTCAACGCCTGCGACCCGGAGGCTCCCACGGTCCTTCAGATCGCCACCGCCATCGACGCGGTGATGGGCGTCGCCCCCGAGACGGTCCTCGTGGACGGCCCGCCGCCGCTGCCGACGGTCGGCGACACGCCGTGGTCGGTACCGGTCCCGGTCGTCTGCGACATGTCCGCGGCCGAACGCGCCCTGGGCTACCGCCCGGTGGTCTCCTACGCCGACACCCTCCCGGAGACCATCGCCTGGATCGAACGCCGTCTGACCGCCCAGCCCGACTGGCGCGAGTCCTACCCCAGGATGCACGCCGCCTACGGCGACCTCTTCGACTACGCGGCGGAGGACGCCTGGCTGGACGCACGCTGACCTAATCCAGCTCGGCCAGCGCCCCGTCGAGCAGCCGTCGCAGCAGCAGCGCGTCCGGTGCGACGGCAGTCACCAGGACCGCGGGTCCGGCCAGCGGCAGCACCGCGGCGCTCTCCCCGACCGGCCGGGCGGTGACCGGCGCCTGCGCGAACTCCGGGCGTACGACGACCAGTTGCCCCACGGCCCGATGACCGCCGAGCCCGGCGGGCCCGTCCCAGCCGCCCGGCGCGCCGGGCCCACAGGCCAGCTCCTGGTCGAGCACCGTACGCCCGGCGATCCGCAGCACCAGGCGGCTGGTCAGCCGTCCCGGCTCCTCCCCCGCCCGCCCCAGCACCTGCTCCTCCCGCAGCACGAGCCGGGCGCCCGCCGCGAGGTCGACGCGGGTGGTGACGTACAGGTCACTGCCCGCCACGGAGATCAACTGCTCGGGCAGCCAGTGCAGTTCGCCCCCGTCGGCGACGGTGAGGCGGACGTCGTAGCGCGCCTCGCCCTTGGACTGCCCCGGCAGCGCGATGGTGGCGGCGGCCGACCCGACGCGTAGCCGGGCGCCCTCGCCCACCTCGGTCTCCACGGCGAAGCGGTCACCGCCGAGGGGCCCGCTCATCGCGCCGACGAGCATGACCCGCGCCTCGCCGCCGCTCCCCCGGGTGCGCCGCACGGCCAGCGGCCCGTCGCCCTCCAGCACCGGCAGCGCCGTACCGCCCCTGCCGTCGCCGCGCGCTCCGATCCGGGCGGTGGCGGCGACCCCGCTCACGGTCACGCCGTCCACGCGGCGAGCCGCTCCCGCACCCAGGCGGCGACCTCCGCGACCCCGGCCTCGCCGCGGAGCGACTGGAAGACCACGGGCAGTCCGGCCCGCTGCGCCTTGGCGTCCGCCGCCATCCGCGCCAGGTCGGAGCCGACGTACGGCGCCAGGTCGGTCTTGTTGACGACGAGCAGGTCGGCGGTGGTCACCCCGGGCCCGCCCTTGCGCGGGATGTCGTCGCCACCCGCCACGTCGATCACGAAGATCTGCGCGTCCACCAGCCCCTTGGAGAAGGTGGCGGTGAGGTTGTCCCCACCCGACTCCACCAGGATCAGATCGAGCGGTCCGACCTCGTCCTCCAGGTCCTCCACGGCCTCCAGGTTGGCGGAGATGTCGTCCCGGATCGCGGTGTGCGGACAGGCGCCCGTCTCGACGGCCGTGATCCGCTCGGGCGGCAACACGGCCTCCCGCAGCAGGAACTCGGCGTCCTCCCGGGTGTAGATGTCGTTCGTCACGACAGCGAGCGACAACTCGTCCCGCAACGCCCGACACAGCGCGGCGACGGTCGCGGTCTTCCCGGACCCCACGGGCCCCCCGAGCCCGACCCGCAGCGCCCGCCGGGACCCGTCGCCCCGCCGAGCGTCGGCGCTGACGGCAACAGAACCTTCGTATGAGTGATCAAGATGCATAAGACGGCTCCTTCATGACGCAGGGCAACTACTGTCAGCCCGTCCGGCGCTTGAGACCGAGGCCGTCCAGGCCGAAAACGGGGGTCTGGGGGCGGAGCCCCAGGGTCGATGGGGGTCCCCCCTGCTCGAGCGAAGCCGAGAGCTTGGGGAAGGGAAGGGGCGGCGGGGGCGAGAACCCTAGGACGCGAACAACCGCACACCCCACCGCGCATGCGCCTCCGCCCCGATCTCCAGCAACGGCCCGGACGCCGAGGGCAGCGAATCCACCCCGTCCCCCACGGCAGCCCGCCCCGCCGCCACCGCCCGCTCGACCACCCGGTCCGCCTCGGGCGCCACCCGCGCCAGCACCCCCGTCGCATCGAACGGGTCGAGACTCAGCAACCGCACCACCGCCGACGCGGCCCCACTCACACTCTCGTACGCCGCGCAGTACGCCGCGTCGGCCTCCCCCAGCCCCGCCGCCCGCGCCACCACCCCCAGCACCACCGGCTGATGCGCCCCCTTGGGGAAGTCCCGTCCCACCGCGTCCAGTTCGCCCGAGGGCCACGTCGCCCGCGCCGCCCGCAGCAACTGCCGCCCGAGCCGCCGCGAGGCGCCCCGCAGCGCGGGCGACGGCGTCCGCGCGTCGGCCGCGGCGTCCAGTTCCCCGGGGTCGACCCCGAGCGCCGCCGCCGCGGCGAGGGAGGCGGACACCAGCCCGGCGGTGTGCAGCCGCCCCCGGCAGAACTCCGCGAGGCTCCCGGCGTCCGTGATCCGCCCGGCCTTCACCGCGGCCTCGGCCCCGCCGGAGTGCGCGTGCCCCCCGGCGGGGAACCGGCCGTCGGCCAGGACGAGCAGCGCCGCCCTGGACATCAGAAGAGGAAGTACCGCTGCGCGAGCGGCAGTTCGGCGGCGGGTTCGCTCTCGACCAGCTCCCCGTCGATGCGTACGGCGAAGCTGTCGGGGTCGATGTCGACGCGGGGCCGCGCCGCGTTCTCCCGCATGTCCGCCTTGGTCACGGCCCGCGTGGACTCGATCGCGACGAACCGCTTCCCGAGCCCCAGCCGCTCGGGCAGCCCGTCCTCGACCGCCATTGGGGCGACGAAGTTGACCGAGTTCGCGGCGGGCGCCCGCCCGATGGCGCCGAACATCGGCCGGGGCAGGATCGGCTGCGGCGTCGGGATGGAGGCGTTGGCGTCGCCCATCTGCGCGTAGGCGATCTGCCCGCCCTTGATCACCAGGTGCGGCTTGACGCCGAAGAACGCGGGCTCCCAGAGCACCAGGTCGGCGAGCTTCCCGCGCTCCACCGAGCCGATCTCGCCCGCGAGTCCCTGGGCGACGGCCGGGTTGATCGTGTACTTGGCGACATAACGCCGTACCCGGTGGTTGTCGGCCCGCCCGTCCCCCGGCAGCGCGCCACGCCGTCGCTTCATCACATGCGCCGTCTGCCAGGTCCGCAGGACGACCTCGCCGACCCGGCCCATGGCCTGGGAGTCGGAGGAGATGATCGAGATGGCGCCCAGGTCGTGCAGGATGTCCTCGGCGCCGATGGTGGAGGGCCGGATGCGGGACTCGGCGAAGGCGAGGTCCTCGGGGACGGCCGCGTTGAGGTGGTGGCAGACCATCAGCATGTCGAGGTGTTCCTCGGCGGTGTTGACGGTGAACGGCCGGGTCGGGTTGGTCGAGCTGGGCAGGACGTGCGGCTCGGAGACCACCGTCATGATGTCGGGTGCGTGCCCGCCGCCCGCACCCTCGGTGTGGTAGGCGTGGATGCCGCGTCCGGCGATCGCGTCGAGGGTATCGCCGACGAACCCGGCCTCATTCAGGGTGTCGGTGTGGATGGCGATCTGCACACCGGTCCGTTCGGCGACGGTGAGCGCGGCGTCGATGACGGCGGGGGTGGAGCCCCAGTCCTCGTGGAGTTTCAGGCCGAGGGCTCCGCCGCGGATCTGGGAGAGCATCGCCTCGTGGGAGACGGTGTTGCCCTTGCCGAGCAGCCCGAAGTTGACCGGGTACTGCTCCATCGCCTCCAGCATCCGGGCCAGGTGCCAGGGGCCTGGGGTGACGGTGGTGGCCTTGGAGCCCTCGGCGGGGCCGGTGCCGCCGCCGAGCAGGGTGGTGATGCCGGAGGCGAGCGCCTCGTCGGCGATCTGCGGGCAGATGAAGTGGACGTGGGCGTCGATGGCGCCCGCGGTGACGATCCGGCCGTTGCCCGCGATGACCTCGGTCTCCGGGCCGATGACGAGATCGGGGTGGACGCCGTCCATGGTGTCGGGGTTGCCCGCCTTGCCGATGCCGGTGATCCGGCCGTCGCGGATGCCGATGTCGGCCTTGACGACACCCCAGTGGTCGACGATGACGGCGCCGGTGACGACGGTGTCGGGGGTGCCCTCCGCGCGCGTGGCACGCGACTGGCCCATGGACTCGCGGATGACCTTGCCGCCGCCGAACACGGCCTCGTCCCCGGCGAGTCCGGGGCCGCCGCTGCGGTCCTCCTCGATCTCGATCAGCAGATCGGTGTCGGCGAGCCGGATACGGTCGCCGGTGGTCGGGCCGAACAGGTCGGCGTAGGCGGCTCGCGAGATCTCAGGCATCCAGGGCACCTCCGGTCCGGCCGCGCAGTCCGGGCACGATCCGGGCGCCGGCGAGCGGGACGAGTTCCACGTCGACGGGGATACCGGGTTCGAACCGTACGGCCGTGCCGGCGGCGACGTTGAGCCGCTTGCCGTGCGCGGCGCCGCGGTCGAACTCCAGGCCGGGGTTGGCCTCGGCGAAGTGGTAGTGGGAGCCGACCTGGACGGGGCGGTCGGCGGCGTTGAGGACGGTGAGACGGGTGACCTCGCGGCCCTCGTTGTAGGCAATCGGCCCGTCGGCGAACAGGATCTCTCCGGGGATCATCGGCCCGCCCCTCAGACGATCGGGTCGTGGACGGTGACGAGCTTGGTGCCGTCCGGGAAGGTCGCCTCGACCTGGACGTCGTGGATCATCTCGGGGACGCCCTCCATGACGTCGTCCCGGGTGAGGATCGCCCGTCCGGAGGCCATGAGTTCGGCGACGGTACGGCCGTCCCGGGCGCCCTCCAGGATGTGCGAGGTGATGAGGGCGACGGCCTCGGGGTGGTTCAGCCTGAGTCCTCGGGCGCGGCGCTTCTCGGCCACGTCGGCGGCCACATGGATCAGCAGCCTCTCCTGCTCGTGCGGGGTCAGTTGCACGTCCCACCTCACCTTCTCGCTCCGGGCCGTGCGGGGCCCGGCTCGCCGCGGTCACCGGGCAAAGTCCCTGGTGGCGTGGAGGGGAGGCTAGTTGTCGCGGGTTTCGGGCGCGTTAACCGAGCGGGGCTCGCCGATCAGCCGGCGGGGCGCGGGCCGCCCATGCTCATCAGCGCCCGCAGTCCGCCGCTGAGCACCTCGACGGGCACCGCCCCGAACAGCGACTGCTGCACGATGAAACCCTGGACGGTGGCGATCATCGTGCGGGCCACGTCGTCGGCGGGGACGTCGGCGGGCATCATCCCGCTCTCCTGGTAGGCGCCGACGACGGTGGCCCAGGCCGCGCGGACCGCCCGGTAGCCCTCGCTCAGGACGGCCGCCAGTTCCTCGTTGCGCGCGGTCTCCGTCCAGACCTGGAGGACCAGCCGGGGGAAGGCGGGTTCTCCGTCGACGTGGAGGAACTCGCGGGTCTTCAGGACCCTGCCGAGGACGGCGGGGATCAGGGCGTCCGGGGTGGGGGGCGGGCTCTGCCGGGCGGCGTCCTCGAAGGCGCCGCGGATCTCGCCCATCACCTCCGAGACGATCGCGGCGATCAGCTCGTTCTTGCCGCTGAAGTAGCGGTAGACGGCGCCCGCGGAGAGGTCGACCTCCTTGAGGACGTCCTGCATGGACGTGGCGTGGAAGCCGTTGCGGGCGAAGCAGAGGGCGGCGCCGTCGAGGATCTGACGGCGGCGGGCGTCGAGGTGCGCCTGGGATACGCGGGCCATGGCCCAAACGTAGAACGAACATTCCTTCTTGACAAGGAGCGGCTTCGGGGACACGGTGGAGCCAGAACTAAAACGAACGATCCTTCTTTTTAACGTCCGCCCCGGGCGGCCCACCGGACACCCGGACACCCGCCCGAGGGCCACGTGGAGCACGAGGAGACCCCATGTCCGCCACACCGGCACCGCAGACCCGCCGCGCGATCGCGGCCGCGGTCCTTGTCCCCGTCATCGCGGCACTCGCGCTGTGGGCCTTCGCCTGGCCCGCCGCCCGTACGGCACCGCGCGACCTGCCGCTCGGCGTGGCCGGACCGACGGCCGCGACGGCGCAGGTGCAGGAACGCCTCAAGGGCGCGGCGGGCTCCGAGGGCGCCTTCGACATCCACCGGTACGCCGACGAGGCGGCGGCCCGGGAGGCGATCGAGGACCGGACGGTGTACGGCGCGGTCGTCGTCGGCGACGACGGCCCCCGGCTGCTCACCGCGTCGGCGGCGAGTCCGGTCGTCGCCCAGCTGCTCCAGCAGGCGGTCGCGGGACAGATCCCGGCCGACGGCGCCGGGCTCGAGACCGTCGACGTGGTGCCCGCCCCGGCGAGCGACCCGCGCGGCGCGGCGCTGAACGCCAGCGTGCTGCCGCTGGCGCTGGCCGGGATCGCGGCCGGTGGCGTGGTGACCGTGCTCGGGCTGCGCGGGACGCGCGCGGTGGCGGCGCTGCTGGGTGCCTCCGCGCTGACCGGCCTGGCCGCGGCGGCGATCGGGCACAGCTGGCTGGAGGCGCTGACCGGCGACTGGTGGGCGGAGGCCGCGGTGCTGGGGCTGGGCACGCTGGCCGTCGGCGGCGCGGTCGCCGGGCTCGCGGCGCTCATCGGCACGGCCGGGCTCGGTCTCGGCGCGGGCGTGGTGATGCTGTTCGGCAACCCGTTCGCGGGGGCGGCCTCGGCGCCGGAGCTGCTGCCCGAGCCCGCCGGGTTCATCGGCCGGCTGCTGCCGCCCGGCGCGTCGGCGACCCTGCTGCGCTCGGTGTCGTACTTCGACGGCGCGGCGGCGACGGGCCCCGCGCTCACCCTCACCTGGTGGGCGGTCCTGGGCCTGGGGGCGGTTCTGCTGGGCGGCGCCCTGAAGAACCGCACGGCGAGCGCCGAGGAGCCGGTCCGCACACCGGCCCTCACCGGCTGACCGTCCCGGCGCCGCCGGGGTCCTACGCCGGACGGGCCCCCCGGTACTCCGCCGTGATGCCGAAGCGCTGCTGTTCACGGGTGGGCGCGGGTGTGTCGTGGACTTCGGAGACGGCGTCGGCGACCTGGTCGGGCGCCGGCTCCGGCTGGTCCCCCAGGCGTTCGAGGTCGGCGGCGGAGACGAGGGCGACGAGGGGCTTGCCGTGCCGGGTCACGACGACGCGTTCACCGCCGTACACCACCCGGTTGATCAGGTCGGCGAGCTCAGCCCTGGCTTGCGTCACCGGAATCTCGTAGGCCATGACTCCCAGCTTACGGGCCACCCCTCCTCACGAGAACGTACATCCTGTACATTTTTGACAGACGGCTGCGGAGGCAGCTCTGCCGCGAGGAGGGGTCCGCCGTGATCCGACCGACCGCCCACCACGACCCGTACGCGAAGCTGCTGGAGGGCCGGATCGTCCTCCTGGGGACCCGGCTCGACGACGACGCGGCGGGGGAGGTGGTCGCGCGGCTCCTGCGTCTGGAGCACACCCGCCCGGACGAGGACATCACGCTGTACGTCAACTCCCCCGGCGGCTCCCCGAGCGCCATGTCGGCCGTCTACGACACGATGCGCCACGTCAGTTGCGACGTGGGGACCCACTGCATCGGGCAGGCCGGTCCCGAGGCCGCGCTGCTGCTCGCCGCGGGCACCCCCGGCAAGCGGTTCGCGCTGCCGGGCGCGCGCGTGGTGCTGCGGCAGCCGGCCCTCTCCGAGCGGATCGGGGGGCGGGCGTCCGACCTCGCCGTCCAAGCGGCGGAGTTGGCCCGCGTCCGCGCCCGGATGGAGGAACTGCTGGCACGGCACACGGGGCGCACGCCGGAGCAGGTGGCCGGGGACATCGAGCGGGAGACGGTGCTCGACGCGCCGGGGGCCGTGGCGTACGGGCTGGTCGACCGGGTCCTGCCGCACCGCCCGGACACGCCGCCCGCGTCCGGCGCGAGGTGAGCCGCCGATGCCGCCGCCCGAACTGCCGCCGCTGCCCGCGCTCACCCGGGCCGAGGGTGAGCTGATCGACCGTTATCTCGACGCCGTCGACCTGCTCGGCCGGATCAACCCGGCGCGCCCCGGCGACACCTACCGCGGACTGCGCGCCGCCCAGGCGCTGATCCGCACGGCGGCCGAGCTGCGCGACGCGCTGGCGCTGATGCACCAGCGGGGCGAGACCGAGCTGCACGCCCCGACCCTCGAGCGGGCGCTGCGCGTCCTGGACGGTGAGCGCCGTACCGCGCGCGTCACGCTTCCGACGCGCTCGGACAGTTGACGTGATGACACCTGGTCGGAAAGTGAAACGATCCGAACGGTGTACCCCCCGTTGGAGTAGAACTTTGTCGTTTTGCGGGACCGTCAGGGTTGCGCAACACGCGTGCTCCGAAGAGGGAACACGGAGTTTCGCCGCTGGTCCGGGGCTGCGCACCAGACCTGCCAACTGATCGAACGCGGCCGTGTCCACCCGAACGGGCGAGTGGTGAGTAACAACACAAATCCCCGGTTGCGTTGGGATTTTCGGACATGCGTGGGTGAAGATCCCTGTCTGACGACAAGCCCCGCCACAACGGCGGGCGCATCCGGGCGGACGCCGAGTCCTGCCGCCGCCTGGATGACCGGTCGACAGCAGTGGATCGGCAGGAGTGGAGGACCCGAGCACGACGGTCCGCCGGAGCACCCGCTCCGGACGGTCCTTGGGGTGAAGCCGTGGTAACGCGGCCGGGCAACTTCGCCAGCCCGAATCCGACAGGTCATCCTTCACAGGCGGCTGACGAAGGGTTGCGCATGACCACGCACAATCGCGTCCCGTCACTCATGGCCAGGGCCGGCACGGCCTCGGCCCTCACCATCGCCGCCGTGGGCGGCTCCCTGGTGGCGCCTGGCTTCGCCGGCGAGGCCCAGGCCGCCACGCCCGCCAAGAAGGCGCTCCAGGTCGCGGCCTCGAAGAAGGGCTCGCCGTACAAGTGGGGCGCCTCGGGTCCGAGCAGGTTCGACTGCTCCGGACTGACGCTGTACGCCTTCAAGAAGGCGGGCAAGAAGCTGCCCCGGACGGCGGCGCAGCAGTACAACAAGACCAAGCACATCTCCGCGTCCAGCCGCAAGGCCGGTGACCTGGTCTTCTTCCACTCCGGTTCCAACGTGTACCACGTCGGCATCTACGCCGGGAAGGGCAGGATCTGGCACTCCCCGAAGACCGGGGACGTGGTGCGGCTCCAGAAGATCTGGACGAAGAGCGTCTGGTACGGCCGGGTCGCGTGACCCGGGGTGGGGCGGTGGCGGCGCCCTGACGGGCCGCCACCGCCCCACGGCATCCCGCCCTAGGGGTCCTGCCGCGCGGCCGTCACCGGCCGCGTGGTGACCGCCGAGGGCCACGGCAGTTCGATCAGGACGGTCTTGCCGCCCTCACCGGTGGGCCGGACTCTGAGTCTGCCGCCGCACTCCGAGGTGAGCCAGCGGATGATCACCATGCCGCGGCCGTTGTCCTGCTGCACGGCGGCCGGGAGCCGCTTGGGGAACCGCGGATGGCTGTCGGTGACCCCGATGCTCAGCTGTTCGTCATGGTGCAGCCGCAGGTCCACCGTGAAGGTGGGTGACTGCCCGAAGGTGTGCTGTACGGCGTTGGTGGTGAGTTCGGAGACGATGAGCCTGATGCTGTCGGCCGCCTCCGATCCCGGCGGCAGGCCCCACTCCGCGAGGGTGTCCGCCACGAAAGCACGGGCCGCGGAGACCGAGGCGGGATCGCTCGGCAGAGTGACGGATGCTTCCAGGTGGTCTGCCATGGCGACTCGTCCCTTTCCCACGGGACCGCGGTCGGGCACTCACCGGATGGTTCGAGTACGGTCCCGGACTGGTGCTTCGTCGCCAGACTGCCACTACCGGGCCGTTCTCGGTGGCGATCCACCAAGATATGCATATATCTGTCGCTCGAAGCGGTGAACTCTGCGACGGCAGACCGTATTTGGTTGGGCCGTGCGGAGTCTCGTCGGGAGTGGCCGAGTGGCCCGAGTGAGGAGTCTCCCATGCAGCACGGCCCCGCGGTACGCCGCCGGAAGCTGGGCGCCGAACTGCGCGCGCTGCGCGCCCGGCTGGGACTCACCAGCGGTGAGGCGGCCCGGCTGGTGGGCTGGCACCAGTCGAAGGTGAGCCGGATCGAGACCGGCGCGAGCGGCGTGAAACCGACCGACGTACGGTTACTGCTGGATGCCTACGGCGTCGAGGACCCGGAGCTGCGGGAACTGCTGCTGATGCTGGCCGGTTCCGACGAGGGCGGCGGGCGGCACCACTGGTGGCACGCCTATCGCGGGGTACTGCCGCCCACCTACCGGGACTTCATCAGCCTGGAGTCCCAGGCGAGGGCGATGCGCACCCTGGAGACCTCCGTCGTGCCCGGTCTGTTGCAGACCCGGGAGTACGCCCGCGCGGTGACCCGGGCGGCGGTCGCCGGACAGCCGCAGGACCAGCTGGACGCCCTGGTGGAGGTACGGCTGGCGCGGCAGGAGGTGCTGCGGGCGGAGCGTCCGCTGGAGCTGAGCGCGGTCCTGGACGAGGCCGTGCTGCGGCGCGAGGTGGGCGGCCCCGGGGTGATGGCGCGGCAGCTGGAGCGGCTGATCGAGGCGGCCCGGCTGCCCCAAGTACGGCTCCAGGTGCTGCCGTTCGCCTCGGGAGCGCATATCGGCATCACGGGGCCTTTCGTTATCTTCTCATTTTCGAGCACTTCTGATCTGGACGTGGTGGTTCTCGACCACTTGACGAGTAGCCTCTATCTCGAACGGAAAGAAGACCTGGAGGCCTACACCGAGGCCTTCACCACCCTCCAGTTCCATGCCCTTTCACCCGAGGACTCGTTGGACTACATCGCCGGGATAGGTGACGGCGCGTAAGGAGGCACCATGACAGCTCTGCCTCGGAACGTACCCACGACTAGCGACCTGCCCGGGGTGCGATGGCTGCGCAGCAGCCACAGCACCGGGGCGAACAACTGCGTCGAGACGGCCAGGCCGGTCACCGGCCCCTGCGCCGGACTGCTCGCCGTACGCGACTCCAAGGACCCGGCCGGGCCCGCGCTGCTCTTCTCCCCCGAGAGCTGGGCGGGGTTCACGGCGGCGTTCCACTGACCTGCCACGCGCGACGCACGGCCGTGTCACGCCGACTCACGGTCGCGTTTCGCCGATGACCCGTACAGCGCGTTCCAGCTGTTCCCCGGAGAGGTCCGCGCGGGCGGTCAGCCGCAGCCGCGAGACGCCGTCGGGCACGGACGGCGGGCGGAAGCAGCCCACCGCCAGCCCGGCGGCGCGGCAGTCGGCCGCCCACCGCACGGCCCCCTCCGGGGACGGCACCCGCACCGAGACGACCGCGGCGTCCGGACGTACCGCCGTCAGGCCCTCGGCCGTCAGCCGGGCGTACAGCTCGCCCGCCACCGCGCGGGCGCGCGCCGCCCGCTCCGGCTCGCGGCGCAGCAGCCGCAGCGCGGCCAGGGCGGCGCCCGCGGCGGCGGGAGCGAGGCCGGTGTCGAAGATGAACGTCCGCGCCGCGTTGACCAGATGGCCGATCACCCTGGCCGGGCCCAGGACCGCGCCGCCCTGGCTGCCCAGCGACTTGGACAGCGTGAGGGTGACCACCACGTCCTCGGCCCCCGCCAGCCCCGCCGCGTGCGGCGCGCCCCGGCCGCCGTCGCCCAGTACCCCGAGCCCGTGGGCGTCGTCGACCACCAGGCCCGCACCGTGTTCCCGGCAGGCCGCGGCCAGCTCCGCGAGCGGGGCGGCGTCGCCGTCGACGGAGAAGACGGTGTCGGAGACGGCGACGGCGGGACCGTCGTGCGTGTGCAGCGCCTTGCGCACGGCGTCCGGGTCGGCGTGCCCCACCACCTGGGTGGTGCCGCGGGCCAGTCGGCAGCCGTCGATGAGCGAGGCGTGGTTGCCGCTGTCGGAGACGACCAGCGAGCCGTGCGGGGCGAGCGCGGTGACCGCGGCGAGGTTGGCCGCGTAGCCGGAGGAGAAGACCAGCGCCGCCTCGAAACCGCAGAAGCCGGCCAGTTCGCGCTCGAGTTCGCCGTGCAGCTCGGTCGTACCCGTGACCAGCCGGGAGCCGGTCGAACCGCCGCCCCAGGTCCGCGCGGCCCGCGCCGCGCCCTCGGTGACCTCGGGGTGCCGGGCCAGCCCCAGGTAGTCGTTGCTCGCCAGATCCAGCAACGGCGAGTCGGCGGGGCGCGGCTTCAGCGTCCGCACCAGTCCGGCCCGGCGGCGCAGCTCCGCCTGCTCGTCGATCCAGCCGAACGCCGCCATCGGTCCTCCGGTGATTTTGTAGGCAGTCAACAGACCCTATCCGTGAGACGCGCAGCTCAGAATGTGGCAATACCCACACGGTGAAGTGCCGCTGTTGTACGAACTCTCCTTGGCCCGGGGCCGCACCTTACGACAGGATCGGCTCTCATGGACCTGCTGAACACGCTGGTGGACAAGGGGCTGCGGCGCGAGCTGCCGAGCCGCGGGGAGGCGCTCGCCGTCCTCGCCACGTCCGACGACGAACTGCTCGATGTGGTGGCTGCGGCCGGGAAGGTGCGCAGGCACTGGTTCGGCCGTCGGGTGAAGCTCAACTACCTCGTCAACCTGAAGTCCGGACTGTGTCCGGAGGACTGCTCGTACTGCTCGCAGCGCCTGGGCTCCGAGGCCGGGATCCTCAAGTACACCTGGCTCAAGCCGGACCAGGCCTCCGAGGCGGCGGCGGCCGGACTCGCCGGTGGCGCCAAGCGGGTCTGTCTGGTGGCGAGCGGACGCGGTCCTACCGACCGTGACGTGGACCGGGTCTCCGAGACCATCAGGGCGATCAAGGACGAGCACGAGGACGTCGAGGTGTGCGCCTGCCTCGGACTGCTCTCCGACGGGCAGGCCGAGCGGCTGCGCCAGGCGGGCGCGGACGCCTACAACCACAACCTCAACACGTCCGAGGCGACGTACGGGGACATCACCACCACCCACACCTACGCCGACCGCGTCGACACCGTGCGCAAGGCGCACGCGGCCGGTCTCTCCGCATGCTCCGGGCTGATCGCGGGCATGGGCGAGAGCGACGAGGACCTGGTCGACGTGGTCTTCTCGCTGCGTGAGCTGGACCCGGACTCGGTCCCGGTCAACTTCCTGATCCCGGTCGAGGGCACCCCGCTGGCCAAGGAGTGGCACCTCACGCCGCAGCGCTGTCTGCGCATCCTGGCGATGGTGCGGTTCGTCTGCCCGGACATCGAGGTGCGCATCGCGGGCGGCCGTGAGGTCCATCTGCGCACGATGCAGCCGCTCGCCCTGCACCTGGCCAACTCGATCTTCCTCGGCGACTACCTGACCACCGAGGGCCAGGCGGGCAAGGCGGACCTGGAGATGATCGCGGACGCCGGGTTCGTGGTGGAGGGCGCCGGGGAGACGACGCTGCCGGAGCACCGGACGGGCGGCGCGTGCGGCTCCGGCCAGGGGTCCTGCGACTCCGGGCAGGGTGCCTGCGGTGCCGCGCCGGAGGCGGGCGAGGCCCGCACCGATCTGGTCGCCGTACGCCGCCGGGGTGCCGGTACGGATCTCGCGCCCAATGCCTGAGCTGAGCGTGCCCGAGCTGCTGGAGCTGGACCGGGCGCACGTGTGGCATCCCTACGGGCCGATGCCGGGCCGTCAGGAACCGCTGGTCGTCGGGTCGGCCGGCGGGGTGCGGCTGCGGCTCGCGGACGGCTCGGGCGAGCTGGTCGACGGCATGTCCTCGTGGTGGTCGGCCATCCACGGCTACAACCACCCGGTGCTGAACGAGGCGGTCCGCGACCAGCTCGGCCGGATGAGCCACGTGATGTTCGGCGGGCTCACCCACGAGCCCGCCGTACGGCTCGCGAAGCTGCTCGTCGACCTGTCACCGCCCGGTCTTGAGCATGTCTTCCTCGCCGATTCGGGTTCGGTGTCGGTCGAGGTCGCGGTCAAGATGTGCCTCCAGTACTGGCGCTCGCTGGGCCGCCCCGGCAAGCGGCGCCTGCTGACCTGGCGCGGCGGCTACCACGGCGACACCTGGCAGCCGATGTCGGTGTGCGACCCCGAGGGCGGGATGCACCGGCTGTGGAGCGGAGTGCTCCCCGAGCAGGTGTTCGCCGGGGCGCCACCGGCCGGGTACGAGGAGGAGTACGCCGAGGGGCTGCGGAGCCTGATCGAGCGCCACGCGGACGACCTGGCCGCGGTGATCGTCGAGCCGGTGGTGCAGGGCGCGGGCGGGATGCGGTTCCACTCCCCCGCCTATCTGCGGGTGCTGCGTGAGGCGTGCGACGCGCACGACGTGCTGCTGGTGTTCGACGAGATCGCCACCGGGTTCGGCCGCACGGGCGCGCTGTTCGCGGCGGAACACGCGGCCGTGGCCCCGGACGTGATGTGTGTCGGCAAGGCGCTGACCGGCGGTTACCTGACGATGGCGGCCACGCTGTGCACCACGCGGGTGGCGGAGGGGATCTCCCGGGGCGAGGTGCCGGTGCTCGCGCACGGCCCGACGTTCATGGGCAACCCGCTCGCCGCCGCCGTCGCCTGTGCCTCGATCGAGCTGCTGCTGGGCCAGGACTGGCTCGCGGAGGTCAAGCGGGTCGAGACGGGACTGCGGGAGGGGCTCGCTCCCGCCGCGGACCTCCCCGGCGTGCGGGACGTGCGGGTGCTGGGCGCCATCGGTGTCGTACAGCTGGACCGTGAAGTGGACATGGGCGCGGCGACCCGGGCGGCGGTGCGGGAGGGCGTGTGGCTGCGGCCGTTCCGCGACCTGGTCTACACCATGCCGCCGTATGTCACCGGGGACGCGGACGTGGCGCGGATCGCGCGCGCCGTGTGCGCCGCCGTACGGGAGGGATGAGATGCCGGTCCTGGTCATCACGGGCACGGGCACCGAGGTCGGCAAGACGGTGACGACCGCCGCGGTCGCCGCCGCCGCGCTGGCGGCCGGTCGTTCGGTGGCCGTGCTCAAGCCCGCGCAGACGGGCGTACGGCCCGACGAGCGCGGGGACGCCGACGAGGTGGCGCGGCTCGCGGGCGCCGTGACGGCCGCCGAACTGGCCCGGTACCCCGAGCCGTTGGCCCCCGCCACGGCGGCCCGGCGGTCCGGTCGCGCGCCGGTGCGGCCCGGGGAGGTCGCCGAGGCCGCCGCCAAGCTCGCCACCGGGCACGATCTGGTGCTGGTGGAGGGAGCGGGCGGACTGCTGGTGCGGTTCGACCCGGAGGGCGGCACGCTCGCCGACGTGGCGGCACTGCTGGGGGCGCCCGTGCTGCTGGTCGCCGCCGCCGGGCTCGGCACCCTCAACACCACCGGGCTGACGGCCGGTGAACTCGCCCGGCGCGGGCTGGAGCTGACCGGTGTGGTGGTCGGCAGCTGGCCCGCCGAGGCCGACCTCGCCTGCCGCTGCAACCTCGCCGACCTGCCCGAGGTGGCCGCGGCCCCGCTCCTCGGCGCACTGCCCGCCGGGGCGGCGGCCCTGGCACCGGCGGACTTCCGGGCGGCGGCACCGGCCTGGCTGGCGCCCGTGTTGCACGGCACCTGGGACGCGGAAGCCTTCCGGGCACGGCACGCGCCGCCTGAGGGGGGTGCGCGGGAGCGGGGCGGGGGACAATCGCCGTAGGACCACGCTCGTCGGCGAGGAGGTCGTCATGCCGCTACGGACCGTCGGTTCCCGGAAGGTGGCGCGGGACGCCGTGCACCATCCGCTGTTCGCCCGGTACTACGCCCGGGCCAGCGTCGCCGCCGAGCGCAGGATGGGCATGGCGGGCGTGCGCGACCGGCTCCTCACCGGGCTCTCCGGACGGGTGATCGAGATCGGCGCGGGCAACGGCCTGAACTTCGCGCACTATCCGGCGGCCGTGTCGGAGGTCGTCGCGATCGAGCCGGAGCGCAGCCTGCGACACCTCGCGGTGGAGTCCGCCCTGCGCGCCGGGGTGCCGGTCGACGTGGTGCCGGGGGCGGCGGAGGCGCTGCCGGTGAAGAGCGAGGCCTACGACGCGGTGGTGCTGTCGCTGGTGCTGTGCAGCGTGCGGGACGTGCCGCGCGCCCTCGGTGAGGTGCGGCGGGTGCTGCGGCCCGGCGGGCAGGTGCGGTTCTTCGAGCACGGGCGCGGCGGCGGGGGCATGATGCACCTCACCCAGCGGGCGCTGGACCGCACGGTGTGGCCGCTGCTGAACGGCGGCTGCCATCTGCACCGCGACCCGGTGGCCGCGCTGCGCGACGCCGGGTTCGAACTGGGGCCGTACCGGCGGCTGCTGATGCCGGAGAAGGGTCCCCGGATGCCGACGTCGTTCTGTGCGCTGGGGACGGCGTGGCGGCCGGAGCCGTAGGGCTCACAGGGTCGTCCACTGGCGCAGTTCCCGCGCGATGTCGTCGAGGGACGCCTCGCCGCTCTTGACCAGCCGGGCCAGGTCGCGGACCTGCTCCGGGGAGGTGACCACCTTCAGGCCGCTGCCGACGAGGTAGGCGTAGGCCACGGAGGAGGCGAAGAGCGCGTTGGCGCGTTCCAGCGCGGGGACGTGGATCAGCAACTGGAGCAGGGCGGCGGCGCGGGTGTGCGGGGTGTCGTAGACGGGGACGTCGAATATCTCGGCCTCGTGCCGGGCGACCGCGGCGACCAGGGCGCCCCAGTCGGTGACCTGGGGGTCTCCGGGGGTCTTCTGTTCGGCGAGCATGAGCAGCCAGGCAAGGTCGATGGTCAGCGCGCTCAAGGGTCAGCGGCGACCTTCGCGGGTGCCCGCCCGGTCGTCGCCGAACTCCTCGGCGAAGACGGACTCGTACTGCTTCATGAAGTCGGCGGCGGCCTCCACGAAGGTGTGGCCGGCCTCCCCGGTGTCCTGTCGGACCAGTTCCTCGATGTAGCGGTTGACGCTCATCCCGCGGGCCAGCGCGCGTTCCCGGGCGGCGCGGGCGGTGTCCTCGTCGACCCGGACGTTCAGCTGAGTCTTCGCCATCCCTCGAAGCTAGCGCCGGAGTGCTAGCACGGGCAAGGGCGGACGCGCTCGGGGAAGGGACGAAAGGGCCTTCCCGGGGGACGGACGGGCCCTCCCGGGTCCTGCAACGTGCCCCTTACACCTGTACCGGGGACCCGACCTGGGGCGGAGGACGCCCGGCACCTACGAGGGATATCGCGTGTGCGGCTCATCACACTACCCTCGGCGGCGGCGAGGGACCGGAGACGTCCGCGGACCAGGAACGACCAAGGAGGAAGCCTTGTCCACACCTGTAGCGGGGCACGTGCCCGGCCGTGCCCCGACCGAGGGGACAGCGGCCCGCGCACGCGGTCTGACCAAGGCGTACGGCTCGGGGGAGACCACCGTGCTCGCGCTCGACTCGGTGGACGTGGACATCGCCCGCGGCCGCTTCACCGCGGTGATGGGGCCCTCGGGTTCCGGGAAGTCCACGCTGATGCACTGCCTGGCGGGCCTGGACACCGTGTCGGCCGGGCAGGTATGGCTCGGCGACACCGAGATCACCGGGCTGAAGGAGCGGGAGCTGACCCGGCTGCGCCGGGACCGGATCGGGTTCATGTTCCAGTCGTTCAACCTGATCCCGACGCTGAACGCGCTGGAGAACATCACGCTGCCGATGGACATCGCGGGGCAGAAGCCCGACCCGAAGTGGCTGGACCAGGTCATCGACGCCCTCGGGCTGCGGGACCGCCTGGGGCACCGGCCCGCCCAGCTCTCCGGCGGGCAGCAGCAGCGCGTCGCGTGCGCCCGCGCGCTGGCCTCCCGGCCCGAGCTGATCTTCGCCGACGAACCGACCGGCAACCTGGACTCCCGGGCCGGCCTGGAGGTGCTCGGCTTCCTCCGCGAGGCCGTCGACAGCCTCGGGCAGACCGTCGTCATGGTCACCCACGACCCGGGCGCCGCCGCCCACTCCGACCTGGTGCTGTTCCTGGCGGACGGACGGATCGTGGACGAGATGGAGCAGCCGACGGCGGAGGCGGTGCTGGAGCGGATGAAGCGGTTCGACGTGATCCGCGCCTCCGGCGCCCCGGGCGAGGAGGCCTGACCCCGTGCTGAAGGCCACGTTCCGGAGCTTCCTGGCGCACAAGGGGCGGCTGCTGCTGTCCGCGCTGGCCGTGATCCTTTCCGTGGCGTTCGTCGCGGGCAGCCTGATCTTCTCGGACACCGTCAGCCGCACCTTCGACCGGCTGTTCGCATCCACCGCCGCCGATGTCACCGTCACCCCCAAGCAGAACCTCGACGAGGCGATCCCCTCCGGTATCACCCCCACCCTCCCGGCCGGCCTCGCCGAACGCGTCGCGGCCGTCGACGGGGTGGCGGACGCGCGGGCCGACGTCGACGTCGAGGGCATCACGGTGGCCGACGCGGACAACGAGTCCGTGGGCCCGACGACCGGCGCCCCCACCCTCGGCATCGACTGGAACCCCACCGACCGCAGCCCCGTCGAACTCACCTCCGGACGCGCCCCGCGCGGCGACGGCGAGGTGCTGCTGGACTCGGAGACCGCCGACCGCAGGGACGTGGCGATCGGCGACCCGCTGACCGTCATCGCCCAGCCCGGCTCCTTCCGTGTCGAGGTCGTCGGCATCGTCACCTTCACCACCACCAACCCCGGTGCCGCGCTGGTCTTCTTCGACCCGCCGGCCGCGCGCGCCCGGCTGCTGGGCGACCCCGACGCGGCCACCAGCATCTCCGTGGACGCCGCCGAGGGCGTGAGCGACCCGCAGCTCAAGGAGCGGGTGGCCGCCGCGCTCGGCACCGCGGACTACGAACTGCGCACCGCCGACGAGCAGGCCGAGTCCGACGCCGAGCAACTGGGCGGATTCCTCGACGTCATCAAGTACGTGATGCTGGGATTCGCCGGTATCGCCGTACTGGTGGGCGTGTTCCTGATCGTCAACACCTTCTCCATGCTGATCGCCCAGCGGACCCGGGAGCTGGGCCTGCTGCGGGCGCTGGGCGCCGACCGGCGCCAGGTCCGGCGCTCGGTGCTCACCGAGGCGCTGCTGCTCGGCCTGTTCGGCTCCACCCTGGGCCTGCTGACCGGGATCGGGCTGGCCGCCGGCCTGATGGAGCTGATGGGCCTGCTCGGCATGAACATCGACGCCACCGAGATGGTCATCGGCTGGGGCACGCCCGTCGCGGCGTACGCCGTCGGCGTGGGCGTCACCTTCGTCGCCGCGTACCTCCCGGCCCGGCGCGCCGCGGGGGTGTCGCCGATGGCCGCGCTGGCGGACGCCGAGATCGCCGGGGTGGGCCGTCCGCTGCGGGTGCGCGCGCTGGTGGGCGCGGTGATCGGCGTGGCCGGCGGCGCGGCGCTGGTGGGCTGCGTGCTGTCGTCGGACACCGGTTCGGCGGCGTCGCTGCTGGGCCTGGGCGTCGTACTGACCCTGATCGCCACGGTGGTCGCGGGCCCGCTGCTGGTCCGGCCGGTGATCCGGGTGCTGGGCGGCGCGTTCCCGGCGCTGTTCGGCTCCGTCGGCCGGATGAGCCAGCGCAACGCCCTGCGCAACCCGCGCCGCACCGGGGCCACCGCCGCCGCGCTGATGGTGGGTCTCTCGCTGGTCGGCGGCATGTCGGTGGCGAGCGCGTCGATGACCAAGTCCTTCGACCAGCAGATCGACAGGACGCTGGGCGCCGACTTCGTGGTGCAGAACGCCAACTTCGTGCCCTTCCCGGCGGAGGTCACCGACGCGGTGCGCGCCACCGAGGGCGTCGGCCTGGTCGTCCGCGCGCAGTTCACCCCGGTCGGGGTGCGGCTGCCGGACGGCGACCGGGTGGAGACGACGGCGGCGGCCTACGACCCCCGGCTGGACGAGGTCGCCAACGTGCCCTACGCCGAGGGCGACACCGCCGCCGCGCTCGCCGACGGGCGGATGGCGATGGACCGGGACTTCGCCCGCGACCACGGCGTCCGCGTCGGGACGGCGCTGCCGGTGGAGTTCCAGGGCGGCCGTACGGCGGAGCTGACCGTGGGCGCGCTGACCGACCAGGAGACCGCCGACGGGTTCGGCACCCAGGGCGGGATGTACTTCGGCCTGGCCACGCTGGAGCGGTACGCGCCGGGCGGACAGGAGGCGGCGGTGTACGTCAACGCCGCCGACGGGACCTCCGACGACGATCTGCGGGCCGCCCTGGAACGGACGCTGGACCCCTATCCGCAGGTGCAGGTGCGGGACCTGGCCGACTACAAGCAGCTGGTGCGGGACCAGATCGCGGTCCTGCTGTACCTGGTGTACGCGCTGCTGGGCCTGGCGATCGTGATCGCGGTGCTCGGCGTGGTCAACACGCTCGCCCTGTCGGTGGTGGAGCGCACCCGGGAGATCGGGCTGCTGCGGGCGATCGGGCTGGGCCGACGGCAGCTGCGGCGGATGATCCGGCTGGAGTCGGTGGTGATCGCCGTGTTCGGCGGGGTGCTGGGCCTCGCGCTCGGGCTGGTGTGGGGTGTGTGCATCCAGCAGGTGCTGGCGCTGGAGGGCATGACGGCGCTGGCGATCCCGTGGGGCACGATCGTCGCGGTGGTGATCGGTTCGGCGGTCGTGGGCATCGTCGCGGCGCTGCTGCCCGCGCTGCGGGCGTCGCGGATGAACGTGCTGGCGGCCATCGCGCACGAGTGAGACCGGTACCGGCCGGTCCGGATGGTGGAATCCGCGGTCCACGCGGACCGTGCGTGATCTGATCACGCCATGACCGAACTGCGGATACGGGCCGCCGGGCCCGACGACCTGGACACCGTGCTGGCCTTCTGGAAGGTGGCCGCCGAGGGCACCAGCATCAGCGACGACCGCGCGGGCGTGGAGCGTCTGGTGGCCTGTGACCCCGGGGCGCTGATCCTGGCCGAGCGGGACGGTGAGCTGGCCGGCACGGTGATCGCCGGGTTCGACGGGTGGCGGTGCCATCTGTACCGGCTGGCGGTGCACCCGGACCACCGGCGGCAGGGCGTCGGCGGGGCGCTGCTGTCCGCGGCGGAGGAACGGTTCGTACGGCTCGGCGGGCGCCGTGGCGACGCGATGGTGCTGACGCGGAACGAGACCGCGCACCACGCCTGGCGCGCGGCGGGGTACGCGCCCGAGGAGCAGTGGCGGCGCTGGGTGAAGCACCTGGCCGAGAACTGACCCACCTTTGCCGATCCTTTAACATTGGGGGAACACTCGTCTCCCTATGAAAGGTGTGAGCGTCCGTCCATGGGCGAGCCTCCCAGTAGCAGATCGCGCGCGATCCTCCCTGTCCTGCCGGATCATGGGACGGGGGTGACCCGATGACCGAAGTGCTCCTGCTGCTGGTGGCGATCCTGCTCTCCCTGGCGTGCGGCGCCTTCGTCGCCGCGGAGTTCTCCCTCACCACGGTCGAACGCGGCGATCTCGAGCAGGCCGCCCAGCGCGGCGAACGGGGTGCCGAGGGCGCCCTGAAGGCCGTACGGAACCTGACGTTCCAGCTGTCCGGCGCCCAGCTCGGCATCACGGTCACCAATCTGGTGGTCGGCATGCTCGCCGAGCCGTCGATCGCCCGGCTGATCGCGGGCCCGCTGCGCGGCATCGGCGTCTCCGAGTCCGCCGCCTCCTCGATCGCCCTGGTGCTCGGCACCGCGCTGTCGACGGTATTCCTGATGGTCGTCGGCGAGCTGGTGCCGAAGAACTGGGCCATCTCGGCACCGCTGGCCATGGCCAAGCGGGTGGGCAACGCCCAGCGCTTCTTCAGCGCCGCGTTCCGCCCGTTCATCTCGCACCTGAACAACACGGCCAACCACATGGTGCGCCGGTTCGGCATCGAGCCCGCCGAGGAGCTGGCGTCCGCGCGCGGGCCCCAGGAGCTGGCGGCGCTGGCCCGGCACTCCGCCCGGGAGGGCGCCCTGGAGGCGGACACCGCCGAGCTGTTCGTGCGCACCCTGAACCTCGCCGACCTCACCGCGGAGAACGTGATGACCCCGCGCGTGCAGGTCATCGCCCTGGACGCGCAGGCGACCTGCGAGGACGTGGCGAACGCGACCCGGGCGACGGGCCTGTCCCGGTTCCCGGTCTACCGCGGCAACCTCGACACGGTCGTGGGCACCGCCCACATCAAGGACGTGCTGGCCGTGCCCGCCGAGCGGCGGCCCCGGGTGCCCGTCGCCGAACTGATGCGCGAGCCGCTGCTCGTGCCCGAGTCACTGACCGTGGACCGGCTGCTGGACCGGCTGTCCGGCAAGCGCACCATGGCCGTCGTCATCGACGAGTACGGCGGCACGGCGGGCGTGGCGACGCTGGAGGACATCGTCGAGGAGGTCGTCGGCGAGGTCCGCGACGAGCACGACCCGCACGAGACCTCCGACCTGGCCGCGGCCGGCACGGACGACGACGGCCACGCCCTGTACTCGGCGGACGGCGCCGCCCGCATGGACCAGCTGGCCCGCGTCGGCATGCGGCCCCCCGAGGGGCCGTACGAGACGCTGGCCGGTCTGGTGGCGCACCGGCTGGGCCGTATCCCCGCCGCCGGTGACAGTCTCGCCGTCGACGGCTGGCGGCTGGACGTGGTGGACGCCTCCGGGCGCCGGGCCGCGCGGGTGCTGCTGCACGCGCCCCTCGACGACGAGACGGACGACCGCGACGACAAGGAAGAGGAGGGCGGGCGGTGACCGCCGTACAACTGCTGATCGGTTTCGCGACGCTGGTCGTCAACGCCTTCTTCGTGGGCGCCGAGTTCGCGCTGATCTCGGTGCGCCGCAGCCAGATCGAGCCGTACGCCGACCAGGGCGACCGGCGCGCCAAGAGCGTCCTGTGGGGTCTGAAGCACGTGTCGGCGCTGATGGCGGCGGCACAGCTCGGCATCACGCTGTGCACCCTGGTCCTCGGTGTGGTCGCCGAACCGGCGATCGCGCACCTGCTGGAGCCGGTGTTCCACGCGGTGGGCGTGCCGAGCGGCGCGGGGCACGCGGTCTCCTTCGTGATCGCGCTGACCCTGGCGACGTATCTGCACATGCTGCTCGGCGAGATGGTGCCGAAGAACATCGCGCTGGCGGAGCCGGTGCGCAGCGCGCTGGTGCTGGGGCCGCCGCTGGTGGCGCTGTCCCGGGCGCTGCGGCCGGTGATCTTCACCATCAACGCGTTCGCCAACGCCCTGCTGAAGCTGATGCGGATCGAGACCAAGGACGAGGTCACCGCGACCTTCTCGGACGCCGAGCTGGCCCGGCTGGTCAAGGACTCCGGGGAGGCGGGGCTGATCGACGAGCGGGCCCGGGAGCGGCTGCACGACGCGCTGGAGCTGGGCCGCCGCCCGGTGCGCGACGTGGTGCTGCCGCTGGAGGGCGTGGTGTACGCGCGCGTGGGGGTCACTCCGGAGGGTCTGGAGCGGCTGTCGGCCGAGTCCGGGTTCTCCCGCTTCCCGGTGGTGGACGAGGAGCGCCGGATCATCGGCTACCTCCATGTGAAGGACGCCCTGGACGCCTCGCCGAAGGACCTGCCGTTCCGGCTGCGGGACATGCGCTCCATCGCGCGGGTCCGTGAGACCACCCCGCTGGACGACGTACTGACCGCGATGCGCGGCAGCAGGACGCACCTGGCCGCCGTACTGGGCGCGGACGGGCGGCTGGCGGGCCTGGTGACCATGGAGGACGTGCTGCGGGAGCTGTTCGGCCAGCGGGCGTGAGCCCCGGGGGAGGGGGCGACCGACCGCCGGGTATGGCGTCGGGATAGCATCGCCGACGCCATGCAGACGAACACCCCTCCCCCGTACTCCAGCCTGGTCGCGGTGGGCGACTCCTTCACCGAGGGCATGTCGGACCTGCTGCCCGACGGCAGCTACCGCGGCTGGGCCGACCTCCTCGCCGCCCGGCTGGCGGCCCGGACGCCCGGCTTCCGGTACGCCAACCTGGCGGTGCGCGGCAAGCTCATCCAGCAGATCGTCGACGAGCAGGTGGACGTGGCCGCCGCCATGGGCGCCGATGTGATCACCCTCGTCGGCGGCCTCAACGACACCCTGCGCCCCAAGTGCGACATGGGCCGCGTCCGCGGCCTGCTCACCGAGGCCGTGGAACGGCTCACCCCGGCCTGCAAGCAGCTGGTGCTGATGCGCAGCCCGGGCCGTCAGGGACCCGTCCTGGAGCGGTTCCGGCCGCGTATGGAGGAACTGTTCAACACCGTCGACGAACTGGCCGCCCGGCACGGCGCCCTCGTCGTCGACCTGTACGGCGCGCCCTCGCTCGCCGACCCCCGCATGTGGGACGTGGACCGGCTGCACCTCACCGCCGAGGGCCACCGGCGGGTCGCGGAGGCCGTCTGGCAGACCCTCGGCCACGCGGCGGAGGACGCCGAGTGGCACGTCCCCCTGCCGCCCACCCTGCCGCCGGGCTGGATGACCCGCCGGGTCGCCGACGCCCGCTTCGCCCGGCAGCACCTGCTGCCCTGGATAGGCCGCCGCCTGACCGGCCGCTCCTCGGGCGACGGCCTGCCACCGAAGCGCCCGGAACTCCTGCCGTACGAGGGGCCCGCGTAGGCCCCGGCCATCCCCTTGGAGGTTCCTCCGAACCACCCGGTGGCGCTGGCCTGCGCGAATCGCCAGTAGAATCCGTACACGTGACTTCTGCGCCCGCCAAGCCCCGCATCCCCAACGTCCTCGCCGGACGGTACGCCTCCGCCGAACTGGCCGCCCTCTGGTCGCCCGAGCAGAAGGTGAGGCTGGAGCGGCAGCTCTGGCTCGCCGTGCTGCGGGCCCAGAAGGACCTCGGCATCGAGGTGCCGGACGCGGCGATCGCCGACTACGAGCGGGTGCTGGACCAGGTGGACCTGGCCTCCATCGCGGAGCGCGAGAAGGTCACCCGGCACGATGTGAAGGCGCGGATCGAGGAGTTCAACGACCTCGCCGGGCACGAGCAGGTGCACAAGGGCATGACGTCCCGCGACCTGACGGAGAACGTCGAGCAGCTTCAGATCCGGCTCTCCCTGGAGCTGGTCCGCGACCGTACGGTGGCGGTGCTGGCCCGCCTCGGCAAGCTGGCCGGGGAGTACGGCGAGCTGGTCATGGCGGGGCGTTCGCACAACGTCGCCGCGCAGGCCACGACGCTGGGCAAGCGGTTCGCCACCGCCGCCGACGAGCTGCTGGTGGCGTACGGCCGGGTCGAGGAGCTGCTCGGCCGCTACCCGCTGCGCGGCATCAAGGGCCCGGTGGGCACCGCCCAGGACATGCTCGACCTGCTCGGCGGTGACGCCGCGAAGCTGGCCGACCTGGAGGGGCGGATCGCCGGGCACCTGGGCTTCTCGCAGGCGTTCACCTCGGTCGGCCAGGTCTACCCGCGCTCGCTGGACTACGAGGTCGTCACCGCGCTGGTGCAGGTGGCGGCGGCGCCCTCGTCGCTGGCCAAGACGATCCGGCTGATGGCCGGGCACGAGCTGGTGACCGAGGGCTTCAAGCCCGGCCAGGTCGGTTCCTCGGCGATGCCGCACAAGATGAACACCCGCTCCTGCGAGCGCGTCAACGGCCTGATGGTGATCCTGCGCGGCTACGCCTCGATGACCGGCGAGCTGGCCGGCGACCAGTGGAACGAGGGCGACGTGTCCTGCTCGGTGGTGCGCCGGGTAGCCCTCCCCGACGCGTTCTTCGCGCTGGACGGGCTGCTGGAGACGTTCCTGACGGTGCTCGACGAGTTCGGGGCGTTCCCGGCGGTCGTGGCGCGCGAGCTGGACCGCTATCTGCCGTTCCTGGCGACGACGAAGGTGCTGATGGCGTCGGTGCGCGCCGGGGTCGGCCGGGAGATCGCCCACGAGGCGATCAAGGAGAACGCGGTCGCGTGCGCACTGGCGATGCGGGAGCAGGGTGCCGAGCGCAACGAACTCCTCGACCGGCTCGCCGCCGACGAGCGCATCCCGCTGGACCGCGCCGAGCTGGACGCGCTGATGGCCGACAAGCTGTCCTTCACCGGTGCCGCCGCCGACCAGGTCGCCACCGTGGTCGCCCGGGTCGAGGAGATCGTGAAGCGGCACCCGGAAGCCGCCGGGTACACGCCCGGCGCGATCCTCTGACCGGCGCCGCACCATGGCCCGGTTCACCCCGGCTGAGCTGGAGGCCGCCCGCGACCGTCTCGTACCGGACGTGGTCGCGGACGGTCTGCGGGTGCTGTTCTGCGGCATCAACCCCGGGCTGATGACCGCGGCGACGGGCCATCACTTCGCCCGGCCCGGCAACCGCTTCTGGCCCGTGCTGCACCTGTCCGGCTTCACACCGCGGCTGCTCAAGCCGGCCGAGCAGGAGGAACTGCTGTCCTACGGGCTCGGCATCACCAATGTGGTGGCGCGGGCGACCGCGCGGGCCGACGAGCTGAGCGCGCAGGAGTACCGGGAGGGCGGGCGGCTGCTCGCGCTGAAGGTGGCGCGGCGGCGGCCGCGTTGGCTGGCGGTGGTGGGTGTGACCGCCTACCGGGCCGCGTTCGGGGACCGCGGCGCCGGGGTGGGGCCGCAGGAGCGGCTCGTCGGCGAGTCGCGGGTGTGGGTGCTGCCCAATCCGAGCGGGCTGAACGCGCACTGGACGGCGGCGACGATGGCAGCGGAGTTCGCGCGGCTGCGGGAGGCGGCCGAGGCGTAGGGCTCACGGGGGTGCCATGTCGGTGACCACGGCGAACAGCCGGGCCGCGTGTGTCCCGTCCTCCCCGGTGACGCCGAGGGCGACCCAGCGGTCCGTGCCGACGGCCCGCCAGAGGCGTACCTGGTCCGCCAACACGCTGACCGTCGCCCACGGCTCGGGTATCTCCTCGCCGCGCTCGCCGCGCACCCGCAGGGTGAGCATGCCCCACGGCGGTCCCGCGCCCCAGCGGTCGTCGAGCCGTTGGGCTATGCCCTCCCGGTACGCGTCCACGTCGTCCGCCGTGTGCTCCCCGCACTCCCCCGCGCCGGAACCCAGCTCCGCCACGAAGTAGCCCGGCCCTCCCCTGCCGACGTCCGACCAGCCGTGCTCCTCCGGAAAGGGACGGGAGCACAGCCGGTCGATCGTCTCCAGGCACCGTGCGATGTTCATACGGTCCAGTAAACCCGCCGCCACTGACAATTGGCGGTGCGTCAGGGGCACCGCCCGCTCAGGCGTCCCGGCGTCGCACGCTCCAGGCGCCCGCCGCGATCGCCGCCGCCGTCCACAGCGCGGTCACCGCGAGGCCGGTCCACGGTCCGAGGGGGCCGTCCCAGGTCTCGTGCAGGGCCACTTGGCCCGCCCGGTCCGGCAGGAAGTCGGCCGCCGGGCCCGCCGCGTCACCGATGACGAAGGAAACGATCAGAATGAACGGGATGAGGACGCCGAGCGCCGCGACGCCGCTGCGCAGCCAGGCCGTGAGCCCCGCCGCGAACAGCGCCATCAGCATCAGGTAGACACCGCAGCCCACCACGCCCCGCGTCTGCTCCGCGCCGGTCAGCCCGTCCGCCGCCGCGCCGAGTCCGGCCCGCGCGGCGAGCAGCGCGGCGCACGCCGTGACCAGGCCGGTGAGCAGCGCCGGTACGGCGACGGCGGTCAGCTTGGCCGTGAACCAGCGACCGCGCCGCGGGACCGCGGTGAGCGACAGCCGCAGGGCGCCCGGACGGAACTCCGAGGAGACGGCGAGGGTGCCGAAGACGATGGCCGCGATCTGACCGGGCATCACCCCGGAGAGGGCCATGAACAGCGGGTCGAACTCGGGGTCCGACGTCTCCGAGACGCCGGCGACGGCGGAGAACGCGGTGGACGTGGCGAGCAGCGCGAACAGGGAGCCGTACAGCGGTCTCAGGGTGCTGATCTTCAGCAGTTCGGCGTGCAGCACGGGTGCGAAGGGCATGGTCAGGCCTCCTGGGGCTGGGCGGTGAACTCGCTCTCGGTGGCGGTCAGATCGAGGTAGGCCTGCTCCAAGGTGGCCTCCTCCGCGGCGAGTTCCAGCAGGGGCACGCCCGCCTCGGCGGCGATGCGCCCGACGTCCGCCACGCGTGCGTGCCGCACGGTCCAGGCGCCGTCCTCGCCCTGCGCGGCCTCGTGGCCGTGCCGGGCGAGCGCCTCCAGCAGTGCGCCGGGGTCCGTGGCTCGCACCCGCACCCCGGGCCGTACGCGCGCGTCGATGAAGTCCCGCAGCGGCATGTCCGCGAGCAGGCGCCCCCGGCCCAGGACCACGAGGTGGTCGGCGAACGACGCGGTCTCGTTCATCAGGTGGCTGGAGACCAGCACGGTGCGGCCCTCCGCCGCGAGGCGGCGCAGCAGCTCCCGGATCCAGATGATGCCCTCCGGGTCGAGCCCGTTGGAGGGCTCGTCGAGCAGGAGGAAGGCCGGGTCGCCGAGGAGGGCGGCGGCGATGCCGAGGCGCTGACGCATGCCCAGGGAGTACGTCCGCACCCGGCGCCGGGCGACGGCGGCGAGGCCCGTCTCGGCCAGTACGTCGTCGACGCGGCCGACGGGGATGCGGTGGCTCGCTGCCAGCGTCCGCAGATGGTCCCGGCCGGTGCGGGAGCCGTGCGCGGCCTGGGCGTCGAGCAGCGCGCCCACCGTGCGCAGGGGTTCGCTCAGGTCGGCGTAGGCGCGGCCGCCGATGGTGGCGGTGCCGGAGGTCGGCCGGTCCAGGCCCAGGACGAGCCGCATGGTGGTGGACTTTCCGGCGCCGTTGGGGCCGAGGAAGCCGGTGACCCGGCCGGGCCGGACGCTGAACGTGAGGGCGTCGACGGCCCGTGCGGTGCCGTACTCCTTGCTGAGGTCTCGTACGTCGATGCTGGTCATGGCCCCACGATGGCCGCCACCCGGGGCGGTTCGCCTCCCCCGCCGGTGGCGGTCGGCTCCCCCGCGCGGGGGAGGTGGACTGTCAGTGGTGGCTGGCACGATGGCCGCATGATCCGCCTGCTGCGCCCGTTCACCCGGGCGGTGACATACACACGATGGCTGCACCTGCTCGTCGCCGTCGTGTGGCCGAGCCTGTGGATCTTCATCGACGACAGGTGGTGGGCACCGGCGACGGGGGCCGTGCTGCTGCTCTGCGCCGGTCTGGTGCCCGCGATGCGGACCGTGGAGGGACTTCAGGCGAGGTTGCTGCTGACGGGGCAGGACGGCGGGAGCGCCGACATCGTGACCGCGCCTGCCGTGGCGTGGGGCGACCGTGGCCGGATGGTCGGATGGCTGCTGGCACGGCTGCTGATCGGCTGCGCGGTGTCCTTCGTGAGCGTCCATCTCCCGCTCACCGCCGCCCGGTGGGCGGCGCTGTCGTTCAGCGGGGACGGCCCCTGGTGGTACGTCTGTCTCGCACCCGCGCCGCTGGTCCTGCTGGCGGCGCTGGTGGTCGGCGGTGGCGCGCTGATGACCCTGCTGGCCCGGCGGCTGCTCGGCCCCTCGCCCGCCGAGCGGCTGGCCGCCCTGGAGGAGCGCACCGAGCGGTTGCTGGAGCGCACCCGTATCGCGCGGGAGCTGCACGACTCCATCGGGCACGCGCTGACCGTGGCCGTCGTGCAGGCGGGCGCGGCCCGCGCGGCGGGCGACCCGGCGTTCACCGAGCGGGCGCTGGGCGCCATCGAGGAGACCGGGCGGGCCGCGCTGGAGGATCTGGAGCGGGTGCTGGGCGTGCTGCGGGAGTCGGGGCGTCCGGTGAGCGCCCGGCCGACGCTCGCGGACGCGGACCGGCTGCTGGAGTCGGCGCGGGCCTCGGGGGCGAAGGTCGACGCCGAGGTGACGGGCCCGGTGGAGACCCTGCCGGGACCGGTGTCCCGTGAGGGCTACCGGATCCTCCAGGAGGCGCTGACGAACGTGCTGCGGCACGCGGGTGCCGTGCCTGTGCGGGTGCGCGTCGAGGTCGCGGACGGCGGTCTCGCGCTGGACGTGCGCAATCCGCTGAGCGCCGCGATACCCGGTCCCGGCCGGGGCAGCGGTCTGCGCGGGATACGTGAGCGCGCCGCGCTGCTCGGCGGCCGTGCGGACACCGGCCCCGACGACGGGAACTGGAGGGTGCGCGTGGAGCTGCCGCTGGCCTGATCTACGCTGGCCGGATGCCGGTGACCGTACTCCTCGTGGATGACGAGCCGTTGGTCCGCGCGGGGCTGCGGGCCGTCCTGGAGGCGCAGCCGGACATCGAGGTGGTCGGTGAGGCGGCCGACGGGGCGGCGGTGATCCCGCTGGTGCGGCGGCTGCGGCCGGACGTGGTGGCCATGGATGTGCGGATGCCGCTGCTGGACGGCATCGAGGCCACCCGCGCGGTGCTGCGGACGGTGGACGACCCGCCGAAGATCCTGGTCGTGACGACCTTCGAGAACGACGAGTACGTATACGAGGCGCTGCGGGCCGGTGCCGACGGTTTCCTGCTCAAGCGGGCCCGCCCCGCCGAGATCGTGCACGCGGTACGGCTGGTCGCCGAGGGCGAGTCGCTGTTGTTCCCGGCGTCGGTGCGGCAACTGGCGGCCGAGTACGGGGCGGGCGGCGGCAACCGTGCCGCGCGGGCGCTGCTGGAACGGGCCCGGCTGACCGAGCGGGAGGCGGAGGTGCTGCGGCTGATGGCGCGGGGCCTGTCGAACGCGGAGATCGCCGCGCGGCTGGTGGTGGGGACGGAGACGGTGAAGTCGCATGTGAGCGCGGTACTGGCGAAGCTGGGGGCGCGCGACCGCACCCAGGCGGTGATCGCGGCGTACGAGTCCGGGTTCGTCTCCCCGGGCTGATCGCACCGTCCGGACCGGCGGCACTCGCCGGGGTGGGCCGCGCCGAGTACGATCCGGCCAACACGCGCACGAGCTGGGAGGACGGGACGTTGGGGCGGCTGACCGGCGGGGATCCCTCGCTGCTGCGAAGGATCAACTCCGCTGTGGTGCTGCACGCGCTGCGTGCCACGGACTGCGCGACGCTGACGGAGATCACCCGGGTGACGGGGCTCTCCCGGCCCACCGTCGAGGGGGTCGTCGAGGGGCTGATCGAGGCGGGCCTCGTTGTCGAGAAGGCCGCGCCGGAGGGCGAGACCCGGCGTCAGGGGCGGCCCGCTCGGCGGTTCCGGTTCCGTGCCGAGGCCGGTCATCTGCTGGGCCTGGAGATCGGGCCGCACCGGGTCGCCGCGCTCCTCTCCGACCTCGACGGCCGGATCATGGGCGCGCAGGCGAAGGACGTCGACGAGACGGCTTCGGCCGACGAGCGGCTGGAGCGGCTGCGCACCGCGGTCGCCGAGCTGTTGCGCCGGGCCGGGGTGGCGCGGGGGTCGCTGCGCGCGGTGGGCGCCGCGACGCCGGGGATCGTCGAGGCGGATGGGACCGTGCGGCTGGGCACCGCGCTGCCGGGGTGGACGGGGCTGCGGCTCGGCGAGCGGCTGAGCCGTTCCTTCAAGTGCCCGGTGCTGGTGGAGAACGACGCCAACGCGGCGGCGGTCGCCGAGCACTGGAAGGGGTCGGCGCGGGACTCCGACGACATGGTGTTCGTGCTGGCCGGGCTGAGTCCCGGCGCCGGTTCGCTGATCGGGGGGCGGCTGCACCGGGGGTTCGGCGGGGCGGCCGGGGAGATCGGGGCGCTGCACCTGCTGGGCCGGGAGGCGACGCCGGAGACGTTGCTGTCGACCACCGACGAGCCGTTGCACCCGCTGGACGAGCAGGCGGTGGCCCGGGTGTTCGCGCGGGCACGGGAGGGCGATCTGCGGGCCCGCGCGGCCGTCGACCGTTTCATCCAGCGGCTGGTGCACGACGTGGCGGCGCTGGTGCTCGCCCTCGATCCGGAGCTGGTGGTCGTCGGCGGCTGGGCGGCCGGTCTGGACGGCGTCCTGGAGCCGCTGCGGCAGGAACTCGCCCGCTACTGCCTGCGCCCGCCCAAGGTGACCCTCTCCCTCCTCGGCGAGGCGGCGGTCGCCACCGGCGCCCTGCGCCTCGCCCTGGACCACGTGGAGGAACAGCTGTTCGCGGTGGAGGGCACGGTGACGGCGCGCCGCTGACGCCTCGGCGCGCGGCGTCGCGTGTCGGGGCTTCGCCGGGTGCCGGCTGGAGCTTCGTCGCGCACCCGGGTGGGCGGGAGGGCCGCCGGGGCCGTCGCGACCAGCCGGACGCGGTCGGCGCGGTAGTGGGAGACGCGGCGCACCACCGGACCACCGCCACCTGTCCCGGCGCCCCGCCGGGCGCCCTGGGGTTCCCCCCTCTGACAGGTCCCGCCCAGCCGTCCGCGTCAGAGGGGCAACACACGGGCACTGGCCCACCCCGGCGCGGAAGCCCCGGGCCGCGGTGCGCCGCCGTGGCCGGTACCGGTGGCGGCGCGCCCGCGCCGTCCCGGCGTGCCCGGCGGCGACGCGTCGGCGGCAGCGCTCAGGACGCCTGGCGCTGGGGCCCGTCCTGGATCTCCACGCCTCCCGAGGCGCCGAAGGTCAGTCGGCAGGTGTCCGCGCGGTAGGTGGCGACGGAGAGGGCGGCGGTGCGGCCCGCAGTGAGAAAGCGGGTGGTGACGACGAGGACGGGGGCGCCGGGGAGCCGGTCGAGTTCCTTGGCGTCGTCCGCGCGGGCCGAACCCAGCTCGACGGCGCTGTCGCGGCCCTCCAGCTCCAGGCGCTGCAACTCGCGCAGCACGGCACGCGCGCGTGCCGGTCCGGAGGGGGCGTCGATGGCGGACAGGTCGGGCACGGACGCCTGGGGGACGTAGAGCAGTTCGGCGGCGACGGCCTGGCCGTGGGTGGTCCGGGTGCTGCGCACGATGTGCACGGCCTCGTCGCGGGCGGTCTCAAGGGCGGCGGCGACGGCCGCGGGCGGCGTGGCGAGGGTGCAGTCGACGGGCTGCCGGTCGTCGCCCTGCATGCCGGGCCAGGCGTGCTGTTCGGTGCCGACGGCGACGCCCACGCGCGGTGGTGCGACGGTCGTGCCGACGCCGCGGCGGCGCTGGAGCCTGCCTTCCAGTTCCAGCTGTTCCAGGGCCTGGCGGAGGGTCGCGCGGGCGACGCCGAAACGGGCGGCGAGGTCACGTTCGTTGGGCAGGATCTCGCCCACGGTGAACTCGGAGTCCAATGCCTCACTGAGCACGGTCCTGAGGTGCCAGTACTTCGGTTCCGGCACCGTTTCCAACTGCGTGGTCCCCACCCTGTCCTCCGCAATCGCCGTGATCCGGCGGCGTTTAGCGCCCTTGTTTATTAAAGGTTGTTGTACTTATCTGCGACCATAGGGCGGCCCCCACCCTTGGTCAAGACCAATCATCAGGGCGTGGCGGGCTCTTCGCGGGCGGCGCGGCGGGCCGCCGCCGACCGTTCATGGAGCGTTGGCGCGGGGACACACTCACGCCATGGGGCTACCGGCCAGTAGCAGTTGCTGACAGTCTGTCTAGGCAACTGTCGCCCATCCCCGCCGAGGAGCCCCATGTCCGCCACCGTCACCTTCAAGGTGCCCACGCCGCACGGCCCGCAGAGCGTCACCCTCGCGTACTCGCGCACCGGCGGCGGCGAACCGCTGCTCCTGATGCACGGCATAGGCCACCACCGGCAGGCGTGGGACCCGGTGATATCCGCCCTGGCGGCCGAGCGGGACGTGATCGCGGTGGACCTGCCCGGCTTCGGAGAGTCCGAGGCGCTGCCGGCGCTGATGCCGCACGACCTGCCGACGATGAGTGCCGTCCTCAGCGAGCTGTGCCGGGCCCTGGACATCGAACGCCCCCATGTCGCGGGCAACTCGCTGGGCGGTCTGCTCGCCCTGGAACTCGGCCGCGAGGGACTCGCCCGCTCGGTCACCGCCCTGTCCCCCGCCGGATTCTGGTCCCAGGCGGAGCGGCGGTACGCCTTCGGGGTGCTGCTGTCGATGCGGCAGGTCGCCCGGCGGACGCCGGCGCCCGTGGTCGAGCGGCTCGCCCGTACGGCCGTCGGCCGGACGGTGCTGACCAGCACCATCTACGCCCGCCCGGCCCGCCGCTCCCCCGCGGCCGTGGTCGCCGAGACCCGGGCGCTCGCCCGCGCGGAGCGTTTCACGGAGACCCTGCGGTCCGGACGGGACATCCAGTTCACCGACGACGTCACCGGCATACCGGTGACCGTGGCCTGGGGCAGCCGGGACCGGCTGCTCGTGCCCCGGCAGGGCGTCCGCGCCAAGTACGTCATCCCGCGCGCCCGGCTGATCCGCCTGCCCGGCTGCGGCCACGTCCCCATGAACGACGACCCGGCGCTGGTCGCCCGCGTCCTGCTGGACGGAAGCCGCTAGGCCCCGCCCCACCCCTCAGTCGGCCAGGGCCTTGAGGACCTCCTTCAGCACGGTCTGGTTGTACGGCATGCTCACGTGCGGGGTGTGGTCCTCCGGGTCGATGTCCTGGAGGACGATGTTGGTGATGTGGTGGCCCTCCGTCAGGGTGAGCGCGCACGACTCGTACGGGGTGACCACGTCGTCGTACTTGGTGGCGATGACGGTGTAGCGCACGCCCTCCACCGTCTCGCCGAGGGCGGCGAGTTCGCGCTGGAAGGGGTGGTCGTGCTGGAGCTGCGGCCAGGCGGGGATGACCGTCCCGACCGCGCCCTGCTCGACCAGTTCCTTCGCGCCCGGGACCTGGCGGGCGAGGTTCATCAGGCCCTGCGCGGTGACGCCGTGGTGGCTGGGCGCGATCCCGACGTAGTTGTGCACCTTGGCGGCACCGCCGAGGGCGCCGATGAACCAGCGCGGCATCATCCCGCCCTGCGAGAAGCCGACCAGGTCGACTTTCTCTGCGCCGGTGCGCGAGAGCACCTCGTCCACGAAGTCGGAGAGCTGCTGGGCGGACCGCTTGATGTCGCCGAGCCCGAAGATGACGGGGTTGAGGTGCTGGCCGTAGTCGAGCCGGAAGACCCGGTAGCCGTTGTCGCGCAGCAGCGGGGTGGCGGAGGTCCAGGTGTAGCCGCGGTTGCCGAAGGTGCCGTGCACCAGCACCACGGGGCGCGGATGCTCCTCGGTCAGCGGCTTGTCCCAGTCGTCCGCGCCGCCGTCCACGTCGACGGCGGCGATGGTCTGGGCGGCACCGGCCTGGGCGACGGCGTGCAGACGGTGGGGCGCCTCGGTGACGTCCGTGACGATGTTGCCGGAGTTGAGTCCGGGAAGGTTGGGCAGTCCTGGCAGAGACACGGCACTCTCCTCTTCCGAATTCGGCTGCGAATCCGGGTCGCTTTCCCTGTGTTACGGCGCCGGGGGACGGGTCCCGACACCCCGATCGGCGGCTCGCCGCCGGGGCGCGGGGGATTCAGGGGTTCGCGTACGGTGACCTCAGCCAGCGCGGCACGAACCACGCCGACAGCCGTCGCAGCAGCCGTACGTACCGGCTCCACCGCACCGGTCTCATCACATGGCCGGTCACCGCCAGTTCCGCGCGGTCCAGGCACTGCTCGAACGCCGTGTTGTGCAGCGGGCGGAAGAACAGCAGCCAGCCCAGCACGCGGATGCCGCTCGGCCGCAGCACCATGGTGTTGCGCAGCACGGCACGGTCCGCACCGAGGCTCTCCACGGAGAACTCGTGGAACCCCTCGAAGCCGCCCCGGCCGGTGAACCGGCACCGCACCCACTGGCCGGGCACATAGTGGCTCACCTGGTAGCGCACCGGCCCGTGACCACCGGCCACCCCCACGGCCAGCGGCCCCTCGAAGCGGACGGGCGGCCAGTCCGGCGGCCAGAGCCGGTCGTCACCGCCGCCCAGGGAGTCGATCAGGGCACCGACCCGCTCCGGCGAGGCGGGCAGCGCGCGTTCATGGACGTTCAGCACAACGATCACCCTCTTTGGCTGCCCGTACCGCACGGTCCCGGAATCCCCCCGAACGGGGCGACGCGGCGCACTTCGGCGCGCACGGACGCGGAGCACGGCACGGATCCCCACCGTCGCACGACCGCGCGCCCGCGTGGCGGCCCGCCGAACTCCCCTGCTCGGTAAGCCCTTTTGCAGGGATACGCGCCCCACGTCCCCGACGAGATGGCCGAGATACGTCGCTCCCCGGTACGCGAACTGCCCTGTACGGCACTCCCGTTGCCGTTCCGACCGGCCCGTGGGGGAAATTGGGGGGGCGATTCCGGCCAAGGTCGCGGCAGCGCCCGACCAGGAGAGGGGGCACCGGTTCCGGAGCGTAAAGAGAGATGAGACGGACGCAACCAGCAAGGCGCATATGCGAGGGGGTTGGCATGGCCACTGTGCCGCCGGGGGCGCTGCCGGACGACTGGCGGCCGCTGCTCGCGGAACCGCCGCTGGCACGGCTGCTCGGTCGGCCGCTGGTGGACGACGCGCTGTCCGCGATGCACCGGCTGCTGCCGCCGCGCACCGCGCTGCACTCGCTGCGCACGTTCCTGCTGGCCGACGCCCGCGCGCGGGCGGACGGAACCGAGTACGACCGGGCCGGTCTGCTGGCCGCCGCCGCGTTCCACGACAGCGGGCTGACCTGCGAGGCGCCCCGGGTGCCGGGCGGGTTCCCGGGCCGGTCGGCCGTGCTGCTCGACCGCTTCCTGGCCGGGCACGGGGTCGACGACGGGCGGCGCGGGGCGCTGACCCGGGCGGTGCGCGAGCACATACGGCCGTTCCCCGCGCGGACCGCGGGCACCGAGGCGCGGCTGCTGCACTTCGGTGCCTGGCTGGACGTGGTCGGCCGCGGCGACCGTCAGCTGCTCGCCGAGCGCCGGAGGCTGGCGCGGCTGGCGCCGACGCCCCTGTTCGCCGTCTCGTTCTCCGCCCGGGTGGCCGTCTGCGGGCTGCGCGGCGTCCTGCCGAACCGCCCGCCGCCCGCCGGGGACCGCTCCAGGCGTCCCGCCCGCTGAACTCCGGCTCAGCACCTGGCATTCACCGTCGCGAAAGGACCGCAGACATGCACCAGGACGACCCGCGTGTGTTCGATGTCGCCATCGTCGGAGGCGGCATCGGCGGGACCATGCTGGGGGCGATCCTCGCCCGACACGGCGTACGGGTGCTGCTTCTGGAGGGAAGCGGCCACCCCCGGTTCGCCATCGGCGAGTCCACCGTCCCCGAGACCACCTTCGGACTGCGGGTACTGGCCCGCCGCTACGACGTCCCGGAGATCGAGCACCTGGCGACCCACGGGGCGGTGCGCCGCCATGTGTCGTCGAACTGCGGGGTCAAGCGGAACTTCAGCTTCATCTACCACCGGGAGGGCGAGTCCACCCGGCCCACGGAGTGCACCCAGTACCCGACCTGGGGTCCGCCGCTCGGCCCGGACTCGCACTACCTCCGCCAGGACGTGGACGCGTACATGTACCACGTCGCCGTCTCCTACGGCGCGACCGCGCACACCCACACCCTCGTCGACGACGTGAAGTTCGATGACGACGGCGTCACCCTGGTCACCCGCGAGAAGGGCACCTTCCAGGCGTCGTACCTGGTCGACGCGGGCGGGATGCGGGCCGTCCTGCCCGAACGGCTCGGGCTGCGCCAGGAGCCGCCGTACCGGACCCGGTCGCGCACCGTCTTCACGCACATGGTGAACGTGCGGCCCTTCGACACCGTGGCACCCCCGCGCCGGCAGCACGGGATGCCGAGCCCGTTCAGCCAGGGCACGCTCCACCACCTGTTCCCGGGCGGCTGGTTCTGGGTGATCCCCTTCGACAACCACCCGGACAGCACCAGCGAGCTGTGCAGCGTCGGCGTCAACCTCGACATCGACCGCTACCCGCGCCCCGATGGGCTCTCGGCCGAGGACGAGTTCTGGCAGCACGTCAACCGGTTCCCCAGCGTGGCCCGGCAGTTCGAGCGGGCGCGCGCGGTGCGGCCCTTCGTCGCCACCGAGCGCACGCAGTTCTCCTCCCGGTCGGTGGTCGGCGACCGGTGGTGTCTGCTGCCGCACGCCAGCGACTTCATCGACCCGCTCTTCTCCAGCGGGCTCGCGGTCACGGTGATGTCACTCAACGCCCTGAGCCACCGGCTCATCGACGCGGTCCGCGAGGACGACTTCGACACCGCCCGGTTCGAGTACCTGGAGCAGTGGACCAAGCGGATGTTCCGGTTCTACGACGACCTGGTGTCGTGCAGCTATGTGGCGTTCGACGACTTCGAGCTGTGGAACGCCTGGAACCGGGTGTGGACCCTCACCACGCTGTACGGCACCAACGCCCAGAACCAGGTCGCCGTGAAGTTCGAGAAGACCCAGGACAAGGCGTGTTTCGACGCGCTTGAGTCGCCGCCCTACCGAGGGCTCCAGGGCATCGACAACCCCTGGGTCGAGCAGATGTTCAACCGCTCCCGGGACGCCGTACTCGCCTACCGCAAGGGTGACCTGACGAAGGATCAGGCGGTGACCCGGATCTTCGAGGTGCTGCGGGAGAGCGAACTCGCGCCCTCGATGTGGGGCACGCTGGACCCGAAGGACCGGTGTCCGGCGGGCGTGTACACGCTCTGGCCGCTGATGCGCATCCTGCTCTGGGGCAAGTTCCGCTCACCGGCGCACGTCCGGGGCGCCTACTTCACCGGCGGGGCCCGGCTGGTGGGCAAGGAGGCCGTCCAGGCCGCGACCACCGAGCTGCGCGGCGGCACCTCCCAGGTCCGCCGGACGCTCCGGGACATGTGGCTCAACTGGAACCGCGACTGGACCCGTCAGGGGATTCGTATGCAGAAATGATCGCGCCTGAATGACGGTCGACGGGAAATAGCGACAACTGAAACAGGGCGGCAACGGCACGGCAGTCGAAAAATCATTACTGCCATCTGAACCGGAAGAACGGAGTTTGCCACCCCAGCACCTCGGGTAGGAAAACAATATGGCCGCCAAATCATAATTCGGCCGCCATTTCCCCTGCCCACTCCAGAGACAATGGGCTGCAATCTCCATGGCGCAAAACGCAACCTGCCCACCCCCCACCGCATGCTCCTGGGAAGAGATCTCCCAACACCAGGATCGCCTTATGCGACTGGTTCGCCGCAGACTCCCGAGCCAGCAGGACGCCGAAGACTGCGTACAGGAAACCCTGGCACGCGCAGCCGCCCACGCCGACCTGGACCGAAATCGCCTCGGCCCCTTCCTGACCTCCGTCGCCATCCGTCTCTGCATCGACTTCTACCGGGATGTGGAGCGCCGCCGACGCCTCGTGCAGCGCGCGGCCCTGCTGGACGCTCCGGGCACCACGGAGGAGGACGTCTGCGACGAGGACTTCGGACGCTGGCTCCTCGGTCAGGTACGGCAACTGCGCGGCCGGGAGCAGGAAGTCATACTCGCCCGTGCCGCCGGAATTTCCACGGCGGAATTCGCGCGAATGCACAACATCTCGATCAAGGCTGCCGAGGCCGCTTTCACACGAGGCCGGGCACGCCTGAAGACGGCCTGCCTGAAGGCCATGGGAGACCGCACCAGCTAAATCGGCCGGAATCCCGAGCAAGGCAAGCGGAATCCAACGCACAGTGAACCGAGAGGAATTCATCCAATGGGCAGGAACAAAAACCTCCAGGACATCATGAAGGACTTCGTCGGCGGTGTGACCGACAACTGGAAGGACCTGATCGACGACCTCATCAACCGGAACGACGACAACAGGTCCAGTTCCTCCAACAATCCCCTCGGTGCCCTGGGCGGGGTGCCGGGGGACGCCCTCGGCCTCCTCTCCGGGGCCCTCAACCCGGCCGTCGCCGCCCAACTCCTCGGGGGCGGGGCGGGCAACCCGCTGGCCGCCCTCAACATGCTCACCGGCCCAGCGGCCGCCGCCAACCCGCTCGCCGCCCTCCAGCTGCTGGGCGCGCTCGGCGGAGGCGGCGGGGGCAACCCGCTGGCCGCCCTCAACGCGCTGGGTGGAGGCGGGGGCGGAGGCGGCGCCAACCCGCTCGCCGCGCTCCAACTGCTCGGCGGGGTCGGTCAGCTGGCCGGCGGTGCGGGACAGCTGGCGGGCGGCCTCGGCGGTGCCGCGGGCGGCCTCGGGAACCTCCTCAACGCCGCCGCGGCGCTGCCCGCGCAGGGCGGCCAGATGGCCGGACAGCTGGGCCAGATGGCCGGTCAGGCGGCCACCGCGCCCGCGCAGATGGCGGGCCAGATGGCCAACCAGGCCCAGGCCGGGGTGCAGCAGGCCGCGAAGGCGGCCGAGGGCCTCGCCTCCGGGCTCACCGGCGGGCTCACGGGCGACCGGCGCTCCGGTGACAACGAGCGCGGCGAAGGCCGCGCCTGACCTTCCGCCCCCTCACTCCGTTCCCCGCCCCTCGCGCCTGCCCCGCGGCCGAACCCGCCTCCCGGCGGCATCCCCGACGCAGATTCCGACTGAGGAGGAACCCGCACCATGGCATCCGTTGTCGGCGACCGGTTGCGCCTCGTGGTCAAGGTCCTGGGAAGCCTCGTCGCCGACGAGGTCGGCCAGGCCACCCGGCTGCGCAGGAGCGCGAAACGGGACGGAGCGTCCCCGGCGGAGGCCGACGAGGCCCCCGCCGGGGCCGAACAGCGGCGCGCCAAGGCCGTGCGCCACGCCCTGGAGAGCCTCGGCCCCTTCTACGTGAAGCTCGGCCAGATCCTGTCGACCCGCCCCGACATGGTGCCCGAGTCGATCCGCGACGAGCTGCAGAACCTGCACGACCAGGTCGACGTCCAGCCCTTCTCGGTCTTCGAACCGGTGCTGGCGGGCGACCTGGGCCCCGACTGGAAACTGCGGTTCGACGACATCGAGACCGTCAGACCGCTCGGCGCGGCCTCCCTCGCCCAGGTCTACAAGGTCACCCTGCCCGGCGGCCGTCCCGCCGTCGTCAAGGTGCAGCGACCCGGCATCCGCGAGGGCGTGCTCGCCGACATGGCCCTGATGCGCCGCGCCGCCCGGATCGTGGCCCGGGTCGCGCCCCGGTTCAACGAGGTCATCGACATCGAGGCGATGCTCGGCGCCGTCTTCGACGCGATGGAGCCGGAGCTGAACTTCACCGGCGAGGCCCGCAACATGGACGAGGCCCGTGACCACGTCCGCGCCTTCCGCACCCTGGAGGTCCCCAAGGTGCTGCACGCCAGCCCCCGGGTGCTGGTCCAGTCACTGGCCCAGGGCGACTCGGTGCGCCATGTCGACCGTGCCCACTTCACCGACGACGAGCGCATCGAGATCGGCCGCGACCTGCTGCGTTTCATGTACCACGGCTACTTCGTGCACCGCTTCTTCCACGCCGACCCCCACGCGGGCAACGTCTTCGCCCAGCCCGGCGGCCCGGCGACGCTGATCGACTGGGGCATGGTCGGGCGTCTGGACCGCCGTACCAGCCTCCAGCTGCTGCCGTTGTTCATGACGCTGGCGCAGAACGACGGCGCGGGGCTCGCCCACCACTGGGCGGGGCTCGGACGGATCACGCCCTGGTCCAACATGCCCGCGTTCGCCGCCGACATGGCGGCGTTCGTGCCCAAGGTCTCCCATCTGTCCCTGGACGAGATGAACTTCGGGGTCTCCCTGACCACGGTGCTCGGCAAGGCGACCAAGCGGGGCATCGGCTCGCCGCCCGCGGTGTCCCTGCTCGGCAAGTCGTTCGCCAACCTGGACGGCTCGGTGCGCTGTCTGGCGCCGGAGATCACCCTGCCCGAGGTGTTCCAGGGCGAGGTGCCCAAAATCCTGTTCGCGCTGGGCAAGGAGTTCCTCGGCAAGACCCAGTTCGCCCGTAACTCCATGGAGCTGCTGGTGACCGCCGTCAACAGTCCCGAGCAGCTGCGCGGGACCCTCAGCGACATCGCCAACCGGCAGTTCGCCATCAATGTGCACGAGCCGCGGACCCCGTCCGCCATGGGCGGCCACCGTCCCACCCGGCCCTCCGGGAGCCTGCTGGCGCTGGGCGCCCTGGCGCTGCTCATCGGCCGCCGCCGCTCCGGCTGACCGCCGACGACATGCCCCCTCGACTCACCGCTGGAGGTTCACCATGCCGGACACCGCGAGAACCCCGCACCGGGACGGGTTGTCCCGTGCCGCGTTCTGGACGGCGGCGGCGCACGCCGCGGAGTGCCGCCGCCCGGCGCCGTACGTCCGTGACCCCTGGGCCGCCGACTTCCTGCACGCCGCCGGGTTCCAGGGCGGCCCGCCCGGCGAGGGCCTGCTGCAACAACTGCTGCCCGACTGGTTCGTGGTGCGCAGCCGCTTCTTCGACGAGCACCTGGTGGACGCGGCCCGCGCGGGCTGTCGTCAGGTGGTGCTGATCGGCGCCGGTCTGGACACCCGCGCGTACCGGCTGGACTGGCCGACCGGGGTGCGTGTCCTGGAGATCGAGGAGGGCCCGGTCGTCGCCTTCAAGGAGCGGGTGCTGGACTGGAGCACGCCGTCGTGCGGGCGGCGCGGTGTGGTGGCCGCCGATCCGGCCGGTCCCTGGCGCGAGGAGCTGCTCGCCGCGGGGTTCGACCCGGGGCGGCCGACCGCGTGGCACTGCGAGGCGCCGCTGTACTTCCGCCGTCCGGAGGAGGTGGAGCGGATCGTCGACGCCATGACGGAACTGTCCGCCCCGGGCAGCGTCTTCTCCGCCGAGTGCGTCAACGCGGCCACCGCCTCGTCCTCCTTTGTCGCGCCCTTCCTGGACGCCCTGCACTCCACCGGGATCTCCTGGCGGTGGCAGCTCGCCGAGCCGGAGGCGTGGTGGGCCGAGCACGGCTGGCACGCGCGCGTGGCCGACCCGTTCACGCTGCCGTATGTGATCGAGCGGCTCTCGCCCTATCTGCCGCTGCTGTCGGAGGCCGCCGCGAAGTCGGTGTTCCTGACCACCGGGACACTGCGCGAAGCCGCCCCCTGAGACATGCGCGAGGGCCCCGGACGACAGATCGTCGGGGGCCCTCGCGCCGTCCTCGCCGTCGCGGCTACGGCCGCTCCAGCTCCAGCAGCGCCGCCTGCCACAGATCGGTGAGTTCGTGCGCGGTCGTCAGGGCCGCGTCGTGTACGACGGTCAGGCAGGCGGTGTCGTGCTGGCTGGTCAGCGTCACCACCCAGGGGACTGCGGAGGCCAGCGTGGAGAAGACCGTGGCGGCGCGGGAGGTGGCCCCCTGGTGGACGAGGGCCTGGCCGAAGTTCACGCTGCTCGCCGGGCCGGCGACGACCGCGCCGTTGACCATGCGGGTGCCGATCCGGGCGCCGACGGCCCGCGGGGACGCCGACAGCAGCAGCCGCATCGCGTCGCGCTGCCTGCTGCCGCGCAGCCGACCGGTGGCCGCCATGACCCGGGTGAGGGCCCGCTGCGGTGACGGCTCGTCGCTCGGCAGCAGCAGCCGGGCCACGACCATCCGGTTGCCGGGGGCGCACTCCTCGCCGGCGGCGCGCACCGAGATCGGGATCACCACCGGCAGCGGCGGGTGGACGGCGCCGGTGTCCTTCAGGTGCCAGGTGTGCACGGCGTGGGCGAGGGCGGCGAGGTACACGTCGTTGACCGTGCCGCCGTGGGCGCGGCCGATCGACCGCAGCCGGGCCAGCGGGGTCCGGGTGTGGCTGACCCCGGGGGCGCCGCCGCCGCCCGCCGCGTCGAGGGCGGGCATCGGGTGGTGGCCGGTGCGCAGCGAGGTCACGACGTCGCCGAGGGCGCCGAGGACGCCGCGCGCGGTGGGCCGGGCGAGGCGGGCGGGTGCCGGGCCGCCCACGGGGTGGTCGTCGAGGAGGGCGCGGACCGCGTGGCACGCGCCGACACCGTCCTGGAGGGCGTGGTCGGTGCGGTAGCACAGGGCGTAGCCGTCGTCCCCGGGGCCGTGCAGCAGCCAGACGTCCCACGGCGGGCGCCCGCCACCGGCCATGGGGTGGGCCAGCATCATCCGCGCGGCGGCGGAGCCGTCGTCGTCCCCGGGCAGCTCGGCCTCGTGCACGTACTGCTCGACGGGGAGCCGGTCGGCGCGGCGGAACACCTTGCGGTCGCGGACGATGCCGTAACGCAGGGAGGGGATGCGGTGGGCGCGTTCGGCCACGCGCGCGCGTACGGCGTCCAGGGTGGGGGGCCGCCCGGGGAACCAGAACACGAAGACGACCGGCAGCGGTCTGCCGCGTGTGGCCACGTGGTAGGCGACGTCCGCGGTCGCCATGGGCAGCGACGGCGGCAGCCCGCCGCGGGTGCCGGGGTGGGCTCGGGTCATGGGACCTCCTCAGGGGTGGGGGAAAGGGGCGCCGCCTCAGCAGGTGCGCCTGGTGTAGCGGCCGAGGGTGTCCAGCGCGGCCCGCAGCAGGGGGCGGCCGGGGCCCTGGACGGGCATCCACGGGGCCGCCGGGCGGTGCCAGGGCAGCGGGTCGCCGGGTTCCGGTTCGCCGAGCAGGGCGGCGGCGACATGGGCGCCGTGCGCCACGGACATCGCCAGGCCGTGGCCGCCGCAGCCGCCGATGTACCAGACGTCGGGCAGGCCGCGGACCGGCCCGACGACGGGCAGTCCGTCGCCGGTCATCCCGATCCGGCCCGACCAGCGGTGCACGACGGGCACGTCGTGCAGCTCCGGGTGCAGGCCGCGCAGCCAGCGGCCCAGCCAGTTCCAGGCCCGTTCGCGGGCGGCCCGGAGCCGTTCGGGGGCGAGTCCGGTGGGGACGGTGACGGTGCCGCCGCCCGCGACCAGCCCGCCGTCCGGGAGGGTCCGGAAGTAGGGCGCCATGGGCACGGCGTCGACGACGGCGTACCCGTGGCGCCCGCCCAGTGCCTCGTACGCCGTCCGGCTGACCGGTGGGGTGGCCACGGCGTGCACTTCGAGCGGCAGGACCGTGCCGACCGGCAGCCCGAGCGCCGGTGCCGCGGAGTTGACGGCGACGACGGTCTGTCCGGCGTACAGGCGGCCGTGCGGGAAGACCAGTTCGGAGCCGACGAGGTCTCCGGCGCGTACGGCGCGCAGGGGGCTCTCGCCGTAGAAGCGCACGCTCTTGGCGGCGCAGGCGCGGGCGAGGGCGCTGGTGAGCGCGGCGGGGTCGAGGGTGGCGGCGGTCCGGTACAGCAGTCCCGCGTTGTACGGCACTCCGACCCGGGCCAGGATGCCGGCGCCGGACAGCACGGGCACGTCGAGGCCGAGCGCCCGGTAGGCGCGGGCCTGCCGGGCGAGCGCCGCGAGGCCCGCGCGGGAGCGCGTGGCCATGAGCTGCGCGCCGGGCCGCAGTCCGCAGGACACGTCGAGCCGGGCGCACAGGTCGAGCACGTCCCGCACCGCCCGCACGCTGGCCTGGTGCATCCGGCGTGCCGTGTGGGGGCCGAAGCGGTGGACCGCGCGGTCGATCGACGGTCCCGCGCGGGGTCCGAGCAGGCCGGTGCCGCGACCGCTGGCCCCGGCGGCCGGGCGGGCCGCGTCGACCACGGCGATGTCCAGGCCGGGGGCCCGTTCCGCCAGGTGGTAGGCGCAGGCCAGCCCGGCGAGTCCGGCCCCGACCACGGCGACGTCGGCGGTGACCACGCCGTGCAGCGGGACCTGTGGGGGCAGTTCGGCCGGGTCCCAGTGCGGGGTACCGGCCGGCCGTTCGGTCATCCGGGGCCGTCCGGGGCGAGTTCGGTCAGCGACCGGAACCCGCGGTCGTGCCAGAGCAGCGGGCGCCCGCCGCCGACATGCACGGCGGCGACCCGGCCGACGACCAGGTGGTGGTCGCCGTACCGGCGGACGTCCTCCACGAGGCAGACCGACCAGGCGAGCGATCCGGCCAGCACGGGGACGCCGAGGACGTGCCGGGTGTCCGTTCCGGCGAACCGGTCGGCGGCGGTCGTGGTGGGGTTCGCGAACCGGCCGGCCAGGGCGTGCTGTTCCTCGCGCAGCAGATGCACGGCGAACGTCCGGTGGGCGGTGAGCGCGGCGAGCGTGCGCGAGCCGTCGCGCAGGCAGGCCAGCAGCAGGGGCGGGCGGGCCGACAGGGAGGTGACGGCGGAGACGGTCATGCCGAGCGGGCCGTCCGGGCCGCGCGCGGTCACCACGCTCACCCCGGCGGCCAGCTTGGCGTACAGGCCGAGGCAGCGGGCGGCGCCGGGTCCGGGTTCCTCGCGCAGCGGGTCGGCGTGCGTCCGGTCGGCGGTGAGCAGGTCAGTTGCGGGCCGCGGCGGCGCACTCATCGGTCACCTCCGCGCCGACGAGTCCCTCGACGATCCGGGCGATGATCGTCCGCAGCGTGGATTCGGCCACCGGGTCGAGGATGTCGGCGAGGGTGGGGATGCCGAGGTCGAAGGAGGCCGAGAAGACGATGAGGGTGCCGCGTTCGTGCGGGACGCACCGCCAGCTCCCCTCGAAGATCAGGAAGTCTCCGCTGAGCTGTTCGAAGGTGAGGGTGTGGGTCTCCGGTGCGAAGGTGTCGCGTTCCCGCCAGCGCATCAGGCCGCCGCGGAACTCGACGGTCCAGTCCGACACGGCCGAGCCGTCCGGCAGGGTGTCGACGTGGACCTCGTGGACGGTGTCGGTGAGTTCGGGGTAGCGGCAAAAGTCGCTGATGCCGCGGTAGACGGCGGCCGGTTCCCGGCCGTCGGCGATCGCGTGCAGGACCACATGGCGCATGGCGCTCGGTTCCTTTCCTGGGTGTCGTCTGCGGGCGCCGTCTCAGACGGCCATGCGGGCGGCGGTGGCGGCCAGCGCGTCGGCGAGGGTGGTGAGGAACAGGCCGAGCGCGGCGTCGTCGGCCACGGCGGGCGGGGTCAGCCGGAGGACATGGGTGGAGTTGAGGGAGTGGTTGACGAGGACGTCCCGGGCGATCAGCTCCAGCAGGAGTTCCCCGACGGCCCGTTCGGCACCGAACTCGATGCCGATCAGCAGCCCCTGGCCGCGGACGTCGCGCACCAGGCCGCCTCCGTAGGGGGCGCACACCTCGCGCACCCCGGCCAGAAGGCGGGTGCCGAGGGCGGCCGCGCGGGCGACGATCTCCTCCCGCTCCATGGTCCGTACGGTGGCCAGGGCGGCGGCGCAGGCGATCGGGGAGGCGCCGAAGGTGGAGGTGTGCAGGTAGGGGTCCTGGCTGAAGGGGCGGTAGGCGTCCGCGGTGGCGGCCATCGCGGCGATCGGTACGACGCCGCCGCTGAGCCCCTTGCCGATCAGCAGGATGTCGGGGCTGACGTCCTCGGCGTCCACGCCCCACCAGGTGCCGAGCCTGCCCATGCCGGTCTGGATCTCGTCGACGACCAGCAGCGCGCCGAACTCCCGGCACAGCGCCGCCACTTCGCGCAGATAGCCGGGCTCGGGGATGCGGACGCCGCCCTCGCCCTGCACCGGTTCCAGGATCACGCAGGCCCGGTCGCGGCGGTCGGCCAGGGCCCGCTTGAGGTCGGCCGCGTCCCCGAAGTCGACCTGGGTGACATCGGGCAGCAGCGGCCGGAACGGCGACTGGTAGGTGGCGTTGGCGGTGGCGCTGAGGGCGCCCAGGGTCTTGCCGTGGAAGCCCTTGCGGGTGGTGATCACCGCGTTGCGGCCGTGCGCGCGGGCCAGCTTCAGGGCGGCCTCGGTGGCCTCGGCGCCGGAGTTGACGAAGTGGATGTGGTCCAGGCCCGGCGGGGTGTGCGCGGCCAGCGCGCGGGCGGCGTGGGCGGCGACCGGCTCCAGGAAGACGCGGCTGGCCAGCGGGTGGGCGTCGAGCTGCCGGTGCACCGCCTCGACGACGGCCGGGTGGCGGTGGCCGAGGAGGAAGACGCCGTAGCCGCCGAAGTTCAGGAAGCGGCGGCCGTCGTCGGTGTGGATCCAGGGGCCCTCGGACCGTGTCTCGGCCATGCCGCCCATCACTCGGCCCATGACCGCCCGGCCGGAGCCGATGTGCCGCTGGTACAGCTCGACGACGCTCGGCTCACCGGGCGCGGAGCCGTCGGGGGCGGTGCGGGGCGCCGGTGGGGAGAACGTCATGACGCCACCTCCGTGGGCATCGGGGGGACCGGGCGGGCGCGGTGCTTGCGCAGGAGTCCGGGCCTGCCCTCGGCCCAGCTCTCCAGGTTGCGAACGAGCGCGGCCCGGATGTCGGCATGGGTCAGACGGGTGCCGCAGTGGAATTCCCCGAAGGATTCGCCGAGGGAGGTGTCGAACGGCAGCTCGGTCTGGAAGCAGAGCAGCAGTTCGGCGTAGTGCTGGAAACGCTGGCGCATCTTGCCGGGCAGCGCGGTGCCCTCCAGCATCGGCAACAGCAGCCGGTGCACGGCCTCGACGGGGATCAGGCGGGGCCGGTGCGGCTCGGGCAGTCCGTTGCGTACGGCGAACTCGCCGCAGACGTCGGCGATCTCCCGCAGCTCGATGGACTCCTTGCCCGCCGTCAGCCAGTACTCGCCGCTGCCCACCCCGCCGCGGATGAGGTCGGCGATGGCGCGGGTGACGTAGTCCTGCGGGACCATGTCGACCTTGGCGTCGGGGGCGCCGGGCAGCACCGGCACCTGGCCGAGGACCATGGAGCCGATGGTCCGGGTCAGGCCCTGCTCCCCCGCGATACGGCCGGTGACGGAGTCGCCCATGACGACCGAGGGACGCACGATGGCGCCGGGCAGGTCCGACTCGCGCATCAGCCGCTCGGCGGTGGCCTTGGAGGCGAGGTAGGCGGCGGCGCCCGGGAAGCGGCGGTGGTCCTCCTCGGTGGGCGTGTTCACCACGAAGGCGGTGCTGACCAGGTAGAGGGGCGCGTCGGCGCGGGCGGCCAGGTCGATCATGTTCTCGGTGCCGACCGTGTTGGTCCGCACGATCTCCTCCGGCGGGATGCGCCAGTTGGTCGCGGCGGCGGAGTGCAGCACGACGTCGACCTCCAGGGCCAGCTCGTGCCAGGTCAGGGGGGACAGGCCCAGCCGGGGCGCCACGAGGTCGCCGCTCAGCTCGCGCACGCGCGGGTCGCCCAGCGGGCGGTTGCGGCGCAGGCAGATGAGGTCGTAGTCCTCGGACAGCTCGTCGATGAGGGCGCGCCCGAGCACGCCGGAGCCGCCGGTGAGCAGCAGGGTGGGACGGTCGGCCGCGGGCGGGCGGGGCCCACGGGAATCGATGGGGCACGGATGAGGTGACGGCATGGCGGTGCTCCCTCGGACGGGTGGCGGCTGACGTGGGACGGTGACGCCGTCGGGCGGTGACGGGCGGCCGGTCGGTGACGGTGACGCCGTCGGGCGGTGGGGGCGGGCCGGTCGGGTGGTGACGGTGACGCGGCAATCGGCGGTGGACTGCCGGTCAGTGACGGTGACGCCGTCGGGCGACGGGGGGGACGGTCGGTCGGTGACGGTGACGGTGACGCGGCAATCGGCGGTGGACTGCCGGTCAGTGACGGTGACGCCGTTGGACGGTGGCGCGCTGCCGATCGCTGACGGTCGCGCCGTCGGACGGTGGCCCGCGGCCGGTCGGTGACGGTGGTGTCGTCAGTCGGCGGCGCTCGGCCGGTCCGTGGCGGTGGTGTCGTCACGCGATGGCGAGCGGCTGGTCGGAGAGGTAGTCGGAGAACGGGCCGGTCATCCGGGAGCGGGACGGCGGGTGCAGGGAGAGGCCGTTGGCGCTGGCGGCGAGATGGCCGATCTCGTCGGACGTCATGAAGTTGAGGCCGCCGAGCAGTTCGACCGCGCGCGGGACGATCCGGCCGAGGGCGTCCTGGACGCCGTAGCGGACGTACAGCGCCTGGGCGAGCGCCGATTCACCGAGGTCACCGGCGTCCACCCGGCGGGCCACGCCCTCCGCGGTGGCCATCGCGGACTCCGTCTCCAGGAACAGCCGGACGCGTTCGTGCTCGGGGATGCGGTCGTTGAGCAGCACCCGCTCCACCAGGGCGCCGGCGGCGCCGAGGTAGCTGCCGGTCATCAGGACCTGGAACCAGATCAGCCCGAGCGTCTGGAGTTCGTCGAGGCCCTGTCCGGTGGTCGCGGTGGTGCGCAGCAGCAGCTCGGGCGGTACGAGGACGTCGGTGAGCGTGACCTGCTCGCTCTCGGCGCCCGCCAGGAACGCGCTGGACCAGAAGCCGCTGACGGTCAGGCCGTCGCTGTCCGCGGGCACCAGCGCCACCGCGAGTTCCTCGCCCTGCCCGTCCTCGCGGGGCACCAGCACGCTTGCGGTCAGCACGTCCATGGACCTCGCCAGGCTGCACGGCCGCTTGACGCCGTTGATCCGCACCCCGTCGGCGGTGACCTCGGCGGTCATCGACGGCTCCAGGATGCCACTGCCGCTGCGGCCCTCGGCGAACCCGGAGGCGATGATCCGGTTGGACGCGGCGACCCCCTCGATGAGCATCCACTCCATGCCGTCGCCGAGGGCGCCCAGGCCGACCAGGGTGGCCATGGAGAAGTGGTGCATGGTGGTCCCCACCGCCAGCGACGGCGAGCGGCTGCCGATGGCCCGCTGCACCCGCAGCGCGTCCAGCGCGGTGGCGCCCCGGCCCTGGTGGGACTCCGGGACCAGCAGCCCGGGCCCGCCGCTGTCGCGGAACAGCGCGATGCCGGGGCTGCCCGGCCGCTCCAGCTCCATCAGCGGGATCTCACACAGCCCCGCGTCGAGGTCCGGCAGCAGCTTGGCCAGGGTGGTGCGTTCACGCTCGAGGAATCTCATGGACGTCCAGTCCTCCAGGGTCGGTTCGGAACACCGGTGGTCATACGGCGTTGGTGGCGCGCAGCAGCTGCCACACGGCGCCGAGGCGGGGCCTGCCCTTGAAGGCGAGGTACTCGGGGAGGACCGCGTGCGGGGCCCACTTCTCCTTGTACTCGAGCTGGGAGGCGGCCGGGTAGATCGCCGTGCCGTGCTCGGCGAGCAGCCGGGCGAACCGGGTGAACGTCCGGCTGGCGCCGGGCAGTTCGTGCTCGTCGGCGAGCCCGGTGAACGGCGTGAACCCGAAGTGCAGCCACCCGGCGCCGTCCTCGGTGAAGCGCTCGATGACGGTGGCGTTGAGCGCCTCCATGACTCCGGGGGGCGCGTCGGGCAGGCGGCGGCTGAGGTCGTGCAGCCAGCCGGGGCGGCTGCCGTAGACGGGCGAGTAGTTGATGTACCCGACGGCCTGGCCGTCGACGCGGCCGACGAACAGCCTGCGGTGCTCCTGGAGGGGGCCGGTGCGCTGGCCGACGAGGAACCGCAGCTCCTTGACGTGGCGGCCCTTGTCGCGCAGCCAGCGGTCGTCCAGCCGGTCCAGCTCGCCCAGGTCGTCGTCGGGCCGCAGCTCGACGACCTCGAGACCCGCGCGCCGGGCCCGCGAGATCTTGTTGCGCAGCCGCACGAACTTCGAGCCGCGCAGGGTGAATCGGGCCAGGTCGACGGCGTACGACGCCCCGATCTGGTTGACCGTGAACCCATGGCGCGCGTACAACTCGGCGTCCTCACGCTGGAGTTGTACGGCGACCAGGCGCCTTCCGGCGTGCTCGGCGAAGGACGTGAGCAGCCGCGCGCGGTGTTCCGGCGCGGTGAACGGGCCGCCGAATTGCAGTACGTACCGACCGGAGCGGCGATATGCACAGGCGCCGTCGAAGCGTTCGTCGCGGAAATAGTCGTTGCCGCTGTTCAGGGCGAGAAAGGAACTGGGGTTGTCACTGTGTGCGGCGAGCGTGTCAAACACCGACTGCATTCTTGCCCTCCATCGGGACCCGCGCGTTCTTCTTTCCGTACCGCTGCTCGAATTCCCGGTAGGCCGGGTCGGTCTCCGGTTCGAAGGCGACACCGAAGGGTTTCAGGGAGTTCCCGAAGAGCGCCCGGTCGCCCATGAGGTGGATGGGAAGCGCGAGGAGCGCCCATTCCGGCCTGACGAACAGCGCCCACGCGCCGGCCAGCACACCCGCCGTGACCAGGCTGTGCATGGTGTTGTAGGCCACGTAGTAGCCGCGCGGGACGCTCTTGTCCCGGCTGCGCCGGAACGCGATGGCGCCGGGAACGTAGCCGATGACGTCGATCACCGCGAAGAACAGCACGAAAACCCACCAACGGATTTCGGAATGGTGCTGGAAGGCGAGCACGAGCGAGACGACGAAAGCGGCCAGCCATTCGAGCCGGGAAAGCGCGAAGGTGGTCTTCGTCTCGAAACGGTTCTTGGCATCCACAGGCGCTCCAGGAATTGCGCGTACGGTACCGGGGCGCGACATCAGCCTGCCCCCTCGCTGCGGTCATTCACTCTGTTTACGCGGGAGTTGACGCAACCCCTCGCGGAACACGGGCGCGGAACACGGGCATCGCCGTCTAAGGTCCACAGGCATGACGTCGTCGCCGTCCGGGCCGCCCGCCGCCCGGGAACTCCTCCTCGCAGCCGCCGCCGCACCCGCACGCGCGCGTGGCCGCACGCTCCAGGCCGCGCTGCGTGCGGCGGTCCGCTCGGGGCGGCTGGCGCCGGGCACCCGGCTGCCGTCGAGCCGGGACCTCGCCGCCGACCTCGGGGTGTCGCGCGGGCTGGTGACGGAGACGTACGAGCAGCTGACGGCGGAGGGGTACCTGCGCTCCGGGCGGGGCGCCGGGACGTGGGTGAGCGAGGCGGTGCGGGCCGCCCGCCCACGCGCGCGTGACCTCGCCCCCCGCTCCCCCGGCGCCAAGGTCGGGTTCGTGCCCGGCACCCCGGACCTGTCGCTGTTCCCGCGTGCCGCCTGGACGGCCGCCCAGCGCGGCGTGCTGGCCGAACTGCCGCACCAGGACCTCGGCTACCCCGACCCGCGCGGTCTGCCCCGGCTGCGCACGGCGCTGGCCGGGCTGCTCGCCCGCCGCCGGGGTGTGGTCGCGGACCCGGAGCTGCTGGTGATCGTCTCCGGGGTGACCCAGGCGACGACCCTGCTCGGGCACGTCCTGCACGCGCGCGGGCTGCGGGCCGTCGGGGTGGAGGACCCGGGCAGTCCGCACCTCGACGCCCTCTACCCAACCACCGGGGTCGGCGTCGTCCCGCTGCCCGTGGACGACGAGGGGATCGCGCTCGGCCCGCTGCGGTCGTCCGGCGTCCGGGCCGTGCTGACCACGCCGTCGCACCAGTTCCCCACCGGGATCGCCTACTCCGCGCGGCGCCGCGTCGCACTCCTCGACTGGGCGCGGTCCGTCGACGGGATCGTCCTGGAGGACGACTACGACGGCGACTTCCGCTACGACCGCGCGCCCGTGGGCGCCCTCCAGGGACTCGACCCGGACCACGTGGCCTACGCCGGGTCGGTCAGCAAGTCCCTCGCCCCCGGACTGCGGCTGGGCTGGCTGCTGGTGCCCCAGGCGCTGGCGGAGGAGGTCGTGACGCGCAAACGGGCCATGGACCTCGGGCATCCCACCCTCGACCAGGAGATCTTCGCCCGCTTCCTGGAACGCGGCGACTACGACCGGCAGTTGCGCCGCGCCCGCCAGGCCTACCGGGAGCGGCGCGACACGCTGGTCGCGTCCCTGGCCGAGCACTTCCCCGGCACGGAGGTGACCGGCATCGCGGCCGGGCTGCACGTCATCGCCACGCTGCCATGGGGGTACGGCCCAGGGGAGCGGTTCGTGGCGCGCGCGGCCGAGGCCGGGGTGGCGGTGCGGACGGTGGCGGCGTACCGGCACGCGGGCACCGAGCACGACGACGGACCGGTGGTGCGGCTGGTCCTGGGGTACGCCCAGCTGCCGCCGTCGCGGATCCGGGAAGGGGTGCGGCTGATGGCGGAAGCGGTGATCTGACCCTGGGGCCGGTGTCGTGGCCGGGTCGGCCAGTTGTTCACTTCCGGTTTGCGTGGGCGCTGCGGCGCCCCAGTAGTTGTGGCAGGTCACACCGGCCGGATTCCGCCCTGGAGGTCCACCCATGTCCCACCGTCCGTCCCCGGGCCGCCGCAGCGTACTGCGCGGCTCCCTCGCGGCGTCGGCCGCGCTGTCCCTGCCCGGCGCCCTCGGCGCCGCCCCGGCGCTCGCCCTGTCCGGCCGTCCCCGGGCGGGCTGGGGCGTGCAGACCGGTGACGTGACCGCGAACTCCGGCCTGGTGTGGGTGCGTTCGGACCGCCCGGCCCGGATGATCGTGGAGACGTCCGCGACCGAGTCGTTCCGCAACCCGCGCAGCTGGCACGGCCCGCTGCTGGGCTCCGGCAGCGACTTCACCGGCACCACCCGGCTGCACGGACTGCCGCCCGGCGAGCAGATCCACTACCGGGTACTGCTCGCCGACCCGGACGACCCGCGCCGCACCGGTGAGCCGGTCACCGGCACCTTCCGCACGGCGTCGGTGCGCCGCCGCGACGACGTGCGTTTCGTGTGGTCCGGCGACCTGGCGGGCCAGGGCTGGGGCATCAACCCCGACTTCGGCGGCTACCGGATCTTCGACGCGATGGCCGCGCTCGACCCGGACTTCTTCCTGTTCAGCGGCGACACCGTGTACGCGGACGGCCCGATAGCGGCGACCGCGGCGCTGCCCGACGGCGGCACCTGGCGGAACATCACCACCGAGGAGAAGTCCAAGGTCGCCGAGACCCTGGCGGAGTTCCGCGGCAACTTCCGCTACAACCTGCTCGACGACAACCTGCGGCGGTTCAACGCCCAGGTCCCGTCGATCGTCCAGTGGGACGACCACGAGGTCACCAACAACTGGTACCCGGGTGAGATCCTCACCGACGCCCGGTACACCGAGAAGAGCGTCGACGTGCTCGCCGCCCGCGCCCGGCAGGCGTTCTCGGAGTACTTCCCGATCTCGACGCTGCGCCGCCCCGGCGGCCGGGTGCACCGGGTCCAGCACTACGGCCCGCTGCTGGACGTCTTCGTCCTGGACATGCGCACCTACCGCAACGCCAACTCGACGGACGACCAGACCACCGACGAGCAGGGCATCCTCGGCCGCGAGCAGCTGTCGTGGCTCAAGCGTGAGCTGTCCCGCTCCCGGGCCGTCTGGAAGGTGATCGCCTCCGACATGCCGCTCGGCCTGGTCGTGCCGGACACCGGGGACGGCAGGCCGCACATCGAGGCGGTCGCGCAGGGCGACCCGGGCGCTCCGCTCGGCCGCGAACTCCAGATCGCCGAGCTGCTGCGGTACATCAAGCACCGGAGGATCACCGGCACGGTGTGGCTGACGGCCGACGTGCACTACACCTCGGCGCAGCACTACCAGCCGTCGCGGGCCGCGTTCACCGACTTCGAGCCGTTCTGGGAGTTCGTGTCGGGGCCGCTCAACGCCGGGGCGTTCCCCGCCAACGCCCTCGACGGCACCTTCGGTCCGGAGCGGGTGTTCGTGAAGGCGCCGACGGCGTCGAACGTGTCCCCGGCCGGTGGCTACCAGTTCTTCGGCGAGGTCGGCATCGACGGCGACAGCGCGGAACTGACGGTCCGGCTGCGCGAACAGGACGGCACGGTGCTGTTCACCAAGGTGCTCCAGCCGGGCCGGGTCGGCCAGTAGGGCGCGTCCCGTACCCTCGATCGCGTGCCGCGCACCGGCGTCATCCCCCGGTGCGCGGCGCGGGTCCCAGTGCGCCGAACTCACCTGCCGGGTTGGCGTTTTCGCAGGTCAGGTCGATTGTCAGTGGCCGCCTCTACGGTTTTCCCATGACGCGATCGATGCAGGCCGTGACCTATCGGCGACCCTCCGTGCTGGAGCCCGCGGTGGGCGGACGGCGCCTCGGGCTGGAGACCTCCCGGGGCGCGACGTCCTCCGGTGTGCAGGACCATCCACAGTTCTTCGCGGGCTTCCTGACGTCGCCTCAGGTGGCGTCGGCGGGCCTGCTGGCGGTCGCGGACGTGGCCGCCGCCCGGTACTACCAGCAGCAGCTGCGGGCCTCGCTGGACCCGGTGGTGACGGGCAACGGCGACCGGCTGCGCTTCGAGTCCTTCTCCGGCTGCGGCGGGGTGTACGCCCGCCTGGACGTGCTGTCGGCGGGCCTCGACGGCGGCGAGGTGGGGCACGGCACCACCAACGTCGACGTCAACAACCCACTGCGCGAGGCGTTGTCGAGGATCGGCACGGACGATCCGCTGCACCTGCGGGTCGGCCCGCAGGAGCTGGCCGTGACCACGCTGGACGGGCCGGTGGTGGAGAAGAAGGTGCCGCTGCCCGACCGCTGGCTGCGGGGCTTCGCCGAGGCGCAGGTGATAGCGGCCGACTTCGAGCTGCGGGCCGAGCTGCCGGCGGCGGAGGCCGTGCGGTTCCTGCGGTCGCTGCCGCGCGGCGGGGCACGGGGCGCGTCCGGCGGTGCCCGGTGGGTGGTGCCCGCCGGGCGGGGGCTGCGGCCGACCACCTGGGCGGTGCCCGGCGCGGTGTGTCTGCCGGGCCCGGAGCGGCTGATCGCCCTCCAGCGGGTGCTGCGGCACGCGACGGCCCTGCGGGTGTACGGCCCCGCCGCGACGGCCGCCGCCGTGGCCAGCGCCTGGGAGGTGGTCCTGCCGGGCATGCGGCTCACCCTGACACTGTCGCCGGACGCCTCGCGCGGGTTCTCCGGCGAGGGCGGCGTGCTGGACGCGCTCGCCACCGACGAGGCGGCCGAGGACGCCGAGCTGATCTCGGTGCTGCTGGCCTGGGAGCCGCGCATCGACGTCACCGACCTGGCCGCCGCCTCGGGGCTGCCGGAGGCGCGCGTGCGGGCGGCGCTGATCCGCCTCGGCACCTCCGGCAGGGTGGGGTACGACCCGGCGGAGGCCGCCTACTTCCACCGGGAGCTGCCCTACGACGCCGAGCGCCTCGAGCGGCACAACCCGCGGCTGCGGTCGGCCCGGGCGCTGGTGGCGGCGGGCGCGGTCACCATGGACGGTGGACTCGCTACGGTGACGGCCGAGGACGGCCATGCGCACCGGGTGCGGGACGAGGACGGGGTGCTCAGTTGCAGCTGTCTGTGGTGGGCCAGGTACCGGGGCGGGCGCGGTCCCTGCAAGCACGCGCTGGCGGTGCGGATGGTCCGGCGGGGCGCCGGGGAGCGGGTCGGGTCGATGACGACGGTTGACGGGGGTGCGCGATGAGTTCGCTGCTGGAGCTGGTGCGGGCGGGCCGTACGGCGGAGGTCGTGGGGCTGCTGGACGGTCTGACGGACGCCGAACGGCGCGGTCATGTCGCCGAGCTGAAGGAGCTGCGCAAGGAACTGCGCAAGGAGCCCTGGAACTCACAGGCGCGGCGCGCCTACCCTGCGCTGCATGCCGCGGGGGCGGCCTGCCAGACGGGGGCCGCGGGGGCGGCGAGCTGGCTCGCGGCGGCCGACATGCGCTGGTCGGGGGCGTCGCCCGCGGTGTTGCTGCATGTACTCGGGGACCGGGAGGCGGACTGGCTGGCCGATGTGGCGCACCGGCTCGCCCAGCGTCCGGCGACGGCCTGGGTGCCGTACGAGCTGATGGCGGGACTGGTGCGGCTGGCCGGCTGTGCGGCGCCGACGACCGACGCCTATGTGCGGGGGTGGGCGGAGCACGTCCACGGCTCCTGGCAGTGCGGGGGCACGCTGCTGGACCGGCTGCGCAAGGACCCGCATCTGGTGCCGCTGGTCGGCGCGCTCTTCGAGACGGACGACATCGGCGGTCGGCTCGGCTGGCCGGACCACGACGGGCCGGACAGCTGGACCGGCGCCCTCGCCGGGCTCACCGCGGAGGGCGTGCTGGACCGCCGTAGGACGGTGGACGCGTGCGTGGCCCGGCTGCTGCGAGGCGGCCCGGCCGTCGATCTCCGCCTGTTCCTGCGGCTGTTGAAGGCGCTGGAGCTGAGCCGGGACGAGGAGCGGGAGCGGATCGCCGACTGGCTGGCGCTGGCCGCGGACGCGGCGTCGCCGGTGGCCGCGCACGCCCAGTCGGTGCTGGCGGCGCTGGCGCTCGACGGTGAGCTGGCCCCGGGGCGACTGGCGGAGATGTCGGGCGCGGTGCTCTTCCGCAGCGAGAAGAAGCTCGTGCGGGCGCAGTTGGTGCTGCTCGGCAAGGTGCTGGCGCGCAACGCCGACGCGGCCGGTGAGCTGCTGCCCGCGGTGGCGGAGGCGTTCGGGCACGAGGACTCCGATGTGCAGGAGCGGGCGCTCAAGCTCGTGGAGCGGCATCTGAGGAAGGCCGACTCGCAGGAGCTGCGGGCCCGGCTGGGGTCGGACGCCGAGCAGTTGATCCCCGCCCTGCGGGCCCGGGCGGCGCGGACGCTGGGCGTGGACCCGATGCCCGCGGCGGCGACGGTGTACGCCGAGGTGCTGCCGCCCGTGCCGGAGCCGGTGCGGCTCTCGCCCGCCCCCCGGACGGCGGTGGAGGTCGCCGAGGAGGTGGGCGCCGTACTGGCGTCGGGGGACGACGTGGGGGCGTTCGAGCGGGTGCTGGACGGGCTGGTGCGCCACGCCCACGACGACTGGGCGGCATTGGCCGAGGCACTGGAACCGGTCGTCTCACGGCAGTGGTGGGGCGGCGGTGACACCGCCTTCGCGCACCGCACGGACGACTACTTCAGCCCGTCCCACCTGGGCTTCTTCTTCCCGTCGCACGGACTTGACCTGCTGCTGGCCACCGTACGGGGCCGGGTCCGCACCTCCACACTGCGCCGGGCGGTGACCCAGGAGACCGGTCGCCGCGCGTGTGTGCACGGCGCCCTGGCCGGTGCCTTCGAGGCCCGCCTGTGGGAGGTGGCGTACCGACTGGCCACCAAGCCGCTGCCGCTGCTGCTGTCCACGCCGACCTGGAGCACGGGCCTGCTGGAGCCGGACGAGCTGGTGGACCGCCTCGACACCTACCGGCGGCTGGGGGCAGAGGTGGCGGCGGCCGACTTCGCCCAGGCCCTGCTGCGGGTGCGCCGCTCCGACCGTGCGGCTGCCTCGGCGGCGGCCGAGCGGGCGGCCGCCCTCGGCACCGCGGAAGGCGCCCGGCTGGCGCGCTGGCTGACCGCCCCGGAGGCCGTCCCGCCCACGCACGGGCGGGTGACCGCGGGCAGCCGGATCCTGGTCGAGTACGGCGACGTCCCCGAACTGTGCGATGTCGGGGAGGACTTCCCGGCGGACTTCCAGCCCCTCGCCCGTCCGGTGGACGACCTGAAGAGGTCACGGGGCTGCCCGCACTGGGACGCGGCCATATACGCGCACTGGCTGACCCTGCTCCCCGAGCGGCGGGAGCTGGTGGCGGCGCGGCTGCTGGGCGACCTCTCCGATCTGGCCGTCAATGACGACCGGGGCACCGCCGCGATACTTCCCGCGCTGGCCGAGTCCGGCGGCGAGGCGGGCGACGCGCTGCGGCTGGGCCTGGCCTACGGTCTGGGCGCACGCCATCCCGAGGACCGGCTGGCCTCGGTGGACGCGCTGCTGGTGCTGGCCGCCCGTGGGCAGCTCGACGCCGCCGGGCTGGGCGCCGACCTCGGGGAGCTGGTGCGGCGGGGCGCGGTGAAGCCGCTGCGGCTCGCCGAGTCGGCGCGGACGGCGGCGTCCACCGGGGCGCACGGCACGGTGTGGGGGATGCTCCGGCACACCCTGCCCGTCCTGCTGGCCGAGCTGGCGACGGGCGGCGGGCCCGCTCCGGCGCGCGGTCTGGGCGAGCTGCTGGCGGTGGCCGCGGAGTGCGCGGAGCGGTCCGGGGCGCGGGGCGAGCTGCCGCATCTGGCGGGGGCGGCGGACCGGCGCGGTTCCTCGCGGCTCGTGTCCCAGGCCCGGCGGCTGCGCGCCGCGCTGGCCGAGGAGGTGGCCGCATGAGATTCCGGGCACCGCTCCCCACGGGCGCCGCAACACAACCGCAATAAAATCTGCAAAAGGTACAGATCCACACTTTACCGATCAGTCACAGAGCGTTCGTGATCACGCAACACCCTTCCTTCACAGTGGTCTCATGACTCCGAACATGTCTGATGTGACACGAGCGAAAGACGGACGTCCCGTGCACCACTGGCGACGCGACGTGGTCGAACTGGCCGCGCTCTTCACCGCGGTGGCGGTGGCGGACGCCGTGGCCAACCTGATCGGGCACGGCCCGGACGGTCCGGCGCTGCTGGTGATCTCCGCGGTGGTGCTGCTGGCCACCGCCGCCTTCCACACCTGGTGGTCACGCCGCCACGGGCACGCTCCGCCGACGAGCGATACCCGTGCCCGGCCGCGCCCCACCGCGGAACAGACCGGGCCGTCCGAGGCTTCCTCCCCCGCCACCGAGGACGCGACCGGCAAGAGCGTGCTGTGGCGGATGCGCACCACGGTGCAGGACGAGCCGGGCTCACTGGCCGCGCTGTGCACGGCACTCGCCGGGCACCGGGTCGACATCCTGAGCCTCCAGACGCATCCGCTGGGCCACGGCACCGTGGACGAGTTCCTGCTGCGCAGCCCTGCGGCCCTGGCGCCCGCCGAGATCACCCGTGCGGTCGCCCGGGCCAAAGGCTCCGGCACCTGGATCGAGCGGGCCGACGCCCACGACCTGGTGGACGCGCCGACCCGGGTCCTCGGCCTGGCCACCCGCACCGCCCTGGACGCGGCAGAACTCCCGCTGGCGCTGCGGCAGTTGCTGGGCCGGTGCACCATCCGGTCGCTCCCCCCGGCCCCGGGCGGGCAGGGGGCGACGGAAGACGGCCCCGAGGACGGGATGCCGGAGGACACGGTGATGCGGCTGCGTTCACGGGAAGGCGGCGTGATCACCGTGGAGCGGCCGTATCTGCCGTTCACCCCGACGGAGTTCGCCCGGGCGCGCGCCCTGGTGGAGCTGGACACCCGGCTCGGCCCGCGCATCCCGCACGGGCAGGACGTGCTCACCCTGCCCGAGGGCAACGCGATCACCGTCCGCCGCGCCGACGAGCGTGATCTCGACGCCGCGAAGGCGATGCACGAGCGGTGCTCGACGAGGACGCTCCAGCTGCGGTACCACGGGCCGGTCAAGGACGCCGACCGCTATCTGAACCACCTGCTCAGCCCGCGGTTCGGGCGGACGCTCGCGATGCAGACCACCTCCGGGCGGATCGTCGGGCTCGGTCATCTGCTGTGGGACGGCGACGAGACGGAGGTCGCGCTGCTGGTGGAGGACGAGTGGCAGCGCCGCGGCATCGGCGGGGAACTGCTCGGCCGACTGGTCGCGATGGCCGTCGAGGCGGGCTGCGAGAGCGTGTACGCCGTGACGCAGGCGTCCAACACGGGCATGGTCGCCGCGATGCGCGGACTCGGGCTCCCTCTCGACTACCAGATCGAGGAGGGGACGTTGGTGATCACCGCGCGACTGGACGCGACGGCAGTCGCTGCGCCGGCTTGGCAGGAGCGGAGCCTCAGTTAGAGGGCTGTCCCGGGAGGGTGGCTACCGCCGCGCCGTCGTGGCTGGGCACGCGGGTCCCCGCGCCCCGAGAGGGGCGCGGGGTGCCAGTTCACGGCCTGCTCACACGCCCGGCCCCGTCCGGTGCCCGGCGCCCGCCGCGGCGTGCTCCGCGGGACCCTGGCCGAGGGCACCGTCCAGGTCGGCCCACAGGTCGTCCACGTCCTCCAGGCCGACCGACATGCGCAGCAGCCGGTCGCTGACCCCGGCGCCGCGGCGGTCGTCGGCGTCGACGATGCGGTGGCTGATGGAGGCCGGGTGCTGGATGAGGGTGTCGACGCTGCCGAGGCTGACGGCCGGGGTGATGAGGCGGACGCCGCCGATGACCTCGTGCGGGTCGCCGTGCGTCTCGAAGGCGACCATGGCGCCGCCGATGCGCGGATAGTGCACGGCGGCCACGCGCGGGTCGGCGGCGAGACGGCGCGCGAGTTCGGCGGCGTTCTCCGAGGCGGCGCGCACCCGCACCGGCAGCGTCGACAGACCGCGCAGCAGCAGGTATCCGGCCAGCGGGTGGAGCACTCCCCCGGTGGCGAAGCGCACCTGCCGCAGCCGTCCGGCGAACTCCTCGTCGCAGGCCACCACGCCCGCCATGACGTCCCCGTGCCCGCCGAGGTACTTCGTGGCGCTGTGCAGCACCAGACGCGCGCCCTGCTCGAGGGGCCTTTGCAGCACGGGAGTGGCGAAGGTGTTGTCCACCAGCAGCGGCACCGACCCACAGGCGTGTGCCAGGGCCCGCAGATCGGTCTCGGCGAGGGTCGGGTTGGCCGGGGACTCGACCATCACCAGGCCCGTGTCGGGGCGCAGCGCGTCGGCGACCCCGGCCGGGTCGGTCCAGGTGACCTCCGAGCCCAGCAGCCCCGCGGTCAGCAGATGGTCGCTGCACCCGTACAGCGGCCGTACGGCGACCACGTGCCGCAGCCCGAGGGAGGCCCGGACCAGCAGGACCGCGCTCAGCGCGGCCATGCCGCTGGCGAACGCGACGGCGGCCTCGGTGCCCTCCAGCCGGGCCAGCGCGGTCTCGAAGCGTGCGACGGTCGGATTGCCCAGGCGGGCGTAGACGGGCGGACCGTCCGGTTCGGCGCCGGTGGCGGCGAACGCGTCGATCCGGGCGGCCTCGCCACGGCTGTCGTACGACGGGTAGGTGGTCGACAGGTCGATGGGCGCGGCGTGCAGCCCCTGCCGGGCGAGGTCGTCGCGTCCGGCGTGCACGGCCTCGGTGGCCAGGGCCCGGCGGGCGGCAGGTATGTCCATGGGGGTGTCCATGCACGGCAGGATGAACGTCGAACGGGCGGGAGGGGCGAGACCCCGTGCTACGTTCGGCGGGTGGCTGACTCCGTCGAACTGGATCCGGTGGACCTGGAGCTTCTGCGCTTGTTGCAGAACGACGCCCGGACGACGTACCGGGACCTCGCGGCGCAGGTCGGGGTCGCGCCGTCGACCTGTCTCGACCGGGTGACCCGGCTGCGGCGGGCCGGGGTGATTCTCGGCCATCAGCTGCGGCTGGACCCGGCGAAGCTCGGCCGCGGCTTGCAGGCGCTGCTGTCCGTGCAGGTCAGACCGCATCGCCGGGAGCTGGTGGGACCGTTCGTGGAGCGTATCCGGGCGCTGCCGGAGTCCCGGACCGTCTTCCATCTCACGGGCCCCGACGACTATCTCGTCCATGTCGCGGTCGCGGACATGGCCGACTTGCAGCGCCTGGTCCTGGACGAGTTCACGTCCCGGAAGGAAGTGGCCCGGGTCGAGACCCGGCTGATCTTCCAGCAGTGGGACTGCGGCCCCTTGCTGCCGCCTACGCCCTCGGCGCAATCGGGCTGACGCGCGGCGGATCATCGTACGAGGATGGTCCGCATGTCAGAGACGAGCATGCCAGGAAAGAGCCAGCCGGAGACCAGCCACCCGGAGACCGACAGCCCGAGCCCGCTGCCCCGCGCGGTCGCCGACGCCTATGTCGACGAGTTCATCGCGCTCGACCCGATCACCGGTACGTATCTCGGTGTGCGGGAGTGCTCCAGCCGACTGCCCGATCTCTCCCCGGCCGGTCAGGAGGCGATGGCCGAGCTGGCCCGGACGACGCTGGCGAAGCTGGACGAGGCGGAGCGGCAGCCCGGCGCGGACAGTGACATCGAGCGCCGGTGCGCGCGCCTGCTGCGCGAGCGGCTGACCGCCGAACTCGCCGTGCACGAGGCGGAGGAGGGCCTGCGCGCGGTCGGCAATCTGGGCATGCCGCCGCACTCGGTGCGTGAGGTGTTCACCGTGACCCCGGCCGACACGGACGAGGACTGGGCGGCGATCGCCGAGCGGCTGCGCGCGGTTCCGGCGGCGCTGGCGGGTTACCGCGAGTCCCTCGCCCTCGGTCTGGACCGCAAGCTGTACGGGCCGCCGCGGCCGACCGCCACCTTCGTCGAGCAGCTCACCGAGTGGTCCGGCGCGGACACCGGGGGCCGGGGCTGGTTCGAGGACTTCGCCTCGGCCGGCCCCAAGGCCCTGCGCGCCGAGCTGGACGAGGCCGCCCGGTCGGCGACCGCCGCCGTGCTGGAGCTGCGGGACTGGATGCGCGATGTGTACGCGCCGACGATCGAGGGCGCCCCGGACACGGTGGGCCGGGAGCGGTACGCCCGCTGGGCGCGCTACTTCAACGGCACCGACCTGGACCTGGACGAGGCGTACGCGTACGGCTGGTCCGAGTACCACCGGCTGCTGGGCGAGATGAAACAGGAGGCGGAGAGGATCCTGCCGGGCGCCGCCACGCCATGGGTCGCGCTCGCGCACCTCGACGAGCACGGGCGGCACATCGAGGGCGTCGACGAGGTCCGTGAGTGGCTCCAGGGCCTCATGGACGAGGCGATCGAGGCGCTGGACGGCACGCACTTCGAGCTGGCCGGGCCGGTGCGGGCGGTGGAGTCGCGGATCGCGCCGCCCGGCGGTGCGGCGGCCCCGTACTACACGGCCCCGTCGGAGGACTTCAGCCGCCCGGGCCGCACCTGGCTGCCGACGATGGGCCACACCCGCTTCCCGGTCTACGACCTGGTCTCGACCTGGTACCACGAGGGCGTGCCGGGCCATCACCTCCAGCTCGCGCAGTGGACGTACGTGGCCGGGAAGCTCTCCCGCTACCAGGCGACGCTCGGCCAGGTCAGCGCCAACTGCGAGGGCTGGGCGCTGTACGCGGAGCGGCTGATGGACGAGCTGGGCTTCCTCACCGACGCGGAGCGGCGGCTGGGTTACCTGGACGCGCAGATGATGCGGGCGGCGCGGGTGATCGTGGACATCGGGATGCACCTGGAGCTGGAGATCCCGGCGGACTCCCCGTTCCGTCCGGGCGAGCGCTGGACTCCGGAGCTGGCGCAGGAGTTCTTCGGCTCGCACAGCAGCCGTCCGGCGGACTTCGTGGAGAGCGAGCTGACCCGCTATCTGACGATCCCGGGCCAGGCGATCGGCTACAAGCTGGGCGAGCGTGCCTGGCTGCTGGGCCGTGACCGGGCCCGCGAGCGGCACGGCGACGGCTTCGACCTCAAGGCGTGGCACATGGCCGCCCTCTCCCAGGGTTCCCTGGGCCTGGACGACCTGGTGGACGAGCTGTCCCGGCTGTGACCCGGTGCCGGTGGCGGGACTCCCCGGTCCCGCCACCGGTCAGGGCGTCAGCACCCGCAGTCGTCCCCGGCCCACGGCGCGGTCAGCGGGTCGGCCGGGCGGCGCTCGGTGCCCTGCCAGGTCTCGAACTCGAAGCCCTCCCGCACCCAGTACTCGAAGCCGCCGAGCATCTCCTTGACCTGGTAGCCGAGTTCGGCGAGGGCGAGCGCGGCCCGGGTGGCGCCGTTGCAGGCGGGCCCCCAGCAGTACGTCACGACCGGCACCGACCGGTCGAGGAGCCGCTCGGCCTGCTCGGGAATGAGCGCGGTGGGCAGGTGGACCGCGCCCGGGACGTGGCCCTGGTCCCAGGACTCGGTGGAGCGGGAGTCCAGGACGACGAAGCCCGGATCGCCGTCGGCCGCGAGCGCGGCGGCCACGTCGGAGACGTCGGCGTGGAAGGCGAGGCTCGCCCGGAAGTGGGCGGCGGCCTCGGCGGGGGCGGCGGGGGCGACCCGCAGGACGGGGTTCACGGCGGTGGTGGTCATGCCAGAAATCTACGATCATGGACACGGCCGCAGAACCGAGGATCGACGGCGTTCCGCTTGATCGGCCGGGGATTCGCCTGCTATCCATCGGGGATGACCGCGTATTCCCCCGACGCCACCGACTGGCGCATCCTCGAAGTCCTCCAGCGCGACGGCCGGGCGTCCTTCGCCGAGTTGGCCCGCGCCGTCTCCATGTCCGCCAGCGCGGTCACCGAGCGGGTGCGCCGGCTGGAGGAGGCCGGGGTGATTGAGGGGTACGCGGCGGTCGTCGACCCCGAGCGGCTCGGCCTGCCGATCCTGGCCTTCGTACGGCTGCGCTATCCCGTCGCGAACTACAAGCCGTTCCACGACCTGGTGGCCGTGACGCCGGAGGTCCTGGAGGCGCACCACGTCACCGGCGACGACTGTTTCGTGATCAAGGTCGCCGCCCGGTCCATGCGTCACTTGGAGGAGGTGTCCGGGCGGATCGCCGCGCTCGGTTCGGTGACCACCAGCGTCGTCTACTCCTCACCGCTGCCCCGCCGCCCGCTGGGCCGCTGACGCTCAGCCCGCGCCCGAGAGCCGCAGCGTCGACCCCGAGCGTCCCTTGACCACCTCCAGCTGCGCGTGGACCCGGCGCCGCAGATCGGCGACATGGCTGACGATGCCGACGCTGCGGTCCCGTTCGCGCAGGGAGTCGAGGACGTCGAGGACCTCGTCGAGGGTCTGGTCGTCGAGGCTGCCGAAGCCCTCGTCGATGAAGAGGGTGTCCAGGCGCACCCCGCCCGCCTCGTCGGTGACGACGTCCGCGAGCCCCAGGGCGAGCGCCAGCGACGCGAAGAAGGTCTCCCCGCCCGACAGGGTCGCCGTGTCCCGCTCCCGCCCGGTCCAGGCGTCCACGACATGCAGTCCGAGCCCGCTGCGGCCCCGTCCGGTGCGGTCGTCGGAGTGGACGAGGGTGTAGCGGCCGGACGACATCCGCTTCAGCCGTACGGTCGCGGCGGCGGCCACCTGCTCCAGACGGGCGGCCAGCACGTACGACTCCAGGCGCATCCGGCGTTCGTTGTCCGCCGAGGTGCCCGCGGTGAGGGCGGCCAGCCGGGCCACCCGGTCGTGCTCCTCACGCAGCGGCGCGAGCCGCCGTACTCCCGTGGCGGCGCGGGCGGAGAGCCGGTCGAGTTCGGCGCAGCGGCGGACGGCGGCGTCCCGCGCGGAGGCCGCGTCCCGTACCCGCCGCCCGGCCGTGGCGGCGGCGTCCTCGGCGGCGGCGACGTCGACGGGGGGCCGCTCGGCGGCGGCCGCGGTGTCGGCCTCGGCGAGGACCGCGCGGACGGCGGCCTGTTCGGTCGCCCAGTCGTCCAGCCGTCGTTGCAGCTCGCGGTGGGCGCCGTCGTCGAGGAGGGCGGCGGCAGCGGCCCCCGGGGTCTCGAAGCCCGCGCGGTAGGCGGCGTCCGCGAGCCGGGCGTCGGCGTCCTTGAGCCGCTGGGCGGTGTCCTCGGCGGTGCGCGCGGCCTCGGCCGCCTCGGTGAGCCGTGCCGCCTGCCTCTCCAGCTGGGCGGCCCGCGCGGCGACGCTGCCGAAACCGCCCCGGGCCTGCGTCAACTCCTCTTCGAGAGTGACCCTTTCCCGGTCGAGGGCGTCACGGCGCGCCACCCGGGAGGCGGCCCTCAGGGCGGCCTGCTGCCGTGCGTCGGTGCGTCGCGCGTGCTCCTCCTCGGCGGCCCGCAGCTCCTCCCGTACGGCGTGCAGGGCGGAGGCGTCCCGGCGCGCACGCGCGTACTCGTCCTCCAGTTGCTCCGCCTCGGCGGCGAGCCGGTCCGTCGGCGCGTCACCCGCCTCGGCGGTGGCGGCGGCCAGCGCCTCCCGTACGGTGCCCAGCCGCCGTTCGTCCTCTGTGTGCCGTTCCTCGGCGCGCTGGTGGTCCGCCAGCGCCCGTTCCTCGGCCGCGCGGTCGACATGTCCGGCGACCTTCCGTGCGGGCGCCGGGTGCTCGGTGGCGCCGCAGACGGCGCAGGGCTCGCCCTCCCGGAGGTTCGCGGCGAGTTCGGCGGCGATGCCGTTGAGCCGCTGTTCCTTCAGCTCCAGCCAGTGGGCGCGGGCCGCGAGGGCGGCTTCGCGGGAGGCGAGGGCCTGCCGCTGGGCGGCCTCGGTGTCGCGGGCGAGCCGGTCGCGCATCCGGGCGGCGGCCAGGCGCTGCCGGGCGGGTTCGCGGCGGGCGTCGAGCTGCTCGGCGCGGCCCGCGGCCTCCTGGGCGGCGTCGATCCGGGCCTGGAGCACCGAGCGGGCGGTGTCCCAGTCGGCGAGCCAGGCCTCCGTCTCCCCGAGGACGTCGTCGTCGGCGCGCTCCTGACGGTCCAGGTCGGCGCGTTCCGCGGCGAGTCCGGCGAGCCGCTGCTCGGCCCGGCGCGCGGACTCCAGACCGCCGAGTTCCTCGGTGGCCCGGCGCGCGGCGGCCGCCAGCCCGGCCGCTGAGGCGTCCGCGAGGGTGTCCGGCAGCGCGGCACGCGCGTGTGCCTCGACGGTGGCCGCCCGCCGGTGCTCGGCGTCGGCCTCGTCCCGCAGTTCCAGCGCGGGGGCGACCGCCTCGGCCTTGCGGGAGCGCTCCATGCGCGCCTGCGCCTCCTGGTGCGCCCCGGCCCGCTCCTCCAGCCGCCGCGCCCGCTCCCGCGCCTCGGCGAACCGCCGCTGCAAGCGGGCCAGTTCGCGTACGCCGTCCAGGGCGCGGTCGGCGGCGGCCTGGACGGACTCGGCGGCGGCCAGGCGGCACCCGGCGACGGTGAGCTGCTCGCGCGCGGTAGCGCGGGCGACGGCGGCGGCGCTCAGCACGGCCTCGGCCAGGCCGGGGTCGCCCGGTCGCAGCTCGGGCAGCTCCATGGCGTCGCCCGCGGCCTGCTGCATGCGGTGGGCGTCGGCGAGCAGCGCCGCGTCGCCCTCGCGGACGTCGGCCTCGGTGGCGCGGCGGCGTTCGGCGAGTCGCTTCTCCACCTCGGCGAACCGGTGGGTCTCGAAGAGCCGCCCGAGCAGCTTGCCGCGTTTCTCGGCGTCGGCGCGCAGGAACGCCGCGAAGTCGCCCTGGGGCAGCAGCACGACCTGGCAGAACTGCTCCCGGCTCATCCCGAGCAGCTGGGTGACCTCCTCGCCGATCTCCTGGTGGGAGCGGCTGAGGTCCTTCCAGGCGCCGGTGACGGCGTCGTACTCGCGCAGCCAGCTCTGGGCCTTGTCCACCGTGGTGCCGGTGCCGCGCTTCTTGGGGCGCTCCCAGGGCGGCTGCCGGGTGATCTCCAGCCTGCGGCCCGCGACGGTCAGGTCGAGCGTCACCGTCGTACGGGTGCCCGGTGGGGCGTGGTCGCTGCGCAGGGTGAGGCCCTGTCCGCTCTGCCGGGCGCCCGGGACGGAGCCGTAGAGGGCGTAGCAGACCGCGTCCAGGACGGAGGTCTTGCCCGCGCCGGTCGGGCCGTGCAGCAGGAAGAGCCCCGCGGTCGACAGGGTGTCGAAGTCGACGCTCTGGGAGCCGCCGAACGGTCCGAAGGCGGTGACGTCGAGTCGGTGCAGCCTCATCCGGCGGCCTCCCGCACGGTCCGGTCGGCGCGCACGGCGTCGAACGCGTCCCGCAGCACGGCCCGCTCATGGGCGTCGGGTCCGGCGCCGCGCACATGGGCGACGAAGTCCTCGGCGATCTGCTGGTCGCTGCGGCCCGCGAGCCGTCTGGCGTAGGTCACGTCGGGGTCGTCCGGGGCCCGGTCGGGGTCGAAGACGAGGCTGAGGGTGTGCGGGAAGCGCTCGCTGAGCCGGGCCATGGGCTCGGCCGGGCGCACCGGGTCGGTGAGCGTGGCCTCGATCCAGGCGTCCTCGTGCCGGGCGAGCGCGGGGTCGGCGAGCAGTTCCTCCAGGGTGCCGCGGAGGCGGGCCAGCCGCCGGGGTACCGGGCAGTCCACGCGCTCGGCGGTGACGGATCCGTCACCGCCGAGGTCGACCAGCCACATGCTCTTGCGGTGGTCCGCCTCCGAGAAGGAGTACGGCAGCGGGGAGCCGGAGTAGCGCACGCGGTCGGTGATGGTCTGGCAGCCGTGCAGATGCCCGAGCGCGGTGTAGTCGACGCCGTCGAAGACCCCGGCGGGCACGGAGGCCACACCGCCGACGGTGATGTCCCGCTCGCTGTCGCTGGCCTCGCCGCCGGTGACGAAGGCGTGCGCGAGGACGACGGAGCGCGTGCCACGGGCGCGTGCGGCGAGGTCGGCGCGGACGCGGTCCATGGCGGCGCCCAGCACCTGCTCGTGTCCGGCCTTCTCGGTGCCGAACTCGTCCTTGACGAGGGCGGGTTCGAGATAGGGAAGGCCGTAGAAGGCGACGTCGCCGTGCGCGTCCTGGAGCACCACGGGGGTGCCGACCTCCGACGGCGCGGTCCGCAGATGGATCCCGGCCCGCCCGATCAGCCCGGCGCCGACTCCCAGACGGCGTGCGGAGTCGTGGTTCCCGGAGATCATCACCGTGGGCACCCCGGCGTCGGCGAGCCGGTGCAGCGCGTCGTCGAACAGCTCGACCGCGGCCAGCGGCGGCACCGCGCGGTCGTACACGTCCCCCGCCACGACCACCGCGTCCACGTCCCGCTCCCGGACGGTGGCGACGAGGTGGCCGATGAACCCGGCCTGGGCCCCGAGCATGTTCACCCGGTGGAACGCCCGGCCGAGATGCCAGTCGGAGGTGTGCAGCAGTCGCATGATCCCCGAGACTAACGGCAGGGTCGGACATCACGGGCGGTCACAGCCGTATCGCCCCGTCACGAACGGTGCCCGGCACGCCAGTTGCGTGTTTTGCCGCCTTACGTCCGCTTTGCCGGACCTCTGTCACACGTCTCCGTACGCCTCCCCGCCCAGTTCGAGCCCGGCCGTCCCGGCGGTGGTGTCGGCGAGCCAGGACCGGAAGGCGTCCACCTCGGCGTCGGGCAGGCCGATGTCGATGGTGACCGCCTCGTCGTAGCGCACGGCGCGGACCTCGCGTCCGGTGGCGCGCAGGTCGTTCTGGAGCTTCCCGGCGCGCTGGTGGTCGACGGTCACGGTGGCCAGCCGGAAGCGGCGGCGGGTGCGGGTGCCGACGGCGTCCAGCGCCTCGCCGACCGCTCCGCCGTACGCGCGGATGAGCCCGCCCGCGCCGAGCTTGACCCCGCCGTAGTAGCGGGTGACGACGGCGACGACGTACCGCATGTCGCGGCGCAGCAGCATCTGGAGCATGGGGACGCCCGCGGTGCCGCCGGGCTCGCCGTCGTCGCTGGCCTTCTGCACGGAGGCGTCGGCACCGATGACGTAGGCCCAGCAGTTGTGGGTGGCGTCCGCGTGCTCCTTGCGCACGGCGGCGATGAACTCCTGCGCTTCGCGCTCGCCGGCCACGGGGGCGAGGGCGCACAGGAAGCGGGAGCGGTTGATCTCGGTCTCGTGCACACCCGCGCGGGCGACCGTGCGGTACTCGTCCTGCATCGGGCCAGCCTATGCGGTGCGGCTCCTCCTCAGGTCGGAGGGCCGGAGCCCTGTGCGCCCCGCTTGCCGCCCCGGGGCACCTCAAGGCGCGTCAGCAGGGCCGCGCCCGGGGCGAGGGCCTGCCAGGTGGTGCCGTGCCAGGTCAGGAAGGCCAGGGCCGAGGTGGGGAACTTCACCCGGAGCCGGTCGAGGGTGTCGTCGAGGCCGTCCCCGGCCAGCGTGTCGACCAGGTCCTCGAGGCCGGGGTTGTGGCCGACAAGCAGCAGGGTCCCGACCTCCGGCGGCACCTCGCGCACCGCGGTCAGCAGGGTGGGCACGTCGGCGGCGTACAGCCGGGGGTCGTGCCGGACCGGCGGGGGTGGGCCCCACTGCGCGGCGGCCAGCTCCCAGGTCCGGCGGGCGCGCACGGCGGTGGAGCACAGGACGAGGTCGGGCAGGCGGTCGGCCCCGGCCAGCACGCGGCCCGCGGCGGGCGCGTCCCGTCGGCCGCGCGGAGCGAGGGGGCGTTCGTGGTCGGCGACGCCTTCCGGCCACGCCGACTTGGCGTGCCTGAGGACCACCAGACGGCGCGGCGGGCCCTCTCCCGCCCGCTCGGTCATGCCGGGGATCCCAGGTCACGGGTGAGGTCGACGCCGAGCAGCCGGTCGGCGTAGGCGAAGGTCTCGAAGCGGGCGCCGTCAGGCAGGTCCGGTCCGGAGCGCACCCGGCGCAGCACCCGGAGCACTCCGGGCACGTCCAGGTCGTCCTCCCAGGCGGCGCGGAGTTCGGCGCGCACCTCGTCGGGGATCGGCCGGGACGGCTCGTGCGCCCAGGCGGCGACGGCCCGGCGCCAGTCGGCGAGGGTGTCCCGGGCCTCGTCGAGGGCGGCCGGGTCCAGCCGCACCGGCGCGTCCCGACGCTGGGACAGCAGGGCGAACCGCAGCACGGCGGGGTCGTCACCGGCCGCCGCCGGGGCGACCGAATCGACGGGCGCCACGGCGACCCGGACACCGCTGCCGGGTGCGGCGCCGCCGCTCCCGGCGGTGACATGGAGGACCTGGGTCTCGCCCAGACCGGGGCCGCCCACGTCGCGGGTGTCCTCGAACGGGCGGATGCCGAGCGCGGCGGCGCCCGCGCGCAGCTCGGCCTGGTCCCGTCCGCCGCTCAGGAGGGCCCACACGGGGGTGCCGCCGAGTTCCAGGGCGCGTACGAGCAGGTCGGCGACGAGCAGCACGCGCAGGGCGGTGGTGTCGAAGCCGGGGGCATGGGCCTCGACGCGGGTCAGGCCGCGGCGGGCGGGCGCGGCTTCGACGGGTTCGCCGGTTCGGGCGTCGGTGATGCGCAACACGTGGCGAGCGTAGGCGGGCGGGCGGCCGGGCGCAGCACGTCCCGGAGGTTCGGGACACGGCGACGCGCTTTCCGCCCGGGAATCTTCGCGTGCCGTCGGCCGTTGCGAGACTGGGTGGCGGTTTCCGCCCACCGAAGCGACGACGAACCCCGACAGGGCACGACGCCGCACGAGCGGGCACGGCAGGGCAAGGCAGGACAAGGCCGAAAGGGGCCCAGAGGGTGTACGGCGACGCAGAGACGGTCCGCAGGATCCTCACCGAGTCCGGTGACACATGGGCGGTGGTGGGCCTGTCCTCCCATCAGGCGCGCGCGGCCTACGGCGTCGCCGCCGTGCTCCAGCGCTTCGGCAAGCGCGTGGTGCCGGTGCACCCCAAGGCGGAGACGGTGCACGGCGAGCAGGGGTACGCGTCCCTGGCGGACATTCCCTTCGACGTGGACGTCGTGGACGTCTTCGTCAACAGCGATCTCGCGGGCGCCGTGGCGGACGAGGCGGTCGCCAAGGGCGCCAAGGCGGTGTGGTTCCAGCTCGGCGTCGTCGACGAGGCCGCGTTCGAGCGCACGCGGGCGGCGGGCCTCGACATGGTGATGGACCGCTGCCCGGCGATCGAGATACCCCAGCTCGGCTGAGCCGGCGAACGGCGCCCCCTCGGAGCCTGTCACCTCCATAATGCTCGGGTGACCTCCAACTCTCTTTCCCCGCACCGTTTTCCGGTCGTGATCGTGGGTGCCGGACCGGCCGGTCTCGCCCTCGGCAATCTGCTGCGTGCCGCGTCGGTGGAGTGTGTGGTGCTGGAGACGGAGAGCCGGGAGTTCATCGAACGGCGGCCCCGGGCGGGGGTGCTGGAGGAGTGGGCGGTACGCGCGCTGGAGCGGCACGGGCTCGCGGGGAACCTGCTGGAGCGGGCCGAGCGGCACACGGCGTGCGAGTTCCGCTTCGCCGGGGAGCGCTACCGCTTCCCCTACGGAGAGCTGACGGGCCGCCATCACTTCGTGTATCCGCAGCCGTTGCTGGTGACGGACCTGGTGCGGGAGTACGCCGACGTGCGCGGCGGTGACATCCGGTTCGGGGTGCGGGACGTACGGCTGCACGACGTGGACACGGACCGGCCCTCGGTGTCGTACACCAGCCCGGAGACCGGCGAACGACAGGTGCTGGCCTGCGAGTTCGTCGCGGGCTGCGACGGGGCTCGCGGGGTGACCCGGGCCGCGCTGCCGCCCGGCTCGGCCCGGATCTCGCGGCACGACTACGGCATCGGCTGGCTCGCGCTGCTCGCCGAGGCGCCGCCGTCCGCCGACTGCGTGCTGTTCGGCTGCCATCCGCGCGGTTTCGCCGGGCAGATGCCGCGCAGCCCCGAGGTGACCCGCTACTACCTCCAGTGCCCGCCGGGCGACGACCCGGAGAACTGGCCGCACGACCGCGTCTGGAAGGAACTCCGCTCACGCCTCGGCGCGGCCGGGGCGGCACCCCTGACTGAGGGCCCGCTGATCGAGAAGCGGGTGCTGGACATGCACGACTACGTCGTGGAGCCGATGGCGTCCGGGCGGCTGTACCTCGCCGGTGACGCCGCGCACCTCGTCGCCCCCATCGCGGCCAAGGGCATGAACCTCGCCCTGCACGACGCGTTCCTCCTCGCCGATGCCCTGATCGGGTGCCTGGTGCGGGGCGACGGCCGCGCTCTGGACGGGTACTCGGCGGCGAGTCTGCGGCGGGTGTGGGACTACCAGGAGTTCTCGCAGTGGCTGTCGGAGGTGTACCACGGCGCCGCCGCGGGGGACGCGTTCCGCGCGGGCACGGCGGTGGCCCGGCTGCGCCGGCTGTTCACCTCGCCGGTCGCGGCAGCCGCCTTCGCGGAGCAGTACCTGGGGACGGCCGAGCGCTACTGACGCCGCGTGGGGACACGGGGCCTCTCAGTCGTGCACGGGCCGGTCCGCGATCCGGTGGTCCGCCACCTTGAGTGCCTCGTCCACCAGTCGGCGCAGGTGCCCGTCCCGCAGCGAGTAGACGACCCGCCTGCCCTCCTTGCGGGTGGCGACCAGCCCCGCCAGCCGTAGCCGCGCCAGATGCTGGCTGACCGCGGGCCGGGCCGCGCCACACGCCTCGGTGAGCGTGGTGACATCGGCCTCGCCCGCCGTCAGGGCGTGCAGCAGGGTGAGCCGGGTGCGGTCGCCGAGCAGGGCGAGCAGTTCGGCGGCGAGCGCGAACTGCTCCTCGCCGGGGGTGCGCGGATGCGCATCGGTCGCAGGTGATAGGTGCATGCGTGCGCTCATACGCACATAATGGCTCCGACGGCGTCATGCGTCCAGCGCCCGCACCGCGTCGGAAGGGACACCCCGTGAACGACCACCCGCACCACCACAAGCACCAGCCCGACCACGGCCATGACCACCACCGCACTCGCCGCCACCGCGTCTCCCACCGCCTCACGCATCTCCTCACCCCGCACTCCCACCAGACCGCCGACAAGGTCGACCCCGCCCTGGAGTCCTCGGCGCGCGGCATCCGGGCGCTGTGGGTGTCACTGGCCGTGCTCGGGGTGACGGCCCTGGCGCAGGCGGTGGTGGTGGCGGTGTCGGGGTCGGTCGCGCTGCTCGGCGACACGGTGCACAACGCCGCGGACGCGCTGACCGCCGTACCGCTCGGCATCGCCTTCGTCCTCGGCAGACGGGCGGCGACCCGCCGCTTCACCTACGGCTACGGCCGGGCCGAGGACCTGGCGGGCCTGGTGATCGTGCTGACGATCGCGGCGTCCGCGGCCTTCGCCGGGTGGACGGCGGTCGAGCGGCTGCTCGACCCGCGGCCGGTGCAGCACGTCCCGGCGGTCGCGGTGGCCGCGCTGGTGGGCTTCGCCGGGAACGAGTGGGTGGCCCGCTACCGGATCCGGGTGGGCCGCTCGATCGGTTCGGCGGCGCTGGTCGCGGACGGTCTGCACGCCCGCACGGACGGGTTCACCTCGCTCGCCGTGCTGCTGGGCGCGGGCGGCTCGGCGCTGGGCTGGCGGCTCGCCGACCCGGTCGTGGGCCTGGCGATCACGGCCGCGATCGCGCTGGTGCTGCGGGACGCGGCGCGTGAGGTGTTCCGGCGGGTGCTGGACGCCGTGGACCCGGCCCTGGTGGACCGGGCCGAGGAGGCGCTGCGCACGGTCCCCGGGGTGCGGGGGGTGGGTGAGCTGCGGCTGCGCTGGATCGGGCACCGGCTGCGCGCCGAGGTCGCGGTGGTGGTGGACGGCGAGGCGACGGTGCGGCAGGCCCACGCCGTCGCAGTCGACGCCGAGCACGCGTTGCTGCACTCGGTCCCGGGTCTCACCGCGGCGCTCGTGCACGCGGACCCGGCACCGGCGCCCGGCGAGACCGACCCCCACCTGGCGCTGGCCCACCACGCGCGCGTGCGGGAGGCCGCGTGAGCGGGGGCGCTCAGGCCAGCCCCAGCCCCTCCAGCACCACGGCCCCCGGCAGTTCCGCGAACGCCTTGCCCGGCACCAGCAGCTTCCCGCGCCGCCGTCCGCTGCCGACCAGGACGTACGGCAGATCGACGACGGCGGAGTCGACGAGCACCGGCCAGCCGTCGGGCAGGCCGATCGGGGTGATGCCGCCGTACTCCATGCCGGTCTCCCCCGTGGCGGTGTCCATCGGCGCGAAGGACGCCTTGCGGGCACCGAGCTGGCGGCGGACGGCGTTGTTGACGTCCACGCGGGTGGTGGAGAGCACGACACAGGCGGCCAGCGTGGTCTCGCCGCCCCGCTTGCCCGCCACCACCACGCAGTTCGCGGACTGCTCCAGCAGCTCCTGGCCGTAGTGCTCGACGAACACGGCGGTGTCGGCCCACCGCGGGTCGGTGTCGACGTAGACGATCTGGTCGGCGGGGACGCTGCCGCTCCAGTTCCGTACGGCGGTGGCGACCGGGGCGGTCAGATCGTCGAGGGCGTCGGGGGCGGGGAGGGCCGTGTCGAAGTTTCCGATGGGTGCGCGCATGGCCGCACCGTAACAGCGGCGCGACCGCGGTCGGCCGGGTGTCTCAGTGCACGGGCGGCACGGACACCGCGAGCACCATCTCCATCGGGACGTCGCCCTGGTTGGCGTAGGTGTGCGGGGTGTCGCCCTCGAAGGAGGCGCTGGCTCCGGCGGGGACGCGGTGGTCGGCGCCGTCGACGGTGAGGGTGAGTTCGCCCGCCGTGACGTGGACCAGTTCGACGGTGCCGGTGGGGTGCGGGTCGGACGAGCTGCCCTCGCCCGGCATCAGCCGCCAGTCCCACATCTCCAGCGGGCCGGGTGCCTCGGCGCCCGCGAGCAGACGGCTGTAGCTGCCCGCGTCGGTGTGCCAGAGCCGGACCACCTGGCCGGCCGGGACGATGCGCACCTTGGGGCCCTGTTCGTAGTCGAGCAGGGTGGTGATGCTGACGCCGAGGGCGTCGCCGATCTTGACGACCGTGCCGAGGCTGGGGTTGGTGCGGGCCTGCTCGATCTGGATGAGCATGCCCCGGCTGACCCCGGCGCGGGCGGCGAGGGTGTCCAGGGTGAAGCCGCGCTCGGTGCGCCAGCGTTTGACGTTGCGCGCCAGGGACTGGGTCAGCAGGTCGAGGTCCGACACATCACGTCCAATATTCTGGATGACGTAGTTCAATGCAGTGCACTACGGTGTGGTGCACCCGATCGTGCACCGAACTGTACTGCGAGGCGACCCGTGACAGCATTCTTCGCCCTGACCACCAGCCTCCTGTGGGGGCTGGCCGACTTCGGCGGCGGGCTGCTCACCAGGCGCACCCCGGCGCTCACCGTGGTCGTCGTCTCGCAGGCGATCGCGGCGGCCGTGCTCGGCGCGATCGTGGTCCTCACCGGCGGCTGGAGCGAGGCCGGGCCACGGCTCTGGTTCGCCGTCGGGGCGGGTCTGGTCGGTCCGATCGCCCTGTTCGCCTTCTACCAGGCGCTCGCGCTGGGCCCGATGGGTGTGGTCTCCCCGCTCGCCACGCTGAGCGTCGCCGTCCCGGTCGGCGTCGGCCTCTTCCTCGGCGAACGCCCCGGCCTGGTCCAGATGGCGGGCATCGCGGTCGCCGTCGGCGGGGTCGTCCTGGCGGGCGGGCCGCAGCTGCGGGGCGCACCGGTGCAGCGCCGGACCGTCGTGCTCACGCTGGTCGCGGCGCTCGGCTTCGGCACGGTGTTCGCGCTGATCGCGGAGGCGTCGACCACGCTCACCGGTCTCTTCCTCGCCCTGTTCGTGCAGCGCGTCGTCAACGTCGCCGTGGGCGGCGCCGCGCTCTACGCCGCCGTACGGCGCGGGGCGCCCGCGCTGCCCGCGGACGGCTTCCCCTGGGCGTCGCTGCCCGCGCTGGCCTTCGTCGGCCTCGCCGACGTGGCCGCCAACGGCACCTACTCCCTCGCCGCCCAGCGGGGGCCGGTCACCGTGGCCGCCGTACTCGCCTCGCTCTACCCGGTGGTGACGGCCCTGGCCGCGCGCGGCTTCCTCAGGGAGCGGCTGCGCGCCGTCCAGGCGACCGGCGCGGGCCTCGCCCTCGCGGGGACGCTGCTGCTGGCGGCGGGCTGAGTCAGGACTCGGCGTCGAGTTCCAGCCTGGCCAGCCGTTCCGCCGCCTCCTCGTCGAGGTCGGCGAGCGCCATCAGCTGCTCCGTGGTGACCCCGTCGGGTATCGGCACCGGAGCCGGGGTCCGCAGCGGCGGCTGCCAGCCGTCGGCGGGTGTCCAACGCCGTACGACACGGGCGGGCGCGCCCGCCACCACGGCGTGGTCGGGCACCGTGCCGCGCACCACCGCGCCCGCGGCCACCACCACGTTCCGCCCGATCCGCGCCCCCGGCAGGATCACCGCCCCGGTGCCGATCCAGCAGCCCGGGCCGATCCGCACCGGCTCCATCCGGGGCCACTGCTTGCCGATCGGCTCGTGCGGGTCGTCGTAGGAGTGGTTCGTCGAGGTCACGTAGACGTAGGGGCCGAAGTAGCAGTCGCTGCCGATGGTGACCGTCGTGTCGGCGATGACATGGCTGCCGCGGCCTAGGACGACGCCGTCACCGATGCGCAGGATGGGCTCCGGGCCGAGATCCAGGCCGGGCATCAGACCGGCCGTCAGCGTGACCTGCTCGCCGACGATGCAGTGGGCGCCGAGGTGGATCCACGGCTCCCCGAAGACCGTGCCGAGCGGGAAGGCGAGGCGGGTGCCGTGGCCCAGGGCGCCGAAGCGGAAGCGTCCCGGGTGCGCCGCGGTGACCGAACCGGTGCGCTGCACCCACGCCCAGCCCGCGTGGACAGCGCGCTGCGCCAGGCGGCGACGCCAGGATGAGAACGTGTTCTTGCGCTTCGGCACCCGCTCACGGTACTCAGCGCACGGCGCCGGTATGAGGTCATGGGGCTGTGATCTTCACCCCAACCGGTGGCGTACGGTGCCGTGTACCACGTGATCGGGAGGCAAGGATGATCAAGGGCATCGGCGGTCGGGAGCCGAAGGTCGACGAGGGCGTCTTCGTGGCGCCCACGGCCTCGGTGATCGGCGACGTGACGCTGCGGGCGGGTGCGAGCGTCTGGTACGGGGCCGTGCTGCGGGGCGACGTCGAGCGGATCTCGGTGGGGCCGAGCAGCAATGTGCAGGACAACTGCACCCTGCACGCCGATCCCGGGTTTCCGGTGACCGTGGGGGAACGTGTTTCCATCGGGCACAACGCCGTGGTGCACGGGGCGACCGTGGAGGACGACTGCCTCATCGGGATGGGGGCGACCGTGCTGAACGGTGCGGTGATCGGGGCGGGGTCGCTGGTCGCCGCGCAGGCGTTGGTGCCGCAGGGGATGGTCGTGCCGCCGGGGTCGCTGGTGGCGGGGGTCCCGGCGAAGGTGCGGCGGGAGCTGACGGAGGAGGAGAAGGCGGGGGTGTCGCTCAACGGCACGATGTACGCGGCGCTGGCCGAGACACACCGGGAAGAGCACGGGGCCTGAGCGCCGTACGCGGTCCGCGGGTTCGGGGGGCTGGCCGCGCGGTTCCCCGCGTCCCTGGGTTGCCTCAGTCCCCGGCGCCGACCAACTCCGCCTCCTGGTGTACCGCCTGGATCCTCTTCGCCTTGCGCCTCACGACCAGGAAGGACGTCAGGCCGACGAGGACCGCCGCCACCAGGCCCAGCCAGGAGAAGCGCTTCAGCCAGGCCTCGGCGACCACGCCGACGTAGTAGATGACCGCGGTGGTGCCGCCCGCCCAGAGGATGCCGCCGAGGACGTTGGCGGTGAGGAACTTCCAGTACGGCATCCGCAGGACGCCCGCCAGCGGTCCGGCGAAGATGCGGAGCAGGGCGACGAAGCGGCCGAAGAAGACGGCCCACATGCCCCACTTCTCGAAGGACCGCTCGGCGGTGGCGATGTGCCCCTCGCTGAAGTGCCTCGGGAACTTCCGGCCCAGCCAGGCCAGCAGCGGCCGTCCGCCCTTGCGTCCGATGGCGTAGCCGATGGAGTCGCCGATGATGGCGCCGGTGGTGGCGCAGGCGCCGAGGACGACCGGGTCGATCTCGCCGTGCTGGGAGGCGAGCAGCGCCGAGGAGACCAGGATGATCTCGCCGGGCAGCGGGATGCCCAGGCTCTCCAGGCCGATGACCAGGCCCACCAGCAGATAGATGGCGAGCGGGGGCACCGTTTCGAGCCATTCCTGCACGTGCAACGCCGCTTTCCTCTCCCTGCACCGAACGCCGTACCGAACCGCCGTACGGGCCGCCGTACCGAACCGCGCCCGGAAGCCTACCCGCTCGCCACCTCCGCGCTGACGCGCAGCCGCAGGTCAGCCGACGACGCCCCGACCCACACCGTGCGCCGCCCGGTGCCCAGCACCCAGTCGTGCCGCCCCGCATCCCACGAGGACAGCGTCCGCTCGGTCACCCGCACGGTCACCCGGCGCCGCTCCCCCGCCGCCAGCGCCAGCCGCCGGTAGCCGCCCAGCACCCGGACCGGCTGGTCGAGCTCCAGGTCCGGCGACGGCCCGACGTACACCTGCGGTACGGCGATCCCGCCGCGGCGCCCGGTGTTGCGGACCGTGAAGGACACCTCGAGACCACGCCCGTCACGACGCGCCGTCAGCCCGCCGTAGGAGAAGGAGGTGTACGACAGCCCGTGGCCGAAGGGGAACAGCGGCCGTACGCCCCGCGCGTCGTACCAGCGGTGGCCGATGTGCACGCCCTCCGAGTACTCCTGCACGCCGTCGACCCCGGGGTAGCGGAGCGGGTCGGCGGCGGTGGGGTGGTGGTCGTCGTCAGCCGGGAAGGTCTGGGTGAGACGGCCGCCCGGATCACGGTCGCCGAACAGGACGGCGGCGGTGGCGGCCGCCCCCTCCTGGCCCGGGTAGTACATCTGGAGGACCGCGCCGGTGCGGCCGAGCCAGGGCATCGAGGTCGCGGACGAGGTGTTGAGGACGACCGTGGTGCGCGGGTTGGCGGCGGTGACCGCCTCGATCAGCCGTTCCTGGTTGCCGGGCAGCGCGAGTGTGGTGCGGTCCTGGCCTTCGGTGGCGTCCTCGTAGGCGAACAGCACGACCTGACGGGCGGCCCGCGCGGCGCGCACCGCCTCGGCGACGTCGGCGGCCCGGGTGGCCCCGGTGATCCGGCGCAGCCGGAACCGCTGGCCTGCCGTGCCGCCCTGGGCGGTGATCCGGAGCCGGTGCGGGCCCGCGGCGAGGTCGAGGGTGCGGCGGCGGACGGTCAGGCCGTCGGGGGCGGCGGTGACGAGGCCGCCCATGAAGTACTCGCCGAAGCCGGGTGCCATCGGGAAGAGGTCCTCGTCGTCCAGGAGGACCTTGGGGCGGGACGCGGGATCGCCGGAGAAGTGCAGGACGAAGGTCCACTCGTCGGCGTCGGGGACGGTGAGCGTGCCGTCGTAGGTCCAGGTGCGCCCGGCGTCGACGCCCCGGTCCTCGGCGTCGAGCCCGGGGGTGAGGGCGTCGGGCGGCAACGGCCGGCCGAAGAGGTCCTCGCCGGGCGCGTACGAGACCGGGGTGCCGTCGGTGGCGCGGGCGCGGATCTCGGTCAGGGGGCTGGTGGCCCGGTCGGGGACGACATGGGCGCTGCCGCCGCCGCCGACGAACGGCAGCGAGCCGGTCGGGCCGATCACGGCGATGCTGTCGCCGCCGGTCAGGGGCAGGGTGCCGGACTCGTTGCGGAGCAGGGTGGCGCCCGCCTCGGCGACCTCCCGGGCGACGGCGGCGCCCGCGCGGGCGTCCCGGTCCGGGCGGGGCGGCGCGCTGCCGTCGAGGAGTCCGAAGCGGTCCATGACGGCGAGGATCCGGCCAACCGCCCGGTCGACGTACCGTTCGGGCACGCTGCCGTCGCGGACGGCCGCCTTGAGCGCCGTACCGAAGTACGTGCCGTCGGGCATCTCCATGTCGAGCCCGGCGGTGAGGGCTCGGGCCGTGCTGTGCGCGGCGAACCAGTCGGTCATCACCCAGCCGTCGAAGCCCCAGCGGTCCCTGAGGACGCCGGTCAGCAGGGTCCGGTTCTCGCAGGCGAAGGTGCCGTTGACCTTGTTGTAGGCGCCCATGACGGAGCCGGTGCGGGCGGCGACGGCGGCCTCGAAGCCGCGCAGTTCGGTCTCGTGCAGGGTGCGTTCGTCGGCGCGGGCGTCGATCGAGGTGCGGTCCTGCTCCTGGTTGTTGAGGGCGTAGTGCTTGACGGTGGCGATCAGGCCCTCGCCCTGGATGCCCTCGATCTCGGCGGCGACCAGGTCGGCGGCGAGCAGCGGGTCCTCGCCGAAGGTCTCGAAGTTGCGGCCCGCGTACGGGGTGCGGATGAGGTTGACCATCGGGGAGAGCAGCACGTCCTGGCCGAGGGCGCGGCCCTCGCGTCCGATGACCTGGCCGTAGCGGCGGGCCAGCTCGGGGTCGAAGGCGGCGGCGAGCAGGACGGGGGCGGGCAGTGCGGTGGCGCGGGCGGTGACGCGGACCCCGGCGGGGCCGTCGGCGAGGCGGAGCGGGGGGATGCCGAGGCGTTTCACTCCGGGGACGTAGCCCGCCTGGCCGAGCGGGGCGGGGTCGGGGGCGCCGTGCAGCAGCGAGATCTTCTCGTCGAGGGTGAGCCGGGCGACGAGCCGTTCGACGCGGGGGCCGGCGGGGCCGCGTGAACGGTGGGCATGCGCCGGGACCGGGAGACCGCCGGTGGCCGCGACGGCGACGGTGACGGCGCCGCCGAGCAGCCAGAGTGCGGATCGCCGGGGGACGGGGTCGGTCATGGGCCGTCACTCCTTGGGTGTGCGGGCAGCCGCGAGTGCCTTCCCGGGCACTATGCGCCGGGGTGTCCTGACACACCATCAGGCGGGCACGGTCGGCGCGGCGCCCACCGTACGGGCCGCCCGTTGGGCGGGCGCCGCTCAACCCGCCCAGCACGAAGGCCCGTACGGCGGTGACCGTACGGGCCTTCGCGGAACGGGCGGAACGTGTCGTTCAGCCGTTGGGACGCAGTGTCCAGACGACGGTCATCTCGCTGGTCACGGCACCGTCCGCGCGCTGGACGGCGACGGTGACCGGGAACTCGGGGCGCTTACCCGCGTCGAGTTCGGCGACCACCTCGGCGGCCGGGCGGCCCAGGACGGCGGTCGCGGTGACGGGGCCGAGGGCGATCTTCTTGAACGCGATCTCGGCGTGCACCGGCAGCGGGGTGGCGCGGGACAGCTGGTCGCCGAAAGCTGCCAGGACGATCGCCCCGCTCGCCGACTCACCCAGGGTGAACATGGCGCCCGCGTGCGGTCCGCCGACGTGGTTGCGGTACTCGCTCTGGTCCGGCAGGGCCAGCACGGCCTTCTCCGGGGTGGTCTCCAGGTACTCCAGGTTCAGCGTGCGAACCATCGGGACCGTGGCGGCGAGCAACTCGCCGATCGACATCTGATCTGCGCTCATGGCCGCAGGTTACCCACGAGTAGCCTCCGCTGACCAGACGCCGGCCGGGACGCGTACGTCACCTTCACGAGGGCTCGGCATCGCCGTTCATCGCATTTGCTACGTCCCTGACAAGGCCCGGTGACCGAATCGTGTCCTGGACGGCACTAGGGTTACCGCACATGTGGCCAGGACAGCAGCCGCCCGGGGGCGAGCAGAACCCGCAACAGAACAATCCCTATCAGCAGCCGGGGTACCAGCAGCCGAATCCGTACCAGCAGCCCGGATACCAGCAGCCCAACCCGTATGGGCAGCAGCCCCAGTGGGGCACTCCGCAGACCGCCGGGACCCCGCAGGCGCAGCCCGGCGGCAGCGGTGGCGGCGGAAACCGGACGAAGCTGGTCGCGATCGTGGCGGCCACGGCGGTCGTGGTGGCCGCCGGTGTCACCGGCTTCCTGGTCCTGGGCGGTGACAAGGACGACAAGGCCGACGGCGGCAAGGACGACAAGAAGGCGAGTCAGTCGCCGAGCCAGTCCGCCGGGCCCAGCGAGTCGGCGTCCGGTTCCGAGGAGAACCCGCGCGGCACCGAGACGCTGAAGCCGACCGTCGACGGTTGGAAGGTCGTCGTCAACCCGAAGTGGGGCACGGCCTTCGACGTACCGGCCGACTGGGAGGTGCAGTCCCCGGGCCTGACCATCGGCTTCGAGGACCCCGAGTCGGACGACGCCAAGCCCATCATCGTGATGACGGCGCCCGCCATCTACAAGTCGAAGTGGTGCACCGAGGACGACGACAAGGACGGCCGCACCGACGACACCCACCTCGCCGCGACGGGCACCAAGGGCGCCAGCGGCGCCAAGAGCACCGACGAGGTCGCCGTGAACACGGTCGCCTGGTGGGTCTACGGCGGCTACACCCAGCCCGACAAGAAGAGCCTCACCTTCGACGAGAAGGCCACCCCGTACACCACCGAGGCGGGTGTCGAGGGCAGCATCGCCTGGGCCGAGTCGAAGGACACGCCCCAGAAGGGCAAGTGCGCCAGCGACGGCAAGGCGGTCACGTTCGGCTTCAAGAACTCCGCCGGTGACTTCGTGTCGTGGAACTTCTACGGCGCCAAGGGCGTCAAGGACGAGGTCCCCAAGGAGACGATCATGAAGATCCTCTCCACGGTACGGCTGCACGGGGAGCCCACGGGCGGCTGAGTCTGGCTGGCCCGATCCCGTCGTCGACGGTGGTGAAAGGGTTTGGCAAGTCGGGGGCGGGGCGGCGATAGTCAGCCGGTGAGCACCGAGACCGCCTCCCCCCGCCGACTGCGCCGACCCGAGTGGGCGGGCCGCAACTACAGCCTGCTGACCGGCGCCGCGTTCATCACCAGCCTCGGCAGCCACGGCGCACTGATCGCCGCCGCCTTCGCGGTGCTGGAGGCGGGCGGCGACGGCGGCGACGTGGGTCTGGTGGCCGCCGCCCGCACCCTGCCGCTGGTGGTGTTCCTGCTGATCGGCGGCGCGGTCGCGGACCGGCTGCCGCGGCACCGGGTGATGGTCGCGGCCAACGCCCTCAACTGCGTCTCCCAGGGCCTGTTCGGTGTGCTGGTGCTGGCCGGGGAGCCCCAACTGTGGCAGATGATGCTGCTCACCGCCCTCGGCGGCACCGGCCAGGCGTTCTTCAGCCCGGCGGCCGAGGGCATGCTGCTCTCCTCCGTGCAGGGCGAGCAGGCGGGCCGCGCCTTCGCCATGTTCCGCATGGCGATGCAGGGCGCGGCCGTCGGGGGTGCCGCGCTGGGCGGTGCGATGGTCGCGGCCGTGGGTCCCGGCTGGGTGTTGGTCGCCGACGCGGTGGCCTTCGCGGTGGCCGGGGCGCTGCGCTCCTTCCTCGACGTCAGCCACATCGCGCCGCGCGAACCGGGGGGCGGGCTCTGGTCCGACCTGCGGGAGGGCTGGCGGGAGTTCACCGGGAGGCCCTGGCTGTGGGGCGTCGTCGTGCAGTTCTCCATCGCCAACGCGGTCGTCGGCGCCGCCGACGCGGTCTACGGCCCCCTCGTCGCCCGCGACCATCTCGGCGGGGCGGGGCCCTGGGGGCTGGCCCTCGGCTTCTTCGGGGCGGGCACGGTGGCGGGCGCGCTGCTGATGACCCGCTGGAAACCGCGCAGGCTGCTGTTCGTGGGCACGCTGTGCGTCTTCCCGCTGGCCCTGCCGTCCGCCGCGCTCGCGGTGCCGGTGACGGTCGAGGTGCTGTGCGCGGTGATGTTCCTCACCGGGGTGACGCTCGAGGTGTTCGGGGTCTCCTGGATGACCGCCCTGCACCAGGAGATCCCGGAGAACAAGCTCTCGCGCGTCTCGGCGTACGACTGGTTCGGCTCCGTCGCCCTGATGCCGCTGGCGACCGCGCTGGCGGGCCCCGCCGAGACGGCGTTCGGCCGCCCCTCCGCCCTGTGGGGCTGCTCGGCGCTGATCGTCCTGGTCACGGCGCTGGTGCTGACCGTCCCCGACGTACGGAACCTGCGCCGCCGGGGCAGCAGGCCGATCACCTCGGCGACCCCGGCCGACGAACCCGCGGGCGCGGAGCGCACAGTGGGCTGACGGCCCGCGGCCCCCGTCTTCACCGCGGCGGGCGGACGGCCCTCCGGCCCCGGTCTGCCCGCCGCGGGCCCATCGGCCCCGGCCCCGGCCCACCACCGCGGGCGGACGCCCCTCCGACCCCAGCCCACCTCCGCGGGCGAACAGCCCCCACCCCAGCCCACCACCGCAGGCTGACGGCCCCCGGCCACGCCCACCACCGCCGACGGGCAACCCCGACCCCAGCCCAGCGCCGTGAGCGAACAGCCCCGACCCCAGCCCACCACCGCGGGGGGGGGCAGGCTCCCGGCCCCGGCTCACCCCACCCCGAACGCCCCCTCAGGCGGCTCCGGGGACGGCACCGCGTCCTCGTCGCGGACCGGGCGGGCGTCGCCGACGAAGTCCCGCAGCGCGGTGCCGTGTTCGACCCGCGCCGGGAAGGCGTCCGCGGCGGTGCGGCGGGACAGCGCGGCCGTGTCCAGCGGCCGGTGCGCGGCCACCAGGACCGCGTTGCCGAACCGCCGCCCGCGCAGCACACCCGGCTCCGCGATCAGCGCCAGCTCCTCGAAGGCCTCCCCGAAGGTGGCGAGTTGGGAGCGCAGGAAGGCGAACGGCGCGCCGTCGGCGAGGTTGGCCACATAGACGCCGGCCGGCCGCAGCACCCGCTCGGCCTCGCGGGCGTAGCCGGCCGACGTCAGGTGCGCGGGCACCCGGGAGCCGCCGAAGACGTCCGCGACGAGGACGTCGGCCAGGTCCGGGCGGGCCTCCTCCAGCCAGCTCCTGGCGTCCGCCGCGTGCAGGGCGATGCCGCTGCCGTCCGGCACGGGCAGCTCCTCGGCGACCAGCGCCAGCAGCCCCCGGTCGGCCTCCACGACGTCCTGCCGTGAGCCGGGCCGGGTCGCCGCCACATAGCGGGGCAGGGTGAGCGCCCCGCCGCCGAGGTGCAGCACGTCCAGGGCCCGGCCCGGCTCCGCGACGGTGTCCAGGACGTGCCCGAGCCGTCGCGCGTACTCGAACTCCAGGTGCGTCGGCTCGTCCAGGTCCACGTACGACTGCGGCGCCCCGTCGACCGTCAGCAGCCAGGCCCGCCCGCGGTCGACGTCCGGCATCAGCTTGGCGGTGCCGTGGTCGACATGGCCCATCGTGCCGATGTTGAGATGCGGTTTGGTGCGGACGTAAGCCGTCTTGGACATGGCTGTACCTCGAAGTCACTGCGTCGGTAAGTGGGGACCCCGAGGACTCGCCGA
>NZ_JAGPXL010000040.1 GCF_018070565.1 Streptomyces sp. B93
AACCGGCTCAAGCGCCACCGGGCCGTCGCCACCCGCTACGACAAACTCGCCGTCCGCTACGAAGCGACCGTGCTGATCGCAGCCATCAACGAGTGGCTGTGACCAGCACTTTCACAACAGGCCCTAGATGATCATTCGATGTCGTACTGTCCGCCGGAAAGGACCCGAAAGGGCCAACCCCGGGCGTCGCCCCGGTCTCCGGGCGTACGTCAGTCGAGTTCGAGCACGCGCGCGTGCAGCACCTGGCGCTGCTGGAGGGCCGCCCGGACCGCGCGGTGCAGACCGTCCTCCAGATAGAGGTCGCCCTGCCACTTCACGACGTGGGCGAAGAGGTCGCCGTAGAACGTGGAGTCCTCGGCGAGCAGCGTCTCCAGGTCGAGTTGCTGCTTGGTCGTCACGAGCTGATCGAGGCGGACCGGGCGTGGCGCGACGTCCGCCCACTGCCGGGTGCTTTCCCGGCCGTGGTCGGGGTACGGCCGGCCGTTTCCGATGCGCTTGAAGATCACACGGAAAGCCTACCGGTCCTGACGTTCCGGGCGCAGCCGTGCAGGCCGAGTGCGACGCGCGAAATGACGCCGCAAACACCTGCAAAGCGGAAACCGGGTCACCGCCCGGCCCCCGGAACGGCGCGGCGGAGACGGTCGGCCCGTCTCCGCCGTGTTCCGCGGGGCGCCCTCAGCCCCGTTCCCGGCCGCCCTTGGGGGCCTGCCTCTCCGGCCGCTGTTCGGCTCGGTCGGCGGACTGGTGGGGCCTGTTGCGTTCGGCCTCGGCGCGCAGTAGGGCACGCAGGACCGCGTACGGGTCGCTGGGCATGAGGTGTTCCGTCCTTGCGTTGGTTCTTTCGCGTGGTGAGCGTGATTGACCGTGCTTGACCGACGGGGGCCGTTAGGGCCGGGCCGGTCAGCAGATCAGCACCACACAGCGCAAGGAACGCAGTCCGTACGGCGGTGAGGGCGCGATGGCGCCCCGGGAGCCCCGGTCGGGCACCGGGAGGGGCGGGCGTGCCGGGCGCCGCCGTACGACGGGACGGTCGGCGGCCCTGCCCGGTGCCCGCAGGGCGGGGTCGGACGAGTCGGTCTCGGTGCCGAGCCCGCCGCCCTCGCCGCCCGGTACCGAGACCGCCACCGGCGGTGTCGTCGGTGCCTCGGCGTGCGTCCCGGGCACGCACAGGGCGAGCAGCAGCACCAGCACCCGCAGCCACGCGTGACGGCGGGCGGGGCGCGGTGGGCGGTTCATGCCGTGACGTGTCCCCGGCGAGGTCAGGGGGTTCATCCCCGTGCCCCGCAGGTGCACCCACCCGGCCGAGCGCACGGGCCGCCTCACAGCTCCCGTGGCACCAGCCCCGCCCGCCGCCGGATCCGCAGACCGGTGACGATCTCGACGACGCCGACCGCGATCAGCCAGCAGCCGCCCACGACGGTGAGCACGGCGACCGACTCGAACGGCGAGACGATCAGCACGACGCCCGCGAGCAGGCTGACGATCCCGAGCAGGAACTGCCAGCCGCGGGCGGGCATCGCGGGGTCGGAGGCGGCGGCCAGGGTCTGGGTGACGCCGCGGAACAGCCAGCCGATGCCGATCCACAGGGCGAGCAGCAGGATCGACTGGAGGGCGCCGCGGAAGCAGAACAGGCCGAGCAGGATGGACAGCACACCGCTGACGAAGGCCATGACGCGCAGGGCGGTGGAGATGGGGGTCCCCCCTGCTCGAGCGGAGTCGAGAGCTTGGGGGAGTGTGCCGAAGGCGGCGGCGAGTTGGAGGACGCCGGTGACCAGGAGGTAGAGGCCGAACAGGATTCCGGCGGCGGCCAGGGAGGCGCCCGGCCAGACCAGGACCAGCACGCCCAGGACGAGCGAGGCGGCGCCGGTCACCAGCACGGTCTGCCAGGCGGCCCGGGAGAGCAGGTGCAGCGGGCCCTCGAAGGGCGGTTCGGGACCGTCGTACGACGTGGTGCGGTGCTCGCGGGTGGCGTGTATGCGGCGGTCGTCGTACTCGGGGCCCCAGGGGGAGCCGCTCGGTGCCTCGGTCATGGTCCATGCTGGGGGCGGGCGCGAACGGCGCGCACGCCGGAGCGGGCCACCCGGCTGACGGCCCCTGCCTACGGCTGCTTCTTCGCGGATTTCGCCGCCTTGGCCGCCTTGGCCGCCGCCTTCATCTCCTGTTTGTGCGCGCGCACCTTGGCCAGTGACTCCGGTCCGGTGATGTCCGCGACGGAGCGGAAGCTGCCGGGCGCCCCGTAGTCGCCCGCGGCCTCCCGCCAGCCCTCCGGGCGCACGCCGAGCTGTTTGCCGAGCAGGGCGAGGAAGATCTGGGCCTTCTGCCTGCCGAAGCCGGGCAGTTCCTGGAGCCGTTCCAGCAGTTCGGTGCCGCTGCCGACGCCCGCCCAGACGGCGCTCGCGTCACCGTCGTAGTGCTCGACGAGGTACTGGCACAGCTGTTGGATCCGCTGGGCCATGGAGCCGGGGTAGCGGTGCACGGCGGGCTTGTCGGAGAGCAGCGCGGCGAACGCCTCGGGGTCGTGGGCGGCGATCTCGTGCGCGTCCAGGTCGCCCGCGCCGAGCCGCCGGGCGATGGTCGCGGGCCCCTTGAACGCCCACTCCATCGGGACCTGCTGGTCCAGCAGCATGCCGATGAGCGCGGCGAGCGGGCTGCGCCCGAGGAGTGCGTCGGCCTCGGGGTCCTGGGCGAGGTGCAGGGTGACGTCCATGGACCGATGATCCCGCCCGGCGGGCCGGACCGCGCGGTCAGCTCGCGCGCCAGTACCCGAGCGCCTGCGTCCGTTCCTTGGGCAGGCGCAGCTCCTTGCGGACGTAGGAGGCGAGCGCGCGGGTGGTGGCGGTGTCGCAGGCGATCCAGACGTACGGGTCGGGGGTGGCCGCCAGCAGGGCGGGCAGGTCCGCCTTCACCTGGTCGACCAGGTGGCGGCCGTCGTCGCGGCGGGGGACCTGCCGTACCTCGTGCCGGGAGGTGTCGGCGTGGCAGGGCAGGCCGTCGAGCGTGCCCTCGAACCAGACGGTGGCGGGGGCCGGGCCGAGGGCGTCGAGGAGGGAGTTGAGCGCGGGCAGCGAGGCCGGGTCGCCGATCGCGAAGACGTGCGAGGGCTTTGGCCGGGGATGCTGGAAGCCGGTGCCCTGGACCGTCGCCCCGATGGTGTCGCCGGGCTTCGCCGCCCGCGCCCAGTCACTGGCGCACCCTTCGTGCAGTGCGAACTCCAGGCTGAAGGTGTTGGTCTCCCGGTCGGGGCCGACGAGGGTGTAGGCCCGCTGGTGGGGCTTGCCCGCGTTGTCGAACCAGAGCCGGATCCACATGGTGGGGTGGACGCCGTAGTGGGTGAGGAGTTCGCCGTCGGTGAAGTGGACGCGGCGGTAGTCGGGGGTGACGTCCTCGGTGCCGGTGACGGTCAGCGTGAAGTCCTTCGCGCCCATCAGTCTCAGTACCGCGCCTTCCCAGCCGCGTCGCCCCTGCCGCATGGTGCCCCTTCACGTGTCGCGTACGATTCCCTCACGCATGCTTAGGTAAGCCTAACCTAAAGGAAGGCGGGGTCACAGGGTGACGACCGAGATCTACCGGGACGCCTGGGGCATCCCCCACCTGCGCGCCTCCGACCCCACCGCGCTCGCCCGCGCCCAGGGCCGGGTCACCGCCCTCGACCGCGCCTGGCAACTGGAGGTCGAACGGCACCGTGTGCAGGGCACCTCGGCGTCCTTCCTCGGCACCGACGCCCTCGCCTGGGACGTGTTCGCCAGACGCACCCGGCTCGCCGACACCGCCGGCCGCTGCTTCGACGCGCTGACGGAGCGGGACCCGGAGACCGCCGACTGGGTGCGCGCCTACGTCGACGGGGTGAACGACGGCCTCGCCGAAGGCGCCCGCCGCACACCCGAGTTCGAGCGCACCGGTCTGACCCCCGGCCGCTGGGAACCCTGGGCCCCGCTCGGTGTCTGGCTCTCCACCCACATCCTCTTCGCGGGCTTCCCCGCCAAGCTCTGGCGCGACCACGTCGTACGGCACCTCGGAGCCGACGCGGTCGGCCTGTTCGCCACCGACGGCCCCGGCACCTCCGGCAGCAACGGCTGGCTCGTCTCCGGCGAACGCACGGTCACCGGGCAGGCCGTCATCGCGGGCGACCCGCACCGGTTCATCGAGGACCCCGGCGTCTACCAGCAGATCCGGCTCTCCTGCCCGGAGTTCGACGTCGTCGGCCTCGCCGTCCCCGGTATCCCCGGCACCGCCCACTTCGGCCACACCGGCACCGTCGCCTGGGCCATCACCAACGCCATGGCCGACTACCAGGATCTCTACCAGGAGCGGCTGCGGCGCACCGGCGCGGGCGTCGAGGCGCTCGGCCCGGACGGGACGTGGCGGCGCGCGGAACGGCTCACGGAGACCGTCGAGGTCGCGGGGGAGACCACCGCGTACGTCGACGTCGAGGTCATCGAGACCGAACGCGGCCCCGTCATCGCGGGCGGCCCCGAAGGGCTCGACGACGGCACCCCCCTCGCCCTCAGCCTGCGCTACCCGCCCCGCGTCACCGGCGACCTGGGCTTCAGCGCCCTGCTGCCGCTGCTGCGCGCCCGCACCGCCGCCGACGTCGACCGGGCCTTCGACCACTGGGCCGAGCCGGTGAACGTCGTCCAGGCCGCCGACACCGACGGCGGCACCCTGCACCGGGTCGCGGGCCGGGTGCCCCTCCGCGCCGAGCGGGGCCGGGTCCGTACGGTCCCCGCCTGGGAGCCCGGCCACGACTGGCGGGGCTGGCACGAGACACCCCGCGCGGGCCTCACCGACGGCGTCGCCGTCATGGCCAACCAGCGCGGCCCCGCCGCCCCGCTCGGCGTCGAGTTCGCCGCCCGGCACCGCGCCGACCGCATCGCCGCCCTGCTCGCCGAGAAGGAGCGGTGGTCGGCGGCCGACATGCCCGCCCTCCACATGGACACCCACCTCGCCTCGGCGGCCGCCCTGCTCGACCTGCTCGCCGGGCTGGACCCGGACACCCTCACCCCCGAGGCCGCCGCGCTGCGCGGACGACTCCTCGGCTGGGACCGCCGGATGACCGCGGACAGCGAGGACGCGGCGGCCTTCGCGGCCCTGCGCGGTGCCGTCGTACGCCGGCTCGCCGCCGAGCCCGCGTTCGCCGCGCTCACCGAACCACCCGCCTACCCGGAGATCCTGCTGCCCTGGCTGGCCCTGGTCCCGCGCGTCGGCTACGCCCTCGAGAACCTGCTGCGGGCGAAGGAGCTGTACGGCATCGACCGCCCGGCCGTGGTCCGCGCCGCCGTCGAGGAGACCGCGGGGCGTACCCCGGCACCCTGGGGCGACACCCACCGCCTCGCCCCCTGGCGGGCGCTGGCGCCCGGCACCCCGTACGACGAACCCGCCCTCTCCGGCGACCACGACTGCGTGCTGTGCACCTCGCCCGTGCCCGGCCTCACCGACCTCGCCGCGCGCGGCCCGGCCGCCCGATACGTGTGGGACCTGGCCCGCCGTGAGGACAGCCGGTGGGTGGTGCCGTTCGGCGCGTCCGGCGTCCCCGGCTCGCCCCACCACCGCGACCAACTGCCCCTGTGGCTCGCGGGCGACCTCGTCCCCGTGGTCACCGACTGGAACCAGCTCACCAAGGAGACCGATGTCTGACCTCGCCGCACACCGCACCCGCGAGCCCGTCCACGAGCAGCACGTCGACGGGTTCGGCACCGTCCGTGTCGTCCCCCTCGACGCGCACGCGGACGCCGGGACCGTGCACGGCTGGGTGAGCGGGGAACGGGCCGCCTTCTGGGGTATGAACGGCCTCACGCGTGAGCAGGTCGCCGAGATCTACGCCCATATGGACACCCTCGAAACCCACCACGCCTTCCTCATCCTCAAGGAGGAGGAACCCGTCGCCCTCTTGCAGACCTACGAGCCCGGGGCCGACCGGGTCGGCGAGTGCTACCCGGTCGAACCGGGCGACATGGGCGTCCACCTGCTCCTCGCCCCCGCGGGCCCGGGCGCGGCACGCCCCGGCTGGACGGCGGCGCTGGTGCGCGCCATCGCCTCCTACGTCCTGCTGACCCTGGACCGGCGCCGGATCGTCGTCGACCCGGACGTCCGCAACGAGAAGGCGATCGCCCGATTCCTCAAGGAGGGCTTCACCGCGGGGCCCGAGGTCGTCCTGCCGGAGGTCGACATCCCGGACGTGTACCTCCCCGAGAAGCACGCGCAACTCGCCTTCCTCACCCGGGAGCTGGCCTTCCCCCAGTGAGCCGTGGGTAGCCTTCCGGGGTGACCCGAGACGCCCGAGACGCCGTCACCCCGGAAGCGCTCGTCGCCCACTACGGCCTGGAGCCGATCCCGCGCGAGGGGGGACTGTTCCGGCGGACCTGGGCGGGCCCCGACCGCCCGGACGGCCGCCCCGAGGGCACCGCCATAGTGGCCCTGCTGACCCGCGGCGACTACTCCGCCCTGCACCGCCTGCCCGCCGCCGAGGTCTGGCACTTCTACCTCGGCGACCCCCTCGAACTCCTCCTCCTCGCCCCCGACGGCGGCACCCGCACCGCCGTCCTCGGCCCGGACGTCCCGCGCGGCCAGCACCCCCAGTTCACCGTCCCCGCCGGCACCTGGATGGGCGCCCGGCTCGCCGGGAACGGCTCCTGGGCGTTCTTCGGCTGCACGATGGCCCCCGGCTTCAGCTACGACACCTACGAACACGGCGAGGCCGACGTACTGACGGCCCGTTATCCGGCCGAGGCCGCGCGGATCACGGCACTGTGCCGCCCATGAGCCTGTTGCTACGGGGCCAGGCGGCCCTCGTCACCGGGGCGGGCGGCGGCATCGGCCGGGGCGTCGCGCTGCGCTTCGCCGAACAGGGCGCCGCGGTCGCGCTCCACTGCCGTACGGCTGTGGCGGCGGCCCGCGAAGTGGCGTCCCGCATCCGCGACTCGGGCGGCCGGGCCGTCGTGCTCCAGGCCGACCTGTCGGAGGAGTCGGCCTGCCACCGGGTCGTCCACCAGGCCGCCGAGTGGGCGGACGGCCGCCTCACCGCGCTGGTCAACAACGCGGCCGTACAACCGCTGCGGCAGCTCCCCGGCATGACGGCGGCGGAGTGGCGGGCGGTAGTGGACACCAACCTGACCAGCGTGTTCGCCTGTACCCAGGCGGCGGCGGAGATCATGCGGGACGTGGAGGGCGGCGGTTCCGTCACCCACATCGCCTCCATCGAGGCCACGCACCCCGCGCCCCAGCACGCCCACTACTCCGCCTCCAAGGCGGCGATCGTGACGCACGCGCGCGTGGCGGCGCAGGAGTACGGCCCCCACGGCATCCGCGTCAACACCGTCTCCCCCGGCCTCATCGACCGGGACGGGCTCGTCGAGGGCTGGCCTCAGGGCGTGGAGCGCTGGCTGCGGGCGGCGCCCCTCGGCCGCCTCGGCCGCCCGGAGGACGTCGCCGACGCCTGTGTCTTCCTGGCGTCGCCACTGGCGTCCTGGGTGACCGGGCACGACCTGGTGGTGGACGGCGGGGTGACGGCGCGGCCGACGTGGTGAGCACACGGCTCCGCGCATCCGTACGTATCCGGGAGTCGGCAGTTCGGCGGTCCGGAAGGCTCGATGCGACGGAGACGAAGTGGTGGGCGATGACGACCGAGAGCACGGCACCTCCACCGAACGGCGAGCCGTTCGGCAGGCACGCCTCGAAGGGGGAGGGCTCGGAGGGGGAGGGCTCGGACGGGCGGACGCCCGGGGGGCAGGTCTCCGGTGGGCGGGCGCCCACGGGGGCGGGTCCTCGCCGGGCAGGTGCCCGAGGGGCGGGTCCTCGCCGGGCAGTCCTCCGACGGGCAGGCGCCCAAGGGCCAGACCTCCGCCGTGCGGATGTCCTCCGTGGAGACCTTCGGCAAGCGGGCTTCCTGTGGGCAAGGCTCCGCCGTGCGGATGTCCTCCGTGGAGACCTCCGGCAAGCGGGCTTCCTGTGGGCAAGCCTCCGCCGTGCGGATGTCCTCCGTGGAGACCTCCGGCAAGCGGGCTTCCTGTGGGCAAGGTTCCGCCGTGCGGATGTCCTCCGTGGAGACCTCCGACGGGCAGGCGCCCAAGGGCCAGACCTCCGCCGTGCGGATGTCCTCCGTGGAGACCTCCGGCAAGCGGGCTTCCTGTGGGCAAGCCTCCGCCGTGCAGACCTCCTCCGTGCAGACCTCCTCCGTGCAGGCCCCCGACAAGCACGCCTCCGGCGGCTGGTGCTGCTGGGTGCCGTGTTGGTCGTGCTCGTCCCCGGTCTCCTCCTCGGAGGCGCCGCCCCCGCCGCCGCCCACGCCGCCCTCAGCGGCACCGACCCCCGCGACGGCACCGTCCTCAAGTCGGCCCCCCGCCACCTCGACCTGACGTTCACCGAGTCCGTCGGCCTGCTCGACGGCTCGGTCCGGGTGCTGGACCCGGAGGGCCACCGGCTACGGCTGGCGGAGCCCCGGCACGGCCCCGGCGGTGGCGACACCGTCCGCGTCGCCCTGCCCCGCGACCTCGGCACCGGCACCTACACGGTGGCCTGGCGGGTGGTGTCGGCCGACAGCCACCCGGTGTCCGGCGCGTTCACCTTCTCGGTGGGGGAGCGCACCCTGGCGGCGGCCGTACCCGACACCGGCCCGCCCGAGGACCCGGCCACCAAGAGCCTGCACAACATGGCCCGTTACCTCGCCTACCTCGCCGTGGCCCTGCTGATCGGCGCCGCCGCCTTCGTCGTCGTGTGCCGCCCGGCCGACCCCGCCCCGCTGCGGACGCCCCTGCGCCTGGCCTGGTGGACCCTGCTGACGGCCACCCTGGGCCTGCTGGTCCTGCGCGCCCCCTACGAGGCGGGCACCGGCCCGGCGACGGCCCTCGACGCGGACGCCCTCACCGGCACCCTCACCACCCGCCCCGGCCTGGCCCTGCTGGCCCGCCTGGCCCTGCTCGTACCGGTGGCCTTCGTCCTCACCCGTCTCCTCGGCGGCTCCCGCACCCGCACCACCCTCGCCACGGGCGCCGCCCTGGCCACGGCCCTCACCCTCACCTGGGCGGCGGCCGAGCACGCGTCCGCGGGAATCCAGGTCCCGTTGGCGATGGCGTCCCACGTGCTGCACCTGCTGGCGGCGTCGGTCTGGCTGGGCGGCCTCGTCGCCCTCTACCGCACCCGCGTCGCCCCGGCAGCCGTCACCCGCTTCTCCCGGCTGGCCTTCACCTCCGTCACCGTCCTGGTGGTCACCGGCACCTACCAGTCCTGGCGCGGCCTCGGCCCCCTCGACGCCCTCACCTCCACCTCGTACGGCCGTCTCCTGCTCGCCAAACTCGCCGCGGTCGCCCTGCTGCTGACGGCCGCGACGTTCTCCCGCCGCTGGACCCGGAGCCCGGCGATGAGCGCCCCCGTCGGCGCGCGGGTACCGGCGATGGCGGGCGGCGGCCCCCCGGAAGCCCCCGGCGACCGGACGCCTCCCCCCGCCCTTCCCGAGGAGCCGTCGCCCCGTGCCCTGCGCCGCTCGGTGCTGGTCGAGGCGGTCATCGGCGTGGTCGTCCTGGTCCTCACCACCGTCCTCACCAGCACCCTCCCGGGCCGCGCCGCCACCGAGGCCGCGGCGACGGCCGCCGACAGCGCACCGGCGGGGCAGCCGCTCGCGGCCGTCACGACGGTCCCCTTCGATCTGGGGGAGGCGGGCGGGCGGGGCACCGTGCAGCTCAGCGTGGACCCGGCCCGGGTCGGCGAGAACAGCGTCCAGGCGGTCGTCTTCGGCCCCGACGGCGGCATCTCCACCGTCCCCGAGCTGCGGCTCTCCTTCACCCTCCCCGCCCAGGGCATCGGCCCGCTCGCCGCCGACCTGACCGACCGGGGCGGCTACTGGGCCACCGACTCGCTCGACCTGCCCGTCGCGGGCGAGTGGACGATGCGGGTGACCGTGCGCACGACGGACGTCGACCAGGTGACGGAGTCGACTCGGATCCGGGTCTGGGGCTAGCCTCTGCCCGGCATCTCACACGACATTCCGAAGATCACAGGAATGCGATGGTTCCTCGGGCCGACGGGAGCAGGCGAGCGACGTGACCAGCACCGCACCGCCCGGCCCCACCCCCGGCGGTCTCCCCGGCCCCACCCCCGGGGAGACCCCCGCCGACACCGCCGCCGCACAGCGCCGCGTCCTGCGCGTCCTGGTCGCCGCCCAGGTGCTCAGCGGCGCCGGACTGGCCGCCGGGATCACGGTCGGCGCACTGCTCGCCCAGGACATGCTCGGCTCGACCGGTCTCGCGGGCCTGCCCAGCGCCCTGTTCACCGCCGGGTCCGCGCTCGCCGCCGTCACCGTCGGCCGGATCTCCCAGGCCGGCGGGCGGCGCCCCGGACTCGCCACCGGTTACCTCACCGGCGCCGTCGGCAGCGCGGGCGTCATCGTCGCCGCCGTGCTCGACAGCCCCGCCCTGCTCTTCGTCGCCCTGTTCGTCTACGGCGCGGGCAGCGCGACCAACCTCCAGGCCCGGTACGCCGGAGCCGACCTCGCCACCCCCGACCGGCGGGCCCGAGCCGTGTCCACGGTGCTGGTCGCCACCACCCTCGGCGGCGTCGCCGGACCCAACCTCGCCGCGCCCACCGGCAACTTCGCGGAGACCCTCGGCATCCCCCACCTCGCCGGACCGTTCCTGTTGTCCGGTGCCGCGTACGCGCTGGCCGCGCTGGTCCTGGCCGTCCTGCTGCGCCCCGACCCGCTGCTCCTGGCCAGAAGCCTCGCCGCCGACGCCGTACGGCGGGAATCCGGGCCGCGGGAAGCCGCCGCCGAGCCGGGCGGCGGGGTCGTCCTGGGCGCACTGGTCATGATCGTCACCCAGCTGGTGATGATCGCCGTGATGACGATGACGCCCGTGCACATGCACGACCACGGACACGGCACGGCCGCCTCCGGTCTGGTCATCGCCGTCCATGTCGCCGCGATGTACCTGCCGTCCCCGCTGACCGGCTGGCTCGTCGACCGGTACGGCCGCCTCACCGTCGCCGCCGCGTCCGGCGTCATCCTGCTCGCCGCCGGCGTCGTCGCGGCCACCGCGCCCGTGGACTCCGTCGCGCTGCTCGCCCTCGCGCTCGCCCTGCTCGGCCTCGGCTGGAACTTCGGCCTCGTCGCCGGCACGGCGATCATCACCGACACCGTGCCGCTCGCCAACCGGGCCAGGACACAGGGCCTGGTCGACGTCGCCATCGCCATCGCGGGCGCGACCGGCGGCATGGCCTCCGGGTTCGTCGTGGCCGCCGCCAGCTATCCGGTCCTGGCCCTGACGGGCGGGGCGCTGGCGCTGGCGGTGCTGCCCGCCGTGGCGGTCAGCGCGTACCGGCGCTGAACAGCCGCCGGACGGCCCCACTGGCCCATGGGTAGGCACCACCAGGCCCTATGGGTACCCGCGTCAGTGCGATGAGCTGGAGACGACAGCGAGGGCGCGGCGAGGGAGGCACGATGAGTGGTGTGGGCGGAACGGCGAGCGGTGTCGGCGGAACGGTGAGCGGCGTGGTCGTCGTCGGGGTGGACGGCTCGGAATCGAGCCTGAACGCCGTGGAGGCCGCGGCCCGCGAGGCACGCGCGCGTGGAGCGACCCTGCGCGTCGTGCACGCCTTCCTGTGGCCCGCGCTGCACGTGCCCCTCGGCCCGTCGCCGGTGGGCCCGAGCGCCGGCGGGCTGCGCAAGCTGGCCGAGGGCCTGCTGACCGAGGCGGTGGAACGGGCCACGGCGACCGCACCGGACGTACGGGTCGAGCAGACCCTGGTGACCGGTGAGCCGCTGACGGTCCTGGAGGCGCAGTCGCGGGGGGCCGAGCTGGTCGTGGTGGGCTCCCGCGGCATGGGCGGGTTCGTGGGGCTGCTGGTCGGCTCCACGGCGGTGCACCTCGCGGCGCACGGCGCCTGCCCGGTGCTGGTGGTGCGCGAGCAGTCCGCCGCCGACGGCCCGGTCGTCCTCGGCGTGGACGGCTCACCCGCCGCCGACCGGGCCGTCGACTTCGCCTTCGCCGAGGCCGAGCTGCGCAAGGCCCCGCTGGTGGCCCTGCACGCCTGGACCAACTGGAACGCGCCGCTGCCCGCCCCGCAGGACGCCTCCGAGCCGTACGCCAACCCGCCGGGCGCGCTCGCCTCGGAGGAGGAACGCCTGCTCTACGAGGCACTCGCGGGCCACCAGGAGCGGTACCCGGGCGTGGTCGTCGAGCACAAGGTCGTGCACGGGGGCACCCGGGAGGCCCTGATCGAGGCGAGCCGGTCCGCACAGCTGATGGTGGTCGGCTCCCGGGGCCGCGGCGGCTTCACCGGCCTGCTGCTCGGCTCCGTCAGCCAGGCCGTACTGCACCACGCGCACTGCCCGGTCGCGGTCGTACGGGCGACACGTCCCGCGTCCGGCACCCGCACCGGGACGGGAGAGTGACGGAGATGAGCGACCCGGCATCGGACTTCACGACGACCGGCCCGGTGATCGTGGGCGTGGACGGCTCCGAGTCCAGCCTGCACGCCGTCGAGGTCGCGGCCCACGAGGCACGGCTGCGGGGCGTGCCCCTGCGGATCGTGCACGCCTTCGGCCACCCGACCGGCCACCTGCCGACCGGCACACCCCCCTGGAACCCGGCCGGCCACGGCCTGGAGCCGATGGTCCACGGCACCCTGGCCCGCGCCGAGGAACGCGCCCACAAGGCCGCCCCCGGCACCGAGGTCGACCGCTCCGTGGTGGCGGGCGACGCGTTCGAGGTGCTGGAGGTCGAGTCCCGCTCGGCGTCGCTGACCGTGGTCGGCAGCCGCGGCCTGGGCGGCTTCGCCGGGCTCCTCCTGGGCTCGACGGCCGCACACCTCGCCGCGCATGGCACCTGCCCCCTGCTGGTGGCGCGCGGCCGGCCCGACCCCGTCGGCGCGGTCCTGCTCGCCGTCGACGGCTCCGAGGCCGGGGAGGCGGCCGTCGCGTTCGCGTTCACCGAGGCCGCGCTGCGCGGGGCCCCGCTGGTCGCCGTCCACGTGTGGAACACCTGGAGCGAACGCGCCTACGAGGGCCCCGGTGACCCCCTCAGCGCCGTGGTCGCCGACGCCGACGACCTCCGCGAGGCCGAACAGCGCCTGCTGGACGACACGGTGGAGCGATGGCAGGGGCGCTTCCCCCAGGTCACCGTGGAGCGCCGCCTGCTCCGCTCCCGCGTCCGCCCGGCCCTCATCGAGGCCAGCCGGTCGGCCCAGCTGCTGGTGACGGGGGCGCGCGGGCACGGCGGCTTCACGGGCCTGCTGCTGGGCTCGGTGAGCAGCAGGCCCTGCTGCACCACGCGCACTGCCCGGTGGCGGTCGTACGCGCGGGCCGCCCCTGACCGCATGGGCGGGTCCCCGTGATCAGGGAAACGCGGGCTCGCGCGGACTCCCGCGGAAGACCTGATCCCGATGCCAGGCGCGGTGGGCGTCCGCGACCCGGTCGCCCTCCCGCTGCGGCCCGATGACCGCCCGCCCGGCGAGCACCAGCACATGCTCACGGGCGGCGGTCCCCCGCCCGACGAACCGCTCGGACACCAGGACCCGGTGCCCGTCGCCGACCCCGAGCACCCCCTTGTCGAACAGCTTGTGGTGCAGGGAGCACAGGCACAGCCCGTTGTCGACGTCGTCGGGACCGTCGAAGGCCCACCACCGCACATGGGCGGCCTCCAGACCCACCGGCGCCGCGTCGATCACGCCGTCGTACCCGCAGAAGGCGCACTGGTACTCGTAGGCGGTCAACACCCTCTCCCGCATGCCGGGGTCCCGCCGCCTGCGCGGCACGCGCGCGTACGGCCCCGCCTCCGCGGGCTCCAGCTCGAGCCCGACGGCCTCGCACAGATCGCCGTGCAGCGAGGGCGGGAAGTGCAGGTCGAGCAGCACGCGCGCCATCCGCGCGAGCAGGTCGGGCTCCCGACGCAGGGCCTGGCGCAACCCGGGCGCCAGCCGCCCCGAGGCCCCCGCCGCGCGCAGCTCCCCGACCCCGCTCCCCGGGCTGCCGGGCCCGCGGTCCGTCCGCACCTCCCACACCCCGTCACTCACCAGATGATGAAAGGGATACGCGGGCGAAGTCCGGTTGGCGGGCCCGTACTCGACGAGCAGCCGCTGAAGATCCCCCTCCACCGCGCTGTACCGCAGCTCCCCGTCCGCGTCCCGCTGCCACCGCCCCAGCGCGTACAGCAGCAACAACGGCTTGTGCGGGGCCCGCACCCCGCTCCGGCTCCACTGCCTCAGCCTCGCGGCACGCTCCAGCCAGTCGTCCATGACCGGCGATCGTAAGCGGCACGCCGTCCCCGACGAACACCTTCAAGACCCCCGGTGCTCCCCCCATGGGTGCCTCTACTCGTCCCGAACTGAGTACTTCAGCCCTGTCCCACCCCACCCCCGGACGGCGAGGCTTGCCCCATGGAACAACGGCCACCGGCACGCGCCCACCAGCTGACGGCGACCTTCGCCCTCACCCTGCTGACCCTCACGACCTGGGCCGGCTGGCTCGGTTGGGACCAGCGACGCGACGTGCACCCCGACGGCTCGACGACCGGCCCGTACGAGGCCTGGCAGGTGATCGGCCTGGTCCTGTGCCTGCTGCCGCCGCTGTACTGGGCGGCGAGCCGCAACCTCGTCCCGTCGGCCGTCCTGGGCATCCCGGCCGGCCTGACGGCCGCCGCGTACTACGACTGGTCGGACGACGCGAGCGGCCTCTTCATGGTCGGAGTGCTGATGGTCATGGTGGGCAGCCTTTTCACCACCGCCGCGTCCGCCTCCCTCATCGCCTCGCTACGACGGCCCCGTCCCGCGCGGGAAGGAAGATGAGCCCGACCAGCACCAGCCCGACCACCCCGCCGATCACCTGCGTGCTCACGAACCCCACGAGGTAGGAGGCGACGGCGACGGGAGCGAACCGGAGCCGGCCGGTGCGGGCCAGCCCGAAGACGGCCAGGACCAGCCCCGATGTGGCGACGGCCTCCCCCAGCAGCGGATGCCCAACGGACCGGTCGTGCGGGTTCGGCGACGGCCCCGGAGGCCAGCGGCGCCCGGGACGGCACGGGCCCGTCACGGACAGGACCGCTTGTGGTCGGCGGCACCCCCGGTGGACTCCGCCGGCTCGGCGAACCGACCGGCGAGCGAGGCGATGACGCTGCCGACACCGGCCCGCCCGAAGCCCTCCCGGGACAAGAGAGCCAGATGCCCGACAACGCCGACCACCCCGACAAGCCCCGATGGGCTGGACAAGCCCTCCGTGCTCCTCGGCTGCGTCCACAACGCGGGCCGCTCCCAGATGGCCGCCGCCCGGCTGACCCCCCTCACCGGGGACCGCGTCGAGGTCCGCTCCGCAGGCTCCGACCCGGGTACGGCCGTCAACCCGGCCGCCGTCGAGGCGATGCGCGAGGTCGGCATCGACATCTCCGCCGAGATCCCGGAGATCCTCACCACGGACGCCGTCCAGCAGTCCGACATCTGCATCACCATGGGCTGCGGCGACACCCGCCCCGTCTACCCCGGCAAGCGCTACCTCGACTGGCAGCTCTCCCTGCTCGAGGAAATCGCGCCACCACCTCGCCAGGACAACGGGACCTGAGAACCGTCGAAGGGCCCCACCGCGAACGGTGGGGCCCTTCGACAACGTGCCCGGTGAGGCACTGGCGGAGGATACGAGATTCGAACTCGTGAGGGGTTGCCCCCAACACGCTTTCCAAATGTTCGTCCGAGGGTTCGGCGAGGGCCGGGGATGTTCTGACCTGCGGTGAAGCGGGTGGTGGTGAGCCTTCCGGACGATGCTGGACGAGGGTGAATGAGACCAAAACTGAGACCAGAGAGCAACTGGCCTTCGCTGGTTGTCGGAGCGTGGTCGGCTGTGTCTACAGATGCGGCGTGTGGATCTTGCAAGCAGCGCCAGCCGCCTCGGCTGGAAAGCGTCGTGGAACGTGCTCGCGCGGTAGAGAGTCTCGATGATCCAGGTGCTCAGCGACCTTGATCGCCCTATCCTGATGGAAGGTCAGACGGGTGGGGGCGATGGCAGCATCGGGGGAGACGAGGCCGGAAGCCGCAACGGTGCGGAACGAGTTCGCCCTGGAGCGGTACCGGTACATCCTGCAGTAGATCCACGCGGTGAATGAGAATGCGCACCGTTTCCTCGCCATCTATCAGACGCTCGCCACCACCCTTGTCGGTGCGGCTCTGGCGCTCTTCGTGGGATACCGCAAATGGGATGTGGCGTCGGATACCGCGCGGAGCGGCGTGATCGGGCTTCTGATCCTCACGACGGTGGTCGCCGCGTTCACCATCACGCTGATCGTCGTGGGCGCCCTCGCCTGGCTCGACTACCGCAATGAAGAGTGCGACATCACGGACGAGATTGTCGGACCTGGCTTCCGGAAGCGCCCACGTCCGGGCAATCTCCTGCGGTGGTACGAGACTTACGTGCTGTTGTTCATAGTCGTCTCGGTGATCGTCATGTGGCTGCTCGCCGGGCTCTTCGTTCTGCCGGCAATGAGGTGATCATTCCCAGTGCCCGAGCTTGACTTCGTCAGTGCGCCTCTGTGGCAGAAGACCCTTGCTGCGCGTCCGCGTAACGATGACCACTACGGTCAACGTGAGCGATTGCGCGTGTCGTATCTGGCCATGCGGGACAACGCGGCTGTACTCCTGGCAGAGAACGCACGCAGTATGCCCGAGTTCACTGTGCACGACATCAGCCACGTCGACGCGCTGTGGGAGACGGCCAGTCTCATGTGCGGTGACCAGGTCGGGCTGAATCCGGCTGAAGCATACGTTTTGGGCTGTGCCTTCGTGTTGCACGATGCCGCGATGGGGGCGGCCTCTTATGAGACGAGTGTTCCTGACGCACTAGGACAACAACGGTGGCGTGACCTGGTGTCGGTCGCTTATTTCCATCGGAAAGGATGTTGGCCGGATCGAGCGGAGCTGGACACACCGCCGGCCGAGATCGCGGAAGCGTGTCAGGCCACCGCAATCCGTGAGACGCACGCTGAGCAGGCTCGGAAGCTGGTGGACCAGCCGTGGCCGTCCAGCACGGGCAACGAGATCTTCCTCATGCAGGACGTTCAGCTACGCGAAGCGTATGGTCCATTGATCGGCGAGCTGGCAGCCAGTCACTGGTGGTCAGTGGACAAACTCGCGGATCGGTTCCGCACAGCGAAAGGCTCGCTGACCTGGCAGCCAGCGGATTGGATCATCGAACCGCTCAAGCTGGCCTGCATCCTGCGGCTTGCCGACGCGGCCCAGATCGACAGCCGTCGTGCCCCGACGTTTCTGTTCTCCCTGCGGAAACCACAAGGCATTGCCCGTGAACACTGGCGTTTCCAGGAACACGTGAGCCGCCCACACCTGGACGGCGACCGGATCACCTACACGTCGCTGCGACCGTTCCTCCCCCACGACGCCAGCGCCTGGTGGCTGGCTCTGGACTACCTGCGTGGCGTCGATCAGGAGCTGAAGAAAGTCGATGCCCTCCTGCACGACCTGGGTCACAGGCGGCTCGCCGCCCGTGCGGTCGCCAGAGTCGACTCTCCCGAGCGCTTCGCGGAGCTCTTCCCGGTGTCTGACTGGCGGCCCATCGATGCGACCGTCAAAGTCTCCGATGTACCTGCCCTGGTCGAGACCTTGGGCGGGGAGCAGCTGTACGGCAAAGAACCCGAGGTCGCTGTTCGTGAGCTGATCCAAAACGCCCAGGATGCTGTCCTCGCTCGCCACGCCGTAGAGGCTGACGCCAGCGAAGGCCGGATCGACGCATCCCTCACCGCCGCCGAGGGCTCCTGGTACCTGGAGATTCGCGACAACGGCATTGGAATGGACGAGGAGACCCTCGTTCACGGCCTTCTCGACTTCGGGACCAGCGGCTGGAGCTCCACCCGCATTCGCAATCGTCTCCCCGGCCTGGCCAGCGGAGGATTCCAGCCTGCAGGCCGGTTCGGAATCGGCTTCTTCTCGGTCTTTCTGCTTGGCGACCAGGTCGAACTGATCAGCCGCCGCTACGACGCCTCTGTGGCGGACGCGCGTCGCCTGACATTCGACGGCCCCGCACATCGGCCGCTGCTTTCCCCACTACCTGCTGGCGGCCGTGCTGCGGCGGGCACGACGGTGCGCGTCAAGCTCAAGATGAACCCCTACGACATTCAGGGGCTCCTCCGCAGGACCAGCGATGATCGGCTCGGCCAGTTGATTCGCCGACTGGTCCTGGAGAACGCCGTCCCGATCCGCATTTGGGAGCCCGATGCGACGCAGCCCGACACCATTCCACCCTTCGCACTGGCCACAGGAGCACCCGAAGAAGTCTTCGATCGCCTCTACCCACCCTTGATGGACAGTTGGCGTGCTGGGCAAGAGAAGCAACGTCTCCAACTGCGTGACGCCTTTGTTGAACGGGCAACAGAGCTGGTGGACGGATCCGGGCGGCGCATTGGACTGGCCACGCTCTGGACGGACTTGAACTACCAAGGGCAAGGCAACTTCAGTGGGATTGTCCCAGTGAACGGCTTCCTGGCTGACCAAACAATGGCCTTCGCCGGATACCTTGCCGGTCAGCCCAGCCGGGCTTCGAGGGACAAGGCGACCTGGTGGCAGATCAGGCTCAGGTTCGTCAGTGGTTGCGCACCCAGGAACAACAGCTTCGCGACATCGGGCACTTCGGTAACTCGGTCCAAGTGGAACTGGCCAGCACGCTGCACGGTGCGTTCAACAGCCTCTCGGACGACATCGCTTTTTCCGTTACAGCAAAGGGCCTGCTCCGTCCGGTCGATGTCGCGGCATGGGCCGCACAGCGGACAGAAGTCTTCCTGGCCTCAGGCCCAAATGTCGCTGCCCGGACCCGGCCACCGCAGGTCTATCACTACCTGTCGGGACGGAACGTGCAACTCCCCGACAACTGGGTCGTCTTCTTCCTGAGAGCGCCTCTCCCTCCTTTCGCAGGCGTTTTCCCGGATATTCTGAACCGTGATGCTGAGTATGAATTCGCGCGCAACCATCCCACTCTGACCTGGGAGAAGGTCTGGTGGCGAATGTCCGGTGGCCTTTACGGGCTCTTCTTGCGTGCCCTGTGCGAGGCTTGGCTGTGCACCATTGAGGACCTGCTTGCTCCGCTCGAACAGCGTCACTGGTCCGACTTCCTGGCCTTGGACGACGAGGCACTGGACCCTGTCTGGGGCTATCTATTGCAGCGTCCTGACAACCCCAACTGAAGGCAGCTGATCATCTCCGTGGTGGCTGCCGTTCCGGTCCCGGTGCGCGCCTTCACTCCTGGCTGTAGAGCGCGGCCAGGTCGATGAGACGGACATCAGTGTCGACTTCCGCTGCTGCATGGGCTTTGTCGTTGAATCCTGCTCCGCTGAAACAGATCAGCCTAGTGTCGGTGGTGTCATAACGTCCGGCCTGGCTGACAAGGCTGCGGATATGCCGGAGGCGGTCGATGTGGGCAATGCCCATGGTGTCGTTCCACTTGGCCTCTCCGATGGCCAGGAGCGGAGGTTTGCCGGCGTCGGCGATGCCGATCACCGCCACGTCGACCTCATGGCCGATGCGAGCCTTGGAGTCGTGGACCACGCCATGTCCCACGCGGGCGGGCAGACCGCCCAGAAGATCGGGATCGGCATGATGGAGAGCCCAGTCGCGACAGACCTGTTCGAAATGTGGCCCCAGGACATTGCTTACGAAGCGTCGGCGGCTGGCTTGCCAGACCCGTGTCGCACTGCCCGGGCGTTCGAGCTGGTCCCATACCGGGCGCATGATCGCGTGGTAGAAGCCGATCAGCGGCTCTGCGATGCGATACGTGGGACGGTTGTCACGGAACGCGTCCGCGTCGCGGTGGAGCAGTCCCGCGTCTTCCAGCACGTTGATGGGGTGCGCGATATCGGTGGCCTTGCGTTCCAGATAGCTGGCCATGCCGCCTCGGGTGGCGTTGCCATCAGCGACGGCGGCCAGGACGGACAGGTACAGGGCGGTGTCGCGAAGGTCGGGCTCTTCGGCCAACAGGTAGCGGGCCTCGCGGAAGAGGGGGGTCTCGGGATTGAGGACGGTGCGGACAACCCAGTCGTCGAAGTCGTCCGGCCCCTTGGGAGTGTCGCCGCGCGCGAACTCGCGCCGATAGGCGGGCGTGCCGCCGACGATCGCGTTGACCTTCATGGCCAGATGGGGGTCGGTGATGTCCCAGAAGTCCGCGGCGAGGCGGTGGTCGAGGGGGCGGACGACCAGCTCCAGGCCCGCCCGTCCACGCAGCGGGGCGTTGCCCGACAGTATCCGGCCCATGAAGGACAGCGCCGAGCCGCACAGCAGCAGCCGAGTGCGTGAGCGGGTGCGCTGATCACGCAGGGGCCGCAGAGCTTCCTGGATGATTGAGGGCAGTTCCGGATTGGCTTTGGCCAGGTACGGAAACTCGTCGATCACGACGGGGACGGGGTGTTCGGAGCCGAGGGCAAGCAGTGCGTCGACCACCTCTGACCAGTTGGCGAAGTGGAACGGGCTGGCGGGCCGGACATGATCGGTCAGAGCGGTGCTGATCCTCCGCAGCGACTCGGCATCCGTAGCTTCGGTCGCACCGAAGTAGAAACCTTCGGCGGCGCGGCACGCGGCGTCCAGCAGGAAGGTCTTGCCTTGGCGGCGACGTCCGGAGACCACGCCGAGAGTCGCGCCCGGCTGTGGGTCGGTGATGAACCGCCTCAGCGCCGACCACTCGTAGTCCCGGTCGAACATCTCTGCAGGCTTGTCCATGCCAACCCCCAGATATAGAAGTACGCTTCCATAAAACATACCCCTATGTGCGAGAAGATGGTGCGTACCTGCGCGGATGCCGTTCGGTAATCGCCATGCCGCATCCGTGAGGGGCCCTTGAGTGGGGTCAAAGCTCGCGGGAGCGGCGAGCCGCACATGCGAGAAGAATGCCTTGAATGCCGGAAGTAAATGAGACCAAAACTGAGACCAACGCACAACGAGGAGTCGGACCGCGCACTGCGGTCCGACTCCTCGTTTCGCCTGTTCAGGCGGCTGCGGAGGATACGAGATTCGAACTCGTGAGGGGTTGCCCCCAACACGCTTTCCAAGCGTGCGCCCTAGGCCTCTAGGCGAATCCTCCGCCGGAAACATTACATGACGGCGGAGGGTGCTCGCGAACTCGTTCCTGCCGGTGGGATCGGGTAACCTGTGCGAAGCCCCTCACGCGGCGCTATCTGACTGAACTCCCCCAGGGCCGGAAGGCAGCAAGGGTAGGTCGGCTCTGGCGGGTGCGTGGGGGGCGCTTGCGTTCCCGGGGCGGACTCCGTGGGCGGGGACTGTTGTCAGTGGGCGCCTATAACCTCGTATGCGTGTCGTCTCTTGCGCTGTACCGCCGCTACCGCCCGGAGTCCTTCGCCGAGGTCATCGGGCAGGAGCATGTCACCGACCCGTTGCAGCAGGCGCTGCGGAACAACCGGGTCAATCACGCGTACCTGTTCAGCGGTCCGCGCGGTTGTGGCAAGACGACCAGCGCACGCATCCTGGCCCGCTGTCTGAACTGCGAGAAGGGGCCGACGCCCACGCCCTGCGGTGAGTGCGACTCCTGCCGCGACCTCGCGCGCAACGGGCCCGGCTCCATCGACGTCATCGAGATCGACGCCGCTTCCCACGGTGGTGTGGACGACGCGCGTGACCTGCGCGAGAAGGCCTTCTTCGGGCCCGCCCGCAGCCGGTACAAGATCTACATCATCGACGAGGCCCACATGGTCACGTCGGCCGGTTTCAACGCCCTGCTCAAGGTCGTCGAGGAGCCGCCGGAGCATCTGAAGTTCATCTTCGCCACGACCGAGCCCGAGAAGGTCATCGGGACGATCCGGTCGCGGACTCATCATTATCCGTTCCGGCTGGTCCCGCCCGGCACCCTGCGCGACTACCTCGGTGAGGTGTGCCAGCGCGAGGACATCCCCATCGAGGACGGTGTGCTGCCGCTGGTCGTGCGGGCCGGTGCCGGGTCCGTGCGTGACTCCATGTCCGTCATGGACCAGCTGCTCGCGGGCGCCGGCCCCGACGGTGTGACATACGCCATGGCGACCTCCCTCCTCGGGTACACCGACGGCTCGCTCCTCGACTCCGTCGTCGAGGCCTTCACCTCCGGTGACGGCGCCGCCGCCTTCGAGGTCGTCGACCGGGTGATCGAGGGCGGCAACGACCCCCGGCGGTTCGTCGCCGACCTGCTGGAGCGGCTGCGGGACCTCGTCATCCTCGCCGCCGTGCCCGACGCCATCGACAAGGGGCTCCTCGACCACCCCGCCGACGTCGTCGAGCGCATGCGGTCGCAGGCCCAGGCCTTCGGACCCGCCGAGCTGACCCGCGCCGCCGACATCGTCAACGAGGGCCTGACGGAGATGCGCGGCGCCAACTCACCACGCCTCCAGCTGGAGCTGATCTGCGCCCGCGTCATGCTGCCCGCCGCCTACGGCGACGAGCGGTCCGTCATGGCCCGCCTCGACCGGCTGGAGCGGGGGGTCAACTTCTCCGCCGGGGGCGGCGCCCCGGCCATGGGGTACGTGCCCGCGCCCGGGGTTCACGGGGGTGGCGGCATGCCCGCCGGTGCCGAGGGCGGTTCCGGTGCCGCGGCCGGTGGTGCGTTCAGCGGTGGGGAATCCGCGTCCGTGCCGCCCGGGGGCGGCGCGGCTGCCGCTCGGGCCGCCGTGCGGGGGGCGGGGGGCCCCGGCTCGGGCCCGGGCCCGACGGGTTCCCCGGGCGGAGGAGCAGTTCCCGATACGGCGGACAGTGGCGGCCCGTCCCCCGTCGCACCGACGGCACCGCCGCCCGCCACCGCTCCCGCCGCATCCGCGCCCGCCACCGCTCCCGCCGCATCCGCGCCCGCCACGGCTCCCACCGCATCCGCACCCGGCGCCTGGCCCACCGCCACCGCGGCGGGCAGTGGTGGCGCCCGGCGGCCGGGCGGCTGGCCCACCGCCGCGCCAGCGGGCGGCGGCGACACCCGTCCCCCGGCGGCGACCCCGCCCGGCGCTCCCGCCCCGACGCCCGCGGCGGCCCCCGCCCCCGTACCCGCCTCCGGCGGCCTCGACCCGCGGTCGCTGTGGCCCAACATCCTGGAGGCGGTGAAGAACCGCCGCCGTTTCACCTGGATCCTCCTCAGTCAGAACGCCCAGGTCACCGGCTTCGACGGCGCCACCCTCCAGCTCGGCTTCGTCAATTCCGGTGCCCGTGACAACTTCGTGAGCAGCGGCAGCGAGGACGTGCTGCGGCAGGCGCTGGTCGAGCAGTTCAACGTGCACTGGAAGATCGAGGCCCTCGTCGACCCGTCCGGCGGAGGCTCGGCGCCCGCCGCGCCCCCCGCTCCCGGCGGTTCCGGGGGATACGGGGGATACGGCGGTGGCGGCCCCGCCCCGCCCGGCGCGAGCACCCGCTACGGCAGCGGCGGCGGCGCGACGGCCACGGCTCCGGCCGCTCCTCCGTCGCCCGCGCAGCCTGCCCCCACCACCCCCCCGGCCTCCGCTGCCAGACCCGCCCCCGCTCCCACGCAGGCCCCGGCGCCCAGCGCAGCCCCACCCGCACGCCCGTCCACCGGCTCCGGCTCCACCTCCTCCTCCGCCCCGGAACCCCACCCCGTCGCCCCGGAGGACGACATCCCCGAGGACGACGACCCCGACCTCGACGAGTCGGCCCTCTCCGGGCAGGAGCTGATCGTGCGGGAGCTGGGCGCGACGGTCGTGGAAGAGCTGACGAACGAGTAGCGGCCCCCGCGCCTCCGCACGGCCGACTGCGCTCCGCACGGCCGACTGCGCCTCCGTAGGGCAGGCTGCGCCTCCGCAGGGCCGGCGCGGCCCATCTGGAGGAAGCCACAACCCCGCCGCCCCCATCCCCTCGGCGGCCCGCACAAACCGCCCCCGCCCGCTGCCGTTAGGCTGACCCCGTGAAGGTCCTCGTCATCGGCAGCGGCGCCCGCGAACACGCCCTGTGCCGCTCACTGTCCCTCGACCCCGCCGTCACCGCGCTGCACTGCGCCCCCGGCAACGCCGGCATCGCGGAGGTCGCCGAGCTGCACCAGGTCGACGCCCTGGACGGCTCCGCCGTGGCCGCGCTCGCCACGAAGCTCGACGCCGAGCTGGTGATCGTAGGCCCGGAGGCGCCCCTCGTCGCCGGGGTCGCCGATGCCGTGCGCGAGGCGGGCGTTCCGGTGTTCGGACCCTCCAAGGAGGCCGCGCGGCTGGAGGGTTCCAAAGCCTTCGCCAAGGACGTGATGGCCGGGGCGGGCGTTCCGACGGCACGGTCCTACGTGTGTACGACGCAGGAGGAAGTCGCCGAGGCCCTGGACGCCTTCGGCGCGCCGTACGTCGTCAAGGACGACGGTCTCGCCGCGGGCAAGGGCGTCGTCGTCACCTCCGACCTCGACGCCGCGAAGGCGCACGCCGCCGCCTGTGAGCGCGTCGTCATCGAGGAGTTCCTCGACGGTCCGGAGGTCTCCCTCTTCGCGGTCACGGACGGCGAGACGGTCGTCCCGCTGCGGCCCGCGCAGGACTTCAAGCGGGCCCTGGACGGCGACGAGGGCCCGAACACCGGCGGCATGGGCGCGTACTCCCCGCTGCCCTGGGCCGACCCGAAGCTGGTGGACGAGGTGCTGGAGACGGTCCTCCAGCCGACCGTCGACGAGATGCGCCGCCGGGGGACGCCGTTCTCCGGGCTGCTGTACGCCGGTCTCGCGATCACCTCGCGCGGGGTGCGGGTGATCGAGTTCAACGCCCGCTTCGGCGACCCCGAGACACAGGTCGTGCTGGCCCGGCTGAAGACCCCGCTCGCCGGGATCCTGATGGCCGCCGCCACCGGCAACCTCGCCGACCTGGAACCCCTGCGCTGGAGCGACGACGCGGCCGTCACCGTGGTCGTCGCCTCCCACAACTACCCCGGCACCCCACGCACCGGCGACCCGATCACCGGCCTCGACGAGGTGGCAGCCGAGGACGCCCCGGACGCGTACGTCCTGCACGCGGGCACCAGGCGCGACGGCGACACGGTCGTCAGCGCGGGCGGCCGGGTCCTGTCCGTCACCGCCACCGGCAAGGACCTCGCACAGGCCCGCGAGCGGGCGTACCGCGCCGTCGCCCGCATCCGCCTCGACGGCTCCCAGCACCGCACGGACATCGCGGCGAAGGCGGCAGCGGGCGCGTAGGCCTCACCGGCTCCCCGACGGTCTCGTCGGCTCACCTGGAGCCCTCATCCGCTCCCCGGACAGGCCCCGGAATCCCTTGGGATTCCGGGGCCTGTTCCCTGCCCGGCGTCAGCCACCTCTCCCCAAAGCCATTCCATCGAGTGAGCAATGCCCCATCCGGCTGACGAGGGGCAGGCCCCCAACTAGGGTGCGGCGCAAGCGTTCCGGCACTTGGCCCACCGGCATTGCGATGTCAGTGGCGGGTGCCACAGTGGGGGAGTGAGCAACACCAGGGTCCATGTGACAGCAGGGAGGGGGTGAGGTCCGGTCATGACCGGTATGGGTGCGGAGGCAGGCGCGCAGGCCGCGCGGTCCCGGGCGCTGGCCGTGCTGCGGGTCCGCAGCAGGGCGCTGGCCGTGGCCGTGCTGCCCGCCGCCGTCGCGGTGATCCTGTTCGCCGGCGGCTCCACCGGCCATCTCGTCGGCGGCGGCTGGGACGCGGCCCGGTGGATCGTGGGCGTGGTCGCCGTGGTCGTGCTGCTGGCCGCGGGCGGTATCGCGCTGGTCGTCGCCCGCGCCCGGCCCGCCGTGAGCCCGACGGTCCCGATCACCGAGGACGCGGCCCCCGACCTGTACCGGATGGTCCGCGACCTGGCCGACCGCCTCGACGTGCCCGCCCCCTCCGCCATAGCGCTCACCCCGGACTGCGACAGCTGGCTGGAGGACCGCACCCACCCGGCCCACGGCCCTCCCCCGCCGGAGAACGAGCGGCTGACGGGTGAGGAGCGCTTCCAGGGCCGCGGTCACCAGCGCCGTACGACGGCCGCCCCGGTCCTCGTCATCGGCTCCCCGTTCCTGTGGTGGATGCGGGTCGGCGAACTGCGCGCGGTCCTCGCGCCGGTCGTCGCGGGTACGGGACCCTCCGCGCACCCCGACATAGCCGCGGCCCGGCGTTTCGTCCGCGGTCTGGACGCGGCGGTCGCCGTCGTCTCGGCGCCGGCCCGGGGCACCTCCGCGCGATCGCCGTTCCGGCCGTTGCACGCGGGCGTCGGCTGGGTCGCCCGGCTACTGCTGCGGGGCTGCCGGGAGCACGCCGCCGAGATGGAGCGCGGGGTCGCCGCCGCCGCGGCCGAGCGCGCCCAGGCCGTCGACTACGGCCTGCGGATCGTCGCCCAGGAACAGGTCGGGCTGGCGTACGCGGGCTGGGACCGGCTGCTGACCCGGGTGGCGCTGCCCGCCTGGCGGATGGGCCGCTGGCCGTCCCGGCTGGACGCGGGCGTCGTGGCCGCCCTCACCGAGCTGTCCCGGCGGGACCGGCTGGCCGAGGGCTTCGCCTCCCGCCTCGGCGAGCGCCCCGCCTGTGACCTGCTGGAAGAGCCCGGCACGGTGGACGAGGCCGCCTCACTCCTCGCCGCCCGTCTCTTCCACGGCGGCCCCGCCGGCCCCGGGCCCGACTGGTCCCCGGTCGAGTGGGACGACTATCCGGACGAGGTCGTCGACCGCAAGTGGCGCACCGACGCCGCCCGGCTGCACCGCGTCCTGGACACCCTCGGCGTCCGCCGCACCGGCCCGTCCGCCGCGGCCCCCACCCTCGCCCGCATCCTCGACCACCTTGCGGCCCACGAGACACCGCTCCCTCAGGACAACCAGCGCGACCCCTCCTCCACCACCGCCCGCTGCGCCGCCCTGGCCGAAAGCCTCGGTGCCGAGCTGGCCCGCGAGGAGGCCGCCGCCGCGGCCATCGCCCCCGTGCCGGGCCCCGCCGCCCCCGGCCCCGCGGGCTCCCGCGACCCCGACCTCTGGGGCGACGGAGCCCTCCCGCTCTTCCCCCTCCAGCCGCCCCGCACCCCACGCGAACTGCTCGCCGACCACGTCACGGCGATGGTGTGCTGCGCCGCGATGGACACCGCGGGCGCGACCCCGGGCCTCGACTGGCTGGACGGCCCGTCCCTCCTCCTCAAGGGCGAACGCGCTTCCGACCTCGCCCCCAGAGTCCTCAGCCTGCTGGAGGAGGGCGACCCCGGCCCCCTGCGGCAGTGGCTGACGGAAACGGGCATACGCCCCGAGAAGCCGGTCCGCCTCGTCTGACCCACCGGCCCACACGCCGGGTGACATCCGACCGGAGCCCGGCCTTCCACTTTCGGTCAATTCACAACGACCAGTGAGAGGGTGCGTGCGCAATGTGATGTGCTTGGACCGAACGCGCACCTGGCAAGGGCTCACGACATACGACACATCACACCCACGGGGGCAAGGGGAGGGAACCAGCCATGGGGTCGGAAAAGGTCCGCGTCCCGGAGCCGGGAGCACTGGCGCCCGCCGTGACGGACCCCTTCGGCCAGGGCCCGGTCCCCTGGCTGCACGGCGAGGCGACGTCCTCCCTCCGCGCCGCGGACGACGTCCAGCGCCAGATCAAGGGCTTCACGTCCACCGGCGCCGCCGCCCCCGGCGAGGCCATCGACTTCCACATCACCGTCGATCCGCCCCAGGAGTTCGGCGTCGACGTCTACCGCATCGGCCACTACGCCGGTGACGGCGCCGCGAAGATCACCGCCAGCCCCCGCCTCTCCGGCATCGTCCAGCCGCCCCCGCTCACCGCCGACCGCACCGTCTCCTGCCACCACTGGTGGCTCTCCTGGCGGTTACAGATCCCGTCGTACTGGAACGTCGGCGCGTACGTCGCCGTCCTCACCACCGCCGACGGCTACCGCTCCCACGTCCCCTTCACGGTCCGCGACGAGCACCCGGCCGACCTGCTCCTGGTGCTCCCGGACGTGACCTGGCAGGCCTACAACCTCTACCCGCAGGACGGCCGGACCGGCGCCAGCTTCTACCACGCCTGGGACGAGGAGGGCCGTCCGCTCGGCGAGACCGACGCCGCGACGACCGTCTCCTTCGACCGCCCGTACGCAGGCGCGGGCCTGCCGCTGCACGTCGGGCACGCCTACGACTTCATCCGCTGGTCGGAGCGGTACGGCTACGACCTCGCCTACGCCGAAGCCCGCGACCTGCACTCCGGCCACATCGACCCCACCCGGTACCGAGGCCTGGTCTTCCCGGGGCACGACGAGCACTGGTCGGCGAACATGCGCGGCGCCGTGGAACGCGCCCGCGACCACGGCACCTCCCTGGTCTTCCTCTCCGCCCACACCATGTACTGGCAGGTGGACCTGGGCCCCTCTCCCTCCGGCGTCCCCGGCCGCCTGCTCACCCGCCGCACCCGCCGAGGCCCGGGCAGACCGGTGCTGTGGCGGGAGATCGACCGCGCCGAGCAGCAGCTGATCGGCATCCAGTACCAGGGCCGGGTCCCCGAGCCGCACCCGCTGATCGTCCGCAACGCCGGTCACTGGCTGTGGGACGCCACCGGCGCCCATGAGGGCGACGAGATCGACGGACTGGTCACCGGCGCGGCCGACCGCTACTTCCCCCGCACCCCGCTGCCCGGCCACGACGAGCGCATCCTGCTCGCCCACTCCCCGTACACCGACTCCGAGGGTGCCCTCCGCCACCAGGAGACATCCCTGTACCGGGCCCCGTCCGGCGCCTGGGTGTTCGCATCCGGAACCTTCGCCTGGACCCCGGCCCTGGACCGCCCGGGCCACGTCGACCCCCGGGTCCAGCGCGCCACCGCCAATCTCCTGGACCGCATCTGCAAACGCGACTGACCCGACCCGCTGCCCGGGCGGCCGACCCGACCCGCTGCCCACCAGCAATCCCCCGTACGGGACAATCGACCCATTGGACAGAACCACGGGGAGGAACCGTGTCCGGATTCGTCGAGAAGCCCGAACCGATCCAGGTTCCGGGTCTGGTGCATCTGCACACCGGAAAGGTGCGCGAGCTGTACCAGAACGAGGCGGGCGACCTCGTGATGGTCGCCAGCGACCGCATCTCCGCCTACGACTGGGTGCTGCCCACCGAGATCCCCGACAAGGGCCGCGTTCTCACCCAGCTCTCCCTGTGGTGGTTCGACCAGCTCGCCGACCTGGTCCCGAGCCATGTGCTGAGCACCGACCTGCCCGAGGGGGCCCCCGCCGACTGGGCGGGCCGCACCCTGGTGTGCAAGTCCCTCCAGATGGTCCCCGTGGAGTGCGTGGCCCGCGGCTACCTCACCGGCTCCGGCCTCGCGGAGTACGAGCAGTCCCGTACGGTCTGCGGCCTCGCCCTCCCCGAGGGCCTGGTCGACGGCTCCGAGCTGCCCGCCCCGATCTTCACCCCCGCCACCAAGGCGGAGGTCGGCGAGCACGACGAGAACGTGTCCTACGAGGAGGTCGCCCGCCAGGTCGGCGCCGACACCGCCGCCCGGCTGCGGCAGGCCACCCTCGCCGTCTACAGCCGGGCCCGGGACATCGCCCGCGAGCGCGGGATCATCCTCGCCGACACCAAGTTCGAGTTCGGCTTCGAGGGCGAGACCCTGGTCCTCGCCGACGAGGTGCTCACCCCGGACTCCTCCCGCTTCTGGCCCGTCGACCGCTGGCAGCCGGGCCGCGCGCAGCCGTCGTACGACAAGCAGTACGTCCGTGACTGGCTGACCTCCGGTGCCTCCGGCTGGGACCGGGGGAGCGAGCAGCCCTCGCCGCCGCTGCCGCGGGAGGTCGTCGACGCGACCCGCGCCAAGTACGTGGAGGCGTACGAGCGCCTCACCGGCACCAGCTGGTCGTAGGCACGACGAAGGCCCCGGTCCACTGGACCGGGGCCTTCCATCTGGAGCGGACGACGAGGCTCGAACTCGCGACCTCAACCTTGGCAAGGTTGCGCTCTACCAACTGAGCTACGTCCGCGTTGCGCCGTGGCGCGAGAGCAACTATACCCAACCGCGCTCCCGTGCGAGCCGCACCGCCGCATGACGGTTCTCCACCCCGAGTTTGGACACGGCCGACGACAGGTAGTTCCGCACGGTGCCCTGCGACAGCGCCGCCCGCTCGGCGATCTCCGCGACCGGCGCTCCGTCGGCGGCCAGCTCCAGCACCTCGGCCTCCCGGACGGTCAGCGGCGAGTCCCCGGCGGAGATCGCGTCCGCCGCCAACTCGGGGTCGACGTAACGGCTTCCGCCGTGCACCGTACGGATGATCTCCGCGAGCCGCTCGGCACTGACCGTCTTCGGTACGAACCCGCGCACCCCGGCCGCCAGCGCCCGCTTCAGATGCCCCGGCCGACCGTGGCTGGTCACGATCAGCACCTGGCAGCCGGGCAGTTCCGCCCGCAGCGATGTGGCGACCTTCACACCGTCCGCCCCGGGCATCTGGAGGTCCAGCACGGCCACGTCGGGCCGGTGCGCCCGCGCCATCGCCAGCGCCTCTGGACCGCTCGCCGCCTCCGCGACCACCACCAGGTCCTCCTCCAGCGACAGCAGCGTGGCCATCGCCCCCCGGATGAGGTGCTCGTCATCGGCGAGCAGCAGCCGCACCGTCACGCCGTCGCCTCCCCGGCCGGCCGGACCGGCACCTCGGCCACCAGCCGGAACACATCCCCGTCCCCGGCGCCCGCCGCCAACGACCCGCCCACCGCGGCCAACCGCTCCCGCAGCCCCACGAGCCCCGAGCCGCCGCCCGCACCAGGCGAGCCGTCGACCATCCCCTCGCCCACGCCGTCGTTCTCCACCGTCAGTACCACCTGACCCTCCCGCACCCGCAACCCCACCTCACACCGCTTGGCGTCCCCGTGCCGCAGCACGTTCGTCGTGGCCTCCCGCACCACCCAGCCCAACGCCGACTGCACCTCGGCGGGCAGCCCCTCGGGCACCCCCGACACCCGGCACTCGATACCGGCCGCCGTCAGCACCCCCTGCGCCCCCGCGATCTCGACCCCCAGATCGGCCTCCCGGTACCCCCGTACGACATCCCGCACCTCACGCTGCGACTCCCGCGCGATCCGCTGCACCTCGACCATCTGCTCCACGGCCTCCGACCGCCCACGCCGCGCCAACTGCACGGCCAGTTCGCTCTTGAGCGCGATCACCGCGAGGTTGCGGCCCATCACATCGTGCAGATCGCGCCCGAACCGCAGCCGTTCCTCGGCGACCGCGAGCCGGGCCCGGGTCTCGCGAGCCTCGTCGAGTTCATAGACGGCGTCGAGCAGCCACACGGAGAACACCGAGGTGAACGCGAGGAACCCGGCACCGAGCAGTACGGCGAGCGACGAGCCCAGCGCGGCGGCCGCGGGCATCCCGAACGGGAACATCACGGCACCGGCCCCGACGGCGAAGCCACCGACCATCCCGAAGACCCGGGCCCGCCGCCGCACCCCGAGCGCGATGACCCCCGCACCGAAGATCAGCACGACCGAGAAGACCGCACCGGCCGCCTCCTCGACCCCCTCACCGTCCGGGCCGTGCTGACCGGTCCCGATCGCGGTGACGGCGATGGCGGCGCTGAAGACCCCCAGCGACCACAGCAGCCGCGTCGGCTGCTCCCGCCGCCCCCGGGTCCAGTCCAGCGCCCGCGCCGCGGTCACCGCGCCGAGCCCGGCGTGCGCCAGCACCAACAGCATCAGCAACCCGCCGACGCGCACCCCCGCCTGTGCCACGGCGGGCACCCCGGCCGAGACGACCTCGGCCACCCCGAAGAAGTGGTACGACCACCGGGTGTACGTCTCCACCTTCGCCGGGGTGCTCTTACGCCGCCACCAGCCCCGCGCCGTACGCGCTTGTGCACCCCCGGCCACACCCAACTCCCAGCCCTCGGTCCCCGTACTCCGCGCCTCAGCGCCGCGGTTCCCACCGGAACCACCGCCGTACAGCAAACACCGCGAGCACCGTCCAGGCCAGCGCGGTCGCCAGCGCCCCCAGCGCCTCGTACCCCGACAGGCTCCCCGTCCAGCCGCCCCGCACCAGCGTGATGGCGGGGGACAGCGGCAGCAGTTCGCACACCGAGGCCATCCGGTCGGGCAGCAGCTCCAGCGGTACGGCGATCCCGGAGCCGATCATCGAGACGAAGATCAGCGGCAAGGTGGTGACCTGGGCGCTCTCCACGGTCCGGGTCACCGTCGCGGTGACCGCGGCCAGCGCCGCACACAGCGGCAGCGCCAACAGCAGCCCCAGCACGCCGAGATGCGGCGCCCGGGGCGCGGGCAGATCCAGCAGCAGCGCGCACCCGGCCGCCAGCAGCAGCGACTGCACCAGACCCGTGACGACGGCGGGCAGCGCTGCCCCGGTCAGGATCTCCGCATCCCGCAGCTCACCGGTCCGCAGCCGCTTGAGCACCAGTTCCTCACGACGGGCCGTGTAGACGGAGACGAGCGTGCCGTACACCGCGAACAGCAGCGAGAACCCGATCGCGGCGGGCAGCAGCACCAGCCCGACGGTCAGCCCCTCCTCCGCGAGGTCCATCTCCTCCGTCGCGGACCGCAGGGTGAAGGGCAACGCGAGCGGCACCAGAAGGGCCGCGAAGACCGTGCCCCGGCTGCGCCCGAACAGCGTCAGCTCGGCCCGTGCGAGGGCGGCCATCCGCCCGCCCGGCGTGGTGACGGCACCGCTCATCGCACGAACTCCTTCGCTCCCGGCATGCCCGCCCCGGCGGCGGCCTCCCGCGCGATCCCGAGGAACGCCTCCTCCAGCGAGGCCGACCGCGCGTCCAGCCTGCGCAGCTCGACCCGGCTCTCCTCCGCCCACCGCAGCAGCGCGGTGGCCGTGCGCTGCAAGTCCCGCGTCCGCAGCCGGACGACCCGGCCCTCGACCTCATGGCCGCTCACCCCCAGCCCGGCGAGCGGCGGCAGGTCGCCCACGAAGTACCCCTCGGGCAGCTCGAAGGAGATCCGCGAGGGACGGTCGGCCGTCACCTCGGCCGGTGTCCCGGCGGCGGCGATCCGCCCCTCGTGGAGGATGGCCAGCCGGTCGGCGAGCCCTTCCGCCTCCTCCAGGTAGTGGGTGGTCAGCAGCACCGTCGTACCGGCGTCCCGCAGTCCCCGCACCAACTCCCAGGTGTCCCGGCGCCCTTCGGCGTCCAGCCCGGTCGTGGGCTCGTCGAGGAAGAGCACCTCGGGCTCGCCGAGCAGCGCGAGCGCCAGATCCAGCCGCCGCCGCTCGCCTCCGGACAGCTGCTTGACCCGTACGCCGGTCTTCTCGGTCAGGCCGACCAGCGCGAGCACCTCTGCGCCGGGCCGCGCCCCGCTGGTGCACCCGGCCCACATCCGCACGGTCTCCGCGACGGTCAGTTCGGAGGGGAACCCGCCCTCCTGCAACATCACCCCGGTGCGCGGCCGTACGGCGGCCCGCTCCCGGTACGGGTCATGGCCGAGCACCCGCACGCGGCCCCCGGCCGGTGCCGCCAGCCCTTCCAGCAACTCCACCGTGGAGGTCTTGCCCGCGCCATTGGTGCCGAGCAGCGCGAAGACCTCGCCATGTTTCACGTGGAACGTGATCCCGCGTACGGCCTCGAACCCGCCCCCGTACACACGCCGGAGGTCGGTGACCTCGATCACGTGCTCGTGTTCGCTTGTCGTCATGCCTTCAGCGTCCCGGCGTTCAGAGCCGGACGGCAGTGCGCGCTGTCACCGCTCACCATGACAAATGTCAGAAGGCTGTGGGGCAACGACGAAGGCCCCGGTCCATTGGACCGGGGCCTTCGATCTGGAGCGGACGACGAGGCTCGAACTCGCGACCTCAACCTTGGCAAGGTTGCGCTCTACCAACTGAGCTACGTCCGCATTACCTCCGACCAGCTTTCACTGATCGGTGCGAGCACCAGCCTACCTGATCCAGAACACTGGTCGGACCGGCGATGCAGAGCGGGTGACAGGAATCGCACACTGCGCCTTCCCCCTGGAAGGGGGATGTTCTACTACTGAACTACACCCGCACGCTCCGTGAGCTGGGCTTTCCGGCCCCGCCCCGCGGCGTGCTCCAGACTCTAGCTGATCACCAGGGGTGCCGCGCAAGTCGGCTCTGCCGAGGGCGGTCTGACCGGCCGTCGGCGGGCCGGGGCCGCCGCATGCCTCAGCGGGCCGCGGCGAACGCCTCGTAGACCTTCTTGGGAATCCGGCCGCGGGCCGGGACGTCCATCTTGTTGGCCTGTGCCCAGGCACGGACGGCCGCCGGGTCGGGGGCGACCTCCGTCTGCCGGTAGGCCTTGCCGGACTTCGACCGCTTGCGGCCGGCCTCCACGTACGGCTCCAGGGCCTTCCGCAGTTTGCTGGCATTGGCTTCATTCAGGTCGATCTCGTACGACTTGCCGTCGAGTCCGAAGGCGATGGTCTCCGCCGCTTCCGAGCCGTCGATGTCGTCAAAGAGAGTGACCACGACCTTCTGCGCCACGAATATCGGTCCCTTCGTGCGGCACATCTATACCGCTCAACTGCGATGACGTGCCGAGTATCGGCTATTGCCAATTCATTTGTACAGTGCCCGGCAAACGAATGTGAAGCCTGACTAAATCTCCCCGCGTGTCCGAGCGCAATAGGTTTCGCCTGGGAGATTCGGGATCTTTCCCGGAACTTTTCATGAACGGCCCTCTTCGGTGCCCTCTTCGATGCGGGATCGTGATGATCTGCATGATCGCGGTGGGGTGCATGTCCAAGTGATCCGTAGTTTCCTCCAAATCTACCCGCGTAGAAATTTTGTGCGGGTAGTCTGAAGAGACCTGTCTGAAGCCAGTGGCAGGAACCTGCTCAGCACCACACCACCGGGAGTGCCAGTGGCACGCGTCGTAGTCGACGTCATGCTCAAGCCGGAGATCCTCGACCCCCAGGGCCAGGCGGTGCAGCGCGCACTGCCGCGGCTGGGTTTCGACGGCATCTCCGACGTACGTCAGGGAAAGCGATTCGAACTCGAAGTGGACGGACCGGTCGACGAGGCCGTCCTCGCCCGCATCCATGAGCTCGCGGAATCCTTCCTCGCCAACACCGTGATCGAGGACTTCACCGTGAAGGTGGAGGAAGTCGCGGAGGCCGTCAAGTGACCGCTCGTATTGGCGTCGTCACTTTCCCGGGCAGCCTCGACGACCGGGACACACAGCGCGCGATCCGCCTCGCGGGTGCCGAACCCGTCGCCCTCTGGCACAAGGACAAGGACCTCAAGCAGGTCGACGCCGTTGTCCTGCCTGGCGGTTTCTCCTACGGCGACTATCTGCGCGCCGGAGCCATCTCCCGCTTCTCGCCGGTGATGGAGACCGTCATCGACCAGGCGAAGGCCGGACTGCCGGTGCTCGGCATCTGCAACGGCTTCCAGGTCCTCACCGAGGCCCACCTGCTGCCCGGCGGCATGCTCGGCAACGACCACCTGCACTTCATCTGCCGCGACCAGAAGCTGCGGGTGGAGAACGCGTCCACCGCCTGGACCAGCGACTACGAGAGCGGGCAGGAGATCCACATCCCGCTCAAGAACATGGACGGCCGCTACGTCGCCGACCAGTACACGCTGGACCAGCTGGAGGCCGAGGGCCGCGTCGCCTTCCGCTACCTCGACTTCAACCCCAACGGCTCGCTCAACGACATCGCCGGCATCACCAACGAGGCGGGCAACGTCGTCGGCCTGATGCCGCACCCCGAGCACGCCGTGGAGCCGCTGATCGGCACCGGCCGCACCGACGGCCTGCCCTTCTTCACCTCGATCCTCAAGAAGCTGGTCACCGCATGAGCAGGACGCCTCTGGACACGGTCGAGCACGCGGCCGCGACCCCCGACGTCGAGCTGCCCTGGGCCGAACTCGGCCTGAAGAAGGACGAGTACGAGCGGGTCGTGGAGATCCTCGGCCGCCGCCCCACCGGCGCCGAACTCGCCATGTACTCCGTGATGTGGTCCGAGCACTGCTCGTACAAGAGCAGCAAGGTCCACCTCCGCCAGTTCGGCGAGAAGGCCCCCGAGAACGACGCCCTCCTCGTCGGTATCGGCGAGAACGCGGGCGTCGTCGACGTCGGCCAGGGCTACGCCGTCACCTTCAAGGTGGAGTCGCACAACCACCCGTCGTACGTGGAGCCCTACCAGGGCGCCGCGACCGGCGTCGGCGGCATCGTCCGCGACATCATCGCCATGGGCGCCCGCCCGGTCGCCGTCGTCGACCCGCTGCGCTTCGGCGCCGCCGACCACCCCGACACCAAGCGCGTCCTGCCGGGCGTCGTCGCGGGCATCGGCGGCTACGGCAACTGCCTGGGCCTGCCCAACATCGGCGGCGAGGTCGTCTTCGACGCCGTCTACCAGGGCAACCCGCTGGTCAACGCCGGATGCATCGGCGTCATGCGGCACGAGGACATCCACCTCGCCAAGGCGTCCGGCGCGGGCAACAAGGTCATCCTGTACGGCGCCCGCACGGGCGGCGACGGCATCGGCGGCGCCTCCATCCTCGCCTCCGAGACCTTCGACGACGCCAAGCCGTCCAAGCGCCCGGCCGTCCAGGTCGGCGACCCCTTCCAGGAGAAGCTGCTCATCGAGTGCACCCTGGAGGCGTTCCAGGAGAAGCTCGTCGTCGGCATCCAGGACCTCGGCGCCGCGGGCCTGTCCTGCGCGACCAGCGAGCTGGCGTCCAACGGCTCCGGCGGCATGACCGTCACCCTGGACGACGTACCCCTGCGCGACTCGACGCTCTCCCCCGAGGAGATCCTGATGTCGGAGTCGCAGGAACGCATGTGCGCGGTGGTGGAGCCGGACAAGGTGGACCGCTTCCTCGCCATCTGCGAGAAGTGGGACGTCATCGCCACCGTCATCGGCGAGGTGACGGACGGCGACCGGCTGGAGATCTACTGGCACGGCGAGAAGATCGTCGACGTCGACCCCCGCACGGTCGCCCACGAGGGCCCCACCTACGAGCGCCCCTACGCCCGCCCGGCCTGGCAGGACACCCTCCAGGCGGACGACGCCAACAAGCTGCCCCGCCCGGAGACGGCGGAGGAGCTGAAGGCCCAGGTCCTGAAGCTGGTCGCGTCCCCGAACCAGGCGTCCAAGAAGTGGATCACGTCCCAGTACGACCACTTCGTGCAGGGCAACACCGTCCTCGCCCAGCCCGAGGACTCCGGCATGATCCGCATCGACGAGGAGACCGGCCTCGGCGTCGCCATCGCCACGGACGGCAACGGCCGGTACGCCAAGCTGGACCCGTACAAGGGCGCCCAGCTCGCCCTCGCCGAGGCCTACCGCAACGTGGCGACGACCGGCGCCAAGCCGCTCGCCGTCTCCGACTGCCTGAACTTCGGCTCGCCGGAGGACCCGGCGGTGATGTGGCAGTTCGCCGAGGCGGTACGCGGTCTCGCGGACGCCTGCCAGCAGCTCGGCACCCCGGTGACCGGCGGCAACGTCTCCCTCTACAACCAGACGGGCGAGGCCGCCATCCACCCGACGCCGGTCGTCGCGGTCCTGGGCGTCATCGACGACGTCGCCCGCCGCACCCCGGTCGCCTTCAGGGAAGAGGGCCAGCTCCTCTACCTCCTCGGCGACACCAAGGAGGAGTTCGGCGGCTCGGCCTGGTCCCAGGTCGTCCACGACCACCTCGGCGGGCTGCCGCCCGAGGTCGACCTGGAGCGTGAGCGGCTGCTCGCCGAGGTCCTGATCTCGGCCTCCCGCGACGGCATGATCGACGCCGCGCACGACCTGTCCGACGGCGGTCTGATCCAGGCGGTCGTCGAGTCGGCGCTGCTCGGCGGCAAGGGCGCGCGGCTGGTCGTACCGGACGGGCTCGACGCGTTCACCTTCCTGCTCTCCGAGTCCGCGGGCCGCGCGATCGTCGCCGTCCCCCGCTCGGAGGAGGTCCGCCTGAACGACATGTGCGGCGCCCGCGGCCTGCCCGCCACCCGCATCGGCGTCATCGACGGCGACACGGTCGAGGTCCAGGGCGAGTTCTCCCTCACCCTGACCGAGCTGCGTGAGGCCCACGAGGGCACGATCCCGGCCCTGCTGGCCTGACGGCCGGCACCCGAAGGCCCCGCACGAGTGCGTGCGGGGCCTTCGCCGTCAGTCTCACCGGAGGGCGCCTCGCATTCCGGGAGACGCCCGGCTTCCCCACCTCATAGGCTCACCCCCATGCCGCCAGCCCGAAAGCGCCCCCGCGCCTACGACCCCGCCAAGACCCGCGCCGCCGTCCTCGCCCAGTTCGGCAACGTCCGGGCGGCCGTCCGCACGCTCACCCCCGAGCAGCTCGCGCTGCCGACGAGGCTCGGGGAGTGGACCGTGCGGGAGCTGGTGGCGCACGTCGGGATGGCGCTGGCGGCCGTGCACCGGCTGCTCGACGAACCGGAGCCCGCCCGGCGCGACGGCGCCCTCCTCGACTGGCCGTCCGCGATCGTCGCCGACGCCCCCGAGATCGCCGAACGCGCCCAGCACCTGGCCGACCGGCACCCCGACCTCGAAGCACACCTCACCGAGGTCGAACGGCAGTTCGCCACCGACCTCGACGCCCACCCCGGCACCCGCCTCCTCCCCACCAGCGCGGGCGCCCTCCCGCTCGACGACTACGTCGTCACCCGCACCGTCGAACTCGTCGTCCACACCGACGACCTGAACGCCGCCGTCGCCGGCCTGGACATCCCGTACGACCGTCAGGCCCTCGCCGCCTGCACCCGCCTCCTCGCCGACGCCCTCGCCGCGAAGGCCCCCGGCGGCGCGACGGAGGTGCGGATCCCGCCGTACGCCGTGGTCCAGTGCGTCCAGGGGCCCCGGCACACCCGCGGCACCCCGCCCAACGTCGTCGAGACCGACCCGCTCACCTGGGTCCGGCTGGCCACCGGGCGGCTGACCTGGCCGGACGCCATCGCGGACGCCAAGGTCAGCGCCAGCGGCGAGCGGGCCGACCTGGCGGCGCTCCTCCCGCTGCTCTCCTGACGAAGGCACCGGGAACCAACCACCCCACCCGCCCCGTCGAAGCGGCATGGACAGGCAGACGCACCGCACGACCCTTACCGTCACCGCCCTCGCCCTCCTCCCGCTGGCCGCGGCCTGCGGCACCGAGAAGGCCGGGGACACGGGCCGGGGCGGCGACTCGGCCGAACCCCGCAGCCCCCTGACCGGCGTCCACTGGACGGTCGACAGCGTCACCGTGGACGGCACCACCCACAAGGCGCCCGCCGCGGCCCGCGTCCACATCGACGACAGCGGCAGGGCCCAGGGCAACTACGGCTGCAACCACTTCAGCGCCCGGGCCAGCATCGACGGCGACCGCATCCGCTTCTCCGACGCGGCCTCCACCGAGATGGGCTGCGACGACCTGAACTTCGAGGAGCACCTCGCCCGCACCCTCCTCGACGACACCCTCCGGGCGAAGGCGGCCGACGGCCACCTCACCCTCACCACCGGCTCCGGCGACACCGTCCGCCTGACCGAGGAGAAGGACGCCCCGCTGTACGGCACCCGCTGGACCGTCACCGGGCTCGGCAGCGGCGAGACCAGCCAGTCCCTGCCGTCCGGCACCGAGGGCAGGGCGCACCTCACCTTCGACGACAAGACCGGCAAGGTCACCGGGAGCGTCGGCTGCAACCGGGTCACCGCGCGCGCCACGGTCGGCGACGGCACCATCACCCTGGGCACGCCGTCCACCACCCGAAGGATGTGCGACGCCTCACTCATGGAACTGGAGAAGCGGCTGCTGGGCCTCTTCGACAGCAAGGTCGACTACCGCCTCGATCACCGCAGCCTCACGCTGACCAGCGCAAACGGTGAGAGCGTCAGCACCAACGCCGACATGTGAGGCACTTCACACCGATCTGTCGCACGGATTCCCCAATTCGGACCAGTGGTCGATCTCGCCTACACTCGGAGCCGTGCCACGTGGTGACGGTCGACTCAATCACGATCTGCTTCCCGGCGAAAAGGGCCCCCAGGACGCTTGCGGCGTCTTCGGTGTCTGGGCTCCGGGCGAAGAGGTCGCAAAGCTCACTTACTTCGGGCTCTACGCCCTCCAGCATCGGGGTCAGGAATCCGCGGGAATCGCGGTCAGCAACGGCTCCCAGATCCTCGTCTTCAAGGACATGGGCCTGGTCTCCCAGGTCTTCGACGAGACCTCGCTCGGTTCGCTCCAGGGTCATATCGCGGTCGGACACGCCCGCTACTCGACCACCGGCGCCTCCGTGTGGGAGAACGCCCAGCCGACGTTCCGCGCCACCGCGCACGGTTCCATCGCGCTCGGCCACAACGGCAACCTGGTCAACACGGCGCAGCTCGCCGAAATGGTCGCCGACCTGCCCAAGGACAACGGCCGCTCCACCCGCGTGGCCGCCACCAACGACACCGACCTGCTGACCGCGCTGCTCGCGGCCCAGGTCGACGAGGACGGCAAGCCGCTGACCGTCGAGGAAGCGGCCCCCGTGGTCCTGCCGAAGGTCCGCGGCGCGTTCTCGCTGATCTTCATGAACGAGCACACGCTCTACGCGGCCCGCGACCCGCAGGGCATCCGCCCCCTGGTCCTCGGCCGGCTGGAGCGCGGCTGGGTGGTCGCCTCCGAGTCCGCCGCCCTCGACATCGTCGGCGCCAGCTTCGTCCGCGAGATAGAGCCTGGCGAGTTCATCGCCATCGACGAGAACGGTCTGCGCTCCTCCCGATTCGCGGAAGCGAAGCCCAAGGGCTGTGTCTTCGAGTACGTGTACCTGGCCCGCCCGGACACGGACATCGCCGGGCGGAACGTCTACCTGTCCCGTGTGGAGATGGGCCGCAAGCTCGCCGCCGAGGCCCCCGTCGAGGCCGACCTGGTCATAGCGACCCCGGAGTCCGGCACCCCGGCCGCGATCGGTTACGCGGAGGCCTCCGGCATCCCCTTCGGCGCCGGCCTGGTCAAGAACGCCTACGTCGGGCGTACGTTCATCCAGCCCTCGCAGACCATCCGCCAGCTCGGCATCCGCCTGAAGCTGAACCCGCTGAAGGAAGTCATCAAGGGTAAGCGGCTGGTCGTCGTCGACGACTCCATCGTCCGCGGCAACACCCAGCGCGCCCTGGTCCGCATGCTCCGCGAGGCGGGCGCCGCCGAGGTCCACATCCGGATCTCCTCGCCGCCCGTGAAGTGGCCCTGCTTCTTCGGCATCGACTTCGCCACCCGCGCCGAGCTGATCGCCAACGGCATGTCGGTCGACGAGATCGGCCGCTCGCTGGGCGCCGACTCGCTGGCGTACATCTCCCTCGACGGCATGATCGACGCGACCAGCATCGCCAAGCCGAACCTGTGCCGTGCCTGCTTCGACGGCGAGTACCCGATGGAGCTGCCGGACCCCGAGCTGCTCGGCAAGCAGCTGCTGGAGACCGAGCTGGCCGCCGGGCCCGCCGCCACGGCCGCCGCCGACGCCATCCGTCGCCCATAGGCGCCCGCAATACCTGCCGTACGACACGAAGGTTCTCAAAGCCATGTCTGAGACAACTGGTGCCAGCTACGCAGCAGCGGGCGTCGACATCGAGGCGGGCGACCGCGCGGTGGAGCTGATGAAGGAGTGGGTGAAGAAGACCCAGCGCCCCGAGGTCCTCGGCGGCCTCGGCGGTTTCGCCGGACTCTTCGACGCCTCCGCCCTCAAGCGCTACGAGCGTCCGCTGCTCGCCTCCGCCACGGACGGCGTCGGCACGAAGGTCGACATCGCCCGCCGGCTGGGCGTCTACGACACGATCGGCCACGACCTGGTGGCGATGGTCATGGACGACATCGTGGTGTGCGGCGCCGAACCGCTGTTCATGACCGACTACATCTGCGTCGGCAAGGTCCACCCCGAGCGCGTCGCCGCCATCGTCAAGGGCATCGCCGAGGGCTGTGTCCTGGCCGGATGCGCCCTGGTGGGCGGCGAGACGGCCGAACACCCGGGCCTGCTCGGCGAGGACGACTTCGATGTGGCGGGCGCCGGTACGGGCGTCGTGGAGGCGGACCGGCTGCTCGGCCCCGATCGCATCCGCACGGGTGACGCGGTGATCGCCATGGCGTCCTCCGGCCTTCACTCCAACGGGTACTCGCTGGTCCGGCACGTCCTGCTCAACCAGGCGGGCCTGTCGCTGGACGCGGAGATCGCCGACCTGGGCCGCACCCTCGGTGAGGAACTCCTCGTCCCGACCAAGATCTACTCGCTGGACTGCCTGGCCCTGACCCGCACCACCGAGGTGCACGCCTTCAGCCACATCACCGGCGGCGGGCTCGCGGCCAACCTCGCCCGGGTCATCCCCGACGGACTGCACGCGACCGTCGACCGCTCGACCTGGACCCCGGCCCCGGTCTTCGACCTCGTCGGCCGGACCGGCGACGTCGAACGGCTGGAGCTGGAGAAGACCCTGAACATGGGCGTCGGCATGATCGCGATCGTCCCCGAGGAGTCCACCGACGTGGCTCTCGCGACCCTCGCCGACCGTGGCGTGGACGCCTGGGTGGCCGGAGAGATCACCGACCGTGGCGATCACACCACGGGCGCGGCGCTGACCGGTGACTACGCGAGCTGACATCGGCTGTGCCGCCCGGTGGGCAGCACAGAACCCGGTCGGTGACCGAAGTCACCGACCGGGTGAATGCTCAGAGCAGAGTCAAGCGCCGCGACGGTGCCGTGAGGACTGGTCGTCCTCGTCCTCCTCGTCGTCGTCCTCATAGAGGTCGGCGTACCGGGAGTACAGGTCGTCGTCGTCATGCTCATCGTCTTCGAACCGCTCGCCGTTAGGCGGCGGCGGATTCGATGTCGATGCGCCCAGCTCTTCGGCCAGGCGTGAGAGATCAGTCCCACCGCTGTTGTACTTCAGCTGGCGGGCGACCTTCGTCTGCTTGGCCTTGGCCCGGCCGCGCCCCATGGCTCGACCCCCTCAACGACGGGGCTCGACGGCCCCAGAGTCTTGACACGCGTTCATGGTCCGGAACGGGCTCTCCGTGGAGAGACCGGTCCGTAGGGCTTCCACGGTACCTGAGCCCGCGCCCATACGGTACGTCGCCCGCATGACGTGCCCGCGCCCAGAACCTGCGAGACGCCCCGTTCTCGCTGGTCAGTGGCGATTTTAACCACTTCCCGACGGGCGACCCGCCGGTGGAAGTGAGAGTTCTCTCTAACTGCCCACCGGCAGGTACCGCCCAAACCTGCGAGCCCCTCGCGACGGCGCCCTGGCGGAACGTCACCATCCGCGCTTGGCGGCGGCCTCGTGCATGCGCTGTTCGGCGATCCGATCGGCCGCCGCGGCGGGCGGGATCCCGTCCGACTTCGCACGTGCGAATATGGCCAGCGTGGTGTCGTAGATCTTTGAGGCCTTCATCTTGCAGCGGTCGAAGTCGAAGCCGTGCAGCTCGTCGGCGACCTGGATGACACCGCCCGCGTTCACCACGTAGTCCGGCGCGTAGAGGATCCCGCGGTCGGCGAGGTCCTTCTCCACGCCCGGGTGGGCGAGCTGGTTGTTGGCCGCGCCACAGACCACCTTGGCGGTCAGCACCGGCACGGAGTCGTCGTTCAGCGCCCCGCCCAGCGCGCAGGGGGCGTAGATGTCCAGGCCCTCGACGCGGATCAGCGCCTCGGTGTCGGCGACGGCGGTGACGCCCTCCGGGTGCCGGTCGAGGATTCGCTGTACGGCGGCCTCGCGCACGTCCGTGATGACGACCTCGGCGCCCTCCGCACGCAGGTGCTCCACGAGGTGGTGGCCGACCTTGCCGACGCCGGCGATGCCGACCTTGCGCCCGCGCAGCGACGGGTCGCCCCACAGGTGCTGGGCGGAGGCCCGCATGCCCTGGTAGACGCCGAAGGCGGTGAGTACGGAGGAGTCGCCCGCGCCGCCGTTCTCCGGCGAGCGCCCGGTCGTCCAGCGGCACTCGCGCGCCACGACGTCCATGTCCGCGACGTACGTACCGACATCGCACGCGGTGACGTAACGGCCGCCGAGTGAGGCCACGAAGCGGCCGTAGGCGAGCAGCAGCTCATCGGTCTTGATCGTCTCGGGGTCACCGATGATCACGGCCTTGCCGCCGCCGTGCTCGAGCCCGGCCATGGCGTTCTTGTACGACATCCCGCGCGCGAGGTTCAGCGCGTCGGCGACGGCCTCCGCCTCGGTCGCGTACGGGTAGAAACGGGTACCGCCGAGCGCGGGGCCCAGCGCGGTGGAGTGGATGGCGATGACGGCCTTCAGCCCACTGGCGCGATCCTGACAAAGCACGACTTGCTCATGACCGCCCTGGTCCGAGTGGAACAGGGTGTGCAGTACATCAGCAGGTGCGCCGGTTACATCGGTCACGGTGGTGACTCCTGAGTAGTTGCGGCGGTTGTGGGGCGAGCGCTCCCGTATGGGTGGCGGGGGGCTCGTAGCAGGAGATTAGAGCCTGCTGTCGGGCCTGCGCCGCCCAGTGGTCCAGATCACCTCCGCACGGAGTACCAGCGCGACCGTCCGTGGGACGATTTGCAGGGATTTCCCGCTCGTTCCCGAGCGGTCCCGGCAGGTTTCCCCGGCGGTGGGCGGGGGAGGGAGCAGGCGTGCCCAAGGTGTCCTCGTTGATCGTGCCGTATGCGGCGTACCTGCGCGTGTACGAGCCACTGGCCGCCTTCCCGGAGCCCGAGCGCACTCACTGGGCACGTTACGCCCGCCGCCCCGACCACCCCTCCTACCAGGACGAACTGCGCCGCTCGCTCACCGACTTGCTGCCCACTCCGCCCATCGCGGTGCCCGTGCACGAGTCCGGCGAGGCCTTCGTCCTCGACCTCGACGGCGTCACCTACGTCTGCCCCTGGCGCACCCGGCTGCGCGGCTGGCAGGCCCTGGGCGACCTCGCCGAGGACTTCCCCGCCTCCGTCCTCGACACCGTGCTGCCCCCGGTGGTGCGCCGCCAGGCCGTCCAGGACTACGAGCGCTGGCTGGCCGACAACCCCGACGCCCGCCCCTGGATCCGCACGGCGACCTGGCAGGTCCCGCTGAACTGGTTCGTCCTCGTCGCCGACGAGGAGCGGGAGTACGACAAGGGGTCCGCGGACGCCGACGACGAGCCGCCGGTGCCCGTGCTGCGCTACCGCACCCCCATGGTCCAGGCCCGGCGCAGGGTCGCACGCGGGCTGCGGGCGCTGCGGGAGGCCGTCGACGAGGGCCCGCTGATCGACGGTCTGGTGGACGTGGGCCGCTGGCTGGAGGAGTTCCACCCGCGCTCGCTGGTGGAGGTGGACTACGGCGGCCTGGTGCACGCCCTGCCCGCCGGCGAGCTGGAGGGCGACCACTCGGCTGCCGACGTGGCCGAGGGCATCGAGGCGCTGCGCAACGGTGACGCGTCAAGGGCGGGCCGGGCCTACGGGCGGCTCGTGGAGCGCTGGCGGTCGGTCCGGGACCTGCGGTCCGCCAACTGACGGGCCGGCAGCCCCGGTGATGTGATGTGCCGCACGTGACGCAGGTCACGGCCCAGACGGCTCAGGACAGAGTACGGTCTACCGCACTTCCCGGAGTTGACGGGACGTAGGGATCGATCCGGGCGTTTGTGTCAAGCGTGACAGACCGCACGTACACGGCTCTTGCGTCTCTTGCCTACCCTCGTGCCAAAATAGGACAAGGAGCCCGGGGAGGGCTCTGTCTCAGCATTGCACGCTTTGGGGGGTCTCGTGACTCCTGATCGCCCTGTGACTGATCGTCACAGTGGCGTGACTGTCCGCTATGGCATGGTCCATCGGCTTCCGTCGGTGATGAACGCCTGGGGGGGCAATTCCATCGGTTTGGCCGACGCGGCTGGACAGATGGTGTAGTTGTAGTGCCGAGGACAAGCCGTTCGTCCTATAACCGACTCGACTCGCGTCCGCCATTTCGGGCAACGCGGGTCAAGGTGCAGAATTTAGAGGAAAGAACCGAGAAGGTTCGGTTCTCCCGAGGAGGCCGCTCATGACCGCTCGCACCCCTGATGCCGAGCCGCTGCTGACCCCGGCTGAGGTCGCCACCATGTTCCGCGTCGACCCGAAGACGGTCACGCGCTGGGCGAAGGCCGGCAAGCTCACGTCGATCCGCACGCTCGGCGGGCACCGCCGCTACCGCGAGGCGGAGGTCCGCGCCCTGCTCGCGGGCATCCCGCAGCAGCGCAGCGAGGCCTGATCAGGCCCTAACGGGCTTGAACAGCCCTAACGGGCCCGAACAACTGAATACCCGGGCAAAGCGGCAGGTCCCCCACCTGTCCGGACGTCCGGAACCACAGCTCCAAGCGACGCGGGCTCTGCCCCAACAGGGCCCACGCCCACATGTGTAGAGCAAGTGACAGGGTGCGTCGTCGATCGCGCTGGACTCCGCCGGGTCCAGCGCGATCTTTTTTGTGCCCCCGTGGTGGGTTGTCCGGGGTGCCGGACGGTGCCCTGTGAGCGGCCTTGTCGGAGTCTGGTCGGAGTCTGGCGGAGGTCTTGGAGTCGGCTCTCAGGCTGGTGCAATTGCACATATTAAATTGACCAGTTGTAGGTGGGCCGTAAGTACCGCGGCTTTGAAAACTTATGCGGTGACTCCCGTCACATGCCACGGTACTTGTTGCCTCTGGCGTATGTGCGCTAATGGAGCCTGACGTTCCGGCGCGTGGCGTCATCCGCCGCCGTACACAAGGGTGTTGGGAGGTCAGGCGGTCGCGGCGGGGTGCTCCGGCTCGGCGCGCCCGTCGTCCGGCTCGTCCTCCGACGGGCGGGGCGGAGTCTCCATCGCCAGCCGCAGGAGCTGATGACAGATCGGACAGTGCCGGGTCAGATGCCGGTACGACGAGGCGGCCGACAGATGCGCGCGGAGCAGCGCCCGCGTCTCGTGCCTGACCGATGCCGCCATACCCACCTCCAGGAGCCCCAGCGGGCACGCTGCCCCTGTTCCCTGGGTACCGAGCGAATGTGACGCCGTCAAGGCCGGATACGGGCCGTCAGGGCCGCACGCGGACAAGCGGAGGAGCCCGGGTCCGAAGACCCGGGCTCCTCCGCTGCACGACGAAGGCCCGCGCCCTTCACGGGCGCGGGCCTTCGTCGATTCTCTTGCGGTCCTGACGGGATTTGAACCCGCGGCCTCCACCTTGACAGGGTGGCGAGCACTCCAAACTGCTCCACAGGACCAGGTTTCGCGGCGCCATTCGTGCGTTGCGCTGCGAGAAGAGACTGTACAGGAGGGTGGCCACCCTGGTCGAACTCACCCAGGGTGCGGGGAGCGTTACGGGACAGCCGCGTCGATCGCCTTCACGATCCGCTTGTCCGAGACGGGGTACGCCGTACCGAGGGCGTGGGCGAAGTAGCTGACCCGCAGCTCCTCGATCATCCAGCGGATGTCCCGCACCGACGACGGCACCGGACGCCCCTGCGGCAGCTGCTCCAGCAGCCAGGCGTACTCGTCCTGCATCTCATGGACCTTCTGCATACGCGTCGTGTCCCGCTGGACGTTGGTCGGCATCTGCTGGAGGCGCCGGTCGGCGGCCACCAGATAGCGCATCAGGTCCGGCAGCCGCCGCAGCCCGGTCTCCGTGACGAACCCCGGCTTCACCAGCGCGTCCAGCTGCCTGCGAACGTCCGTCAGGTTCGGCAGCAGCGCGGGGCTCCGTACGCCCTTCAGACGGCGCTCACAGGCCTGCCAGGCGGCGAGGACCTGCTGCACCTGGGCCACCGTACGGACCGTCGTGTCGACGATCTCGGCGCGGACCTTGTCGTACAGCTTCCGGTAGGACTCCTCGTCCCACACCGGCCCCCCGAAGTCGGCGATCAGCTTGTCCGCGGCGGCCATGGCGCAGTCCTCGAAGAGGGCCTGCACCGAGCCGTGCGGATTGGCGGACAGCGCGAGCTTCTGCGGGTTGGTCAGCCGGTCGCTGGCGAACTTCGCCGGGTTGACCGGGATGTTGCGCAGGACCAGCCGCCGCGTCCCCCGCCACATCGCCTCCGCCTGCTCGGCCTCGGTGTCGAAGAGGCGTACGGAGACGGTGTCACCGTCGTCGACGAGCGCCGGGTAGGCCTTCACGGGCTGTCCGGCCCTGCGGGTCTCGAAGACGCGTTCGAGGGTGCCGATGGTCCAGTCGGTGAGGCCCTGGCGCTCCAGCGACGGCCCGCCCTGCCGCTCGGCGGTCGCCGCGGCGGCCCGCGACAGCGCCTGCCGCGCCTTCGGCTTCAGCCGGAGCCTGAGCGTCTCCAGGTCCTTGTCCTCGGCCAGCTTGCGGCGCCGCTCGTCGACGATCCGGAACGTGATCCGGAGGTGCTCGGGCACCTTGGCCCAGTCGAAGTCCTCGGCGTCGAAGGGCACGCCGACCATCTGCTTCAGCTCACGGGCCATGGTGACGGTCAGCGGCTCCTGGAGGGGCACCGCCCGGTCGAGGAACCGCTGGGCGAAGTTCGGCGCCGGCACGTAGTTGCGGCGGATCGGCTTCGGCAGGGAGCGGATCAGCTCGGTGACCAGTTCCGCCCGCAAACCGGGGATCTGCCAGTCGAAGCCCTCGTCGGTGACCTGGTTGAGCACCTGGAGCGGGATGTGCACGGTGACACCGTCGGCGTCCGCGCCCGGCTCGAACTGGTATGTCACCCGGAACTTGAGGTCGCCCTGCCGCCAGGTGTCCGGGTAGTCGGCCTTGGTGACCGCCTCCGCCGACTCCCGGATCAGCATCTCCCGCTCGAAGTCGAGGTAGTCCGGCTGCTCGTGCCGCTTGCGCTTCCACCAGGAGTCGAAGTGGGCGCCGGAGACGACGTGTTCGGGGACCCGCTGGTCGTAGAAGTCGTACAGCGTCTCGTCGTCGACGACGATGTCCCGGCGGCGCGCCCGGTGCTCCAGCTCCTCGACCTCGCTGAGGAGTCTGCGGTTGTCGGCGAAGAACTTGTGGTGCGTGCGCCAGTCGCCCTCCACCAGGGCGTTGCGGATGAACAGCTCCCGGCTGACCTCGGGGTCGATCCGGCCGTAGTTGACCTTGCGCTGGGCGATGATCGGGATGCCGTAGAGCGTGACCTTCTCGTACGCCATCACGGCCGCCTGGTCCTTCTCCCAGTGCGGCTCGCTGTAGGTGCGCTTGATGAGGTGCTGGGCGAGGGGTTCCACCCACTCCGGCTCGATCTTCGCGTTGACACGGGCCCAGAGACGGGAGGTCTCCACCAGCTCCGCCGACATCACGAACCGCGGCGGCTTCTTGAACAGGGCCGAGCCGGGGAAGATCGCGAACTTGGCGTTGCGGGCGCCGAGGTAGTCGTTCTTGTTGCCGTCCTTCACGTCCTTCATGCCGATGTGCGAGAGCAGACCGGCGAGGAGGGAGACATGGACGCGGTCGGCGGGGGCGTCGTCCTCGTTGAGGTGGATGCCCATCTGCTTGGCGACCGTGCGCAGCTGTGTGTAGATGTCCTGCCATTCGCGGATGCGCAGGAAGTTCAGGTACTCCTGCTTGCACATCCGCCGGAAGGTGGACGAGCCGCGCTCCTTCTGCTGTTCGCGCACGTACCGCCAGAGGTTGAGGAAGGCGAGGAAGTCGCTGGTCTCGTCCTTGAAGCGGGCGTGCTGCTGGTCGGCCTGGGTCTGTTTGTCGGCGGGGCGCTCGCGCGGGTCCTGGATGGACAGCGCGGCGGCTATGACCATGACCTCGCGGACGCAGCCGTTGCGGTCGGCCTCCAGGACCATGCGGGCCAGCCGCGGGTCGACCGGCAGCTGGGCCAGCTTGCGCCCGGTGTCGGTGAGCCGCTTGCGCGGGTCCTTCTGCGCCGGGTCCAGGGCGCCCAGCTCCTGGAGCAGCTGCACGCCGTCGCGGATGTTGCGGTGGTCCGGCGGGTCGATGAAGGGGAACTTCTCGATGTCGCCGAGCCCGGCCGCGGTCATCTGGAGGATGACGGAGGCGAGGTTGGTCCGCAGGATCTCCGCGTCCGTGAACTCCGGCCGGGCGACGAAGTCGTCCTCGGAGTACAGCCGGATGCAGATGCCGTCGCTGGTCCGCCCGCAGCGGCCCTTGCGCTGGTTGGCGCTGGCCTGCGAGACCGGCTCGATGGGCAGCCGCTGCACCTTGGTGCGGTGGCTGTAGCGGCTGATCCGGGCGAAGCCGGGGTCGATGACGTACTTGATGCCCGGCACGGTCAGCGAGGTCTCGGCGACGTTGGTCGCCAGAACGATCCTGCGGCCGGTGTGCGGCTGGAAGACGCGGTGCTGCTCGGCGTGCGAGAGCCGCGCGTACAGCGGCAGCACCTCGGTGAACCGGAACTTCTTCTTGGTCAGCGCGTCGGCGGTGTCACGGATCTCCCGCTCCCCGGAGAGGAAGACGAGGATGTCACCCGGCCCTTCCGCCTGGAGTTCCTCGACGGCGTCGACGATGGCGGTGATCTGATCCCGGTCGGCGTCGTCCCCGTCTTCCTCCAGCAGCGGCCGGTACCGCACCTCCACGGGGTACGTCCGCCCGCTGACCTCGATGATCGGCGCGTCGGCGAAGTGCCGCGAGAACCGCTCGGGATCGATGGTCGCGGAGGTGATGACGACCTTGAGATCCGGCCGCTTGGGCAGCAGCTGCGCCAGATACCCGAGCAGGAAGTCGATGTTCAGGGACCGCTCATGGGCCTCGTCGATGATGATCGTGTCGTAGGCGCGCAGCTCGCGGTCGGTCTGGATCTCGGCGAGCAGGATGCCGTCCGTCATCAGCTTGATGAAGGTGGCGTCCGGGTTCACCTGGTCGGTGAACCGCACCTTCCAGCCGACGGCCTCCCCGAGCGGCGTCCGCAGCTCCTCCGCCACCCGCTCGGCGACGGTCCGGGCGGCGATCCGGCGTGGCTGGGTGTGTCCGATCATGCCGCGCACGCCGCGTCCCAGCTCCAGACAGATCTTCGGGATCTGTGTGGTCTTGCCGGACCCGGTCTCACCGGCGACGATCACCACCTGGTGGTCGCGGATGGCCTCGGCGATCGCGTCCTTCTTCTGGCTGACCGGCAGCTGCTCGGGATAGGAGACGGCGGGCACGCGCGCCCGCCGCTTGTCCATCCGTGCCCCGGCCTTGTCGACCTCGGCCTCGATCTCGGCGAGCACGGCGGCCCGTGCTTCCGGCTTACGGATCTTCCGGGCACCCTCCAGCCTGCGTCCGAGCCGGTGCGCATCACGCAGCGACAGCTCGGACAGACGGGGGGCGAGGGCGCCGAGGGCGGGGGCAGGGTGCGTAGACATACGGGTTCCAGGATCTCATCCCAGCGAAAAACGTGGCTAACGCTTTTGCGGCGGCACGCCAAAGCCCCCGTCGATGATCTCGACGGGGGCTGCGGTGGTGGCTGGGGCCGGGGTCGAACCGGCGACCTATCGCTTTTCAGGCGATCGCTCGTACCAACTGAGCTACCCAGCCACGAGGTTTCACGTGAAACCTCAGCGGTCCTGACGGGATTTGAACCCGCGGCCTCCACCTTGACAGGGTGGCGAGCACTCCAAACTGCTCCACAGGACCAAGCGTGATGTACGACAGTGTCGCACACCGTACTGCGTGCCCCCAACGGGATTCGAACCCGTGCTACCGCCTTGAAAGGGCGGCGTCCTAGGCCGCTAGACGATGAGGGCTATCGGCCCGCCTGGGCGCTTCTCAGCGCGTCGGGGACGTGAGAAGCATATGGGATGGCGGGAGGTATCGCCAAAACGGTTTACGGGGACGGGCTGGAGGGGGCGCTCGGGGGAGCCGCGGGGGTGCCGGTGGGCGCCCGCGTCCCGGAAGCCGTCGGAGAACCGGTCGGGGTGCCGGATGGGGTGCCGGTGGGGGTGCCCGTGGGGGACGGGGTGGCGCCCGGGGTGTTCTCCTCCGGCAGGTGGCGGCTGACCTCGGCCGTCGTCAGGCCCAGGCCGCCCAGTTCGATCTCGTCCCAGGCCTGGAGGCGGCGGGTGTCACGGTCGAAGTAGAGGATGGACGCCTCGATGGGGTCGGGGTGCTCGCCCTCCACCGCGCGCAGTCCGCTGCCGCCGGTGGAACCCTCGATGCGCAGCCGGGTGCCGTAGGGGAGGACCTCCATCTCGTCGTGGTGGAGATGGCCCGCCAGGACCAGCGGCACCTCGCCGTCCGTCTCCCGGGCCGCCGACGGCTCGTGGGCGACGGCCACGTCCACCGGCTTGCCGGACGCCCGGTGATCGCGCAGGGCGGAGGCGAGACGGGCCCCGGCCAGCTCCTGGGACGCCTCGGCGCCGGGCCGGGCCGAGCGGTCGGGGGTGAACTGGGGGTCACCGATGCCCGCGAACCGCAGCCCGGCGACGGTCTCGGCGCGGCCGTCGTCGAGGACGTGCACGTTCTTCATGCCCTCCAGGTACTCCTGGGTGACCGTCGAGTCATGGTTGCCGCGCACCCAGACGTAGGGGGCGCCGAGGTGCTCGATCGGGTCGAGGAAGCCGTTCTCGGCCGCGGTGCCGTGGTCCATGGTGTCGCCGGAGTCGACGATCACGTTCACCTCGTACTGCTCCACCAGCGAGGCGATGATCTTCCAGCTCGCCGGGTTGAGGTGGATGTCGGAGACGTGCAGGACCCGGATGGTGGACGGGTCGGGCGCGTACGCGGGCAGTGTCGAGGTCACGTCGTAGAGCTTGGTGACGTTGGTGACCAGGCGGGCGAGTTCCTTCTGGTAGACGTCGAACTCGGTGACGATGCTGCGGGCGTTGCCGACCAGCGAGGGGGCCGAGGAGAGCAGGCCGGAGAACCTCGGCTCCAGGACGGACTTCGGGTTCCAGGTGGCGTACGCCGTCGCTCCCGAGGCAGCCAGCAGCGTGAGCGCGAGGCCCCCGGCGGCGAGGGCGCGGCGGGGGCGGCGGTAGACGGCGAGACCGAGGGCGGTGGCCCCGGCGACGACGGCGACACAGGAGCGTACGGCGAGGTCGAGGGTGCCGTGTCCGACGTCGCGGGTGACCTCGTCCTGGAGGCCGGAGAGGCGTTCGGGGTGGTCGACCAGGGCCTGGGAGCGGACCGGGTCGAGCTGGTCGACGTTGACGTCCAGACGGACGGGGGCGACATGGCTGTCCAGGTGCAGCGCGCCCAGCGGGGAGACGTTGATCTTCGTGCCGCCGGTGAGGGACGGCCGCAGGGTCATCGTGGTGTCCATCGGGCCGACCGGCGCCCGTACGTTGCCGACGATCAGCAGACCCAGCCAGGCGCCGACCAGGACGACCATGACCAGGCCGAGCGCGCGGGCCCACGGGTTCGGCCGGGTGGCCAGTTCGAGCGCGGGCAGCGCGGTGCGGTGCCCGCGGCGGTCGCGGCGGGGGGTGAGGGCTCGGCGGGGGGACTTCCGTAGGCGGTTCAGTGAGTGCAGCACTTTCAGGACAGCGGCTGGGACGCGGGCCATTGAAGCCGTATGCCCAAGTCGGTGGGGCGGTATGCGGGCCCGTGGGGCTTCCGGGTGTTCGCGCGGGGTGCCGTCCGGCTCACGCGGGCGCCGGTCCCGGCACGGGCGGCCCGCATGACGGTGTCGTACCGGACAATGGGGCCTGTGCTGGAGATGACGCGCGAGGAGTTCGAGGAACTGGTCGCCGAGGCCCTGGACCGGATCCCGCCGGAGCTGACGCGGCTGATGGACAACGTCGCGGTGTTCGTCGAGGACGAACCGCCGAGCGACGATCCCGAGCTGCTGGGGCTGTACGAGGGGACCCCGCTGACCGAGCGCGGCGAGTGGTACGCCGGGGTGCTGCCGGACCGGATCACCATCTACCGGGGGCCGACGCTGCGGTTCTGCGAGTCACGGGAGGACGTCGTCACGGAGACGGAGATCACCGTGGTGCACGAGATCGCCCACCACTTCGGGATCGACGACGCCCGGCTGCACGCCCTCGGCTACGGCTGACCGGACCGGCCCCGCGCGTGTCCTCCCGCGGGCGGCGGGAGTTGGGCAGGTTGACTCCTTCACCCGCCCCGCTTCCGGAGGTGGCCCCCGTGCGCCCCTTGTACGTTCCCGTCCGCCTGGCCGCCACCGCGGTGGCCGTCGTCGCCGCCGCCGGTTGCATGAGCGTGGGTGACGGCGACGGCGGCCGGGTCCAGCCGTCGCGGTCGGCGGGAGAGCGCGGCGGTGAGGTGTCCGGAACGGCCGTCACCGGCGACGGCGTCGGCTACGGCGAGGTCGCGGGCGGCCCCGAGGACGGGCGGGGCCGGGACAAGGACAAGAAGAAGGCGAAGCACAAGGGCAAGCCGGGCGAGCACGACGAGGACGGCGGCGGGACCGGGAAGTCCACCGGATCCCCGTCGGCGCCGTCCGCGGGCGCGACCGCGCCGGCCGGGGGCGGGAAGCCCGGCCGGGCCACGCCCCGTCCGGGGGCGCCCGAGCCGACCGGCGGCCAGCCGACGCCGACCCGGACCGCACCGGAGCCGGAACCGCCGCAGCAGTCGCCCGAGCCCTCGCAGCCGCCCGAGCCGACCACCGCGGAACCGTCGTCGTCGGCGCACGAGGAGACCGGACCGCAGCTGGCACAGCGGGAACCGGCACCGGCGGCCGGGTCACCCGTGTAGCGCTGTGGGATGCTGGGGGATGCCGCCGCCCACAGTGACCCACTGTGGTCAGGAACACTGTCCGCGCTCCCGGATGCGGTTTGCCTTCGGGGGGTGGGAGTGCGTATGGTGGTAGATCGTTTGATCCCATTTGCCCGGCGCCAACGCAGAGCGCGCCGTGTGGCGCGTACTCTCCCTTGCCGTGGCTGACCGCATCGAGGCGGTCGTTTTGCGAATTCACGGAGTTGACGGGCGCGTGCCGACGAGACTCCGGAAGGTTTCGCAGACGTATGTCTATCGCCAGTACTGATCATGCCGTCGTGCCCGCGGGCACCCAGGACACGGAGGCCGCCGAGCAGGCCCCCGAGCTGACCTTCGCCGACCTCGGCCTCCCCGAGGGCGTCGTCCGCAAGCTCGCGCAGAACGGCGTGACCACCCCCTTCCCCATCCAGGCCGCGACCATCCCGGACGCCCTGGCCCGGAAGGACATCCTCGGCCGCGGCCGCACCGGCTCCGGCAAGACCCTCTCCTTCGGTCTGCCCACCCTGGCCACGCTGGCCGGTGGACACACCGAGAAGCGCAAGCCGCGCGCGGTCATCCTCACCCCCACCCGTGAGCTGGCCATGCAGGTCGCCGACGCCCTCCAGCCCTACGGCGACGTCCTCGGCCTGAAGATGAAGGTCGTCTGCGGCGGCACCTCGATGGGCAACCAGATCTACGCCCTGGAGCGCGGCGTCGACATCCTCGTCGCCACCCCCGGCCGGCTGCGAGACATCATCAACCGCGGTGCCTGCTCGCTGGAGGACGTGCAGATCGCCGTCCTCGACGAGGCCGACCAGATGTCCGACCTGGGCTTCCTGCCCGAGGTGACGGAACTGCTCGACCAGGTCCCCGCGGGCGGTCAGCGCATGCTGTTCTCCGCCACGATGGAGAACGAGATCAAGACCCTCGTCGACCGCTACCTGAACGACCCGGTCAGCCACGAGGTCGACGCGGCCCAGGGCGCGGTGACGACCATGTCGCACCACATCCTCATCGTGAAGCCCAAGGACAAGGCGCCGGTCACCGCCGCCATCGCCTCCCGCAAGGGCCGCACCATCGTCTTCGTCCGCACCCAGCTCGGCGCCGACCGCGTCGCCGAGCAGCTGCGCGAGGCCGGTGCCAAGGCCGACGCGCTGCACGGCGGCATGACCCAGGGCGCCCGCACCCGGACGCTCGCCGACTTCAAGGACGGCTACGTCAACGTCCTCGTGGCCACCGACGTCGCCGCGCGTGGCATCCACGTCGACGGCATCGACCTGGTCCTCAACGTCGACCCGGCCGGTGACCACAAGGACTACCTGCACCGCGCGGGCCGCACCGCCCGTGCCGGACGCACCGGCACCGTCGTGTCCCTGGCCCTGCCGCACCAGCGCCGCCAGATCTTCCGGCTGATGGAGGACGCGGGCGTCGACGCCTCGCGCCACATCATCCAGGGTGGCGCCGCCTTCGACCCCGAGGTCGCCGACATCACCGGCGCCCGGTCCATGACCGAGGTGCAGGCCGAGTCCGCGGGCAACGCCGCCCAGCAGGCCGAGCGCGAGGTCGCCCAGCTCACCAAGCAGCTGGAGCGGGCGCAGCGCCGCGCCGCCGAACTCCGCGAGGAGGCCGACCGCCTGGTCGCACGGGCCGCCCGCGAGCGCGGCGAGGACCCCGAGGCGGCCGTGGCCGCGGCGGTGGCGGCGACGCAGGACGAGGAGCAGGGCGCGACGCAGGCCGTGGCGGCCGTACCGGAGCAGCCGGTGGCGCGTGACGTGGACCGGGCGGAGCGCACCGACCGTGCGGACCGGGGCGAGCGTTTCGAGCGCCGTGACGGTGACCGTGGTGGTTTCCGTCGTGACGACCGTCGTGATGACCGTCGTGACGAGCGTCGTCCGTTCGACCGGGACCGTGACCGTGGTGGCCGTTCGTTCGAGCGCCGCGATGGTGATCGTGGTGGTTTCCGTCGTGACGACCGTCGTGACGAGCGTCGTCCGTTCGACCGGGACCGTGACCGTGGTGGCCGTTCGTTCGAGCGCCGCGATGGTGATCGTGGTGGTTTCCGTCGTGACGACCGTCGTGATGACCGTCGTGACGAGCGTCGTCCGTTCGACCGGGACCGTGACCGTGGTGGCCGTTCGTTCGAGCGCCGTGACGGTGATCGTGGTGGTTTCCGCCGCGACGACCGCGGTGGTCACCGGGGCAGCGACCGTCCCTTCAACCGCGACCGCCAGGGCGACCGCCCCGGCTTCCGGTCCGGCGGTCACGAGCGTCCGTACGGCCGCCGTGACGACCACCGCGGCACCGGCTCCTTCGGCCGCCGCGAGGACAAGCCGCGCTGGAAGCGCAACGGCTGACGCCCAGCACTGAGACGCCGTGGCCCCCGTCCTGACGGATGGGGGCCACGGCGTTTGTCAAACCCCTGTAAGGTCAGCCGACTTGGGGGCGGAGTGACGGCAGGGGGCGCCGAAGGCGCGGGCCGCCCGCCCGGTGCTTCTGGGGAGGGGCTCCTTGGCTCGCCATGCGTACGGTCACGCGTACATACGTCTGCGTCTCGTAGCGGCGTCGGCCGTCCTGGTGGCCGGGCTGGCCCCGCTGCTGCCGACGCCCGCGGTGGCGGGGGAGGCGCAGGAGACGGTCGTACCGGCGAGACTGCGGAGCGAATACCTCGGGGCGTCCTTCCGAGCCTCGTTGACGCACAGCGGCCATGACTCCGGCGGCGCGCGGGGCGTCTTCCACACCCTGGAGGGACACCGGGGGCTGGTGTGGACGCGGTACGCGGACCGGGAGTCGGTGGGCGTACCGGCGGCGCCCGAGGGCGCGAGCCCGATGTCGACCGGCACCGACGTGCTGGCGTACAAGTACAGCGACGGCAGGGTCGACTTCTGGGACGCGACCGACGGCACCACCCGCAGCCTGCGCGTCCCGGACGGGCTGGGCTACCTCACGTCGTACGACAACCTGACGATCGGCTTCCGGAGCATCACCGGCGACGACGGCAAGGCCACCCGGGAGATGCACCTGCTGACGCCGGGGCCGGACGGAACGACCGCCGACACCCAGGTCAGGGGCGGCCCCGCCGGGCTGACGCTCGGGTTCGCCACGGGCGCCGACGCGGAGATGCTGTACTTCCGCGCGGCCGTCGACGGTCAGGCCGGCATGGCGGCCGTGGACCGCGACACCGGTGAGGTGCGTGGCTGGAGCGGCGGGCTGCCCTCCGGGTACGGCCGGTTGAGCCTGGGCGGCGGCCATGTCGTCGTCTCCGGCCTCACCAAGGCCGAGGTGCTGGTCTTCCCCCGCGACCTCTCGGGGGAACCGGCGAGGATCACGCTCGCAGGCGCCCAGGACGGCCTCAACGCCACGCACGGTCTCGCCGTCGTCGGGGACTGGCTGGTGAACGGCGTCCTGACCATGACGGCCCAGCCGATCACGGGCGGCGCCCCGGTGACCTTGCTGCGTTCCGCGAAGCAGGGGACCGTCGCCGCCCCCGGCAGCACCGCCGTGCGGATCGGAACCGGCGCCGACGGGTGGGGCATCCAGCGCGTCACCCCGGCCCCGGACGGCGGGCCGCCCGTGGTCACGCAGGTCAAGCCGCTGCCCAAGCCGCCCGTCGAGATCCAGGGCCTCTCCCTGGACCAGGGGCGGATCGTCGGCAGGGACGTCGGACCGCTGCGCCTGACGACCTGGGGCCGGACCGTCGCGCCGACCGGCACGCCCACGTTCGGTGAGCGGACCTTGTTCACCTCGGCGACCTGGGCGGACGCCTGCGCCGCCACGGACGTCGCCTGCCAGCAGGTCCAGGGCACGGCGGACGGCCGTACCGTCTGGCTGACGCACGACGGGACCACCGACCGGATCCGGGTCGCCGGGCCGGAGGCGGACACGGCCTGGGAGCGGGCGCTGCTGCCGCCGGGCGGGCGGATCACCGACGTCTCGGGCCGCTACGTCCTCCACACCTCGCCGACCCGGCAGGACGTCTACCGGATCGGCGACAGCGCCGCCCCGGCCGTCTCCCGCACCCCCCGCCCCGCGGCCCTCTCCGGCAACACCCTCTGGAGCACCAGCACCACCCCCGGCACCGTCACGGCGTACGACCTGACGGCGCGCAAGACCACCGAGACCCTCACCACGGACGCGGGCTGCGCCCCCACCGAACTCCAGGCGCTCGGCCGCTACCTCTACTGGACCTGCGACGGACGGGCCGGGATCTACGACCGCACGGCGAGGAAGTCCGTGTCCGTCCCTGCCGACGAGGCCAGGCTCGGCGACGGCTATGTCGTCACCCACGACAAGCAGGCAGGCAAGCTGATCCTGACGACGGCCGCCGGGGACAGCAGGGTCATCGGCGACCTGCCCGACACCGGCGTCTCCCAGCGGGACGTGCGCTGGACGGTCGACGAGGCGGGCGCCAACGCCGCCTACGTGGACGACCAAGGGCAGGTGCACCTCGTACCCTCCGGCGTGCCGCAGCAGCCGCTGCGCCTGCTCGACCCGGCCCGGAACGCGACGTACGTCGACGCCCGGTCGCTCGGCGTGACACCGGGCAGGCTGACCACCCTCCTCCTCTCCAAGCCGTCCGCGAACTGGCGGCTGACCGTGCGCGACCCCGCCACCGGCAAGACCGTCGACACCCGCTCCGGCGGCGCCGCGCGCGGCGAACTGACCGTCGGCTGGCACGGCGACGACCCGACCCGCGGCGGGGACGCGTCCCTGCCCAACGGCCGCTACGACTGGACCCTGTCCGTCACCCCGGCGGACGGCACCGGAGCCGCCCTGACGGTCAAGGGCTCCGTCCGCCTGCGCAAGGGCAGCCCGGTCCGCCACGACCACATCGGCGGCGACGCGACCGGCGACCTGCTCACCCTCAGCTCCTCCGGCTCCCTGACCTTCCACCGGGGCACCGGCACCGGCACGTTCAGCGGCCGGACCACCGGCACCGGCTGGCCCACCACCATCACCGCCGTACCCTTCGGCGACCTGAGCGGCGACCGCTGCAACGACGTCCTCGTCCGTCTGAGCAGCGGAGCGCTCCGCCTTTACAAGCCGGGCTGCGACGCCGCCCTGAAGCCGTCGACGCGCTACACCACCCTGGCCACCTCCGGCTGGACCCAGTACGACGTGCTGACCTCGCCCGGTGACCTGACGAAGGACGGCCGCCCGGACCTGATCGCCCGCAACGCCGCCACCGGCGCGGTCTACCTCCACAAGGGCACGAGCACGGGCAGGCTGTCGTCGCGCGTGAAGCTGTACGACAACTGGAAGACGTACAAGAAGATCATCGGCGCCGGGGACCTGAACGGCGACGGCGTCGGCGACCTCCTCGCCCAGGACAAGTCGAACAACCTGTACCGCTACTTCGGCACCGGCAAGGGCACGTTCGGCTCCCGCACGAAGGTCTTCTCCGGCTGGGGCGCCTCGTACAACGCGGTCGTCGGTGTGGGTGACATCAACGGGGACGGCCGGGCGGACCTGGTCTCCCGCGACACCAAGGGCAACCTGTACCGCAACAGCGGCAACGGCAAGGGTTCCTTCTACGGACGCACGAAGATCGCCACCGGCTGGCAGGGCCACAAACGCCTCTGGTAGCGACGTGGGACGCCGTGTCCCCGATACCCGATCGGAGACACGGCCTCCTCGGGCTATGCTCGGGGAGGCAACATCGCCTGGGCCCTTAGCTCAATTGGCAGAGCAGTGGACTTTTAATCCATTGGTTGTGGGTTCGAGTCCCACAGGGCCTACGGGTGCGGCGCCCGGGTCGGCTTCGGTCGGTCCGGGCGCTTTCATGTCGTCAGGTCGTCGGGGGACGACGTGTGGGCCAGGGACCAGATGACGAAGGTGCCGATCGCGATGCCGATGACGGCCCACCAGGGCTGGTACGGCAGATAGAGGAAGTTCGCCACGACGCTCAGGGCGGCGAGGGCGATGCCGGCGGCGCGGGCCCACAGGGCGGGGCCGCTGAGGAGGCCCCAGGCGACGACGACCAGGACGACGCCGAGGACCAGGTGGATCCAGCCCCAGGCGGTCAGGCTGAACTCGAAGACGTAGTCGCCGACATGGGCGTAGACGTCGTCCTCCGCGATACCGGCGATGCCTTGCAGGATGCCGATGACGCCCTGCACGAACAGCAGGACTCCGGCGAAGAGGGTGCCGCCCGCGGCCCAGCCGGCCGGTCCGGGGGCTGCGGGCGTGGGGCTCGTGGGCTGGCTCATCGTCGGTCTGTCTCCCTCCGGGACGGTGCTTCGACTCTCGGGGCGGCGGCAGGGGGGCGGCCAGCGGATGTGGGCCGTTCGGGTGGCGGTGCGGGGAACCGGATCGGCGCGGACGGGCGGGGCGTCGGCAGGCGAGTTGGATACCGGGCATGACGGAGCCGGGGACGCTCATCCTGATCATGGCCGTCGCGGTGCTGGCGCCCCTGCTGGCGTACCGCGTGGCCCGCTGGGTTCCGGTTCCGCTGGTCATCTTCGAGATCGTGCTGGGGATCGTCGTCGGCCCGGACGTGCTGGGCTGGGCCGAGCAGGACCAGTTCATCGAGGGGCTGTCGGACCTCGGGCTGACGATGCTCATCTTCCTGGCGGGCTACGAGATCGACTTCGCCGCCGTACGAGGGGACACGCTGCGCCGCTCGCTCGGCGCCTGGCTGGTCACCCTCGCCGTCGGACTGGGCATCGCCTTCGCGCTCAGCGGCGGCGAGGTCACCCGGAGCTTCGTCATCGGCACCGCGCTCACCAGCACCGCCCTCGGCACGGTGCTGCCGGTCCTGCGCGACTCCGGGGACCTGCGCGGCCCGTTCGGCACGGTCGTGCTCACCTTCGGCGCGGTCGGCGAGTTCGGCCCGATCGTTGCCATGGCGCTGCTGCTCAGCGGCCGTGACCCCGGCCGCTCGACCGTGCTGCTGCTGGCGTTCGCCGCGGTCACCGCCGTCGCCGTCCGGCTGGCGCTGCGGCCCCGCCCGGCCTGGTTCTCCGGTGTCGTCGCCGAGACCCTGCACAGCAGCGGCCAGTTCGCGGTGCGCTATGTGATGTTCGTGCTGGCGGCCATGCTCGGCCTGGCGCACGTCTTCGGCCTCGACACCCTGCTCGGCGCCTTCGCCGCTGGGGTCATCAGCAGGCTCGTCCTCGTCGGGGCCGCACCCCACAGCAGCGGTGAGGTCATGGGCCGGATCGAGGCGATGGGCTTCGGCTTCCTGGTGCCGGTGTTCTTCGTCGTCACCGGCATCGACTTCGACCTCTCGGCGCTCCTCGACGACGGCCGCCCGCTCGCCCTGCTCCCCGCCTTCCTGCTGCTCTTCCTCCTGGTCCGCGGCGGCCCGCTGTACTGGCTGGCGCCACCGGGCTGGCCCCGCCGCGACCGCGCCGCGCTCGCGCTGCACGGCTCCACCTGTCTGCCGCTGGTCGTCGCCATCACCACCATCGGCCTGGACGACGAGGTGATCGGCGCGGGCGAGGCCGCCGCGCTGGTCGGCGCCGCGATGCTCTCCGTACTCGTCTTCCCGTTGCTCGCCCTTCGGCTGCGCGCCCCCGGCCGCGACCGCGCGCCCACCCAGCCCGCCTCCGCCGAGGGCGGCTCGGAGACCTGGTGAGGGGTCAGCCGACGGACAACTCGGCCAGCGGCAGGGTGTGCCGGGTGTGGAGGACCTTGGCCCGCAGGTACCGCACGTTGTGGTCGGTGGCGAAGACCCCGGTGGGAACCCGGTCCCGTACGTCGACGCCGAGCGCGCGCAACTGCTCCGCCTTGTCGGGGTTGTTGGACAGCAGGTCCAGCGCGTCGACGCCGAGGGCGCCGAGCATCTGGGCGGCGGCCGTGTAGTTGCGGGCGTCCTCGGGGAGCCCGAGAGCCGCGTTGGCCTCGTACGTGTCGAGGCCTTGGTCCTGAAGGGCGTACGCGTCGAGCTTGTTGTAGAGACCGATCCCGCGGCCTTCCTGGCGGAGGTAGAGCAGGACGCCACCGCGCTCGGCGATGCGTTCGACGGCCTCGCGCAGCTGCGGCCCGCAGTCGCAGCGGGCGGAGCCGAAGACGTCGCCGGTCAGGCATTCGGAGTGCAGCCGTACGAGGGGGAGGGGGCCGGGGTCGCCGAGGACGACGGCGAGATGCTCCCGGCCGTCGGCCAGCCCGTGGAAGGTGACGAGTTCGGCGTCGACGCGGTAGCCGTCGGGGAAGCTCAGCGGTACCTGGACGCGGGAGCGCGGGGTGGCGGCGGGCACTTGGGGCATGTGGGTCTCCGCTTCCGTTCGTTGCATCGCAAGCCGTCGCCTTCTGCTTCAGATTTGAAACAAATGGCCGGACAGGAAGTGACCCTACGCTTGCTTGAACTTTGAAGCAATGCTCTGGTGACCTGACTCACACGGGCTCACGCGGCCTCACGTGCAGGGCGTGGACCGCCTCCGCCACGGCAGCTCCCCCGACGCGCACCCCGCGTCCCCGTCCCCCTGGAGCGCACGCGCGATCCGGCCGCAGATCTCCTCCAACTGCCCGACCTGCTCCGCGTCGAGATGGTCGAACAGGGCGGCGCGCACCACCTCGACATGCCCCGGAGCGGCCTCCTCCAGCACGCCCGCCCCCTCCTCCGTCAACAGCGCGAGACTGCCCCGACGGTCCGACGCGCACCCCTCCCGACGCACCAGCCCGTCCCGCTCCAGCCGTGCCACGGCATACGTCAGCCGGCTGCGGGTGATCTTCACGCGCTCCGCGAGATCGGTCATCCGCAGCCGCCGCTCCGGCGCCTCGGAGAGGTGCACCAGGATGGAGTAGTAGAGGTGCGGCATGCCGGCGTCCTGCTGGAGCCGGCGGTCGATGGTGTCCTCCAGGAGCTGGGTCGCGGCCAGGTAGGCGCGCCAGGCGCGTTGCTCCTCGGGGGTGAGCCAGCGGGTCGTCATGCCCCCAGTGTAGTTTTGCTTAAAACTTGGACCAAGTCCCGGCCCGACCGGCCCGCCCCGAGGCCCTGAGGTGGAGTGGAGAGCACCGATGCCCGTCCCCTACGTCCTGCTGTCCGCCGCCGTCTCCCTCGACGGCTACCTCGACGACACCAGCCCCGACCGACTGCTGCTCTCCTCCGCCGCCGACTTCGACCGCGTGGACGAGGTACGCGCCTCCGTCGACGCCATCCTCGTCGGCGCCGGCACGATCCGCGCCGACAACCCGCGGCTCCTGGTCAACTCCCCCGACCGCCGAGCCGCCCGCCTCGCCGCCGGTCAACCCGCGTACCCCCTCAAGGTCACCGTCAGCGGCTCCGGCGACCTCGACCCGACCGCACAGTTCTGGCACACCGGCGGCGACAAGATCCTCTACACGACCGACAAGGGCGCCGAGCGGGCCCCGGCCCTCCCCGCCACCACCGACGTCGTCCCCCTCGGCCCCGACCTCGACTGGCGGACCCTCCTCACCCACCTGCACGACACACGCGGCGTACGACGCCTCATGGTCGAAGGCGGCGGCACCGTCCACACCCAGCTCCTCCAGCAGGGCCTCGCCGACGAACTCCAGCTCGCCCTCGCCCCCCTTTTCGTCGGCGACCGCCACGCCCCCCGGCTCTTCGGCCCCGGGCCCTACCAGCCCGGCCGTCTGCGCCTCCTCGAAACCCGCCCCGTCGGCGACACCGTCCTCATGCGCTACGAACCCACCGCCCCCGGCACCGGCGACCTCCCCCACGCCGCCGACCGGCACTGGCTGCGGCTCGCCTGCGAACTGGCGGCCCAGTGCCCGCCCTCCGACACCGCCTTCAGCGTCGGCGCGGTGGTCGTCGCGGCGGACGGGACGGAACTGGCACGCGGGTACTCCCGCGAGGGCGGGGACCCCGTCGTCCACGCGGAGGAGGCGGCACTGGCGAAGATCTCCGCGACGGACGCCCGGCTGGGCGGTGCGACGGTCTACAGCAGCCTGGAACCCTGCGCCCGCCGCGCGTCCCGGCCTCGCGCCTGCGCGCGGCTGATCCTCGACGCCGGGGTGCGGAGGGTCGTCACCGCGTGGCGCGAGCCGGACACCTTTGTCGCCGGGGCGGATGGGGCTGGGGTGCTGGCGGGGGCTGGAGTGACTGTCGTGGTGCTGCCGGAGCTGGAGCCAGCGGCGACGACCCCGAACCGGCACCTGGTGGGGTGAGCCGGGGGCGGCCTGCTCCCCGGATGCCCGGGGTGGGTGCGGGCCGGGGGCGTTGCGCAGCCCGGCGCTGGCGGGGTGCCGCTGCGCCCACCCGTGCCGCCCCTGCGGCACGAATGCCCGCAGCTACGGCAGAGTCAGCACTGTTGCCGGGTGGGCGCCGCCCCTTGCGGTACGGCTGCCCGCAGCTACGGCAGAGTCAGCACTGTTGCCGGGTGGGCGCCGCCCCCTGCGGTACGGCTGCCCGCAGCTACGGCGGCTTGGCGGCTGCCCGCGGCTGGGCCAGCTGGGGTGCTCAGCCAGTGGCGGCCCGCAGGCGCCGTACGGCGGAAGGGGACGTGTCGGGGGGTGTCCGCCCGCAGTGGTTCGCGCGGAAAGCCCCGTTGCCGTTCCAGTTGGCAGATCGCGCGGTTCCGAGGACGGACAC
>NZ_JAGPXL010000041.1 GCF_018070565.1 Streptomyces sp. B93
CCCCCCCGCCCCTCGGGTACGGCGGTCGGTCAGCCGTTGTTGTTGCCGTTGCGGCGGCGCATGCCGAAGAAGACCGCTCCGCCGCCGACGAGGACCAGCGCACCCGCGATCCCGGCGATCATGCCGGTGTTGGAGTTGGCGCCGGTCTCGGCGAGGTTGGACTTGCCGGCCGCCGGGGAGGGCGCGTTGCTCGCCGTGTCCGCGGGGGCGGTGGTGGTCTCCTCGGCCGGGGCCGACGGGGTCGCCGGGCTGCTCTCCGAGGGGGTCTCGGAAGGCGTGTCGGACGGCTCCGGGGAGGACTCCGAGGGGGTCGGGGTCGGGGTGTCGTCGTCGGCGCAGCCCGTGGCCGGGGTGGTGAGGTGGGGCTTGATGTCCTCGTCGACCTGGTTGCCTGCCTTGACGTGGACGCGGTAGGTGGCGCCCGGCTCCCAGTCCTCCTCGAAGGTGATCGTGACGCCCTCGCGGGAGCCCTTGACCTCCTGGCTGCCGACCTTGCGCTCGTCGGCGCCGTTGTTCTGCAGGTACACGGTGACGGTCGCCGGGACGCCGGTCGGGTCCTTGTCGGTGACCGTGATGACGCCCTTGGCGCCGTCGCACTCGGCGGCGGCGGAGAACTCGCTGATGTCACAGGCGAGCGCGCTGCCCGTGACACCGAGCACCAGCGCGGTGGAGGCGGCGGCGACACCGAGGGCGCGCACGGAACGGCCGGTGAGCCGGCTGGCGTTACTGCGTGCGTTGCGGCGGATTATGGACACGTTTGTCCTTCTCGAGTTGCAAATGAGGGGGGTTGAGGGGGATGTGGGGCGCCGCTGAGGGCACGTCCATCACCCCCCGGAACTCACAGGTCTATAAGCGCTCCATAAGCAGTGTCAATGCACGGGTGTCCCACCGCCGTTGGCTTTGCCCGCTTATTAACCGCCGAGACGTTTCAACGCCTCCGGAACCTCCTCGATCCGGTCAACCAGCGCTATTTGAGCCTCCATCGACCGCTCCCGGGCCAGCGACCGCAGCAGTGGCCAGGCGGGCAGCCGCTCCGTCCAGTGCGCGCGGTCCACCAGCACCATGGGCGTGGGCTCCCCGCGCGACTCGTAGTAGTTCGGGGTCGCGTTGTCGAAGATCTCCTGTACGGTCCCGGCGGCGCCCGGCAGATAGATCACGCCCGCGGTGCAGCGGGCCAGCAGGCCGTCCTCGCGCGTGGCGTTGGCGAAGTACTTGGCGAGGTGCGAGGCGAACGGGTTGGGCGGCTCATGGCCGTAGAACCAGGTGGGGATGCCGACCGAGCGGCCGCCGCGCGGCCAGCGTGCGCGCACCTCGAAGGCCGTGCGCGCCCAGTCCGTGATGGACGGGGTGAACCCCGGTGCCTTGGCGAGGAGTTCGAGGGCCTCCGGGAGCATCGCGTCGTCGTGCGGTGCGGCGTACGCGCCCAGGTTCGCGGCCTCCATGGCGCCGGGGCCGCCGCCGGTCGCCACGGTCAGTCCGGCGCGGGCGAGTTCCCGGCCGAGCCGGGCGGCACCGGCGTACGCCTCCGTCCCGCGGGCCATGGCGTGGCCGCCCATGACGCCCACCACCCGGGCGCCGAGGAGGAGTTCGTCCAGGGCGTCGGAGATGGCGTCGTCGTGGACGGCGCGCAGGGTGGAGGCGTAGATGTCCCGGTCCGCCTTGGTCCGCTGGAACCAGTCGTAGGCGCGGGCGTCGGGGGTGGCCTCGTAGCCGCCGTCCGCGAGGGACGCGAAGAGTTCGTCGGGCGAGTAGACCAGGCCGCGGTACGGGTCGAACGGCAGGCCGGGTACGGGCGGGAAGACCAGGGCGCCGTCGGCGCGGACCTTCGCGGCCGCGTTGTCGCGCATCGGGCAGCCGAGGAAGACGGCGCCCGAGGTGGTCGTGGTGAGCAGTTCGCGGGTACGGTCCGTCAGGTCGACGGCCTGGACCCGGTATCCGGCGAGCGAGCCGCGCGCGGCGACCGTCGCGTCGAACTCCTCCAGGGTCTCTATCTCACGGTCGTGGTGGTGGGCCGCATGGGCGGGCATCGTCTGCACGCGCCCATGCTAGGCACCAGGGTGCGTCAGCCCTGCACCGCGGCCGGGTCCATCCACACGACCTCCCAGGTGTGGCCGTCGAGGTCGTCGAAGGCGCGGCCGTACATGAAACCCATGTCCTGGACCTTGTCGGAGGCGGTGCCACCGGCGGCGACGGCCTTCTCGACGAGTTCGTCGACCTTGTCGCGGCTCTCGGCGCTCAGGCAGATCAGCACCTCGCTGGACTTGGTGGCGTCCGCGATCTCCTTGTCGGTGAAGGTCGCGTAGAACGGCTTGGTCAGCAGCATCGCCACGATGGTCTCGCTGATCACGACCGAGGCGGCGTTCTCGTCGCTGAACTGGGCGTTGATGGTGTAGCCCAGCTCCGTGAAGAACTTCTTCGAGGCGTCGAGGTCGTTCACGGGGAGGTTGACGAAGATCATCTGCTGGTACGGGGCGGTGGTGGCCATGGGGGTCTCCCTCGGTGTGTTCCATCGTGTTCGTGGGGATAGACGCCGGGGGGCTCGCGGACTCATCGGTCTTCGGGAACTTTTTTTCTCGGTCTTCTCGGTCTGCTCAGGCCCGCAGTGGCTGCGTCGCCAGCTCCGCCACCAGCAGGGTGAGCGGGGCGAAGACCGCCAGCAGGGCGGCGGTGCGCAGGGTGGCGGCGCCGCGGAGGGTCGTCGCCGGGGCGCCGAGGCGGAGCAGGGCGCCGGTGATGTCGGCGCGGGCGTGCTTCGCCTCCACGGCGGAGGTGAGGAGCGTGGCCACCGTGCAGCCCGTGACCAGGAGGGCGCCGAGGGTGGTGAGGGGGCCGAAGGGCGGGGCGGAGGTGTCGTAGAGGGCGGTCGTGGCGTAGGCGGCGGAGACCACCGCGCAGACCACGCCCAGGGGGCGGCCGATCCTGGGGGCCTCGGCCATGAGGACGCGGCCCGCGAGGAGGCGGAGGGCGCCGGGGTTCGCGGTCTGGAGGAGGCGGCCGGTGAGGTGGGTGAGGCCGGGGCCGGTGAGGGCCAGGCCCAGGGCGGTGAGGATCCAGCCGGTGAGGATGCCGGTGGGGCTGGCGGTGAGGCCGCCGGGGAGGGTGACGGGGGTGGTGGTCTTGGCATGGGCCGCGTAGGTCTCCACCGCGAGGCCTGCGGCGAGGAGGGTGAAGCCCCAGGGGAGGGTGGTGAGCGGGTTGGCCTGTTCGGTGCGGGGGGCTGCCGCTGGGGGGCGGGTCGCGCGGTCCGGCGCCGGCGGGGTGCCGTCCTTCCGCGGGTCGGGAGCCACCCCGGCGGCACGACTGCCCGCGGGCTCGTGCGGGCGTAGCGCCCAGGCCGTCGCCGTCGACGCCGTCAGCGGGACCACGGACAGCAGGGTCACCGTGGCGGGGACGGGCAACGGCTGGGCCGTGGCCAGGAAGTCCGTGCCGAGGGCGGTGAAGGGGGTGCCCGTCAGGTCGCCCCGGAGGTGGAGGAAGAGGAGGAGGGCCAGGGCGGAGCCCAGGGTGGTGGCGAGGGTGGTGGTGGTGGTGGCGGAGACGAGCATCAGGCGGGCCGGGCCCAGGCCGACGGCGGAGAGGCCGGGGCGGGGGCTGGTGCCCGGGTCGGTGCGGGCGACGGCGACGGCGAAGTGGACCGTGGCGGCCAGCGGGGGCACGCACCAGGCGAGGCGCAGCAGCGAGGCGGTCGTGTCCTGCGGGTGGCCCAGGGCGTGGCCGAGGGCGCAGAGCAGGAGGAAGCCCGTGCCCGCCGAGGCCGCCGCCACCAGCAGGCGGCGCAGCTGTACGGCGGGCTGGGCGCCGCGGGTCAGGCGGAGAGCGAGCACGCGGCCCGGCCTTCCGTCTCGGTGACCGGGGGCAGGTGGACGGTGTTCACCCGGCGTCCGTCGAGGAGCGAGACCGTGCGGTCCGCCAGCGCCGCCGTCTCCGCGTCGTGGGTCGCGAGGATCACCGTGATGCCGTGCGAGCGGGCGGCCGTGGTGAGGGTGCGCAGGACATGGGCGCGGTCGGCGCGGTGCAGGGGCGCCGTCGGCTCGTCGGCGAAGAGGACGGTGGGCGCCGGGGCGAGGGCGCGGGCCAGGCAGACGCGTTGCCGGGCGGCCAGCGGGAGTTCGTGCGGGCGCTTGCGGGCGGCGTGGCCGACGTCGAGGCGTTCCAGCCACTCCAGGGCGGCGCCCTTGGCGCGGCGGCGGCCGGTGCCGCGCAGCATCAGGGGCAGGGCGGCGTTCTCCCAGACGTTCAGTTCCGGTACGAGGGTGGGGGCGGGGTCGATCCAGCTGAACCGGTCGCGGCGGAGCCGTTCCCGGGCGAGGTGGCCCATGGTGTGCACGGGGACGCTGTTGAACCAGACCTCGCCGCGCTGGGCCCGCAGCAGGCCCGAGAGGCAGTGGAGCAAGGTGCTCTTGCCGCTGCCGCGCGGGCCGCCGACGGCGAGGATCTCGCCCTCGCGGACGCCGAGCGAGACGCCGTGCAGCCCGGGGGAGCCGTCGGCGTGGGTGTGGTGCAGGGACCGTGCCCAGAGCACGTCGTTGTCCGGCGGAGCCTCCATGGGCGTACACCTCGGTTCAGATCCGTAGTTCCCGTGCCGTTCCCCCGTGCGGGGGAACGAAGGCAGGGCCGATCGGTCACTGGCACGCTAGGCAGTGGGCGCCCGGGGCCCGGACAGCACACGGCCCCGGGCCGCCGTTTCTCACTCGAACGGCGGCCCGGGGCCGGGATCTGATCACACGGTCAGATGATCACAGCGCGACCGGGACGGTCACAGCTTCGTCCACGCCTCCGTCAGCGTGGCGCGCAGGATCTGCTCGATCTCGTCGAAGGTCTCCTGGTTGGAGATCAGCGGCGGCGCGAGCTGGACGACCGGGTCGCCACGGTCGTCGGCGCGGCAGTACAGGCCGTTGTCGAACAGGGCCTTGGAGAGGAAGCCGTACAGGACGCGTTCCGTCTCCTCCTCGTTGAAGGACTCCTTGGTCGTCTTGTCCTTCACCAGCTCGATGCCGTAGAAGAAGCCGTTGCCGCGGACGTCGCCGACGATCGGCAGGTCGTGCAGCTTCTCCAGGGTGGCGCGGAAGGCGCCCTCGTTGTCGAGGACGTGCTGGTTGAGGCCCTCGCGCTCGAAGAGGTCGAGGTTGGCGAGGCCGACGGCCGCGGAGACCGGGTGGCCGCCGAAGGTGTAGCCGTGCAGGAAGGTGTTCTCGCCCTTGTAGAACGGCTCGGCCAGGCGGTCGGAGATGATGCAGGCACCGATCGGGGAGTAGCCCGAGGTCATGCCCTTGGCGCAGGTGATCATGTCCGGCACGTAGCCGAACTTGTCGCAGGCGAAGGTCGTACCGAGGCGGCCGAAGGCGCAGATGACCTCGTCGGAGACGAGCAGCACGTCGTACTGGTCGCAGATCTCACGGACCCGCTGGAAGTAGCCGGGCGGGGGCGGGAAGCAGCCGCCCGCGTTCTGCACCGGCTCCAGGAAGACCGCGGCGACCGTGTCCGGGCCCTCGAAGAGGATCTGCTGCTCGATCTGGTCGGCGGCCCAGCGGCCGAAGGCCTCGGGGTCGTCGCCGAAGAGCGGGGCGCGGTAGATGTTGGTGTTGGGGACCTTGTGGGCGCCGGGGACCAGCGGCTCGAAGGGGGCCTTCAGACCGGGCAGGCCGGTGATGGACAGGGCGCCCTGCGGGGTGCCGTGGTAGGCGACCGCGCGCGAGATGACCTTGTGCTTGGTGGGCTTGCCGACCAGCTTGAAGTACTGCTTGGCCAGTTTCCAGGCGGTCTCGACGGCCTCGCCGCCGCCGGTGGTGAAGAAGACCTTGTTCAGGTCGCCGGGCGCCTCGTGCGCGAGCCGTTCCGCCAGCTCCACGGCCTTGGGGTGGGCGTACGACCACACCGGGAAGAACGCCAGCTCCTGGGCCTGCTTGGAGGCGGTCTCGGCGAGTTCCGTGCGGCCGTGACCGGCCTGGACCACGAACAGGCCCGCGAGACCGTCGAGGTAGCGCCTGCCCTTGTCGTCGTAGATGTAGGTGCCCTCGCCCCGGACGATGGTCGGGACGGGGGAGTTCTCGTACGAGGACATGCGGGTGAAGTGCATCCACAGGTGGTCGTACGCGGTGCGACTGAGGTCCTTGCTGCTCACGGTTATCGGGTCCTCATGGTTATCGGGTTCCCCACATGTAGGTCTGCTTCTTGAGCTTGAGGTAGACGAAGCTCTCGGTGGACCGGACGCCGGGCAGCGACCGGATGCGCTTGTTGATGACGTCCAGCAGGTGGTCGTCGTCCTCGCAGACGATCTCGGCGAGGACGTCGAACGAGCCCGCGGTCATCACCACGTACTCCACCTCCGGCATGGCGGTCAGCGCGTCGGCCACGGACTCCGTGTCGCCCTCGACGTTGATGCCGACCATCGCCTGCCTGCGGAAACCCACGGTCAGCGGGTCCGTCACGGCGACGATCTGCATCACGCCCTGGTCGAGCAGCTTCTGGACGCGCTGGCGCACGGCCGCCTCGGACAGGCCCACGGCCTTGCCGATGGCCGCGTACGGCCGGCGGCCGTCCTCCTGGAGCTGTTCGATGATGGCGAGGGAGACGGCGTCCAGCTGGGGGCTGCCGTTCCTCTGCTCTGCGCTTCGACTGGCCACGCGCTCACTTTGCACGAGGACTCGACAGTTTCGCAAGGCGTGATCGATGAAATTCGTTGTTTACGAGATTGCAGCTTGCGGATTTCGCAGATCTGGCGGGTTGGGGGCTGTTGAAACCGTCGGCGTACCGTTTAGGGTGGGCATCTCAAGGAATGGACATCGACAGGAGGGCCGGCAGTGACCACCGAACTGCGTCGTCTGCGCAACTACATCGACGGAGAGTTCCGGGACGCCGCCGACGGACGGACCACCGAGGTGGTGAACCCGGCCACCGGTGCGGCGTACGCGACAGCGCCGCTGTCCGGGCAGGCCGACGTCGACGCCGCCATGGCGGCCGCGGAGGCCGCGTTCCCCGCGTGGCGTGACACCACCCCCGCCGAGCGGCAGAAGGCCCTCCTGAAGATCGCGGACGCGTTCGAGGAGCGCGCCGAGGACCTGATCGCCGCGGAGGTGGAGAACACGGGCAAGCCCGTCGGGCTCACCCGCTCCGAGGAGATCCCGCCGATGGTCGACCAGATCCGCTTCTTCGCGGGCGCGGCCAGGATGCTCGAGGGCCGCTCGGCCGGTGAGTACATGGAGGGGATGACCTCCATCATCCGCCGCGAGCCGGTCGGCGTCTGCGCCCAGGTCGCCCCGTGGAACTACCCGATGATGATGGCCGTGTGGAAGTTCGCCCCGGCCATCGCCGCGGGCAACACGGTCGTGCTGAAGCCGTCCGACACCACCCCGGCCTCCACGGTGCTGATCGCGGAGATCCTGGGCTCGATCCTGCCCAAGGGCGTCTTCAACGTCGTCTGCGGCGACCGCGACACCGGCCGCATGATGGTCGAGCACCCCGTCCCGGCGATGGCCTCCATCACCGGCTCGGTGCGCGCGGGCATGTCCGTCGCCGAGTCCGCCGCCAAGGACGTCAAGCGCGTCCACCTGGAGCTGGGCGGCAAGGCGCCGGTCGTGGTCTTCGAGGACACCGACATCGCCAAGGCCGTCGAGGACATCTCGGTCGCGGGCTACTTCAACGCCGGGCAGGACTGCACCGCCGCCACCCGCGTGCTCGTCCAGGAGTCCATCCACGACGAGTTCGTCGCCGCGCTCGCCAAGGCCGCCGCCGAGACGAAGACCGGCCAGCCCGACGACGAGGACGTCCTCTACGGCCCGCTGAACAACCCCAACCAGCTCAAGCAGGTCGCGGGCTTCATCGAGCGCCTCCCCGCGCACGCCAAGGTCGAGGCGGGCGGCCAGCAGGTCGGCGACAAGGGCTACTTCTACGCCCCGACCGTCGTCTCCGGCCTGAAGCAGGACGACGAGATCATCCAGAACGAGGTCTTCGGACCGGTCATCACCGTGCAGTCCTTCACCGACGAGGACCAGGCCGTCGCGTGGGCCAACGGCGTCGAGTACGCCCTCGCCTCCTCGGTGTGGACCAAGGACCACTCCCGTGCCATGCGGATGTCCAAGAAGCTCGACTTCGGCTGTGTGTGGATCAACACCCACATCCCGCTGGTCGCCGAGATGCCGCACGGCGGCTTCAAGAAGTCCGGCTACGGCAAGGACCTGTCGGGGTACGGCTTCGACGACTACACCCGCATCAAGCACGTCATGACGTCGCTGGACGGCTGAGTCGGCCTTACCGGCCTCACAGATCGAGGACCAGCCGTCGTCCCCGGCAGCGGGAGACACAGATCATCATCGTGTCGCCCGCTGCCCGCTCGGCCCCGGTGAGCACCGAGTCACGGTGGTCGGGGACGCCTTCGACGACGTCCGTCTCACAGGTGCCGCAGGTGCCCTCGGCGCAGGAGTACAGCACCTCGACGCCCGCCGCCCGCACCGCCTCCAGGACGGAGACGCCCGCCGGGACGCCCACCGTCCGGCCGGTGCGGGCCAGGACGACCTCGAACTCCCCGTCGTAGCCGTCCCGTTGTTCCGTCGGCCGGAAACGCTCCACGCGCAACGCTCCGGCCGGGCACCGCTCCTCCATCGCGTCCAGCAGCGGGCCCGGGCCGCAGCAGTAGACGAGGGTGCCCTCGGGCAGGTCGTCGACGACCGGGGCGAGGTCCAGCGGACCGGCCTCGTCCCGGGGGCGCAGGGTGACCCGGTTCCCGTAGCGGCGCAGTTCCCCGGTGAACGCCATCGACGCCCGGGTCCGTCCGCCGTACAGCAGCGTCCAGTCCGCGCCCGCCCGGTCGGCCGCCGCCAGCATCGGCAGGATCGGGGTGATGCCGATGCCGCCCGCGACGAAGCGGTAGCGGGCGGCCGGTTCCAGGGCGAAGTGGTTGCGCGGGCCGCGCAGCCGCAGCCGGGTGCCCGGCCGCACCCCGGTGTGCACATACGCCGATCCGCCGCGCCCGTCCGCCTCCCGCAGCACGGCGATCCGCCACACCGACCGGTCGGCGGGGTCGCCGCACAGCGAGTACTGCCGCTCGAGACCGGGTCCGAGCAGCACGTCGACGTGGGCGCCCGGCGTCCAGGCGGGCAGCGGTCCGCCCCGCGGGTGGCGCAGGGTGAGGGCGACCACCCCGTCCGCCGCGCACTCGCGCCGTTCGACGAGGAGTTCGTACGTCGTCATACGGCCGTCCCCCGGGGCCGGTGCCCCTCGGGATGGGCGAGCATCCACTCCCACATGGTCACCGGGTCCTCGGCGGTGTGCTGGGCGCCGCAGTGGCAGGTGCCGTGCAGGAGGTCGGTGCCCGGCAGCCAGTCGACGCGGTAGACCTCGCCGGTCGTCGGCGCGGTCACCTGACCCGCTCCACGGGCTTGTCGCCCTCCTCCACCAGCCGGGCGAGGATACGGCGGGCGGCGAGACCGCCGGTGTCGATGTTGATGCTGAGTTCCTGGTACCCGGCGCGCTCGGTGCCCAGGGTCCGCTGGAGCAGGTTCAGCGCGTCGACGTCCTGCATGACCACCGTGTGGTTGCCGCTCCGCAGGAACTCGGTGACCTCGGCGTCGTCGGTCGCCCAGTCCCGCGAGACCGCCCAGAAGTCGTACACCTCGCCGTCGGCGGACGGGGTGATGCAGTACGTGATCTCCGTGTGGAAGGCGTCCGGATCGCTGCCGTCCGGCTCCGGCAGCACCCCCACCGGGGCGACCCGGCTGTGCAGCAGGTACAGACAGGGCGCGTGGTACTCGATGTCCTGCCAGCGCATGATCCGCCCGTCGATGCCGGTGGAACGGGCGTAGAACGGCGGGCACTCGGCGTCGTCCATGTGCCTGCTCACCCGTACGATCCCGGCGCCCTCGTCGACCTCGGTGGTGATCGGCGTCTCGGCGACCTCGGGGGTGCCGATGTGGCCGCCGTGCAGATAGGTCTCGTGGGAGAGGTCGAGGAGGTTGTCGACGAGGAGCCCGTAGTCGCAGGCGATGGGCTCCATCCCGCGCACGGTGACCCAGCCCGGCGCGTCGAGGTGCGGGGCCCGCGGGATCGTCGCCGGGTCGGCGAGGGCCGGGTCCCCGATCCAGACCCAGACCAGCGAGTCCACCTCGGCCACCGGGTAGGCGGCGACCCGGGCCGTGCGCGGGACGCGCCGCTGGCCGGGCACGTAGACGCAGGCGCCGGTGGTGTCGTAGGTGAAGCCGTGGTAGCCGCAGACGATCCGGTCGCCGTCCAGACCGCTCGCGGAGAGCGGGTAGCGGCGGTGCACACAGCGGTCGGCGAGCGCGACCGGGGTGCCGTCGGTCTCGGTGCGGTACAGCACGACCGGCTCGCCGAGGACCGTACGGCCGAGGAGGCCACGGCCGACCTCGTGCGCGAAGGCGGCGACGTACCACTGGTTGCGGGCGAAGGCGGTCATGTGCGGCATGGGCGCGGCTCCCGTCGTCGGTGGTGCGGTCATGGTCGGGACGGGGGGTGGGGGATCGCAATGCCGCTTCCGTCCCACGGAAGGGGGGCGGCAGGGAGATGGCCCCCTGGCCTCAGGCGGGTCGCCACCCCAGCCGCCGGGAGATGCCGCGGGCTGCCAGCCGTACCGCCGGGATCAGTGCCGGGACCTGTGTGTCGTCGGCCGGGACCACGACCGAGACGGCCGCCGCCACGGCTCCGCCCGCCCCGCGTACCGGCGCCGCCACCGACAGGGCGTCGTCGGTGATCTGACGGACGCTCACCGCGCAGCCGGTACGGCGGACCTCGGCGAGCATGCGGCGCAGCAGCGCGGGGTCGGTGACGGTGTGGGTGGTGAACGCGGGCAGGGGTCCGGTGCAGTACGCCGCCTGGAACTCCGGGTCGGTGTGGGCGAGCAGGGCGAGGCCGACGCCGGTGGCGTGCAGGGGCCAGCGGGCGCCGACCTGGATGCGGACGCCGACCGCCGAACGGCCCGAGATCCACTCGATGTAGACCACCTCGGTGCCGTCGCGGACCGCCAGCTGCACGTTCTCGTGGGTGGCTTCGTACAGGTCCTCCAGGAACGGCAGCGCGGCCTGGCGCAGGGCCAGGCCGCGGGGGGCCAGCGCCGACACCTCCCACAGGCGCAGTCCGATGTGGTAGACGCCGGACGGGTCGCGTTCCAGCGCGCCCCACGCCGTGAGGGCGCCGACCAGCCGGTGCGCGGTGGTGAGGGGTAGTCCCGCGCGGCGGCTGATGTCCGTCAGGGTCAGGGCCGGGTGGTCGTGGTCGAAGGCGTCGAGCACCGCGAGCAGCCGGTCGGGCGCGGAACGCGGGGGCATGCTCCGAGGATCACCCGTGGTCAGTGGCCGTGGGTAGACCCCGGAGTCTCCTTCTCGTGCTCCTCCGGCTCCGGCCGCGGCTGCCCGGCGCCGGAGTCCAGGTGCACCGTGAAGGCCGCCGTGCGCACTTCGCCGTCCGCCTTGAAGTCCAGGAAGAGCCGGTAACTGCCCGAGCTGGGCGCGGTGGTGGCGAAGGCGACGCGGGGGCCGGACGTCTCGTCGCCGTGGGCCTCCTCGTGCGGGTGGACGTGCAGGTAGGCGAGGTCGCCGGAGCGCAGGGCGACGAGGTGGCCGTAGGCACCGAGGTAGGGCTGGAGGGTGGTGACGGGGCGGCCGTCGCGGCGGACGGTGAAGGTCAGGTCGCTCTCCCGGCCCGCGCTCAGGTCGCCGTTCAGCTCGACGGTGTAGCCGTCGACCGTGGCGGTCCTGGACGCGGCGGGCAGCGCCGCCGGTTCGTACGTCCCGGAGACGGCCAGGTCGGCGCCCAGTGTCAGGCCCTCCTCCTCGGCGGCGGGCGTGAAGTCCGCGAGGACGCGGTAGCCGCCGGGGTCGGGGAGCGTGGTGGTGGTGGACCAGGTGCCGTCCTCGGCGCGTACGGGGTGCAGATGGCGGTAGGTGGTGAGGTCGCGGGAGGCGACGATCAGGTGCAGCTCCTTCTCGTGCTCGACCCGGTAGTCGGTGACCGGGCGTCCGTCCGCGCCTCGGACCACGAACCGCAGCGTGCTCTTCTCGCCCGCCTTCACCTGGGGTGTGCGCAGGTCGAGGGCGTAGCCGTCGGCGGCGATCTGGAGGCCGCCGGGTGAGGTGTCGGCGGCCGGTTTGCTCGCTGGGGCGTGCTCGGCGGATGCGTGGGCCGCCTTGTCCGGCGCGGTGTCGACGGGGGAGACCGCGTTGCCGATGCCGTAGGCGGCGGCGAAGGTCGCGGCGAGCGCGGTGCCGAAGGCGCCGATCTTCGTGAGGGAGTTCATCGCGGGCTCCTGGGTGGTGGTCGCTCGGGCTCTTCATGACTTGCCCTGGATACCTACTGGGGGTATACAGGAGTCAGCTTATACCCCCCTGGGGTATGAAGTGAAGAGGGAGCGCCCAGCGCGTGGGAACGCGCGAGAAGGAGTGATGAGGCAGTGATCAGCACCACCGCCCCCGGCACCACCGAGGTCGAACTCGCCATCGGCGGGATGACCTGCGCCTCCTGCGCGGCGCGCATCGAGAAGAAGCTCAACCGCATGGACGGCGTCACCGCCACCGTCAACTACGCGACGGAGAAGGCGAAGGTGGCGTACCCCCCGGAGGTGTCCGTCCCCGACCTCATCGCCACCGTCGAGGCCACCGGCTACACCGCCCACGAGCCGGCGCCCCCGGCGGCCGAACCACCGGGGGCGCAGGAACACGACGAGCTGAAGCCGCTGCGGGAGCGGCTGGTCACCGCCGTGGTCCTGGCCGTCCCGGTGATCGCCATGGCGATGGTCCCGGCGCTCCAGTTCGAGTACTGGCAGTGGCTGTCCCTCACCCTCGCCGCGCCCGTCGTCACCTACGCCGCCTGGCCGTTCCACCGCGCCGCCTGGACCAACGCCCGGCACGGCGCCGCCACCATGGACACGCTGATCTCGGTCGGCACCTCGGCGGCGTTCCTCTGGTCGCTGTGGGCGCTGTTCCTCGGCACCGCGGGCACACCCGGCATGACCCACCCCTTCGAGCTGACCATCGCCCGCGGCGACGGCGCCGCCAACATCTATCTGGAGGCCGCCGCCGGGGTCACCGCGTTCATCCTCGCCGGGCGCTACTTCGAGGCCCGGTCCAAGCGCCGCGCGGGCGCGGCCCTGCGGGCGCTGATGGAACTGGGCGCCAAGGACGTGACCGTGCTGCGGGACGGCGGCGAGGCGCGGGTGCCCATAGGCGAGCTGAACGTCGGCGACCGCTTCCTGGTGCGGCCCGGCGAGAAGATCGCCACCGACGGGACGGTGGTCGAGGGCTCCTCCGCCGTGGACGCCTCCACGCTCACCGGCGAGTCCGTCCCCGTCGAGGTGGGCGTCGGGGACGCCGTGACCGGCGCGACCGTCAACGCCGGGGGACGGCTGGTCGTCGAGGCCACCCGGGTCGGCGCCGACACCCAGCTCGCGCGGATGGCCAAGCTGGTCGAGGACGCGCAGAACGGCAAGGCGGCGGCCCAGCGGCTGGCCGACCGGATCTCCGGGGTCTTCGTGCCGGTCGTCATCGCGCTCGCCCTCGGCACGCTCGGCTTCTGGCTCGGCAACGGCGCCGGACTCACCGCGGCCTTCACCGCCGCCGTCGCCGTACTGATCATCGCCTGCCCGTGCGCCCTGGGCCTGGCCACGCCGACCGCGCTCATGGTCGGCACCGGGCGCGGCGCCCAGCTCGGCATCCTGATCAAGGGACCGGAGGTGCTGGAGTCCACCCGGCGCGTCGACACCGTCGTCCTCGACAAGACCGGCACCGTCACCACCGGCCGGATGACCCTGCTGGCCGTCCACACCGCCGACGGCGAGGACGAGACGGAGGTGCTGCGGCTGGCCGGGGCGCTGGAGCACGCCTCCGAGCACCCGGTGGCGCGGGCCGTCGCCGCCGGCGCGCTGGAGCGGACCGGGGCCGCGCTGCCGGTGCCGGAGGACTTCGCGAACGTACCGGGCCTCGGCGTGCAGGGGATCGTCGAGGGGCACGCGGTCCTCGTCGGGCGGGAGAAGCTGCTGGGTGAGTGGGCGATCGACCTGCCCGCGGACCTCGCGGCGGCGAAGGCGGCGGCCGAGCGGTCCGGCCGTACGGCGATCGCGGTGGCCTGGGACGGCGCCGCGCGGGCCGTCCTGGAGGTCGCCGACGCGGTCAAGGACACCAGCGCCGAGGCCATCGCCCGGCTGCGGGCGCTGGGGCTGCGGCCCGTCCTCCTCACCGGCGACAACGAGGCGGTCGCCCGGGCGGTCGCCGCCGAGGTCGGCATCGACGAGGTGATCGCCGAGGTGCTGCCCGAGGACAAGGCCGCCGTGGTCAAGGGCCTCCAGGCCGAGGGGCGTTCGGTGGCCATGGTCGGGGACGGCGTCAACGACGCCGCCGCGCTCGCCCAGGCCGACCTCGGGCTCGCGATGGGCACCGGCACCGACGCCGCGATCGAGGCGGGCGACCTGACGCTGGTCCGCGGTGACCTGCGGGCGGCGGCGGACGCCATCCGGCTGTCCCGAAGGACCCTCGGCACCATCAGGTCCAACCTCTTCTGGGCCTTCGCCTACAACGTCGCCGCCCTGCCGCTCGCCGCGGCGGGACTGCTCAACCCGATGATCGCCGGGGCGGCCATGGCCTTCTCGTCGGTCTTCGTCGTCGGCAACTCGCTGCGGCTGCGGCGGTTCAGGGCACTCGGGGCGTGAGGCGGTCCGTGGTCACGGCCCGGCCGTGAGGGGGTCCACGCTCAGGGCCGGTCCTGTGCGCGCTCGCGGAGCGCGCACAGGACGTCGACCCGGTTCGTGGTGATCGAGTCGACGCCCGCCGCGATCAGACGGCGCATCGCCCGACCGGTGTCCGGCGTCCACACCGACACCAGGTAGCCGTCGGCGTGGACCCGGTCGGCGAGGGCCCGGTCCACCAGCGGGAAGCGGTAGTTGAGCCAGCGGGGCCGGACCGCGTCCAGCAGCACCGGACGCGGCGGCGCCAGGGTCGTCCAGGTCAGGGCGATCTCGGCGTCGGGGTCGGCGGCGCGGATCGCGAGCATCGCCTCGGCGCCCGCGCAGTAGTAGACGCGGTCCCGCGCCCCGGCCTCGCCTACGACGTCCACGATCCGGCGGGCCGCCCGCACCTCCGGGGTGCCGGGCAGGTCGATCATCACCCGGTGCCCCTCGGTCGCGGCGAGCGCGTCCGTGAGCGTCGGCACCCGGCCCGCCGTCAGCCCGTCCACCTCGGCGGCGGACAGTGTGAGCAGCGGGCGGTCGTGCTCCCACAGCCGCTTCAGCGTGCCGTCGTGCAGCAGCAGCGGGACACCGTCCCGGGTGAGCCGTACGTCGATCTCGACCGCGTCCGCGCCCCGGCGGAGCGCGGAGGCCAGCGAGTCGAGCGTGTTCTCCCGGAAGCGGTACGGATCGCCGCGGTGGCCCACCGCGGTGACGGTACGGGGGCGGGCGGGGCGTGGACGCTCGTTCATCAGCCGGTGAGCCAGTCCGTGGTGTAGGCGTCGATCTCGGCGGCCAGCTTCGCCTTCCCCGCCTCGTCGAGGAAGGACGCGGTCACGGCGTTCTTCGCCAGCTCGGCCAGACCTCGCTCGTCGAGGTCCAGCAGCCGGGCGGCGACCGCGTACTCGTTGTTGAGGTCCGTGCCGAACATCGGCGGGTCGTCGGAGTTGACGGTGACCAGGACCCCGGCCCGCACGAACTCCTTTATCGGGTGCTCGTCCAGGTTCGCCACCGCCCGGGTCGCGATGTTCGAGGTCGGGCAGACCTCCAGCGCGATCCGGTGCTCGGCCAGGTGCGCCAGCAGCTTGGGGTCCCGCGCGGAGCTGGTGCCGTGCCCGATGCGTTCGGCGCGCAGATGCGTCAGGGCGTCCCACACCGTCTTCGGGCCGGTGGTCTCCCCGGCGTGCGGCACCGACCGCAGCCCCGCGGCGATCGCCCGGTCGAAGTACGGCTTGAACTGCGGCCTCGGCACGCCGATCTCGGGCCCGCCCAGCCCGAACGACACCAGGCCCTCCGGGCGCAGCCGGTCGTCGGTCGCGAGCCGCACGGTCTCCTCGGCCGACTCCAGACCGGCCTCCCCGGGGATGTCGAAGCACCAGCGCAGCACGGTCCCGAACTCGGTCTCCGCCGCCTTGCGGGCGTCCTCGATCGCGTCCATGAAGGACGCCTCGTCGATCCCGCGCCGGGTCGAGGAGTACGGCGTGATGGTCAGCTCGGCGTAGCGCACCTGCTGCCGGGCCAGCTCCCTCGCCACCTCGTACGTCAGCAGGCGGACGTCCTCCGGGGTGCGGATCAGGTCGACCACCGACAGGTAGACGTCGATGAAGTGCGCGAAGTCCGTGAACGTGAAGTAGTCGACCAGGGCCTCGGGGTCCGTGGGGACCTTGGAGTCCGGGTGGCGCGCGGCCAGCGCGGACACGATGCGCGGGGAGGCGGAACCGACGTGGTGCACATGCAGTTCGGCCTTCGGCAGTCCGGCGATGAAGGCGTGCAGGTCGTGCGGGATGCGCGGCTCGACGAGATGGTCGGGCAAGGTTCCTCCCCGGGAACGGCGCCCCGCGCCGCCCTCGGGGCGGCGGGGCGGGGTGATCGGCTGATCGGTGACTCGGGATCATCGTAGGCCGGTCCCGTGGCGGCCCGTGCCGCGCCGTAGCATGACGGCACGGTCGAAGGACGTGACCGTGCAGCCGACGCACCTGATCGCACCGCCGACGGAGGGGACCCGCCCATGTCCGACGAACCGCAGCCGCCGTCCGCCGAGAACGCGAGCGGCGGGGACGGCGGGGCGGCGGGCGGCGCCGAGGGCGGGGACGTGTGGGCCGCGCCGGAGGACCGTGGCGGTCCGCGTCCGCCGGTGAGCGACGCGGACGCGCGGCCCGCGGCGGCAGACGGCAAGGGGGTGTCGTGGGCCGGGCCGCGGGACGGTGCCTCGTCGGCGCCGCCGCCGGACGGTGGCGGGGTGCCGTGGGCCGCGCCGCGGGACGGTGCTCCGTCGGCGCCGCCGCAGGACGGTGGCGGAACCCCCTGGGCCTCGGGCACGCCGCACGGGCCGTACGGTCAGCCGTCGCAGGACGCCGATCCGCGCGTGCCGCTGCACAAGGCGGACGACCGGGGGGCCGCCCCCTCCGGACCGGGCCCGGAGCGTGACCCCTGGGCTCCGCCCGCCGACGACGCCCGGCCCCCCGCTGGGCCCTCGTCGCCGCCCGCCGGGCCCTCGTCTGCGTCCACCGGCGACGCCCGCACCCCTGCGCGGCCCCCGTCCGTGCACGATCAGCAGACCGTCACCTCCATGCCCGGCGCCGGTGCGGGCTACCCGCCGCCCCAGCCCTGGAGCAGCCCGGCCGCCCCGCCCGGCCCGTTCGCACCCCCGGCCCACGACGGGCCCGGCGCCGCCAACCCCTTCGCGGCCCCGGCGCAGGACTCGCCCGTCCCCCCGCCGCCCATCGCGCCCGACGGGCCCGGCCCGAGCGCCTACGGCTACCCCGGCGGCTACGGCCACCCGGCCCCGCCCGTCCACCCGGCCGCCCCCTACCAGCACGGCGGCTACCCCGGCTACCCCGGCTACCCGGGCTGGCCCGGTGCGGCCCCCGTGCCGAGCAACGGGATGGGTACGGCCGGGCTGGTCCTCGGCATCGTCGCGACCGTCCTGTTCTGTCTGTGGCCGCTGGCCTTCATCCTCGGTCTGCTCGGGGTGGTCTTCGGCGCGATCGGCCGGAAGAAGGCCGGCCGGGGCGAGGCCAGCAACGGGGGCCAGGCCCTGGCCGGGATCATCTGCGGTTCGGTCGGGATGCTGCTGGCCCTGGGCATGGCCGCACTCGTGATCTTCGTGCCCTGAGCACCGCGGCGGCTCTGAACACCGCGGTCGGCCGCCCCCGCCTACCCGGCCGCCAACCGTCCCCGCGCCTCCATCAACGCGAACCCCAGCAGGTTCAGCCCCCGCCACCGCTCCGGGTCCGACGCGCCCTCGTCCGTGGCCGTCAGGCCGATGCCCCACACCCGGTCCATCGGGCTCGCCTCCACCAGCACCCGGTCGCCCGTCCCCAGCAGGAACCCCCGCAGCTCCTCGCCGGACGCGAACTTGTGGACGCTGCCCTCGACCACGATGCCGAAGCGCTCGCGCTCCCACACCGCCTCGTCGAAGCCCCGCACCAGCCGCCCCGCCTTCTTGGCCGCCGCGGGATGCCCGGCGGACAGCACACCGCGCTCCGCCTCCGCGTCGCCGAAGAGACGGGCCTTGGCGGCCATCATCCAGTGCTCCGCCGTCGCGTACCGCACGCCGTCCACCTCGAACGGTGACGGCCACCACTGACTGAGACAGCTCGCGCTCAGTCGGCCGTCGGGTCGCGGCCGGTGCCCCCAGAAGTGCAGGTACCTGACCCTCGCCCCCGCGCGGACCTCCCTGACCAGGGCGTCCCGAGAATCGATCTTCTCCATGCACCCGAGTCTGGCAGGCGCCACTGACACTCCGTCCCCCCTTTTCCCGCCCCACTCGACACCTGGTCGACAGATTCCGTCGCTTAACCAAAAGGCAACAACGGAATCCCTTGTTGGAGTGCCGTTCCTCTGTCAGGATCGGCACTCAAATCGAGCCGGAGCTACGCCACCCACCCTCGGACACGGGGCGACGGCGGAGGAGAGCGACATGCACAACCCGGGCACAGCGACCCCGGAACGGTTCCCCGCGCAGGAACGCCTCGCGGCTGGTGCGCAGTACATCGGAGGACGACTGACCAAGGGCACCTCCGGCCGTACGCACGCCGTCGTCGACCCGGCCATCGGCGAGGAGGTCTACGTCTACGAACTGGCCGGACCCGCCGACGTGGACGCCGCCGTCGCCGCCGCCCGCGCGGCCTTCCCCGGCTGGGCGGGCGCCACCCCCGGCGAGCGGTCCGACGCGCTGCACCGGTTCGCCGCCGTCCTCAGCGAACGCGCCGAGGACTTCGCCCGCGCCGAGTCCCTCCAGTGCGGCAAGCCACTGAAGCTGACCCGGGAGTTCGACGTCCCGGGGACGATCGACAACACCGCCTTCTTCGCCGGTGCCGCCCGGCACCTCCAGGGGCAGTCCGCCGGCGAGTACTCCGGCGACCACACCTCGTACGTCCGCCGTGAGCCCATCGGTGTCGTCGGCTCCATCGCGCCCTGGAACTACCCCCTCCAGATGGCCGCCTGGAAGATCCTCCCGGCGATCGCCGCGGGCAACACCATCGTCCTGAAGCCCGCCGAGCTGACCCCGCTCACCTCCCTCCTCTTCGCGCAGGCCGCCACCGACGCGGGCATCCCGGACGGGGTCGTCAACATCGTCACCGGCACCGGCAAGGAAGCGGGCGAGCACCTCGTCGGCCATCCCGACGTCGCCATGACCTCCTTCACCGGCTCCACCGCCGTCGGCAAGCGCGTCGCCGAGATCGCCACCGCCACCGTCAAGCGCCTCCACCTGGAGCTGGGCGGTAAGGCGCCCTTCCTGGTCTTCGACGACGCCGACCTGGAGGCCGCGGTGCACGGCGCGGTCGCGGGCGCGCTCATCAACACCGGGCAGGACTGCACGGCCGCCACGCGCGCGTACGTGCAGCGGCCCCTCTACGACGCCTTCGTCGAGCGGACCGCCGCGCTCATGGAGACCGTCCGCCTGGGCGACCCCTTCGCCCCCGGCACCGACCTCGGTCCGCTCATCTCGCACGTCCAGCGGGACCGCGTCGCCGCCTTCGTCGACCGGGCGCGCGGCTACGCGCGCGTGGTCACCGGCGGTGAGGCACCCCAGGGCGAGCTGAAGGACGGCGCCTACTACCGGCCCACCCTCGTCACCGACGCCGCCCAGGACAGCGAGATCGTGCAGTCGGAGATCTTCGGCCCGGTGCTCGTCGTCCTCCCCTTCGACGGCGACGACGAGGGCATCGCCCTCGCCAACGACACCCCGTACGGTCTCGCCGCCTCGGCCTGGAGCCGGGACGTCTACCGGGCGGGCCGCGCCACGCGCGAGATCAGGGCCGGGTGCGTGTGGATCAACGACCACATCCCGATCATCAGCGAGATGCCGCACGGGGGCTACAAGGCCTCGGGCTTCGGCAAGGACATGTCCGCCTACTCCTTCGAGGAGTACACGCAGATCAAGCACGTCATGTACGACAACACCGCGGTCGCCAGGAAGGACTGGCACCGGACGATCTTCGGGGACCGATAGCAACTCAGGCCGTCTGACCCACGGCCGCCTACCCTCCCGAAAGGGCACCACGCGCATGGAGCAGTACGAGCCCGACCGCCTGTCCCCGGCCCAAGTGGCCGCCATGCGGCGCAGTTTCCGACGCGGCAGGGCCTCCCTGACCCGCCGTTCGCTGCTGCGCGCCTCCGCGGGCGGCGCGCTCACGGTCGGCGGCCTGGGCGCGCTCAGCGCCTGCGGCATCCCGCCCGCGGGCCAGTCCGAGGGCGGCGTCTCCGCCGAGGACCACTCGGAGAAGGAGAAGACCGTCAGCTTCTCCAACTGGACCGAGTACATGGACGTCGACGACAGCGAGCGGCACCACCCCACGCTCGACGAGTTCAAGCGGCGGACCGGCGTCACGGTCAAGTACACCGAGGACATCAACGACAACGTCGAGTTCTTCGGCAAGATCAAGCCGCAGCTCGCCGCCGGTCAGGAGACCGGACGCGACCTGATCTGCGTCACCGACTGGCTCGCCGCCCGGCTGATCCGCTTCGGGTGGGTCCAGAAACTGGACCCGTCCAACCTGCCGACCGCCTACGCCAACCTCTCCCAGCAGTTCCGCAGCCCGGACTGGGACCCGGGACGGGCGTACTCCTACCCCTGGACCGGTATCTCCACGGTCATCGCCTACAACAAGAAGGCGCTGGACGGCCAGGAGGTGCGGTCGGTCTCCGACCTGCTCGACAACCCCCGGCTCAAGGGCAAGGTCGGCTTCCTCTCCGAGATGCGCGACAGCATCGGGATGACCCTGCTCGACATGGGCAAGGACCCCGGCAAGTTCAGCGACGACGACTTCGACGCGGCGGTGGCCCGCCTCCAGAAGGCCGTCGACAAGGGGCAGATCCGCCGCTTCACCGGCAACGACTACACCGCCGACCTCACCAAGGGCGACTTCGCCGCGTGTCTCGCGTGGGCCGGTGACGTCGTACAGCTCAAGGCGGACAGCCCCGACGTGGACTTCCTGATCCCCGACAGCGGCTACATGACGTCGACGGACAACCTCCTGGTCCCCAACAAGGCCCGGCACAAGACCAACGCCGAACGCCTCATCGACTTCTACTACGAGCCGGGCCCGGCCGCCCAGCTCGCCGCGTACATCAACTACGTGTGTCCCGTCGACGGGGTGAAGGACGAGCTGGCGAAGATCGACGAGGAGGCGGCGAACAACCCGCTGATCCTCCCCGACAAGGACATGGCCGCGAAGTCCCGTGCCTTCCGCTCCCTGAGCGCGAAGGAAGAGACGGCCTACGAAGAGAAGTTCGCGAAGCTCACAGGGGCGTGACGAGATGACGACGACAGACAACAGCGGCGACGTCCGCCTCTCCGGCATCAGCAAGACCTACGGCGCCTTCACCGCCGTACAACCGCTCGACCTGACCGTCCCGCAGGGCTCGTTCTTCGCCCTGCTCGGCGCCTCCGGCTGCGGCAAGACCACCACCCTGCGCATGATCGCGGGCCTGGAGGAGCCCACCTCGGGCACCGTCCACCTCGGTGACCAGGACGTGACGGGGCTGCCGCCGTACAAGCGGCCGGTGAACACGGTCTTCCAGTCCTACGCGCTCTTCCCGCACCTCGACATCTTCGAGAACGTCGCCTTCGGGCTGCGCCGGCGCGGCATCAAGAGCGTGAAGAAGCAGGTCGAGGAGATGCTCGACCTGGTGCAGCTCGGCGAGCAGGCCCGCAAGAAGCCGCACCAGCTCTCCGGTGGCCAGCAGCAGCGCGTCGCGGTCGCCCGCGCGCTGATCAACCACCCCAAGGTGCTCCTCCTCGACGAGCCGCTGGGCGCCCTCGACCTGAAGCTGCGCCGCCAGATGCAGCTGGAGCTGAAGCGCATCCAGACCGAGGTCGGCATCACCTTCATCCACGTCACGCACGACCAGGAGGAGGCCATGACCATGGCCGACCGCGTCGCCGTGATGAACGCGGGCCGCGTCGAGCAGCTCGGCGCCCCCGCCGACCTCTACGAGAACCCGGCCACCACCTTCGTCGCCAACTTCCTCGGCACCTCCAACCTCATCGAGGCCGAGGTCGACACCACCAGCGGCGACGAGATCGTCCTCAAGGCGGGCGGCGGCAAGCTCACCCTGCCCACCGGCCGCTGCTCGGCGCCCGCGGCGACGGGCGGCAAGGTGCTGGTCGGCGTGCGCCCGGAGAAGATCTCCCTCACCCACGCCGACGACGCGGGCGAGATCCCGGCGGGCCGCAACCGCGTCACCGGCAAGATCGCCGACGCCAGCTTCATCGGGGTCTCCACCCAGTACGTCGTCGACAGCCCGGCCGGTGCCGAACTCGCCGTCTACGTGCAGAACGTCGACCGTGACGCCCGCCTCGCCCCTGGCGCCGAGGTCGTCCTGCACTGGAGCCCGGCGCACACCTTCGGCCTGGACGCCAGCCAGGACCGCGAGGCCGGAGTGGAAGAGGCGGTGTGATGACGACGACGCTCACCGAGGCGCCACCGCCTCTCAGCCCCACCGCGCCGGAGCGGAAACCACCCCGCAGACGCGGCCGCTGGACGCCGTACCTGCTGCTGCTCCCCGGCATCCTCTGGCTGCTGGTCTTCTTCGCCCTGCCGGTGATCTACCAGGCCTCCACGTCCGTGCAGACGGGCTCCCTTGAGGAGGGCTACGAGGTCACCTGGCACTTCGCCACCTACTGGGACGCCCTGACCGACTACTGGCCGCAGTTCCTGCGCTCGGTGCTGTACGCCGGGACCGCCACCTTCCTGTGCCTGCTGCTCGGCTACCCGCTGGCGTACCTGATCGCCTTCCGCGCGGGCCGCTGGCGGAACCTGATCATGATTCTGGTGATCGCGCCGTTCTTCACCAGCTTCCTGATCCGCACCCTCGCCTGGAAGACGATCCTCGCGGACGGCGGACCGGTCGTCGGCGCGCTGAACGCGCTGCACGTCCTGGACGTCACCAGCTGGCTCGGCATCACCGCGGGCGACCGCGTGCTGGCCACCCCGCTGGCGGTCGTGTGCGGTCTGACGTACAACTTCCTGCCGTTCATGATCCTGCCGCTGTACACCTCGCTGGAGCGCATCGACCCCCGGCTCCACGAGGCCGCGAACGACCTGTACGCGCGTCCCTCCACCACCTTCCGCCGGGTCACCTTCCCGCTGTCGATGCCCGGAGTCGTCTCCGGCACGCTGCTGACCTTCATCCCGGCCACCGGCGACTACGTCAACGCCGACCTGCTCGGCTCCACCGACACCAGAATGATCGGAAACGTCATCCAGTCGCAGTTCCTGAGGATCCTCGACTATCCGACGGCCGCCGCGCTCTCCTTCATCCTGATGTTCGCGATCCTCATCATGGTCACGCTCTACATCCGCAGGTCGGGGACGGAGGACCTGGTTTAAATGGCCTTCGTCAACTGGCTCAAGCGCCACCTCGTCGTCATCGCGGGACTGCTGACGCTCGGATACCTCCTCCTGCCGAACGTCATCGTCACCGTCTTCTCGTTCAACGATCCCAAGGGCCGCTTCAACTACGAGTGGCAGAAGTTCTCCCTGGACGCCTGGAAGGACCCCTGCGGTGTCGCGGGCCTGTGCGACTCGCTCACCCTCAGCCTCCAGATCGCCTTCTGGGCGACCCTCGGCGCCACCCTCCTCGGCACGATGATCGCCTTCGCACTGGTCCGCTACCGGTTCCGCGCCCGCGGCCCGATCAACTCGCTGATCTTCCTGCCGATGGCGATGCCCGAGGTCGTGATGGCGGCCTCGCTGCTCACCCTGTTCCTCAACATGGGCGCCCAGCTCGGCTTCTGGACGATCCTGATCGCCCACATCATGTTCTGCCTCAGTTTCGTCGTCGTCGCCGTCAAGGCGCGCGTGATGTCGATGGACCCGAGGCTGGAACAGGCGGCGCAGGACCTGTACGCCGGTCCGGTGCAGACGTTCCTGCGGGTCACCCTGCCGATCGCGGCACCCGGGATCGCGGCGGGCGCGCTGCTGGCCTTCGCGCTCTCCTTCGACGATTTCATCATCACCAACTTCAACTCGGGCGCGACCGTCACCTTCCCCATGTTCGTCTGGGGCTCGGCGCAGCGCGGTACGCCCGTGCAGATCAATGTCGTCGGTACGGCCATGTTCCTGATCGCCGTACTGCTGGTGGTGGCCTCCATGGTCATCAGCAGCCGCCGCACCAAGCAGAAGTCCGCGTAGGGAGTTGAAATCATGGCCCCCAGCGCCATGAGCCGCAGCGAGAACACCAACTGGACGAAGTCCCTTTCCGACGCCCAGCCGGTCCCGTACTGGCTGGACGACCCGGGCAGGCCACGCCCCGAACCCGCGCTCACCGGCAACGAGACCTGCGACCTGCTGGTCGTCGGCGGCGGCTACAGCGGACTGTGGACCGCGCTGGGCGCCAAGGAGCGCGACCCGGGGCGGGACGTGGTCCTGGTCGAGGGCCGCGAGGTGGGCTGGGCCGCCTCCGGCCGCAACGGCGGCTTCTGCGCCGCCTCCCTCACCCATGGGCTGGCCAACGGGCTGGCCCGCTGGCCGGGGGAGATCCACCAGCTGGAGCGGCTGGGCGCCCGCAACCTCGACGGGATCGAGGCGGCGGTCGCCCGGCACGGCATCGACTGCGACTTCGAACGCACCGGCGAGATCGACGTCGCCACCGAGCCGTACCAGGCCCGTGAACTGCGCGACTGGTACGAGGAGATGCGGCGCCACGGCCTCGCCGACGGCGTCGAGTTCCTGGACGCCGACGCCGTCCGCGCACAGGTCGCCTCACCCACCTTCCAGGCGGGCCTGCACGACCGCCGAGGCGTCGCCCTGCTCAACCCCGCCAAGCTGGCCTGGGGCCTGAAACAGGCGTGCCTGCGCCTCGGCGTACGCCTCTACGAGCACACCCCCGCCCTCACCCTGAAGCCGCACGGCGCCGGTATGGCCGTGACCACCCCCTACGGCCGCGTCCGGGCCCGCCGGGTCGCGCTCGGCACCAACGTCTTCCCGAACCTGGTCAGACGGGTCCGCTCCTACACCGTCCCGGTCTACGACTACGCGCTGATGACCGAGCCCCTCACCGCCGGCCAGCTGGCCTCGATCGGCTGGAACAACCGCCAGGGCCTCGGTGACAGCGCCAACCAGTTCCACTACTTCCGCCTCTCCGCCGACAACCGGATCCTGTGGGGCGGCTACGACGCGGTCTACCCCTACGGCGGCCGGGTGCGCGCCGAGTACGACGACCGCCCGGAGACCTACGCCAAGCTCGCCGGGCACTTCTTCACCTGCTTCCCGCAGCTGGAGGGCGTCCGCTTCACCCACGCGTGGGGTGGCGCCATCGACACCTGCTCGCGCTTCTCGGCGTTCTTCGGCACCGCCCACGGCGGCCGGGTCGCCTACGCGGCGGGCTACACCGGCCTCGGGGTGGGCGCCACCCGGTTCGGCGCCGACGTGATGCTGGACCTGCTGGCGGGGGAGCGCACGGAGCGCACCGCGCTGGAGATGGTGCGCACCAAGCCCCTGCCGTTCCCGCCGGAGCCGTTCGCCTGGACCGGGATCGCCCTCACCAAGTGGTCCCTGGCCCGCGCGGACGCCCACGAGGGGCGGCGCAACCTGTGGCTGCGGACGCTGGACCGGCTGGGCCTGGGCTTCGACAGCTGACCACGAAGGGCGGGGCGTGACCCGCTTCACCCCAACGGGTCACCAGAACCCGCGTAATGCTCCTCCGGGGACCTCCCTCTCCCCCCTGACGCGACCGCCGCGTCCATGGAGAGAGGGAGGTCCCTCATGGCTGGTGGGAAGACGCCCGTCGAGTGGCTGGTATCGGTGGCACCGGACCCGGAGGCGTGCCGCTGGGAATGGGAACGCAACCCGCACGGGGTGGTGCTGCTCCCGGCGGGCCGCGCCTGGGACGTACTGATCCTGCCGGGCGACCTCGGCTACCCCACCCTCGACGTCCTCACCCGCATCCTCGACCAGCCCGGCCCGGTCCTCGCCGACTTCGGCGACGCCCGGATGGGCTTCCTGGTGCCACCGGGCACCGCGTCCCGCTGGCTCGGCACCGGCATCCGCACCGCCGGGTCGGGCACCTGGATCGTCGTCCCCTACCCGGGCCGCGCCACCGGCGGCGTCCGCTGGCTGATCCCACCGGACGGCTCCGGCACCCTCACCGATCCGGCACTGCTGGAACTGGCGATGCACGAGGCGGCGGCGGGGCTGGCCGCCAGGCCGGGCCGGCAGGGGGAGGAAGAGGAACAGGGGTGACCGTCCGGAGGTCTTGACCACTTAATTGGTCTGGACCAAGCTGTGGGGCGCTCCACCCTCCAATTCCCCCACCCCCGGAGGCACTTGTGGACCGCACCAGACCCCTGCTGGCCGTGCTCACGGCCGCCGTCCTGACCGTCCCCGGCATCACCGCGCTCTCGTCGGCCGCCCGTGCGGCCGACGCGGACCTGATCGCCAACGGGGGCTTCGAAACCGGTCTCGGCGGCTGGACCTGCACGGCGGCCACCACCGTCGGCTCACCCGTGCGCAGCGGAAGTGCGGCACTGCGGGCCACCCCGGCGGGCAGTGACAACGCCCGGTGCGCGCAGACGGTGACGGTCCGCCCGGACTCCCAGTACACCCTGATGGCCCATGTGCAGGGCTCGTACGTCTACGTCGGCGCGAGCGGCACCGGCACCACCGACGTGTCGGCCTGGACCCAGTCCGCCCCCACCTGGCAGCCGCTCACCACGACCTTCCGCACCGGCCCCAGCACCACCCGCGTGACGGTCTACACCCACGGCTGGTACGGCACCGGCGCCTACCACGCCGACGACATCTCCCTCACGGGCCCGTCCACCGACCCCGGCCAGCCCCCCGCCCCGCCCACCGGCCTGCGCACCGGCACGGTCACCTCCTCCACGGTCGCCCTCTCCTGGTCCCCGGTACCCGGCGCGACCGGCTACGCCCTCTACCGCGACGGCACGCGCACCCGGACGGTCACCGGCACCTCCACCACCGTGACCGGCCTGTCCCCCCAGACGCCGTACGCGTTCCAGGTGGCGGCCCTCAACGACGCGGGCGAATCGGCGCGCTCCGCGACGGTCACCGCGACCACGTCCCCCGGCTCCGGAGGCGGCCCCTCCGACCTCCCGCCGCACGCCCTGGTCGGCTACCTCCACGCCACCTTCGCCAACGGCTCCGGCTACACCCGCCTCGCCGACGTCCCCGACAGCTGGGACGTCATCGACCTGGCCTTCGGCGAACCGACCTCGGTCACCTCGGGGGACATCCGCTTCGACCGCTGCCCGGCGACGGAGTGCCCGAACGTCGAGAGCGACGCGGACTTCAAGGCGGCGATCAGGGCCAAGCAGGCGGCGGGCAAGAAGGTCCTGATCTCCATAGGCGGCCAGAACGGCCAGGTCCGCCTGACGACCACGGCGGCGAGGGACACCTTCGTGTCATCGGTCTCGAAGATCATCGACGAGTACGGCCTGGACGGCCTCGACATCGACTTCGAGGGCCACTCGCTCTCCCTCGACACCGACGACACCGACTTCAGGAACCCGAAGACCCCGGTGATCGTGAACCTGATCCAGGCCCTGAAGACCCTGAAGGCCAGATACGGCGACGACTTCGTCCTCACCATGGCACCGGAGACGTTCTTCGTCCAACTCGGCTACCAGTTCTACGGAACGGGCCCCTGGGGCGGCCAGGACCCGCGCGCCGGGGCCTACCTCCCGGTCATCCACGCGCTGCGCGACGACCTCACCCTCCTCCACGTCCAGGACTACAACTCCGGCCCGGTCATGGGCCTCGACAACCAGTACCACTCCATGGGCGGCGCGGACTTCCACATCGCCATGACCGACATGCTCCTGACGGGCTTCCCCGTGGCGGGCGACACGAACAACGTCTTCCCACCCCTGCGCCCCGACCAGATCGCCATCGGCATGCCCGCCACCACCAACGCGGGCAACGGCCACGTGCCGCCGGCCGAGGTCGTGAAGACCCTCGACTGCCTGACGAAGAAACAGAGCTGCGGCTCGTACGCCACCCACGGCACCTGGCCGTCCCTGCGCGGCCTGATGACCTGGTCGATCAACTGGGACCGCTTCGACGGCTGGGAGTTCCAGCGGACGTTCGACAACTACTTCGGCTGACGACACCCGCGAAGGCGGTGAGCAGCAGCACGGCCAGGCACCAGCTGCCCACCACGTCCAACGGCCAGTGGTACCCCTGCCGCACCAGCCCCGCCCCGACCCCGAGATTCACGGCCAGACACCCGCCCACCAGCCACCGACGCCCCCGACGGCCGCGCAGCCACGGCAGCACCAGCAGGGCGGCGCAGCCGTAGGCGACGGCGGCGGTGGCGGTGTGGCCGGAGGGGTAGAACCCGGTTCCGGGGGTCACGGCGGTGCCGCCCCGGTCGGTCAGCTCCTTCAGGGGCACGACGACGAGGGGCACGAGCGCCATCGCGCCCACGGCGACCACCCCGGGCAGCCACCACCGCCGCACCCCCCGGGCGCGAGCCCACCAGGCGGTGCCCACCGCGACCACCAGCAGCACGGGCACCGCCACCGGCACCCCACCCAGATCGGCGAACAACTCGGCGAGCCACCCCCGCCGCACGAACTCCCGCCCGGCCCGCTCATCGGCGTCCAGCAGCGGGCCGTCCACGGCTACCTGCCAGGTGACGAGGGCGAAGACGACCGCTGCCGCGGTGCTGAGCGCGAGGGACCTTCGAGGGGGGATCGGGCTGTCCGGCATGGGGGCATTCGATCACGCGGGCGCGCGAGGACGGCGAGGACCAACGGCCGTGGGCGTCCGGAACACGCTGAAGGGCCAGCGCAAGGGGGGGTTTGCGCTGGCCCTTCAGTGGGCGGCGCCGAAGCGGCCGTCCGGATCGGAACGTCGCGCGCCCCGGGGGGTCTGGGGCGGGCGACCGTCCGATCGGTGAGGAGACCCGGAGCCGAGGGCCCCGGTTGTGTGCGCGAGGCACGACCAGGTCGAAGCTGGGGAGGCCCCGGCCTGATGCCGCTCACAGTGCCCTGTGAGCGGGTGTATCTCTCATCTGGGTAGAACCTACGGCAGGGGGTGGACGCAGGACAGCCGGATCGGCCTCCTGTCATCCACCCCGCACACCTTCTTCACACGGTCCGCCAGAGAAGAGGGCCCTGCTCAGATCCCCGCGAGCGCCTGCTCGAGGATGTCGAGGCCCTCGTTCAGCAGGTCCTCGCCGATCACCAGCGGGGGCAGGAAGCGCAGGACGTTGCCGTAGGTGCCACAGGTCAGGACCAGCAGGCCCTCGGCGTGGCAGGCCTTGGCGAGGGCGGCGGTCGCCCCGGGGTTCGGCTCCTTGGTCGCGCGGTCCTTGACCAGCTCGATGGCGATCATCGCGCCGCGGCCCCGGACGTCGCCGATGACGTCGTACTTCTCGGCCATGGCGGTCAGGCGGGCCTTCATGGTCGCCTCGATGGCCCTGGCCCTGGCGTTGAGGTCCAGCTCCTTCATCGTCTCGATGGCGCCGAGCGCACCGGCGCAGGCGACCGGGTTGCCGCCGTAGGTGCCGCCGAGGCCGCCCGCGTGGGCGGCGTCCATGATCTCGGCGCGGCCGGTGACGGCGGCGAGCGGGAGGCCGCCCGCGATGCCCTTGGCGGTGGTGATCAGGTCGGGGACGATGCCCTCGTCCTCGCAGGCGAACCACTGGCCGGTGCGGCAGAACCCGGACTGGATCTCGTCCGCGACGAAGACGATGCCGTGGGCGGAGGCGAACTCGCGGATCGCCGGGAGGAAGCCCTTGGCGGGCTCGATGAAGCCGCCCTCGCCGAGCACCGGCTCGATGATGATCGCGGCGACGTTCTCCGGGCCGACCTGCTTGGTGATCTGGTCGATGGCCTGCGCGGCGGCCTCGGGACCGGCGTTCTCCGGGCCGGTCGGCCAGCGGTAGCCGTAGGCCACGGGGACGCGGTAGACCTCGGGCGCGAACGGGCCGAAGCCGTGCTTGTACGGCATGTTCTTCGCCGTCAGGGCCATGGTGAGGTTCGTACGGCCGTGGTAGCCGTGGTCGAAGACGACGACGGCCTGGCGCTTGGTGTACGCGCGGGCGATCTTGACGGCGTTCTCGACGGCCTCCGCGCCGCTGTTGAACAGCGCCGACTTCTTGGCGTGGTCGCCCGGCGTCAGCTCCGCGAGCGCCTCGGCGACCTCGACGTAGCCCTCGTACGGCGTGACCATGAAGCAGGTGTGGGTGAAGTCGGCGAGCTGCGCGGCGGCGCGGCGTACGACGGCCTCGGCGGAGGCGCCGACGGAGGTCACGGCGATGCCGGAGCCGAAGTCGATCAGCCGGTTGCCGTCGACGTCCTCGATGATCCCGCCGCCCGCCCGCGCGGTGAACACCGGCAGCACGGAGCCCACGCCCTGGGCGACCGCGGCGGTACGGCGGGCCTGAAGCTCCTGCGACTTCGGGCCGGGAATGGCGGTGACGACGCGGCGCTCCTGGGGAAGTGCGGTCATGCGGGGCTCCTGGGGGTGTTACGGGACGCTTGCTTCCTTTTTTCGCAGGCTAGGGCGGGCAGCAGGGGGTGGGCATGCTCCATCTGGGCGTTGTCCGGGGGGCCGGTTGTCCGTGGTGGACATAGCCGTACCCGGTCCAACGGCACCGCACCGGCCACGTAAGCGGTGAACTCCCCTTCGGACGGCGTTAGATTGACTCGCTGATGGGTCACGCACGGCAGGGAACGGCTGGTCAGGGGGCAAGCGCAATGGACAGCGACGCGAACCGGGACGCGCGGGGCACGCATGCGAACCCTGTGCCGCGCCCGGCGGGGCCGCCACGGATGCCCGCGGCGCCGCCACGGCCGCCGTCCGCGCCACCGCTGCCGGACGGCTCCGCCTTCCTGAGCTGGCTGCGCACCCCGCGCCCCGAGGCGGCGCCGGGCGTGTGGCGCTTCGGCTACCGGCCCCGCCCGGACGCGGAGCCGGAGCTGATCCCGGCCCGTCAGCTGCTCAGCGGGGCGGTGATCGCCTTCCTGGTGGGCTGGCTGATCTGGTCGCTGCTGTGGAACGGCTACCTCGGCGGCTGGTGGCTGCTGCCGCTGTACGCGATGATCCCCGACTCCTGGGTCGACCCGCACAGCTTCACCGCCGTGATCGTCGTGTACGCCTACTACACGCTGGTCGCCGGGACCATCATGGTCGGCGTCGGCCGGCTCGGCCGCTGGGGCGAGATCTGGCGCCGCTACGGCCCGCCCGCCTGGCGCCCCCGCACCGCACCGGCCGCCGAGCGCCCGCCCGCGCCCGAGGAGGACCCCGCGGTCTGGCCCGCGCTGCGCGCCGCCGGGGCCGCCGACGCCGCCGAACGGCTCGCCGCCGAGGCCCGCACCGGGCTGATGCGGGACGTCGACCACGCCCGGATCACCCGCGCCTGGCAGGGCGTGCGCACCGGTCGCCACAGCCTCGCCACCTTCACCGGTGCCGTGCTCAAGGACGGCGCCGCCGCCTGCCCGCACCCCTCCGGCGCCCGTGACCTGCCCGCCCGGCAGGCCCGGCACGACCTGGTCACCGGCCAGGTGCGGCTCGGCACCACCGCCGACGACCCCCGCAACCCCTACGCCTACCGCGGCACCGGCCTCGCCCTCGGCCCCGAACTGCTCGGCACCTCGCTGCTCGCCGTCGGCCCGGCCGGGTCCGGCAAGACCGGCACCCTCGTCCGGCCGCTCGCCGAGTCGCTGTGCCTGCACGCCCTCGCCGGGCGGGCCGCGGTCGTCGTGGTCGGCGCGGCGGGCGCCGGGATCGGCCCGGCCGAGGCCTACGACGTGGTCGTACGCATCGGGAACCCCGACTCCGTCTACGACCTCGACCTGTACGGCGGCACCAACGACCCCGACGAGGCCGCCGCCGTCCTCGCCGAGGCCCTCGTCGGGGACCTCGCCGATCCGCACCCGGGCAACGACAGCCGCCGCTCCACCACCGTGCTGGCCCAGCTGCTCGGCCCGTTCCGGGCGGTGCACGGCCGCTTCCCGTCCGTCCCCGAACTGCGGCAGCTGCTGGACGGCGCGCCCGGACCGCTGGCCGAACTGCGCAAGGCGTTGCAGCGGGCCGGGCAGGACTCGCTGCTGCGGGAACTCGACGCCCGCGAGCGGCAGCTGGCGCACCCGGGCGATGTCGCCGGGGTGCTCGCCGACCGGGTGGCGCTGCTGGACCGCCCGGCCTTCGCCGGGTTCTTCGACACCTCCGGCCAGTCCCGGCCCTTCTCCCTGAAGGCGCTGGACCACCCGGTCCGGGTCCGCGTCGACCTGCCCGAACGCGGCCACGCCGACGCCTCCCGCATCCTGGCCCGCCTCGTGCTCGCCCAGTTCACGGCGAGCGTGGCGGTACGCGAGGACCGGTCGCTCTTCGCCTGCCTGGTGCTGGACGACGCGACCGGGGTGGTGACACCGGAGGCGGTGCGCGGCATCCAGCGGCTGCGGTCGGGCAACGCGGGCGCCGTGCTGACGCTGCGCACCCTGGACGACGTACCGCGTCCGCTGCGCGGCCCGCTGCTCGGCGCCACCGGCTGCCGGATGGCGCTGGCCGGACTGACCCCGTGGGACGGGCAGGACTTCGCCGAGGTGTGGGGCAAGGAGTGGACCGAGGCGCGTGACGTCACCGACCGGCAGATCATCGCCGACAGCCCCGCGGGCAAGGCCTGGCACGCGGTGCGCCGGGTGATCACCGGCAAGGCGGCGACCGCGCGGGCGGTGACCGTGCGGCAGGTCGAGCGGGAGCGCTGGTCCGCCTCCGACCTGGCGCACGCGATGCCGCCGGGGCACGCGGTGCTGTCGCTCACCAGCGTGCGCGGCGAGCACGCGCCGCCGCTGCTGGTGGACCTGCGGGACGAGCGGGTGTGACCTTGGCCGGTTAGTGACGTCGGGGCAGGCCGGCGGTCTCCCGCGGATCGTACGGTGAGGCAGAATCGGGTGAGGCCGTTCATACGCGACGGCCAAAAGATCACACCGACCTGAAGGCCTCATGCCCCCCACGCTCGCCTCGCTCGTGCACCACTCCGCGCTCAAACTGACCGTGCGCGCGGGCGAGGACCGTCTGGACGTGCCCGTCCGCTGGGCGCACGTCAGCGAGCTGGCCGACCCCGTGCCGTACATGGAGGGCGGGGAGCTGCTGCTGATCACCGCGCTCAAGCTGGACGCGGAGAACCCCGAGGCGATGCGGCGCTATGTGAAGCGCCTGGTGGGGGCCGGGGTGGTCGGCCTCGGCTTCGCGGTCGGCGTCAACTACGAGGACATCCCCGACGCCCTGGTCGAGGCGGCGGAGGCGGAAGGGCTCCCGCTCCTGGAGGTGCCGCGCCGCACCCCGTTCCTCGCCATCAGCAAGGCGGTGTCGGCGGCCATCGCGGCCGACCAGTACCGGGCGGTGACGGCGGGCTTCGCGGCACAGCGCGAGCTGACCAGGCAGGCGCTGGCGGAAGGCCCGGAAGGGCTCCTCACCGCGCTCGCCGCACAGGTCGACGGCTGGGCGGCGCTCTACGACGCCTCGGGCGCCGTGGTCGCCACCGCACCGGAGTGGGCGGGCCGCAGGGCCGCGCGCCTCACCGCCGACGTGGAGCGGCTGCGCGAACGCCCCGCCCCCGCCTCCTCCGTCGTGGGCGGCCCCGAGCACGAGGACCGCGTCGAACTCCACTCCCTCGGCACCGGCCGCCGCCCCCGCGCGGCCCTCGCCGTCGGCACCGCCGCCGCCCTCGGCACGGCCGAGCGCTACGCCGTCCACTCGGCCATCGCCCTGCTCACCCTGATCACGGAACGCTCCCGCTCCCTGCACGCCGCCGAACAGCGCATCGGAGCCGCGGTGCTGCGCATGCTGCTCGCCGCACAGCCGGACCACGCCCGCGCGGTCGCCGGGGACCTCTACGGGCAACTGCTCGACGCCCCCTTCCGCATCCTGGTCGCGGAGAGCGGCGCCGCGCAGGCGGGCCTGACCGGACTGACCGAGGCGGTCGAGGCGGCGGCGGCCCGCGCGGGCGAGGCGGTGCTGCTGGTGCCCGAGGGCGAGCGGCTGGTCGTCCTGGCCGCGGACGGCGGCGCGGCCGTGGCGTCCTGCGGCGAGTACGCGGCGGACCGGGAGGCGGCCCGCAAGGCGACCGCGGAGGAGGACGACATCGTCCTCGGCCTCTCCGCCCCGGCGGGCCCGATCGCCGCCGCCGCGGCCTACAAGCAGGCCGAGCAGTCCCTGTCGGTGGCCCGCCGCCGCGGCCGGGTCCTCGTCGAGCACGAGCAACTGGCCGCGGGCTCGGTCCTCCCCCTCCTCGCCGACGACGCCGTACGCGCCTTCGCCGACGGCCTGCTGCGCGCCCTGCACGAGCACGACGCCACCGGCCGCGGCGACCTCGTCGCCTCGCTGCGCGCCTGGCTCTCCCGCCACGGACAGTGGGACGCGGCCGCCGCCGACCTGGGCGTCCACCGCCACACCCTGCGCTACCGGATGCGGCGGGTGGAGGAGATCCTCGGGCGGTCGCTGGACGATCCGGACGTGCGGATGGAGCTGTGGCTGGCGCTCAAGGCGACCGGCACCGAGTAGCCGCGCCCGACATCCCGGCCGAGGATGCCATTCCGTAGCACCCCCACCCCCCACTGCTACGAATCGGACAACCGACGGTCCAGCCCTCCGCCCCTACCGTGGGACCAGAAACGCAGCACACCTCCAACGCGGAAGGGCCGGGACTCCCATGACCTCCACCCACGCCTTCTGGCTCGCCGGCCGTCAGGCCACCGGCGAGGACAGCCTCGACGTCACCTCCCCGTGGGACGGCCGGGTGGTCGGCACGGTCAGCGTGCCGACCGAGGACCAGGTCGAGGAGGCCGTGGCCGCCGCGTACGCCGTGCGGGACGAGTTCGCCGCGACGCCCGCGCATGTGCGGGCCGCCGCGCTGGACCACGTCAGCCGGCGGCTGGCGGAGCGCACGGAGGAGATCGCGCGGCTGATCTCGGCGGAGAACGGCAAGCCCGTCAAGTGGGCGCGCGGTGAGGTCGGCCGGGCCGTGTCCGTGTTCCGGTTCGCGGCGGAGGAGGCGCGCCGCTTCAACGGCGGCGAGGCGCAGCGGCTGGACACCGACCTCGGCGGTCAGGGCCGTCTCGCCCTCACCCGCCGGTTCCCGAAGGGCGTCGTCCTCGGGATCGCGCCGTTCAACTTCCCGCTGAACCTCTGCGCGCACAAGGTCGCCCCGGCCATCGCCGCCGGTGTCCCGATCATCCTGAAGCCCGCGCCCGCCACCCCGCTCTCCGGCCTGGTCATCGGTGAGCTGCTGGCCGAGACCGAGCTGCCCGCCGGGTCGTGGAGCATCCTGCCCGTCTCCAACGAGCGGATGCCCGCCCTCGTCCAGGACGAGCGGCTGCCGGTGATCTCCTTCACCGGGTCCGAGAAGGTCGGCTACGCGATCATGGACTCGGTGCCCCGCAAGCACTGCACCCTGGAGCTGGGCGGCAACGGCGCCGCGGTCGTCCTCGGCGACTACGCCAGCGACGCCGACCTGGACTGGGCGGCGCAGCGCATCGCGACGTTCTCCAACTACCAGGGCGGCCAGTCCTGCATCTCCGTGCAGCGCGTCATCGCCGACGCCTCCGTGTACGACCGGCTGCTGCCGCGCATCGTCGCCGCCGTCGAAGCGCAGGTCACCGGCGACCCGGCCGACGACGCCACCGACGTGGGCCCGCTGGTCAGCGAGGACGCCGCCAAGCGCGTGGAGGCGTGGGTGCGGGAGGCCGTGGACGCGGGCGCCACGCTGCACACGGGCGGCAAGCGCGACGGTGCCTCGTACGCGCCGACCGTGCTGACCGGGCTGCCCGCCGGGGTCACCCTCGCCTGCGAGGAGGTCTTCGGGCCGGTCCTCAGCGTGCAGAAGGTGGACGGCGAGGCAGCGGCCTTCGCCGCCGTCAACGACTCCAAGTACGGCCTCCAGGCGGGCGTGTTCACCCACGACGTCCAGGCTGCCTTCCGCGCCCACCGGGCCCTGGAGGTCGGCGGCGTGATCATCGGTGACGTCCCGTCCTACCGCGCCGACCAGATGCCGTACGGCGGTGCCAAGCAGTCCGGCGTCGGCCGGGAGGGCGTCAGGTTCGCGATGGACGACTACACCTACGAGCGGGTGCTGGTGCTCACCGGTCTCGCGCTCTGACCCGCGGACACGGGCGAGGGGCCCGGCACCGGCGTACGCGCGGTGCCGGGCCCCTCCGTGTCGTCGGCCCGGCTCCGGACCCTCAACCGGAGAAGCCGACGTGCGCGAGCCGCAGCGGGCCGCGCAGTCCGACGCGTACGTCGTGGACGCCGCCCTCGGCGGTGAGCGTCGTGGTGAGGGTGGTGTAGTCGTACGGTCCCGAGACCGGGGTGGCCGGGAGGACCGCCCGGGGGCCGGTGCCGTCCAGGGAGATCTCCACCTCGCCCCAGCCCGCCACCGTCACCGACACCGTGGTGACGCCGTCAACGAAGTCGCAGTCGCGGTAGAGGAGTTCGCCGGTGCCGTCGGCCGCCGGGGTCACCGCGTCACCGGACACCTTGGTGCGGTCGACGATCTCGATGCCGCTCTGCTCGTCGAAGTCCGCTGCGGGCAGGCCTCGTTGCAGGACCGCGCGGGGGGCGGCGGGTTCGCCGTCCAGGATCACCGTCGTACGCAGCCGGACGTCCTCGCTGGAGGCGCCGACCAGGAGGTCGTAGGGGCCCGGGTCGAGGCGCCAGTGACCCTGCGCCACGTCCCAGAACGCGAAGTCGGTCAGGAGGACTTCGAAGGTCACCCGCCGGGTCTCGCCGGGGGCGAGGGTCAGGTGCTCGTGGGCCAGCAGTTCACGGCGCGGGCGCGGGGTCGTCGACGGGGCCGCGGCCCGGGAGTAGAGCTGGGCCACCTCGGCGGCGGGGCGGTCGCCGGTGTTGGTGACCGTGAAGGCGACCCGGACCGAGCCGTCCGCCGTACCGGCCGTCAGGTCGCCGTAGGCGAAGGACGTGTACGACAGGCCGTGGCCGAAGGGGTAGAGCGGGGTGCCCTCGAAGTACAGGTAGGTCTGGCGGGAGCCGATGACGTCGTAGTCGAGGAGGCCGGGCAGGTCGCGGTCGTCCGCGTACCAGGTCTGCGGGAGGCGGCCCGAGGGGGAGACGTCACCGGCGAGGACCCGGGCCAGGGCGGTGCCCGCGGCCTGGCCGCCGTGCGCGGTCCACAGGACCGCGGGGAGGGCGGAGACCTCCACCGCGTACGGGTAGGCCGAGGTCAGGGCGAGGACCGTGTGCGGGTTGGCGGTGCGGGCGGCCCGCAGCAGGCGTTCCTGGTGGGCGGGGAGGCGCAGGGTCGTACGGTCCTCGGTCTCACGGCCGTTGATGTGCGGGTCGTTGCCCGCGACCACCACGACCACGTCGGCCTCCGCCGCGGCCCGGGCGACCGCGTCCTCGCCGCGTTCGACGACCGTCATCTCCAGGACGGTCGGGTTCTCCCCGGCAACCTTCACGCCGTCGGCGGTGACCTGCACGTGGTGGCCCGTGCCGAGATGCCTGAGGAGGTGGCCATGGCCGTACGGCTCCAGGCGGAACGTCTCCTGGACCACCCAGCCGCCGGGCTGGTCGGCGGAGGCGCGCACGTACCCGTCCTCGGCGACCGAGAGGTAGCGGCCGTCCGGTGCGCGCAGGGTGAGGACGCCCTCGCCCCAGTCGACGAGGGCGAGTTCCGTGCCCACGGGGTCCTGGGTCAGCGGGGGCAGGTCGGTGCGGCCCGCGAGCAGCGCCGGGTCGAGGGCGCCCTCGGCACCGGGGGCCGAGGCGGTTGCTTCCGGGGCCGGGAGTACGTGCAGGAAGGTGCCGTCCGGGGTGCGGAAGCGGACGCGGTCCACGCCCTCGGCGAAGGTGACGCGCTCGGCGCCGAAGCGCTCGTACATGCCCTCCAGGGGAGTGGAGCGGTGCAGCAGCGCGCCGCTGTACCAGTCGAGCTTGCACTCGTCGGCGAGCAGGCCGACGACGGCGACGCGGGTGCCGGGCGCGAGCGGCAGCAGGCCCTCGTTCCTCAGCAGGACGATCGCCCGTTCCGCGGCCTCCTGGGCGAGCGCCCGGTGTTCGGGGGTGTCGAAGGCGCCGGGCTCGTCGTGGCCGTCGAACTCGCCGAGGCGGAAGCGGACCGAGAGCTGGTGGCGCACGGCGGTGTCGACGTCGGCCTCGGTGAGCAGGCCGCGCTCCAGGGCGCCCCGCACCCGGGCGACGATCCTGGAGCTGTCGGTGCCGTGGTCGGTGAAGCTGTCGACGCCCGCGAGCAGCGCGGCGGCGGTGGCCTCCTCGTGGCTGTCGAAGTAGTGCTCGGAGTCCACCAGGTTGGAGGGCGCGCCCGCGTCCGAGCAGACCAGCAGGTCCTCCTCGGTCCAGGTGCGCAGCTGCGCGCGGAGGTAGGGGGAGAGGTGGTTGGGGCGGCCGTTGACCAGGTTGTAGGCGGGCATCACCCCGGCCACCGCGCCCGCCTCGACCGTCGCGCGGAAGGCCCGCAGATCGTACTCGTGGAGCACGCGCGGGCGGACCGAGGCGGAGGAGGTGTCGCGGTCGGTCTCGTTGTTGTGGGCGAGCCAGTGCTTGAGGACGGGCGCGGTGCGCCAGAAGATCGGATGACTGCCGCGCAGGCCCCGGGTGTAGGCGGTGGCGATCGCGGAGGTCAGCCGGGGGTCCTCCGAGTAGCCCTCCTCGTTACGGCCCCACAGCGGGTGGCGCAGCAGGTTGACCGTCGGGGACCAGACGTTGAGGCCGACCCGGTCGTCGTGCGCCCGCATGGCGCGGACCTCCCGCGACACCGCGTCCCCGACCCGGCGTACCAGGTCCGGGTCCCAGGTCGCGCCCAGGCCCACGGCCTGCGGAAACACCGTCGCGGGGCCCATCCACGCCACCCCGTGCAGGGCCTCCTGACCGGTGCGGAACGCGGCGACGCCGAGCCGTTCGACGGCGGGGCCGAACTGGTGCAGAAAGGGCACCTTCTCGTCGAGTGTCAGCCGCGACAGCAGGTCGTCGACGCGCTTCGCGAACGGCAGGCTGGGGTCGCGGAAAGGCGGCGTGGGCGGCGGGTGAGCGGTCACGTGGGGTTCCCCTTGCGATGGAGCGGCGAGGCCTTTCGAAGCGCTTCGATGCTGATTCGACCCCTGGGTGGGTGTCAAGACGTCCCTCCGCAACATCTCCTTGTTCTCACCGCCAATTCAAGGCACATATGAGCGCGGCCGGATTCGGCGCGGCACCGCCACACGTCGGAGGAATCTTGGAATCGACCCTTGTGCGCCCTCCGGCGTTCACTTAACCTCGCAGCAACATCGAAGCGCTTCGACGAAACGGGAAGTGCCGCCGGGAGGCGCGTATTCCTGCGAGAGCCGCTTCGGATCGGCCAGTTCCAATCGAGACACCTCAGCCGACGGCTCCACCGCCGGGTGTCCTGGTGCGCCACGAAGGGTTGACGCAATGACGCCGAACGCCGCTTCCGCCCCCTCCGCTCCCAGCCGGAGAGGCTTCCTCGCCTCCACGGCGGTCGCCGCTGTCGCGGTGGGCGGGGGAGTGCCCCTGCTCACCGCCTGCGGCGGTTCGGACAGCGGCTCGCGCGAGGGGACCACCGCGGGCAAGGACGCGAAGAAGATCCTGCCCGCCTTCGTGGCGCAGAGCGTGGTGACCCCGGACATCCCCGCCAAGAACGGCTCCGCCGCCGGCTTCACCGGCAAGCTCGACCTCGCGGGACTGAAGACCTCGGTGCCCGAGAAGCTGGGCAAGGGCGGCACGGTGAAGATCATGTCGCCGTTCTGGGGTTCGCCGCCCAAGAGCGACAACGCCTACTACCGGGCGATGAACGACACCATCGGCGTCGACGTCGTCTGGCAGAACCAGGACGGCAACACCTACGACGAGAAGCTCGGCGCGGTCCTCGCCTCCAGCAGCATCCCGGACGTCGTGGTCGTCCCCGGCTGGAACATGGGCGGCAAGATACCGAGCGCCATCATCAGCAAGTTCGCCGACCTCGGCCCGTACCTCTCCGGCGACAAGGTCAAGGAGTACCCGAACCTCGCCGCCATCCCCACCGAGTCCTGGCAGCGCTCCATCTTCGGCGGCAAGCTGCTCGGCCTGCCCATGCCCGCCCCGTACGTGCCGAACATCGTGCCCTTCTACCGCAAGGACGTCTTCGACGCGGAGGGGTACGAGATCCCCACCTCCGCCGACGAGTTCCTCGCCCTCGCCAAGGAGATCACCAACGCCCGGGCGAAGGTGTGGGCCTGCGAGGACATGAAGTGGACGGCGTTCAACAGCTTCGGCGTGCTCTCCGGCGAGGAGAAGCCGCTCGGCTGGGGTCGGGCCGACGGCAAGCTGGTCTACCGGGTGGAGACCGACGCCTACCTCGAGGCCCTGGAGTGGACGCGCAAGCTGTACGCGGCCGGGGTCGTGCACCCCGACGCCAAGGCCTCCACCAACACCGACCCCGCCGTCCGCTTCGGGTCCGGGCAGAGCCTGATCTACAACCAGGACATCTCCCAGTGGTACGGCCGCGCCGCCGAACAGGCCTCCCAGAACCCCGAGTTCGAGATCGGCGGCATGGACGTCTTCGGCCACGACGGCGGCGACCCGGTGCTGTGGGCCAAGCAGCCCGCCGGCATCTGGGCGTTCGTCAACAAGAAGGCGTCCGAGGCGGTCATCCGTGACGTCCTGGCCGTCGCCAACGTCACCGCCGCCCCGTACGGCACCAAGGAGTACATGCTCACCAACTACGGCGTCGAGGGCACCCACTACACCCTCGACAACGGCACGCCCGTCAAGAACGACAAGGGCAACACCGAGGTCATCAACGCCTATGTGATGATCGCCAGCCCCGCCCCGACCATCGCCCACCCCGACCTCCCCGACATCGCCCGGGCGCAGGTCGAGTGGCAGCAGCGGATGGGCGCCTTCACGAGGAAGAGCCCCTTCTGGGGCCTCCAGATCACCGAGCCCGCCCGCTACACCAACCTCTCCAACGACTTCGAGCAGCTGGAGGACGACATCGTCCGGGGCCGCAAGAAGGTCAGCGAGATGCAGCAGGCCGTCTCCGACTGGAAGAGCCAGGGCGGCGACAAGCTCCGCGACTGGTACCAGAAGCTGCTGGACGACAACGGCTCGGCCAACTGACCGGCACCCGAGGCAAGGAGAAGGCCGTGTCCCACAGCACGGTGCCTCGCAGCAGGGCCGAGGCGAAGACGGAGAAGGGGACGGGGGCGGGGGCTCCGGCCGGGTCCGGCGGCCACCGTGCCCGGCCCGGCGGGCGGCGCCGCGAGCCGAAGCTGGGGCTGCGCCCCCGGTTCCGGCGCGACCGCACGCTCGTCCTGATGACGCTCCCGGCCCTGCTGCTGGTGCTCGTCTTCAACTACGTCCCGATCCTGGGCAATGTCGTCGCCTTCCAGGAGTACGACCCGTACGTCAGCGAGAACGGGTTCGTGGCGATCTTCCACAGCCCCTGGGTCGGCGTCGAGCAGTTCCAGCGGATCTTCGAGGACTCGGCGTTCTGGGACGCGGTATGGAACACGCTGGTCCTCTTCTTCCTCCAGCTGGTGCTGTTCTTCCCCGTCCCGATCGTGCTCGCGCTGCTCATCAACAGCGTGATCAGGCCCCGGGTGCGGGCGGTCGCGCAGGCCATCCTCTACCTGCCGCACTTCTTCTCCTGGGTGCTGGTCATCACCGTCTTCCAGCAGATCTTCGGCGGCGCCGGAATCATCGCGCAGACCCTGCGGCGGCACGGCTACGAGGGCTTCGACCTGATGACCGACCCCGGGATCTTCAAGTTCCTGGTGACGGCCGAGGGCGTCTGGAAGGACGCGGGCTGGGGCATCATCGTCTTCCTCGCCGCGCTCGCCTCCGTCAGCCCCGACCTGTACGAGGCCGCCGCGATGGACGGCGCCGGGCGCTGGCGCCGGATGTGGCACGTCACCCTGCCCGCGCTGCGGCCGGTGATCGCCCTGCTGCTGGTGCTGCGGGTCGGTGACGCGCTCACCGTCGGCTTCGAACAGATCCTGCTGCAACGGGACGCGGTGGGGCCGGGCGCCGCCGAAGTCCTCGACACCTATGTGTGGTGGAACGGCGTGCGCAACCAGGACTTCAGCTATGCCGCCGCCGCGGGCCTGATCAAGGGCGTGGTCAGCCTCGGCCTGGTCCTCGCCGCCAACAAGGTCGCCCATCTGATGGGCGAGCAGGGGGTGTACAAGAAGTGAGCGCCGTGATCGACAAGCCGCCGGTACGGGGACGGAGCGGCTGGGCCGGGCCCGAGAGGCCCGTCTGGGAGGAGCCGCCCAGCACGGCGGGGCTGGCGGGCAAGGGCATCGTCATCGGGGGCGCGTGTCTGGCGGTCCTGTTCCCGCTGTGGATCGTCATCGTGACCAGTCTGTCCACCAAGCAGACGATCACCGAGGCGGGCGGTCTGGTGGTGGTGCCCAAGGACCTCACCTTCATCGCCTACGAGGAGCTGCTGAGCGGGGGGCAGGTCACCCGTGCGGCGATCGTGAGCATCGGGGTGACCGTCGTCGGCACGCTGTTCTCCATGACGGTGTCCGTGCTCGCGGCGTACGGGCTGTCGCGGAGCGGGTCGGTGGGGCACCGGTGGATGCTGATGACGCTGCTGGCGACGATGTTCTTCGGGGCGGGGCTGATCCCCACGTATCTGCTGGTGCAGTCGCTGGGGCTGACGGACACGTATCTCGCGCTGATCCTGCCGAGTGCGGTGAGCGTCTTCAACATCCTGGTGCTGCGCGGGTTCTTCATGGGGATCTCGCCGGAGCTGATCGACAGCGCGCGGATCGACGGGGCGGGGGACTGGCGGATCCTGTGGCAGATCGTCATCCCGTTGTCGCGGGCCGTCATCGCCGTGATCACGCTGTTCTACGCCGTCGGGTACTGGAGTGCGTGGTTCAACGCGTCGATCTATCTGACGGACCAGGACATGATGCCGTTGCAGAACGTGATGATCCAGCTGGTGCAGAAGCAGGAGGCGCCGGTGGGGCTGGGGCAGGCGATCAAGACGGGGGAGTTGTCGTCGCTGGCCGTGCAGATGGCCGTGATGGTGATGGCGTTGTTGCCGGTGGCGGTGGTTTCGCCGTTCGTGCAGCGGCATTTCAAGAAGGGCATGTTGACCGGGGCGGTCAAGGGTTGAGTCCTGGGTGCGGGGCAAGGAAGCTCCCCCTACTTTTCTAGGCGAGGTATGTCATGCGCATGACCAGGCGAGCCGTTCTTGCCGGAGCCGCTGCCGTTTCCGCTCTGCCGCTTCTCGGCGCCTCTCCGGCGCACGCGGCGAAAGCGGGCGCTCCCTATCGCTGGCGCGACGTCGTCATCGGCGGGACCGGGTTCATCACCGGCGTGCTCTTCCACCCCTCCGTGCGCGGGCTCGCCTACGCCCGTACCGATATCGGCGGCGCCTACCGGTGGGACGACCGGCGAGGGCGCTGGACACCGCTCCTGGATCACATCGGGTGGGACGACTGGAACCTGCTCGGTGTGGAGGCGATGGCCGTCGATCCCGCGCATCCCGGCCGGCTGTATCTCGCCGTCGGCACCTACGCGCAGTCCTGGGGCGGCAACGGGGCCGTGCTGCGGTCCGAGGACCGGGGAGCGACCTGGAGCCGCACCGACCTCTCCGTGAAACTCGGCGCCAACGAGGACGGGCGCGGCACCGGGGAGCGGCTGCTGGTCGATCCGCGGGACAGTGACGTGCTGTGGCTCGGCACGCGGCACGACGGGCTGCTGAAGTCGACGGACCGTGGCGCCAGTTGGGTCCGGGCGGAGACGTTTCCGGGCACGCCCGCCGACCCAGGCCAGGGCGTCACCCTCCTCGTCGCCGCCGGGCGGGCCGTGTACGCCGGGTGGGGTGACGGGGCGCCCAACCTCTACCGGACCTTCGACGGCGTCGGCTGGGAGGCCGTCCCGGGGCAGCCGGCCGGCGCCGCCGCCAGGGTGCCGATACGTGCCGCCTACGACCGTCACACCCGCGCCCTCCACATCACCTACGCCGACGCCCCCGGCCCCAACGGCCAGTCCGACGGGAGCGTGCACCGGCTGGACACCGCGACCGGCGTCTGGACCGACGTGACGCCCGTCGTGCCCGGCGGCGACGACACGTTCGGGTACGGCGGGGTCGCCGTCGACGCGCGGCGTCCCGGCACCGTCGTCGTCTCCACCAACAACCGCTGGGCGGCCGTCGACACCCTGTACCACTCCACGGACGGCGGGCGCACCTGGGCGTCGCTGAGGGAGTCGGCGGTCATGGACGTCTCCGAGACTCCGTACCTCAAGTGGGGCGGTGACGAGCCCAAGTTCGGCTGGTGGATCCAGGCGCTGGCGCTGGACCCGTACGACTCCCGGCACCTCGTCTTCGGCACCGGCGCCACCCTCTACGGCACCCGGGACCTCGTCCACTGGGCGCCCGAGGTCCGGGGGATCGAGGAGTCGTCCGTGCGGCAGCTGGTGTCGCCGCCGACCGGGCGGGCCCATCTGATCAGCGGCCTCGGGGACATCGGCGTGATGTACCACGAGACGCTGACCTCGTCCCCGTCACGGGGCATGGCCGCCAACCCCGTCTTCGGGACCGCGACCGGGCTCGCGCAGGCCGCCACCGAGCCGTCGTACGTCGTCCGGACGGGATGGGGCGACGGCGGCAACGGCGCCCACTCCCACGACGGCGGGCGCACCTGGACACCCTTCCCGGCGCAGCCCGACCTCGCGCCGAACGCGCCCGGTCCCATCGCCGTCAGCGCGGACGGCACCGTACTGCTGTGGACGTTCGTGCACTGGGACGGCACCAAGTACGCGGCCCACCGGTCCGACGACGGCGGGGCGAGCTGGTCCGAGGTCGGCTCGTTCCCCAAGGGCGCCACACCCGTCGCCGACCCCGTCGACCCGGCGCGCTGCTACGCCTACGACACCGACACGGGGACGCTGTACGCCAGTACGGACGGCGGGCGCACCTTCGCGGCGCGCGCCTCCGGACTGCCGTCCGGCGACAGTCAGTTCCGGCTGGCGGCCGCGCCCGGCCGGGTCGGCGACCTCTGGCTCAGCACCAAGTGGAACGGGCTGTACCGGTCGACGGACGGCGGGGCGGCATTCAGCAAGGTCGACAGCTGCTGGGCGTCGTACACCCTCGGCTTCGGCAAGGGCGCCGCCGACTACCCCGCCGTCTACCAGGTGGGCGCCACCGACGCCGTGACCGCCGTGCTGCGCTCCGACGACGCGGGCCGCAGCTGGACGCGGATCAACGACGACCGGCACCAGTGGGGGTGGACCGGCGAGGTCATCACCGGCGATCCGCGGGTGTACGGGCGGGTCTACCTCGGCACCAACGGGCGTGGGATCCAGTACGGGGAGCCGGTCTGATGCCGTCGCTCGACGACACCACCCGGGGCCGGGTCCTCTTCGGCGGTGACTACAACCCCGAGCAGTGGCCCGAGGAGACCTGGCGGGAGGACGTCCGGCTGATGCGGGACGCCCGCGTCAACTCCGTCACCGTCGGCGTCTTCTCCTGGGCCCGGCTCGAACCCCGGCCGGGGGTGCGCGACTTCGGCTGGCTCGACCGGCTGATGGACCTGCTGCACGAGCACGGCATCGGGGTCGTCCTGGCCACCCCCACCTCCGCGCCGCCGCCCTGGCTCGGCAGGCTGCACCCGGAGACGCTGCCCCGGGACGCCGACGGCCGGGTGGAGTGGTGGGGCGGACGGCAGCACTTCTCGCACTCCAGCGCCGTCTACCGGCGCTACGCCGCCGCGATCACCGAGGACCTGGCCGCCCGGTACGCGGACCATCCCGCGCTCACCCTGTGGCACATCAACAACGAGTACTGCACGGCCGACCACGGCGACGAGGCCGCCGCCCGCTTCCGCGGCTGGCTGCGGGCGAAGTACGGGACCATCGACGCCCTCAACACCGCCTGGGGCACCGCCTTCTGGAGCCAGCGCTACGACGACTGGGCCGAGATCCTGCCCGCCCGCCACACCCACTACCTGAAGAACCCCGCCCAGGTGCTGGACTTCCGGCGCTTCACCTCCGACATGCTGCTGGAGTGCTTCACCGCCGAGCGGGACATCGTCCGGCGCCACACCCCGCACCTGCCGGTCACCACCAACTTCATGCCGCTGTTCTTCGGCCAGGACGCCTGGCGCTGGGCCGAGGAGGAGGACGTCGTCTCCGTCGACCTCTACCCCGACCCGCGCGACCCGGTCGGCGGCGCCCGCGACGGGGCACTGGTGCAGGACCTCACCAGGTCGCAGGCGCGCGGTCCGTGGATGCTGATGGAGCAGGCGGCCGGAGCGGTCAACTGGCGGGGCGTGAACCACCCAAGACCGCGCGGCCTGAACCGGCTGTGGTCCTGGCAGGCCGTGGCCCGGGGCGCGGACGCCGTCTGCTACTTCCAGTGGCGGCAGTCCCGGCAGGGCGCGGAGAAGTTCCACTCCGGGATGGTCGGCCACGCGGGGGAGCGGGGGCGGACCTTCCAGGAGGTCAGGCGGCTCGGCGCCGAGCTGGAGCGGATCGGCGGCGAGGTCGCGGGACGGCAGGTCACCGCCGATGTCACGGTCCTGCACGACTGGCACGCCTGGTGGGCCGCCGAGCAGGACGGCCGTCTCTCCCGCAGGGCCGGTCACCCAACCCTGCTGGCAGCCTGGCACCGCGCCCTGTGGGAGGCCCACCTCACCGCCGACTTCGCGCATCCCGAGCACGATCTGACCGGGCGGCGCCTGGTCGTCGTACCGCAGCTCTATCTGCTCACCGACGCCGCGATCGACAACCTGCGCGCCTATGTCGACGGTGGCGGCACCCTGGTCTGCGGCTTCCTCACCGGGGTCGCCGACGAGGACGACCGCGTCCGCCCCGGCGGTGTCGACCCCCGGCTGCGGGAGCTGTTCGGCATCCGCGTCCTGCACGAGTGGTGGCCGCTGGAGGAGGGGGAGACCGTCGGCTGCGACGGCTTCCGGGGCACGCTCTGGTCGGAGGAGATCGAGGCCGCCGACGACCTCGACGAGCGGATCGACTACCGGGGCGGTGAGCTGGCCGGGCTGCCCGCCGTGCTGCGCAGGGGACGGGCCTGGTACGTCTCCACCCTCCCCGAGCCGGAGGCGCTGCGCGCGCTGCTCGCCCGGATCGCGGCGGGCGCGGGCGTACGGCCCGTGCTCGACGGCCTTCCGCAGGGCGTGGAGGCGGTACGGCGGGGCGAGCTGCTGTTCGTGCTCAACCACGGGCGGGAGCCGGTCACCGTCGCCGTCCCGGGTACCCACCGTGAGCTGCTGACCGGGGTGGCCGTCCGGGACGAGGTCCGGCTCGAACGCTTCGGAGTGGCGGTGCTGCGGCCATGACGTCCTCCCCCGTCCACGGCACCTGGGAGCCGCACCCGGCCGCCCGCTGGGAGGACGCCTTCCTGAGCGGCAACGGCCACCACGGCGCCCTGGTGTTCGGTGATCCGAACGCCGACCGTGTCATCGTCACGCACCACAGCCTCGTACGGCCCAACGGCCCGCACCCGCGCCCGCCCCGGCTCGCCGCCCGGCTGCCCGCCCTCCAGGACCGGCTGCTGGCCGGGGACCGCACCGCCGCCGAGGAGTTCACGGACGGACGGGCACTGCACTGGGTGCGCGCCTTCCACCCGGCCTTCCAGCTCCGCCTGAACCGGCCCGACGGGGACCCCCGCGACTACCGGCGGACCGTCGACTTCCGCACCGGCGAGGTGACCGCCCGCACCGGCGACTGGACCAGCCGCCTCTTCGTCTCCCGCGCCGACGACGTCATCGTCCACCACATCGCCGGCCCCGGCCTCACCCTCGACGTCCGCCTCGACCACCAGCTCCCGGGCGCCCCCAACGGACTGAGCGTCGGCAGCGGTGTCCTGCGCACCGCCGAGGGCGCCGTGCTGAGCCTGCGCGCCGGCTACCCGGACAGCGACCTCGCCTGCACCGGCGTCACCCTGGCCGCGGTCACCGGCGGCCGGACCGCCCTCGCGCCGCCCGGCGTCCACGTCACCGGCGCCGAGTCCGTGCTGCTGCTCACCCGGGTGCGCCGCCACACCGGCGAGCTGGACGTGGTCGCCGAGACCCGGGCCCTGCGCGAACTGCCCGGCACCTACGACGACCTCCTCGACCCGCATCTGACCGCGCACCGCACCGCCTACGACCGCGTCATTCTCGACCTCGCCGCCACCCCCGCCGAACGCGCCCTCCCCGGCTCCGAACTGCTCAAACACCCCCGGAGCCCGGCCCTGCTGGAGCGCCTGTTCGCCGCGGGCCGCTACCACCTGCTCTCCGCCAGCGGCCTCAACCCGCCCCGCCTGACCGGCCTGTGGACCGGCGAGTGGCACACCGCCTGGTCCGGCGCCCTCACCTACGACGCCAACCTCAACCTCCAGACGGCCTCCGCCGCCGCGGCCCACCTCCCCGAGGTGACCGAGGCGCACGCCGCCCTCGTCCAGCGCCAGCTGCCGGACTGGCGGGACAACGCCCGCGAGGTCTTCGGCGCCCGCGGGGTGGTCGCGCCCGGCCACAGCGACGGCGAGTCGGGACACTCGTACCACTTCAGCCGCGAGTACCCGCTGCACCTGTGGACGGCGGGCGCCGACTGGCTGCTGAAGCCGCTCGTCGACCACGACGAGACGCACGGCGGACGCGATCCGCGCACCGCCGCCGCGCTCGCCGAGGTCGCCGCGTTCTACGAGGACTTCCTCACCCGCACCGACCGCGAGGGCCGTCTCGTGGTAGTCCCCTCCTACTCACCCGAGAACCGGCCCGCCAACGCCAGCTGGGGCACCGTCAACGCGGCCATGGACCTGTCCGCCGCCCGGCACGCCCTGCGCACGGCCGCCGCGTACCACCCCCAACACGCCGACCGCTGGCACGCCCTGGCCGACCGGCTCCCGCCGCACCGCGTCAACGCCGACGGGGCGCTCGCGGAGTGGGCGTGGCCCGGCCTCGACGACACCTACGACCACCGGCACCTCAGCCACCTCTACGGCGTCTGGCCGCTGGACGAGATCAACCCCTACGACACCCCCGGCCTCGCCGCGGCGGCCCACCGCGCCCTCACCCTGCGCGGCCCCGAGAACGACTCCGCGCACGGCCACCTCCACCACGCCCTGATCGCGGCCCGGCTGCGCGACCGCGACGCCGTGACCGGGGCGCTCGCCCGGGTCCTGGAGGGCGACTTCTTCCACACCTCCCTGATGAGCGCCCACTACCCCCACCGCGACGTCTACAACGCGGACGCCGCCCACACCCTCCCGGCCGTGCTGATCGAGGGGCTGGTCCAGTCGACCCCGCACCGGCTGGTGCTGCTGCCCGCGCCGCCCTGCCCGAGCGGGGCGCTGTACGGCGTCCGCACCCGCTTCGGCGCGGAGGTCGACCTCACCTGGAGCCCGGACGGCGCCACGGCGCTCCTCCGCCCGGACCGCACCCACCGCGTCGAACTCAGGACCTCCTCCGGCGCCGAGCCGCTCGACCTCGTCGCCGGGCAGGACCACGTCCTCCGTCTGGGGGCGTGGTAACCCCCCGCAACTCCCCCCACCCATGGAAGGGACACCATGGCAACCAGCACCCTGAGCAAGGTCGCCAAGGCACTGCTGGCCCCCGCGCTCGCGCTCGGCGCCACCGTCGGCCTCGCCTCCGCACCCGCGCACGCCGCCGTCTGGAGCAGCTGCGACCAGTGGGGCAACACGACCCTGAACGGCTACATCCTCTACAACAACATCTGGGGCTCCGGCGCGGGCAGCCAGTGCGTGTGGGCCAACTCCGGCACCAACTGGGGCGTGTGGGCCAACCACCCCAACACGGGCGGCATCAAGTCCTACCCGAACTCCAAGAAGGTGATCAACAAGCCGATCACCTCCATCGCCTCCCTCACCAGCAGCTACAACGTCACCGTCCCGTCGTCGGGCGCGTACAACACGTCGTACGACATCTGGGACACGGACTACGACTACGAGATCATGCTGTGGGTCAACCACAACGGCGCGGTGGGCCCCCTCGGCACCGCGCAGGGCAGCGCCAGCCTCGGCGGCCACACCTGGAACGTCTACAAGGGCAGCAACGGCCACAACGAGGTCTTCTCGTTCCTGCGCACCTCGGACTCCACCTCGGGGACCGTCGACATCCTGCCGGTCCTTAAGTGGATCAAGGACACCAAGGGCTGGATGGGCAACGAGACCATCGGTGACGTCCAGTTCGGCTACGAGATCACCTCGTCGTCGGGCGGCCTCGACTTCGTCACCAACCACCTGACGGTCAGCGGCGGCTGAGCCGTCTCAGGCCCGGTCGACCTCGGCTCGCAGGGCGTTGTAGTCGGCGAACACCGACTCGACCCCGGCGCGGTCGAGGCCGTACCGGGCCAGCTCGTACCGGTGCGGGCGCGAGCCCTTGGGGCGGGCGGCCACCTCCGGCAGCCGCGCGGCGTCCGCGTCCGTCCAGCGGGCGCCGACGGCGGCGTACAGCTTCGGGGCGCCCGCCGCCGGGTCGGTGCCCAGCCAGGAGTACGGCACGTCCACCAACTGCTCCGGGGGTATCGCGGCGCGGGCGGCCAGTGCCCGGCGCATCGCCCGGCCCAGCAGCTCCAGCCAGGTGGCGCCGATGCCGGGCAGGTCGACGGGGTGGGTGCTGACGGCCATGCCGTGCTCGATCAGCGAGCAGAACGACGCCAGCACGGTGACCGGGTCGCGGTGCGTCCACACGATCGTCGCGTCCGGGAACACCCTCAGCAGCGCGTCCAGGTTCTCCAGGTGCATCGGCGACTTCAGGATCCAGCAGCGCCGCTCACGCCCGTACTGGAGCACCTGGAACACCCGCCTGAGGTGCCGGTAGTCGTCGGTGAAGTCCCGCCCGCAGTGCCACTCCTGGTACGCCGGTATGCGGGCCTGGGACAGCGGCATCAGGGCGTGCGGCAGGGCGAAGGTGCACTCCTCGGGGCCCTCGGCGGCCATCGGGTGGATGTCCCGGAACCTCGGCACGAACAGGTTCGTGCCCTGCACCATCCGCCGGGCCGACGCGATCGCCCGCCGCTGCTGCACCGGGGTGGTGTGCAGTCCCGGCGTCAGCAGCTCCCACAGCAGCGGGCTGCGGTGCTCCGCCGCCAGCGAGAGCACCCCGTGGGTGAGCGTCGTCGCGGTGCGCGGCAGCCCCACCACGAACACCGGCCGCTCGACGGGCTCCCGCTCGATCGCGGGGTGCTCGGCGACCAGCCGCCGGAGCCGGGCCCGGTTGGTGAGGTGCCTGCGCACGTGCACCTGCGCCGACTGCCAGCCCACGGGGGTCAGGCCCTCGGCCCCGGCCCAGTGCCGCAGCAGCAGCCGGAATCCCTCGGTGAACTCCTCGTCACCCCCGGGCTCGTCCCCGAGCGTCCGCCCGGCCTCCTTCCGCACCGCCCGCCCGGCCTCCGCGAGCAGCCGGTCGAAGACCTGATCGGGGTCACGGCGCGACCGGGCCATCGGCCGCACCAGCGCGTTGGCCAGGGTGAGGGGGAGCGGGACGGTGGTCACGGGGCGGCTCCTTTCGACCCAAGGACCTTAACCGTCCCCCCTCTAAGGCCAGTTGAGCCACCCCACCCGACGGCTACTCCGCCACCGGCAGCCGCGCCCCGTCCCGCAGGAACAGCGGGATGCGGTCCAGCGGTGCGTCGACCGTGACCGTCCCACCGCCGTCGTACGTCTCGCCGGTCCACGCGTCCGTCCAGCGCGCGCCCGCCGGGAGGCAGACCGTGCGGGCCGTCGCGCCCGCCGTCAGGACCGGGGCGACCAGCAGGTCGGGGCCGAGGAGGTAGGCGTCGTCCACGGACCAGGCGGCCGGGTCGCCGGGGAACTCCAGGAACAGCGGACGCATCACCGGCAGGCCCTCCTCGTGGGCCTCCCGCATCACCGTGAGGACGTACGGCCTCAGGCGTTCGCGCAGGCGCAGGTACCCGGCCAGGATGGGGTACGCCTCCTCCCCGTAGGACCACACCTCGTTCGGGCCGCCCGTCATCTCCGGGCCCAGCGGCATGCCCGGCTCGCGGAAGCCGTGCAGCCGCATCAGCGGGGACAGCGCGCCGAACTGGAACCAGCGGACCAGCACCTCGCGGTAGGCCTCGTCGTCCGGGTCGCCGCCGTGGAAGCCGCCGATGTCCGTGTTCCACCAGGGGATGCCCGACAGGGCCGTGTTCAGCCCGGCCGCGATCTGGCGGCGCAGGGTCGCGAAGTCGGTGCCGATGTCACCGGACCACAGGGCGGCGCCGTGCCGCTGACTGCCCGCCCACGCCGAGCGGTTGAGGGTGATCACCTCGTCCACGCCCGCCGCGCGCAGGCCCTCGTCGAAGGTGCGGGCGTTCTCGGCGGGGTAGAGGTTGCCGACCTCCAGGCCGGGGCCCGCCCAGTAGCGCAGGTTCTCCGGGAAGCCCGGCTTCAGCTCCGGCTCGCAGGCGTCCAGCCAGAACGCGGTGATGCCGTACGGGTCGAGGTAGTTCTCCTTGATCCTCGACCACACGAACTCCCGCGCCTCGGGGTTGGTGGCGTCGTAGAAGGCCACCTGGACCGTCGACGCCACCTCCTTGTCCGGCCAGTCGGCGTGCGCGAGCGGGCCGTACTGGGTGCCGATGAAGTGGCCACGCTGCTCCATCACCGGGTGGTTCTCGGAGAGCGGGGAGACCGACGGCCAGACCGAGACGACGAGCTTGATGCCCAGCTCGTCCAGCTCGCGGACCATCGCCGCCGGGTCGGGCCACTCCTCCGGGTCGAACTTCCACTCGCCCAGGTGCGTCCAGTGGAAGAAGTCGCAGACGATCGCGGAGACCGGCAGCCCGCGCCGCTTGTACTCGCGGGCCACGGCGAGGAGTTCGTCCTGGGTGCGGTAGCGCAGCTTGCACTGCCAGAAGCCCGCCGCCCACTCCGGCAGCATCGGGGTGCGGCCGGTCACCGCGCTGTAGCGGCGCTGGGCGTCGGCCGGACTGCCCGCGGTGATCCAGTAGTCGATCTGGCGGGCCGAGTCCGCCACCCAGCGGGTGCCGTTGTGGGCCAGCTCCACGCGGCCGATCGCCGGGTTGTTCCACAGCAGGGTGTAGCCGCGGCTGGAGGTCAGCACCGGTATGGAGACCTCGGCGTTGCGCTGCACCAGGTCGACGACCAGGCCCTTCTGGTCCAGGCGCCCGTGCTGGTGCTGTCCGAGGCCGTACAGCTTCTCGTCGTCGTAGGCGGCGAACCGCTGCTCCAGGCGGTGGTGGCCGCCTCCGACGGCCGTGTACAGGCGCGGGCCCGGCCACCAGAAGTGGGCGCGCTCCTCGGCGAGCAGTTCGCCGCCGTCGTCGGTGCGCAGGAAGCGGACCAGGCCCTCCGCGTCGACCGTGACGGTCAGCGCGCCGACGGTCAGCCGGCCGCGGCCGTCCTCGATCTTGACGGTGGACCCGGTCGCCGGCGCCGTCTCGAGCAGCGCGCCCGGCAGCCCGTCGAGCACCGGGCCGCCGAGCCGGGCCCGCACCCGGACGGCGTCCGGGCCCCAGGGCTCGACGCGTACGGTCTCCTGACGGCCGCTCCACTCCAGCGCGCCGCCTCGCTCGCGGAACGTGCCGACGGTGGGGGAGGACTGGGCGAGGCTGACCTTGGGCTGAGTCACGTGGGTGCTCCTGAGGGCAGGCAGGGGTCGGCCCGGGAGGCCGTACGGGGAGGTGGGTCAGGAGGCCGCGGGCGCCGGGCCCGAGCTGGCCCGGACCGTCAGCTCGGGCGCGATCAGCACGACCTCGTCGGTGCCGCGGCCGTCGAGCTTGGCGACCAGGTGCTCCACGGCGTTGCGGCCCATCTCCTGCGCGGGGATGGCGACCGACGTCAGCCGCACCGAGGCCTGGGTGGCGACCTGGTCGGGGCAGATCGCGACCACGGACACGTCCTCGGGCACGGCGCGGCCCTGCTGGCGCAGCAGGGCGAGCAGCGGCTCCACCGCCGACTCGTTCTGCACCACGAAGCCGCTGGTGCCGGGGCGTTCGTCGAGGATGCGGGCGAGGGTGACGGCCATCGCGTCGTACCCGCCCTCGCAGGGCCGGTGCAGCAGCCGCACGCCCAGTTCCCGGGCGCGGGTGCGCAGTCCGTCGAGGGTGCGTTCGGCGAAGCCGGTGTGCCGCTCGTAGACGGCCGGGGCCTCGCCGATGACGGCGACGTCCCGGTGCCCGAGCCCCGCCAGGTGCGCCACGCACAACGCGCCCGTCGCCGACCAGTCCAGGTCGACGCAGGTCAGTCCGGCGGTGTCGGCGGGCAGACCGATCAGCACCGACGGGTCGTCGGTGGCGCGCAGCAACGGCAGCCGCTCGTCGTCGAGTTCGACGTCCATCAGGATCATGGCGTCGGCGAGCCCGCTGCCGGTGACCCGGCGCACGGCGTCCGGGCCCTCCTCACCGGTGAGCAGCAGCACGTCGTAGCCGTGGGTGCGGGCGGTGGTGGCGACGGCGATGGCGATCTCCATCATCACCGGCACGTACATGTCCGTGCGCAGCGGGACCATCAGCGCGATGATGTTCGACCTGTTGCTGGCCAGGGCCCGGGCACCGGCGTTCGGGTGGTAGCCCAGCTCCCGGATGCTCTGCTCGACGCGCAGCCGGGTGGTCGCGGAGATGGACCGCTTGCCGCTGAGGACATAGCTCACCGTGCTCGCCGAGACTCCGGCGTGCTGGGCGACCTCGGCGAGGGTGACCATCCGGCTCTCCAAGCTTTGTGAAGCGCTTCGACTGTGGCGCGTTGTCGATCAGGGGGTGGTGAGGGTGGTTCGACAGTAGCTTCAGTGCGAGTGGGTGTCCAGAGCTGTCGAAGCGCTTCGATGGCTTTCTTCGGGCGCCGGTGCCCGTCCCGCGCCCCTCAAGGTAAGCGTGCGTCCCCGTCCGCCGGTATCCGGTCGCATCGGCCGAACGGCTGCACGCAGGGTGGTGGCCTCGCCCGGGATCGGGTACATACGATCGAGTAGCACCCGTCGGTAACCAAAACGGCCCATGATCCCGATTCGCGGCGAGGTGAGCCTCATGTCCGCAACTCCCACCACCCGACCCACCGTCACCGAACGTGAGGCCCGCCAAGTGGCGGAGGCGGCGCGGGAACAGCAGTGGCGCAAGCCCAGCTTCGCCAAGGAACTGTTCCTCGGCCGCTTCCGGCTCGACCTCATCCACCCCCACCCCCTCCCGGCCGACGAGGACGTCCAGCGCGGCGAGGAGTTCCTCGCCAAGCTCCGCGACTTCTGCGAGACGAAGATCGACTCGGCCCGGATCGAACGGGACGCCCAGATCCCCGACGAGGTCATCGACGGCCTCAAGGAACTCGGCGCCCTCGGCATGAAGATCGACACCAAGTACGGCGGCCTCGGCCTCACCCAGGTCTACTACAACAAGGCCCTCGCCCTGGTCGGCTCCGCCAGCCCCGCGATCGGCGCGCTGCTCAGCGCCCACCAGTCCATCGGCGTCCCGCAGCCGCTGAAGCAGTTCGGCACCCAGGAGCAGAAGGACACCTTCCTGCCCCGCTGCGCCCGCACCGACATCTCCGCCTTCCTCCTCACCGAGCCGGACGTCGGCTCCGACCCCGCGCGGCTCGCCACCACGGCGGTCCCCGAGGGCGACGACTACGTCCTCGACGGAGTGAAACTGTGGACGACCAACGGCGTCGTCGCCGACCTGCTCGTCGTCATGGCCCGCGTCCCCAAGTCCGAGGGGCACAAGGGCGGCATCACCGCGTTCGTGGTCGAGGCCGCCTCGGAGGGCATCACCGTCGAGAACCGCAACGCCTTCATGGGCCTGCGCGGCCTGGAGAACGGTGTCACCCGCTTCCACCAGGTCCGCGTCCCGGCCGCGAACCGCATCGGCCCCGAGGGCGCCGGACTGAAGATCGCCCTCACCACCCTCAACACCGGCCGCCTCTCGCTCCCCGCGATGTGCGTCGGCGCCGGGAAGTGGTGCCTGAAGATCGCCCGGGAGTGGTCGGGCGCCCGCGAGCAGTGGGGCAAGCCGGTCGCGCTGCACGAGGCGGTCGGCTCCAAGATCTCCTTCATCGCCGCCACCACCTTCGCCCTGGAGGCCGTCCTCGACCTCTCCTCCCAGATGGCCGACGAGGACCGCAACGACATCCGCATCGAGGCCGCCCTCGCCAAGCTGTACGGCTCCGAGATGGCCTGCCTGATGGCCGACGAACTCGTCCAGATCCGCGGCGGACGCGGCTTCGAGACCGCCGAGTCGCTGCGCGCCCGGGGCGAGCGCGCCGTGCCCGCCGAGCAGCTGCTGCGCGACCTGCGCATCAACCGCATCTTCGAGGGCTCCACCGAGATCATGCACCTGCTGATCGCCCGCGAGGCGGTCGACGCCCACCTCTCCGTCGCCGGTGACCTCATCGACCCCGACAAGTCCCTCCAGGACAAGGCGAGGGCGGGCGCCCAGGCGGGCGTCTTCTACGCCAAGTGGCTGCCGAAACTGGTCGCGGGCCCCGGCCAACTGCCGACCTCGTACGCCGAGTTCAAGCGGGAGGTGGACCTCTCCGGACACCTGCGGTACGTCGAGCGGACCGCCCGCAAGCTGGCCCGCTCCACCTTCTACGCCATGTCCCGCTGGCAGGGCCGCATGGAGACCAAGCAGGGCTTCCTCGGCCGGATCGTCGACATCGGCGCCGAGCTGTTCGCGATGAGCGCGGCCTGCGTCCGCGCCGAGCTGCTGCGCGGCCAGGGCGACCACGGCCGCGAGGCCTACCAGCTGGCGGACGCCTTCTGCCGCCAGTCCCGCCTCCGCGTCGAGGAACTCTTCGGCCGCCTGTGGAGCAACACCGACGACCTGGACCGCAAGGTCGTCAAGGGCGTCCTCGCGGGCACCTACGAGTGGCTGGAGCACGGCGTCGTCGACCCCTCGGGCGAGGGCCCGTGGATCGCCGCCGCGCCCCCCGGCCCCTCGACGAAGGAGAACCTGCACCGCCCGATCAGGTGACACGCACCCCGAGGGGTCACCGTCCACGGTGGACCGTGAACCCCTGACGGGGACGCCCTGTGCTTCCCACACAGTCCTTACGGCCACAATGGGGGGATGAGCGACAGCCCATCCCCCCTCGCCGACCCGCACCTCGTCTACGACCCCGTGGCGGGCGGCGGCCCGAAGGACGTGGTGATCCTCGGGTCCACCGGGTCGATCGGCACCCAGGCCATCGACCTGGTGCTGCGCAATCCGGACCGGTTCCGGGTCACCGGACTCTCCGCCAACGGCGGCCGGGTCGCCCTCCTCGCCGAGCAGGCGTACCGGCTGCGGGTGGGGACCGTCGCGGTCGCCCGCGAGGACGTCGTACCGGACCTCCGGGAAGCCCTGCGTGCCGAGTACGGCGCCGGGGAGCCGCTCCCCGAGATCCTCGCCGGCCCCGACGCGGCCACCCAGGTCGCCGCCGCGGACTGCCACACCGTCCTCAACGGCATCACCGGCTCCATCGGACTCGCGCCCACCCTCGCCGCCCTGGAGGCGGGCCGCACCCTCGCGCTCGCCAACAAGGAGTCGCTCATCGTGGGCGGCCCGCTGGTCAAGGCGCTCGCCAAGCCCGGCCAGATCATCCCGGTCGACTCCGAGCACGCCGCGCTCTTCCAGGCGCTCGCCGCCGGCACCCGCGCCGACGTCCGCAAACTGGTCGTCACCGCCTCCGGCGGCCCCTTCCGCGGCCGTACCAGGGAACAGCTCGCCCACGTCACCGTCGAGGACGCGCTCGCGCACCCCACCTGGGCGATGGGCCCGGTGATCACCATCAACTCCGCGACCCTCGTCAACAAGGGGCTGGAGGTGATCGAGGCCCACCTGCTGTACGACATCTCCTTCGACCGCATTGAGGTGGTCGTGCACCCGCAGTCGTATGTCCACTCGATGGTTGAGTTCACCGACGGGTCCACCCTCGCCCAGGCGACGCCCCCCGACATGCGCGGGCCGATCGCCATCGGGCTCGGCTGGCCGGAGCGCGTCCCCGACGCCGCGCCCGCCTTCGACTGGAGCACCGCCTCCACCTGGGAGTTCTTCCCCCTGGACAACGAGGCGTTCCCCTCGGTGAACCTCGCCCGGCACGTCGGTACGCTCGCGGGCACCGCCCCGGCGGTGTTCAATGCCGCCAACGAGGAGTGCGTGGACGCGTTCCGGCGCGGGGCGCTGCCCTTCAACGGGATCATGGACACCGTGACCCGGGTGGTGGAGGAGCACGGCACCCCGCGCACGGGAACTTCACTGACCGTGTCGGACGTCCTCGAAGCGGAGACCTGGGCCCGGGCCCGGGCCCGGGAACTGACCGACCGGACGACCGCGGCCCCGGTGACCGCGGCGAGCGCGGAGGCGCGTGCATGACGACCTTGATGATGATCCTCGGCATAGTCGTCTTCGCGGTCGGCCTGCTCTTCTCGATCGCCTGGCACGAGCTGGGACATCTGTCCACGGCCAAGCTCTTCGGCATCCGCGTGCCCCAGTACATGGTCGGCTTCGGACCGACCCTGTGGTCACGCAGGAAGGGCGAGACCGAGTACGGCGTCAAGGCCATCCCCCTCGGCGGCTACATCCGCATGATCGGCATGTTCCCGCCCGGCCCCGACGGCAGGATCGAGGCCCGCTCCACCTCACCGTGGCGCGGCATGATCGAGGACGCCCGTTCGGCGGCCTTCGAGGAACTGCGCCCCGGCGACGAGACCCGCCTCTTCTACACCCGCAAGCCGTGGAAACGGGTTCATCGTGATGTTCGCGGGCCCGTTCATGAACCTGATCCTCGCGGTGGTGCTGTTCCTCACCGTGCTGATGGGCTTCGGCATCTCCCAGCAGACCACCACCGTCAGCTCGGTCTCCCAGTGCGTCATCTCCCAGACCGAGAACCGCGACGACTGCCGCGAGGGCGACCCCGCCTCCCCGGCCGCCGCCGCGGGCCTCAAGGCGGGCGACAGGATCGTCGCCTTCGACGGCGTCCGCACCGACGACTGGAACGAACTGTCCGACCTGATCCGCGCCCACCCCGGCGAGACGGTGTCCGTCGTCGTCGACCGCGACGGCAGCGAGCGGACCCTGGAGGCGACCATCGCCACCAACCAGGTCGCCAAGAAGGACTCCCACGGCCAGATCGTCCAGGGCGAGTACGTCACCGCGGGCTTCCTCGGCTTCAGCGCCGCCACCGGCGTCGTCAAGCAGGACTTCGGCGACTCCGTGGTGTGGATGACCGACCGGGTCGGCGAGGCCGCCGACGCCCTCGCCGCCCTCCCCGGCAAGATCCCCGCCCTGTGGAACGCCGCCTTCGACGGCGCCGAACGCGAACCCGACTCCCCGATGGGCGTGGTCGGCGCGGCCCGCGTCGGCGGTGAGATCTTCACCCTCGACATCCCGCCCACCCAGCAGCTGGCGATGGCCCTGATGCTGGTCGCCGGGTTCAACCTCTCCCTGTTCCTGTTCAACATGCTCCCGCTGCTCCCGCTCGACGGCGGCCACATCGCGGGCGCGCTGTGGGAGTCGCTGCGCCGCAACGTCGCCAGGGTGCTGCGCCGCCCGGACCCCGGCCCCTTCGACGTGGCGAAGCTGATGCCGGTCGCCTACGTGGTCGCCGGGATCTTCGTCTGCTTCACGCTCCTGGTACTCGTCGCGGACGTCGTCAACCCAGTGAGAATCTCCTAGCCGGGCGCCGTTCGAAAGGGCCCGGCATCCTCACCGCCGGGCCCCTTCCATCGGGTGGGTTCAGCGGGGCGTGATGTGCCCGGCGCACCGCCCGTGCCGTAATCTCGGACTCCGGAGCCCGGCGCTGACGGGACCGGACCTTGATCCACGACTTGGGGTTGCACAGCAGATGACTGCGATTTCTCTCGGCATGCCGTCCGTTCCGACCAAACTCGCCGAGCGCCGCAAGAGTCGGCAGATCCAGGTCGGGTCCGTGCCGGTCGGGGGCGGGGCCCCGGTGTCGGTGCAGTCGATGACGACGACGCGTACGTCGGACATCGGCGCCACGCTCCAGCAGATCGCCGAACTCACCGCGTCGGGCTGTCAGATCGTCCGGGTCGCCTG
>NZ_JAGPXL010000042.1 GCF_018070565.1 Streptomyces sp. B93
CCCCGCCGCCCTGCGCCCCCGCCTGCCCTCCCCCCTCCAGGAGGTGGCGGACGACCGTTTCGGCCGGCACGGCGTCGGGCTGCTGCTGAAGCGGGACGACCTGATCCATCCGGAGCTGATCGGCAACAAGTGGCGCAAACTCGCGCCGAACCTCCGGGCGGCGCACGGCCGTACGGTCCTCACCTTCGGCGGCGCCTACTCCAACCACCTGCGGGCCACCGCCACCGCCGGACGGCTGCTCGGCCTGCCCACGGTGGGTGTGGTCCGCGGCCAGGAACTGGCCGACCGTCCGCTCAACGCCTCCCTGGCCCGGTGCGCCGCCGACGGCATGCGACTGCACTTCGTCGACAGATCGATATATCGCCGCAAGTCGGAGCCGGAGACCCTGGCGGCCGTGCTGCGCGCGGCGGACGCGGAGGGCGCGTACGTCGTCCCGGAGGGCGGCAGCAACGCCGAGGCGGTGCGCGGCTGCCGCGATCTCGGTACGGAGCTGCGCGGCCGTGCCGACGTGGCCGCGGTCGCCTGCGGCACCGGCGGCACGCTGGCCGGGCTCGCCGCCGGGCTGGGGCCGGGCCAGCGCGCGCTGGGCGTGCCGGTGCTCAGGGGCGGTTTCCTGGGCGCCGAGATACGGGCGCTCCAGCAGCGGGCGTTCGGCGGGCCGCGGGGTGCCTGGTCGCTGGACGAACGCTTCCACTTCGGCGGGTACGCGCGTACCGGACCCGAACTCGACGCCTTCGCCGAGGACTTCGAACAACGACACGGACTGCCCGTCGAACGTCTCTATGTCGCCAAATTGCTCTATGCCCTCGTCACGCTCGCCGCGGAGGGCGTCCTCCCGCGCGGGAGCACCGTGGCGGCCGTCGTCACCGGCCGCCCCTTCCCTTGACGTCCTACGGGTGCGTCTCCCGGTAGGCCGCGGCCTCCTCCAGGTCCAGTCGGCGCAGCAGGGAGCGGAGCATCTCGTCGTCCATGTAGCGCGCGTCGCGGAGCCTGACGAAGACCTCGCGCTCGGCGCCGATCATCTCGCCGGCCAGCCGCCGGTAGGTGTCGTCGGCGGTCTCTCCGGTGACCGGGTTGGGCTGGCCGAGGCGCTCCCAGACCGCGTTGCGGCGGCGCTCCAGGACCGCGCGCAGCCGGTCGGCGAGCGGCTCCGGCAGGGCGTTGCGCTCGTCGGCGAGGAGTTCGTCGAGGCGCTGCTCGGCGGCCCGGGAGGCCTGCGCCTGGGCGTTGGCCTCGGTGAGCGTCTCGGCCTGGGCGTCCCGGCCGGGCAGCTTCAGCAGCCGGATCAGCGCGGGCAGGGTGAGGCCCTGGAGGACGAGGGTGCCGATGACGGTGGTGAAGGTCAGGAAGAGGATCAGGTTGCGGCCGGGGAAGGGCTCGCCGTTGTGCATGGTCACCGGGATGGAGAAGGCGATGGCCAGGGAGACCACGCCCCGCATCCCGGCCCAGGAGATGATGAACGTGCCCTTCCAGCCGGGGTTGGTCTCCCGTTCGCGGAGCCGCGCGGACAGCATGCGCGGCAGGAAGGTGGCCGGATACACCCACACGAACCGCGCCGCCACCACGACGAGGAACAGGGCGACCGCGTACCAGACCACCGACCAGTTGTCGTCGGTCCCCAGCCCGCTCAGGACGACCGGCAGTTGCAGTCCGATCAGCGCGAACACCGCCGACTCCAGGACGAAGGCGACCATCTTCCACACCGCGCCCTCCTGGAGCCGGGTGGCGAAGTCGACCTGCCAGGCGCGGTGGCCGAGGTACAGCGCGACGACGACGACCGCGAGGACCCCGGAGGCGTGCACCTGTTCGGCGACGGCGTAGGCGATGAAGGGGATCAGCAGGGAGAGGGTGTTCTGGAGCAGCGCCTCCTTCAGGTGCAGGCGCAGCCAGTGGATCGGCACCATCAGCACCAGTCCGATGCCGATGCCGCCGATCGCCGCGACCAGGAACTCGGCGATCCCCCCGGCCCAGGTGGCGCCCTCGCCGACGGCCGCCGCCAGGGCCACCCGGTAGGCGGTGATCGCGGTGGCGTCGTTCACCAGGGACTCGCCCTGGAGGATCGTGGTGATCCGGGACGGCAGCCCCACCCGGCGGGCGACCGCCGTGGCCGCGACCGCGTCCGGCGGCGCCACCACCGCGCCCAGCACCAGCGCCGCGGTCAGCGGCAGGCCCGGCACGATCAGATGGGCGGCCCAGCCGACGGCGACGGTCGCGAACAGCACGTACCCGACGGAGAGCAGGGCGACGGGCCGGATCTGGGCGCGCAGGTCGAGGTAGGAGCTGTCGATGGCCGCCAGGTGCAGCAGCGGGGGCAGGATCAGCGGCAGCACGACGTGCGGGTCGATGTGGTAGTCGGGCACTCCGGGGACGTACGAGACCGCCAGCCCGGCCGCCACCAGCAGCAGCGGCGCGGGGACCGGGGTGCGTCGGCCCGCCCCCGCGACCACCGCGCTGCCCGCCACGAGCAACAGCAGCGGCATCACGTCCATGGCACTCTCGCCCCCATACTTTTTCCGCGCGGTCACCCGCACGCCCGTCGTAATCTGGCAATCATGAAACAGTGCACGCACGCCGACGCGCTGCCACACCCCGAACCCGCGCCGCTCAGCGAGACGTGCCCGGTGTGCCTGGCGCACGGCACGCACCCGGTGCAACTGCGGCTCTGTCTGTCCTGCGGCTTCGTCGGCTGCTGCGACTCCTCGCCCGGCCGGCACGCGACAGGGCATCATGAGGAGACGGGCCACCCGGTGATGCGGACCTTCGAACCGGGCGAGGCCTGGCGCTGGTGCTTCGTCGACCACGTGCTGGCGTGAGGGACGATTCGACGGTCTGACGTCTGGGTACGTCAACCCGGCGCGCGCTCTTCCCAATTGGGCCCGCAGACCCCCTAGCCACTGTGCGTATATGTATGTTTACTATGAGTGACAGCACGGGGTTGGGGTCCCGGGGACAGGATTGTCGAGGGCGCGGTAGCGTCACCGCTGAACCACTCGCGTTCCCCGAGGGGCGACCCTCGACCCCGAACAGCTTGTACCACCTTGGAGGTGAGGGTGTCCCAGATCGCAGGCGAGCCCGCGACCCAGGACTTCGTGGAAGTCCGGCTGCCGGCCGCGGGTGCCTACCTGTCGGTGCTGCGCACGGCCACGGCCGGGCTCGCGGCCCGTTTGGACTTCACCCTCGACGAGATCGAGGACCTGCGCATCGCGGTGGACGAGGCCTGCGCGATCCTGCTCCAGCAGGCCGTCCCCGGCTCCGTGCTCAGCTGTGTCTTCCGCCTCGTCGACGACTCGCTGGAGGTCACCGTCTCGGCGCCGACCACCGACGGCCACGCCCCCTCGCGGGACACCTTCGCCTGGACCGTGCTGTCCGCCCTCGCGGGCAAGGTCTCCTCCGCCGTGGACGAGGACAAGACCGTTTCGATCAGCCTCTACAAACAGCGCGGCGCGGGACCCGGGCCGGCGTGAAGGACGGGGACGGGCCGGTGCGGGACGAAGAGCGCGGCACACGTGAGCTGCCCGCCGAGGGCGGAATTCCACCTTCCGGCGGAGCCGGGCGCATGGCGGACGGCATCGACGGCATCCCCGAGCAGGCCCGGCCGCACCCGGAGGACCCCGGCGACCCGGCGGAGTTCACGGCCGACGGGCAGCGGGACCAGCCGGGCACCGGGCAGCGCACACCTCTGGAACGGCGGAGCGGGGTCACCCCTGTCCGAGCTGCGGCACGGGCTCGGGGAAGGGCAACGGGCGGGACGATGAACGAGCACGAGCGAAACTCGGAGCAGGACGCGGTGGCCACGCGGAGCGCGCAGGGCGCGCAGCACGAACCGCCGGACCGCAGCGGGGCGCGCGCCATGTTCGTCGAGCTGCGCGGTCTGAAGGAGGGCAGCCCGCAGTACGCGGAGCTGCGCAACCAGCTGGTCCGCATGCACCTGCCGCTCGTCGAGCACCTCGCCCGCCGCTTCCGCAACCGCGGGGAGCCACTCGACGACCTGACCCAGGTCGCCACGATCGGCCTGATCAAGTCGGTCGACCGTTTCGACCCGGACCGCGGCGTCGAATTCTCCACGTACGCCACCCCCACCGTCGTGGGCGAGATCAAGCGCCACTTCCGCGACAAGGGCTGGGCGGTCCGGGTCCCCCGGCGCCTCCAGGAGCTGCGTCTCGCGCTCACCACGGCCACCGCGGAGCTGTCCCAGCTGCACGGCCGCTCCCCCACCGTCCACGAGCTGGCCGAGAAGCTGTCGATCTCCGAGGAGGAGGTCCTGGAGGGCCTGGAGTCCGCCAACGCGTACTCCACACTGTCGCTGGACGTCCCCGACACCGACGACGAGTCCCCGGCGGTCGCGGACACCCTCGGCGCGGAGGACGAGGCGCTGGAGGGCGTCGAGTACCGGGAGTCACTCAAGCCGCTGCTGGAGGACCTCCCGCCCCGCGAGAAGCGCATTCTGCTCCTGCGCTTCTTCGCGAACATGACCCAGTCGCAGATCGCGCAGGAGGTGGGCATCTCCCAGATGCACGTCTCCCGGCTGCTGGCCCGCACGCTGGCGCAGCTGCGGGAGAAGCTCCTGGTGGAGGAGTAGCGGCCTACTTCTCGGCGTTGCCGGGCCCACGGATGCCGAGGGCCCGGGTCGTCGCAGGGTTGATCAGCAGCACGAGCGCGGTGACGGCTGCGACGCCGAGGGCGATGCCGGCGGGAATGGACGCGCTCTCGGCCTGGAGCAGGTTGTAGGCGACCGGCAGGGCCATGATCTGCGTGATGATGGCGGGGCCGCGGCTCCACCCCCGCCGGGCGAGCAGCCCTCGCGCGGCGAGCAGCGGCAGCAGCGCGAGTACGGCCAGGGTGATGCCGCCGGTGAGGGCCTGCCGCTCGTTGTCCGGGTCGCCCACGAGCGCGTAGACGGCCATCCAGACGCCGCCGACGAGCAGGACGAGGCCCTCCAGGCCGGTGAGTACGGCGGCGGCCACGAGTCGGTGGGGTCGGTCGGTGTCGTCGCCGGGGACGTCTGGCTTCTGGTCACTGCTCACGTCAGCAGGGTAGCCCGCCGGCACCGGAGCGGGGCCGGGGTGGGTCGCGCACGCCCGGCGCTACGAGGTGCCGCTGCGCCCACCCGTGCCGCCCTGCGGCACGACTGCCCGCAGCTAGGCGGAACTGCTGCCCGCAGCTAAGCGAGCGACGAGGTGCGGGCGCCGTACTGCGGAAGGGGACGTGTCAGGGGGTGTCCGCCCGCAGTGGTTCGCGCGGAAAACCCCGTTGCCCATCCCGTTGGCAGATCGCGCGGTTCCGAGGACGGACACCCCCCGGCGCCGCCCCGACCCACCACCGGCCGCAGGCGCCCCGCCCGCACCCCCGCCCGCCGGATCCGCACTCCGGACTTCGCCCAGTACCCCCCAGTAGGTACGCTGCCATCCATGCGTGCACTTCTCGTGGTCAACCCGGCGGCAACCACCACAAGCGCACGTACGCGCGATGTGCTGATCCACGCCCTCGCGAGCGAAATGAAGCTGGAGGCCGTCACCACCGAGTACCGCGGTCACGCGAGGGACCTCGGCCGCCAGGCGGCGGAGAGCGACGACATAGACCTCGTCGTGGCCCTCGGCGGCGACGGCACGGTCAACGAGGTCGTCAACGGCCTCCTCCACTCCGGCCCCGACCCGGACCACCTCCCCGGCCTCGCCGTCGTCCCCGGCGGCTCCACCAACGTCTTCGCCCGCGCCCTCGGCCTCCCCAACGACGCCGTCGAGGCCACCGGCGCCCTGCTCGACGCGCTGCGCGAGGGCAGCGAACGCACCGTCGGCCTGGGCCTGGCCTCCGGCACCCCGGGCAGCGAGGACGAGGCCGTCCCGGCCCGCTGGTTCACGTTCAACGCGGGCCTCGGCTTCGACGGCGGCGTCGTGGGCCGCGTCGAACAGCAGCGCGAACGCGGCAAGAAATCCACCCACGCCCTCTACGTCCGCCAGGTGGTCCGACAGTTCCTCGGCGAGACCAGCCGCCGCCACGGCACGATCACCCTCCAACGCGCCGGCGAGGACCCGATCGAGGGCCTGGTCGTCTCCATAGTCTCGAACACCGCCCCGTGGACGTTCCTCGGCAATCGCCCCATGTACGCGTCGCCTAAGGCCTCGTTCGATACCGGGCTCGACGTATTCGGACTCAGCCGGCTGTCCACGGCCGCCGTTGCCCGGTATGGCACCCAGTTGCTCACTTCGTCCCCCGACCGGGGGCCCCACGGCAGGCACGCTGTCTCCCTGCACGACCTGACCGACTTCACCTTGCATTCGAAGGCGCCACTGCCCCTTCAGATGGACGGTGACCACCTGGGGCTGCGTACCAGCGTGACGTTCACAGGCGTACGCCGTGCACTGCGTGTGATTGTGTGAGCAGAAAGGGCGGAAGTCCTTTCACTCGAACGTTTAGGCCACGATCCACCCCATGGAAGTACGGCTGTGACCTAGTCGACACCGAGGAATCAAAAAAAACTTTTCGGAAGGGGTTGTATCCGCCGCTGAGGTTTGCGAGTCTCTACGTGGCGATCGGGACGGCCCCCAACAGCGGCCCCCACAGATCACCGGAACCCCTCTCCAAGACACAGGACCACGCCAGGGCAACCTGACGGTCGGCCCTTCACTTGTTGAGGGATTCGTGAAAGCGTTCACATTCACAAGCAATCAGCACGTAATACCAAGGAGAGGTAGCAGCCATGGACTGGCGTCACAACGCCGTTTGCCGCGAGGAAGACCCCGAGCTCTTCTTCCCCATCGGCAACACCGGTCCTGCGCTGCTGCAGATCGAGGAAGCCAAGGCCGTCTGCCGTCGCTGCCCCGTCATGGATCAGTGTCTGCAGTGGGCGCTCGAGTCCGGTCAGGACTCCGGCGTCTGGGGTGGTCTCAGCGAGGACGAGCGCCGCGCGATGAAGCGCCGCGCCGCTCGCAACCGGGCCCGTCAGGCCTCCGCCTGACACACCCACCCCGCTGACAGCCTGAGCTAGGCGGCGCGTACAGCGAGTACGCATCTCCCGCCACCCGAGTCGCAGCGCGCAGTACCCCCGATGCGCTGGAGCACTTACAGCAGCAGCGAGCACTGGCCTCGGACCCAAGGGTCCGGGGCCCTTTGCTTTCCCCGAAGACCACCCGCCCCCGCTGCGCCTACTTCTGTGCCCGCACCGGCACGTCCAGCACCACCCGCGTCCCCCGCTCCGGCGCCGGAACCATGTCGAACGTACCCCCCAACTCGCCCTCCACCAGCGTCCGTACGATCTGGAGCCCCAGGTTGCCGGAGGTGTGCGGGTCGAAGCCGTCGGGCAGCCCCACCCCGTCGTCCTGCACGGTGACCAGCAGCCGCGCCTCCTTCGACGTACCACCCCGCACGGCCGACACCTCGACCGTCCCGGTGTCCCCCTCCCGGAAGCCGTGCTCCAGGGCGTTCTGGAGCACCTCGGTCAGCACCATCGACAGCGGCGTGGCGACCTCGGCGTCCAGGATGCCGAAGCGGCCGGTGCGACGGCCGGTGACCTTGCCGGGTGAGATCTCGGCGACCATCGCCAGCACCCGGTCGGCGATCTCGTCGAACTCCACCCGCTCGTCCAGATTCTGGGACAGCGTCTCATGCACGATCGCGATGGAGCCGACCCTCCGCACCGCCTCCTCCAGCGCCGCCCGCCCCCGCTCGGACTCGATGCGCCGGGCCTGGAGCCGCAGCAGCGCCGCCACGGTCTGGAGGTTGTTCTTCACCCGGTGGTGGATCTCCCGGATGGTGGCGTCCTTGGTGATCAACTCACGCTCACGGCGCCGCAGTTCGGTGACGTCCCGGAGCAGCACCAGGGAGCCGATCCGCGTGCCCTTGGGCTTCAGCGGGATCGCCCGGAACTGGATCACCCCGTCGTTGGCCTCGATCTCGAACTCGCGCGGCGCCCACCCGCTGGCGACCTTGGCGAGCGCCTCGTCCACCGGCCCGCGGGAGGGGGCGAGTTCGGCGGTCGTACGTCCCAGGTGGTGGCCGACCAGGTCGGCGGCGAGGCCCATCCGGTGGTAGGCGGACAGCGCGTTCGGGGAGGCGTACTGGACGAGGCCGTCGGCGTCGACGCGGATCAGACCGTCGCCGACGCGGGGCGAGGCGTCCATGTCGACCTGCTGGTTGGCGAACGGGAAGGCACCGGCCGCGATCATCTGCGCCAGGTCGGAGGCGGACTGGAGGTACGTCAGCTCCAGCCGGCTCGGGGTGCGCACGGTGAGGAGGTTGGTGTTGCGGGCGATGACGCCGAGGACGCGCCCTTCCCGTCGTACCGGAATGGACTCGACCCGGACCGGGACCTCCTCACGCCACTCGGGGTCGCCCTCGCGGACGATGCGGCCCTCGTCGAGGGCGGCGTCCAGCATGGGGCGCCGGCCACGGGGGACGAGGTGGCCGACCATGTCGTCCTGGTAGGAGGTGGGGCCGGTGTTGGGCCGCATCTGCGCGACGGAGACATAGCGGGTGCCGTCGCTGGTGGGGACCCACAGCACGAGGTCGGCGAAGGAGAGGTCGGAGAGCAGTTGCCACTCCGAGACCAGCAGGTGGAGCCACTCGAGGTCGGAGTCGTCGAGGGCGGTGTGCTGGCGGACCAGCTCGTTCATGGAGGGCACGTCTGCGAGCGTACCCGGCGGTTTGTGCGGCCCAGAAATGTACGGCCCGTGAACACCCGCGGGCCGCGGCGCCTGGGAGGGACCCTCAACCCTCCCGGCACCGCAGCCCGGAGCAGCATCGGCCGTGGGCTGTGCGGTCCCGGTCGGCCGAAGGATGAGGAGCCGGGGCAGTCAGGGCAGAGAGCGCCGGTTCCTCGATCCGCCTTCCTGTGCGGGGAAGGCGGAGGCTTGTCACTTTCCCTACGCATTGTGGACTAGACCAGTTGGGTGTGTCCATGCGCGGGCGGTATTTGTTGTCGGAGACTGACTGGACTTGACGCCCGGCAAGCCTAACCCGCGCACGACTGCCGTGGGGCCGGACGGCCGGTCCAATTTGCGCCAACGCACCGGTGCGCCCCCGGTGCGACGACCTGGCCGTCCGGCTCAGCTGGTCTCCGTCACCTTCGCCAGCGCACGGGGCGCGTCCGGGTCCTGGCCGCGGGCGATGGTCACCTCATGGGCCAGCAGCTGGAGCGGGATGATCTCCAGGATCGGCTGCACCTCCTCGGCGACCCCCTCGGTGGGCAGCACGAACCCGGCGGAGGCGCGTTCGACGTGCTCGCGCGGGCCGATGACGACCAGGTCGGCGCCGCGACCGCGCAGCCGGTCGAGGACGGGCCGCAGCGCCTCGCCGCCCTTGCCGCCGGTGACCACCGCGATCACCGGGGAGACGTTGTCGACCATGGCGAGGGGGCCGTGCAGCAGATCGGCGCCGGAGTAGGAGAGGGCGGGGATGTAGCTGGTCTCCATCAGCTTCAGGGCGGCCTCCTTGGCCGTGGGGTAGCCGTAGCCGCGGGAGGTGATCACCATGCGCTCGGCGAAGCGGTACCGGGCGGCCAGGGCGCGCACCTCGTCGTGCCGGGCGAGCAGCTGGCCGGCCAGGTCGGGCAGCACCCGCGCGGGCTCGCCGTCACCGCCGCGCAGGCCCTCCACGAAGAGGTAGAGGGCGAGCAGGGAGGCCGTGTAGGTCTTGGTGGCGGGCAGGGCGCGCTCGGGCCCGGCGAGGATGTCGACGTGGTGCTCGCAGACACCGGCCAGCGCCGAGTCGGGGTTGTTGGTGACGGCGAGGGTGAGGGCCCCGGCCTCCCGGGCGGCCCGGGTGGAGTCGACCAGGTCGGGTGAGCCGCCGGACTGGCTGACGGCGACGACCAGCACGTCGGTGAGGTCGGGGCGGGCGCCGTAGGCGGTGGTCGTCGACATGGAGGCGAGCCCGCAGGGCAGCCCGAGCCGGATCTCGATGAGGTACTTGGCGTAGAGCGCGGCGTTGTCGGAGCTGCCACGGGCGGTCAGCAGCACGAAGCGGGGCCTGCGGGCGGCGATCTCGTGGGCCACCCGGCCGACGGGCCCGGCGCCCTCGTCCAGGAGCCGCCGGAGCACGGCGGGCTGCTCGGCCATCTCGCGGGCCATGATGCGGCCGGGCGCGTCGCCTCGGGGGTCGGGTGTCGTGACACTGCTCATCAGGACTCCTCCTCGCAGCCATGAGGGTGGCCTGCCGACGGCTGCCGCTCTCCTCCCATTGCACCCCTTCACGGCAGGCCCCGCTCTGTTAAATTGGACCCGAGATTGGTCTAAACCACATTGCCCGTGACTCCCTCTTCAGAACGGCAGGCCCAGCGTGGAAGTTGTCATCGTTCCGGACGCCGAGGCGGGCGGCGAACTGATCGCCGAGGCCATGGCACAGCTGCTCGGGCGCAAGCCCGACGCCCTGCTCGGAGTGGCCACCGGCTCCACCCCGCTGCCCGTGTACGAGGCGCTGGCGGCCAAGGTGCGCTCCGGCGCCGTGGACGTCTCGCGGGCCCGGATCGCCCAGCTCGACGAGTACGTGGGGCTGCCCGCCGCGCACCCCGAGTCCTACCGCTCGGTGCTGCGCCGTGAGGTGCTCCAGCCGCTCGGGATCGGGATGGAGGCGTTCCTCGGTCCGGACGGCGAGGCGGCGGACGTCCAGGCGGCGTGCGAGGCGTACGACAGGGCGCTGGCCGCGGCGGGCGGGGTCGACCTCCAACTGCTGGGGATCGGCACCGACGGGCACATCGGCTTCAACGAGCCGTGCTCGTCGCTGGCGTCGCGCACCCGGATCAAGACGCTGACCGAGCAGACCCGGATCGACAACGCGCGCTTCTTCGACGGCGACATCGACCAGGTCCCGCACCATGTGATCACCCAGGGCATCGGGACGATCCTGGAGGCGCGGCACCTGGTGCTGCTGGCCACCGGCGAGGGCAAGGCGGAGGCGGTCGCCGCGACCGTGGAGGGCCCGGTCGCCGCGGTCTGCCCGGCCTCCGCGCTCCAGTTGCACCCGCACGCCACGGTCGTCGTCGACGAGGCCGCCGCGTCCGAGCTGAAGCTCGCCGACTACTTCCGGCACACCTACGCCAACAAGCCGGAGTGGCAGGGCATCTGACGGAAACGGACGAACGCCGGGCACCCTCAGCGAGGGGCCCGGCGTTCTCCTTCGGGTCACCGCCCGGCGAGAACCTCCGCCGCCGCGCGCCCGCAGACCCGCGCCGCGCCGTAGGTGGCGATGTGCGGCGCGCCCCGGGGCGGCGCCTGCGGCACCCCCATCTCGACGACAACGGTGTCAGGACGGGCCGCGAGCAGGGTGGTGAGGGCCGCCGCCATCCACGGGTGCCGGTGCTCGTCGCGGACGACGGCGACGATACGGCGCTCTCCGGCCGCCGCCAGCACCGCGCCGCCCGCGACGCTGCCGGTGAAGGTGCCCGACTCGGTGCCGGGCAGGAATTCGGCCAGCTCGGCGGCCACGCCCCAGGGCGTCTCGTCACCGACGGCGATGTTGGCGACCGGCGTGAGCGCGGCGACGTAGGGCGCCCCGGTGAGCGGGGTGAGGTCGCCGGTGATCCGCAGGGCCCGGCGGGCGGCGCGCAGGCCCACCTCGTCGTCGGCGGTGCCGGACGGCCGGGACACCCCCGCCGTCCACTGGGCGAGCGCCCGCACCCGTTCCGCCGCGTCCGCGAGGCGTTCCTCGGCCAGTTCACCGGCGCGCACGGCGGCCACCAGGGCGTCGCGCAGCCGTCGTACCGTGTCGTCGTCGGCGAGGCCGCCGCCCACGCAGATCGCGTCGGCGCCGGCGGCGATGGCGAGGACGCTGCCGCGTTCGATGCCGTAGGTGCCCGCGATGGCCTGCATCTCCATGCCGTCGGTGACGATCAGGCCGTCGTAGCCGAGTTCGCCGCGCAGCAGTTCGGTCAGGACGCGGGGCGAGAGGGTCGCCGGGTGGTCCGGGTCCAGGGCGGGGACCAGGATGTGGGCGCTCATCACCGCCTTGGTCCCGGCGGCGATGGCGGCGTGGAACGGGGCCAGCTCGCGGGCGGCCAGCACCTCGGGGTCGGCGTCGATGCGGGGCATCGCGTGGTGGGAGTCGACCGCGGTGTCGCCGTGGCCGGGGAAGTGCTTGGTGCAGGCGGCGACCCCGGCGGACTGGAGGCCGGTGACGTAGGCGGCGGTGTGCCGGGCGACCAGGCCGGGGTCGGCGCCGAAGGACCGTACGCCGATCACCGGGTTGTCGGGGTTGGAGTTGACGTCGGCGGACGGCGCCCAGTTGAAGTTGACCCCGCAGGCGGCCAGGCGGCGCCCGAGGGCGTAGGCGACCTGCCGGGTGAGGTCGGTGTCGTCGATCGCCCCGAGGGCGTGGTTGCCGGGGAAGGAGGAGCCGGTGCGCACCTCGAGGCGGGTGACGTCGCCGCCCTCCTCGTCGATGGCGACCAGGACGTCGTCGCGTTCGGCGCGCAGCTGGGCGGTGAGGGCGGCCAGTTGGGCGGCGGAGGCGATGTTGCGGCCGAAGAGTCCGACGGAGGCGAGGCCCTCGCCGACGCGGCGCAGCAGCCAGTCGGGGGCGGTGGTGCCGGTGAAGCCGGGCTGGAGGACGGTCAGGGCGTCACGCGTCAGGGTGTCGGTGCCGCTCGCGAATGTGGTCATCGGGTGGCGTTATCCCTTCACGGCGCCCGCGGTCAGGCCACTGACGACCTTGCGCTGGAGGTAGACGAAGAGGATCAGGATGGGGATGGCGAAGAGGGTGGAGGCGGCCATGGTGGCGCCCCAGTCGTCGCCGAAGGCGGTGCGGAAGCTGGACACCCACAGGGGCAGGGTCTGCGACTCCGCCTCCTTGTTGAGCACCAGGACCAGCGGGAACTCGTTCCAGGCGGTGATGAAGCCGAACATCGAGGTCGACATCAGGCCGGGGCCGAGCAGCGGCAGGATCACCCTGCGGAAGGCGGTGACGCGGGTGCAGCCGTCGACCATGGCGGCCTCCTCCAGCTCCCGGGGCACGGCGGCGACGAAGCCGCGCAGCGTCAGGATGGTGAAGGGCAGGATCATCATCATGTAGAAGACCGTCAGCGGGACCAGGCTGTTCAGCATGGAGGCGTCCCGCACGATCATGTAGATCGCGATGACCATGACCTCCCAGGGCGCCATCTGGGCCAGCATGAAGCCGACGATGAAGCCGCGCCGGCCCTTGAACCGCATCCGGGCCAGGGCGAAGGACCCGGCGAGCGCGATCATCAGGGAGAAGACCACCGCGAGGACGGTGACGATCAGCGAGTTGGAGACGTACGTCCAGAAGTGGTCGACGCTGATCGCCGTCCTGAAGTGCTTCAGGGTGGCGTCGGTGGGGAACCAGACGGGGTCCTCGGAGATGATGTCGCCGGTCGGCTTGAAGGCCGTGGAGATCATCCAGTACACGGGGAAGACGCAGCCGACGAACAGGACGACGGCCGTGACATTGGGCCAGAGGCGGCCGAAGAGCGTGCGCTTCACAGCTCCCCCTCCTCATCCTGCTTGAGCACGATCCGCAGGTAGTAGGCGGTGATCCCGAGCAGGATCAGGATGGTCAGGACGGCGATCGCGGCACCCATGCCGTAGTGCTGGTTGCCGACGCCCTCGATGTAGGCGTAGACGGGCAGGATCTCGGTGAGCCGGTCGGGGCCGCCCGCGTTGATGACGTAGACCTGCACGAACGCCTTGAAGATCCAGATGATCTCCAGGAAGGTCGTGGCGTAGAGGAACGGCCGCAGGAACGGCAGGGTGACCGTGGTGAAGCTCTTCCAGGCGCCCGCGCCGTCGAGGGCGGCGGCCTCGTACAGTTCGCCGGGGATGACGGTGGTCGCCGCGTACAGGTTGATGGCGACGAACGGGATGGACATCCACACGATCAGCACGGTGACGACGAAGAACGTCGACATCTGGCTGCTGGTCCAGCTGTAGTCGGCCATGGAGTGCCAGCCGAGCTTGTCCAGCACCCAGTTGACGACGCCGAACCGCTCGGCGAACAGCCACTGGTAGACCGTGGTCGCCGCGATGACGGGCATCGCCCAGGCCAGCACCAGACCGATCAGCAGCGTCAGCCGCATCCGCTTGCCGAGGCGGGCCAGGAGCAGGCCGACCAGGGAGCCGAGGACCATGGTGAGGGCGACGTTGACGGCCGTGAACAGGATCGAGCGCAGGGTGACGCGCCAGAAGTCCTCGCCGGTGAGGACCTCCTTGTAGTTGTCGATGCCGTTCCACTCGGTGACGTGCTGGATCAGCTGCGCCATGTTGAGGTTCTGGAAGGACAGCAGGACGTCCTTCAGCAGCGGCCAGCCCAGCAGCAGCACGGTGGCAGCGCAGGCGGGCAGCAGCAACAGGTACGGGGCGAGCGCGCCGAAGCGCGCCGCCGCTCGCTGTACCGGCCTGTCGGATGCGCCGCCGTCCGCCCCCTTGCGGACGTCCGCCGGGCCTGAGGGCGGCCGTTCGGTCTGCACGGTCATGCTCGCGTTCTCTCTACTCGACCTGACGGAACGCGGGGCGGGGGCCCGACCGGAACCGGGCCCCCTCTCCCCTGTGCCCTTACTGCTGCTGCGACAGGCGCTTGTTGAACTCGTCCTCGACCTGCGCCGCGGCCTCGGCCGGGGACTTGCCGTTGAGCACGGCGGTCATGTACGTCTTCACCGGGTTGGGCGCGTTCTCGACGGCGGCCCACTCCGGGATCAGCGGCGTGGTGCCACCGCCGGCGGCGGCCGGGGCGGCGGCCTCGGCGACGACGTTGCCCTCCAGGTTGGTCTGGAGCGACTCCTTGTTCGGGATGACGCCGTTGAGCTTGGCGAGCTGGCCCTCGAACTCGTCGGACAGGGCGAGCTTCAGGAACTCCTTGGCGAGTTCCTGCTTCTTGCTGCCCGCGGCGACGGCCAGGTTGGAGCCGCCGAGGAAGACGCCCTCGGGCTTGTCGGCCGTCGGACCCGGGATCGTGAAGTAGCCGATCTTGTCCTCGATCTTCGGGTTGGCCTCGATGGCGATGCCCGCCTCCCAGCCCATGCCGATGAAGGCGCCGACGTTGCCCTTGCCGAAGACCTGGCCCTGCTGCGGGGTGGCCTCGTCCTTGTCCTTGGGCGCCTTGGACAGCGACTGGAACTTCTTGTACGTCTCCATGGCGGCGGCGACCTTCGGGTCGTCGAGGTTGGAGACGTACTTGTCGCCCTCCTTCTTGACCAGTTCGGCGCCCTCACCGATCGTCAGGCCGACGAAGTGGTACCAGTTCTGGCCGGGCAGGTAGATCGGCTCGGCGTCGGTCTTCTCGCCGATCGTCTTCAGGGCGTCGTAGAACTCGTCGCGGGTCTTGGGGGTGTCCTTGAGCCCGGCCTCTTCCCAGATCTCCTTGTTGTAGAGGACGACGCGGTTGGCGAAGTACCAGGGCGCCGCGTACTGCTTGCCCTCGTAGATGGAGGACTCGTTGAGGGACTCGGTCCACTCACCGCCGATCTCCGCCTTCAGGTCGGCGAGGTCGGCGAGGCCGCCGGTCTTGGCGTAGGCCGGGGTCTGGGTGTTGCCGATCTCGAAGACGTCCGGCGGGTTCTCCTCGGACAGGGCGGTGGTCAGCTTCTGCTGGATGCCGTTCCACTGCTGGACCTCGAACTTGACCTTCGCCTTGGTCTTCTTCTCGAAGGCGGCGGCCAGGTCGGCCTGCCAGTCGTCGGGCGAGGAGCCGTCCATCACCCAGACGGTGAGCGTCTGACCCGCGTAGCCGTCCGCACCGGCCTTGCCGCCGTCGCCCTCGTCGCCGTCGTCGCCCCCGCACGCCGCGATGGAGACCATCATTGCCGCGACACCGATCGCGGATATCAGCTTGCGCTTCACGCCACCCTCCTCAGGGATGCCACAAACCCCCCTCGTCCCCGCGGTGAGACCGTCAACGCGTGCTGTCCGTGGGGCCGGGACCTGGACCAATGGTGTAGACCAGTACCGGGAGCTTGGCCCAGACCAAATGGCCTGTCAAGGGCCCAGAAGTAGGCCCCGACCAGCCGTTATGGGACCTACATATGCAGGAACCATTACTAAAGAAGGCGGTGAAAACACCTCCAGACAGGACCCTTGTCGGGTAGACCACTGATGGACCACCTGGGGGTGCTGGACTAGACCAACGGTGGGAGCGGGGGTATACAGAGGGGATCACGGACCGTGCGGGGACCCCGTACGCGCAGCCGTGCCACGATGTGGGCCGTGGCCGACGGACGTCGGTCGTGCGGGACCGGGAGCCGGGAAGGCGGAGCATGAGCACCGACGTCAGCAGTGCGGAGAACGAGGGCGGGGCAGGCGTCCGTACCGCGCGCGTGCCCAAGTACTACCGCCTGAAGAAGCATCTGCTCGACATGACGGAGACCCAGGCACCCGGCACCCCCGTACCGCCGGAGCGCACGCTCGCCGCCGAGTTCGACACCTCCCGCACCACCGTGCGCCAGGCCCTCCAGGAACTCGTCGTCGAGGGCCGGCTGGAGCGCATCCAGGGCAAGGGCACCTTCGTCGCCAAGCCCAAGGTCTCCCAGGCGCTCCAGCTCACCTCCTACACCGAGGACATGCGCGCCCAGGGGCTGGAACCCACGTCCCAGCTGCTGGACATCGGCTACATCACCGCCGACGACACCCTCGCCTCCCTGCTCGACATCTCCACCGGCGGCCGGGTGCTGCGCATCGAGCGGCTGCGCATGGCCAACGGCGAACCGATGGCCATCGAGACCACCCACCTGTCCGCCAAGCGCTTCCCGGCGCTGCGCCGTTCCCTGGTGAAGTACACGTCCCTCTACACGGCCCTCGCCGAGGTGTACGACGTCCATCTGGCCGAGGCCGAGGAGACCATCGAGACCTCGCTGGCCACCCCGCGCGAGGCCGGACTGCTCGGCACCGACGTGGGCCTGCCGATGCTGATGCTCTCCCGGCACTCCCTGGACCGGGACGGCCATCCGGTCGAATGGGTGCGTTCGGTGTACCGCGGCGACCGCTACAAGTTCGTGGCGAGGTTGAAGCGTCCACAGGAGTAGTGCACGGGGTGTAGCGCACCTGCTGATCCTGCTCTACCGTCCTCCCGTCAACAGACCGTCATGACCTACGCCATGGCAGCGACGGGAGGACGACCCGGTGCGCACCGCGAACGCTCGAACCATCGTCATCTGGACCCTCGTAGCGCTGGTCGGAGCCACCGGCTGGACCGTGCTCGCGCTCTCCCGCGGCGAGGAGGTGTCCGCCGCCTGGATGGTCGCGGCGGCCCTCGGCTCGTACGCGATCGCCTACCGCTTCTACGCCAGGTTCATCGCCCGCAAGGTGCTCAAGGTCGACGCGACCCGGGCCACCCCGGCGGAACGCCTCGACAACGGCATCGACTTCCACCCCACCGACCGGCGGGTGCTGCTCGGCCACCACTTCGCCGCGATCGCCGGGGCCGGACCGCTGGTCGGCCCGGTGCTCGCGGCGCAGATGGGCTATCTGCCCGGCACGATCTGGATCATCGCGGGCGTCATCTTCGCGGGCGCCGTGCAGGACATGGTGGTGCTGTTCTTCTCCACCCGCCGCGACGGCCGCTCGCTCGGCCAGATGGCCCGGGAGGAGATCGGCCCGTTCGGCGGGGCGGCGGCGCTGCTCGCGGCCTTCGCCATCATGATCATCCTGCTCGGCGTGCTGGCCCTGGTCGTCGTCAACGCCCTCGCCGAGTCGCCGTGGGGCACCTTCTCCATCGGCATGACCATCCCGATCGCCCTGCTGATGGGCTTCTACCTGCGGGTCCTGCGGCCCGGCAAGGTCGTCGAGGTCTCCCTCCTCGGCGTGGCGCTCCTGCTGCTCGCGCTGGTCTCGGGCCGCTGGGTAGCCGAGTCGTCCTGGGCGGAGGCCTTCACCCTGGCGCCGTCCACCCTGGTCATCTGGCTGGTGGCGTACGGGTTCATCGCCTCGATCCTGCCGGTGTGGATGCTGCTGGCGCCGCGTGACTACCTCTCCACCTTCATGAAGATCGGCACCATCGGGCTGCTCGCCCTCGGTGTCGTCGTCGCCCTGCCGACGCTGAAGATGCCCGCCGTCACCGACTTCGCCTCGCGCGGCGACGGGCCGGTCTTCGCGGGTTCGCTCTTCCCGTTCGTCTTCATCACCATCGCCTGTGGCGCCCTGTCCGGCTTCCACTCCCTGATCTCCTCCGGCACCACCCCGAAGATGATCCAGAAGGAGACCCAGGTCCGGATGATCGGCTACGGCTCCATGCTGATGGAGTCGTCGGTGGCGGTGATGGCGCTGATCGCGGCGAGCATCATCGACCCGGGCCTGTACTTCGCGATGAACGCGCCCGCAGGCGCCATCGGCACCACGGTGGAGAGCGCCTCGCAGGTGGTGACCGGCTGGGGCTACCAGATCTCCCCCGAGGAACTCGCCGCCGCGGCCCGTGCCGTCGAGGAGTCGACGCTGCTGTCCCGGACGGGCGGGGCGCCCACGCTGGCCGTCGGTGTCTCGGAGATCTTCTCCCAGGTGACCGGCGGGAGCCTCAAGGCCTTCTGGTACCACTTCGCCATCATGTTCGAGGCCCTGTTCATCCTGACCGCGCTGGACGCGGGCACCCGGGTGGGCCGGTTCATGCTCCAGGACACCCTCGGCAACGTCTACAAGCCGTTCAAGAACGTCAGCTGGAAGCCCGGCCTGGTCATCACCAGCGCGATCGTGTGCGGACTGTGGGGGTACTTCCTCTGGGTGGGCGTCCATGAACCGCTCGGCGGGATCAACCAGCTCTTCCCGATCTTCGGCATCTCCAACCAGCTGCTGGCCGCGGTCGCCCTGGCCGTGTGCACCACGCTGCTGGTGAAGTCCGGGCGCCTCAAATGGGCCTGGATCACCGGCGTCCCGCTGGTCTGGGACGCCACGGTCACCCTCACCGCCAGCTGGCAGAAGGTGTTCTCCAGCGATCCGCGCGTCGGCTTCTTCGAGCAGCGCGGTGTCTACCAGGCGGGCATCGACCGCGGCGAGGTCATCCCGCCCGCCAAGGACATGGACGACATGCACACCATCGTCACCAACTCCACGGTGGACGGCGTGCTCTCCGCGGTGCTGGCCCTGCTCATCGTGGTCGTGGTCGTCGACGCGGCCCGGATCTGCGTGCGCCACATCCGCCGCCCGGCGCTGTCCACGCTGCACGAGGCGCCGTACGTCGAGTCGAAGATCGTCGCCCCGGCGGGGCTGTTCCCGACCCAGCGGGAGAAGGAGGAGGCGCGCGATGCCGTCGGTGCTGACCCGCGCGTTTAGGAACGTGCGCTGGTATCTGCGGGAGCTGACCGACGAGTCGGCGTACGACCGTTATGCGGCCCACTTCCGCAGAGATCACCCCGGCGTCCCGGTGCCGTCCCGACGCGCGTTCGAGCGGATGCGCACGGACCGGCAGGAAGCGGACCCGCGGCAGGGCTTCCGCTGCTGCTGACCGCGGAAACCGGTTTCCCGACATGTGAACAAGGGGTTCCGTTTCCGCCGTCCCCTGACCTAGATTGCCTGCGCGTTACACAGGTGATCAGTGAGGGGACGGAGCCACCGGATGCCAATAGCGTCGGAAGTGACGGAAGAGAACAGAGAGCCGGTGGTGACGCCGATCCGCGTCATCATCGCCCTCTGTCTGATAGCACCCTTCGTATCCATGCTGTGGGTCGGTTCCTACGCGAAGACCGAACCCACCCTCTTCGACATCCCGTTCTTCTACTGGTACCAGATGGCCTGGGTCGTGCTCTCGGCGGTTCTGACATCGTTGGCATACCACCTGTGGCAGCGTGACCAGCGCGCCCGCGCGTCGCAGAGGGGTGCCGGGGAATGAACGACGGCGTGAACGGCGTCGCGCTCGCCGTCTTCGTCCTCTTCTTCGTCGCCGTCACCGTGATGGGCTTCCTGGCCGCACGCTGGCGCAAGGCCGAGAACGAGCACAGCCTCGACGAATGGGGCCTGGGCGGCCGGTCGTTCGGCACCTGGATCACCTGGTTCCTGCTCGGCGGCGACCTCTACACGGCGTACACCTTCGTGGCGGTCCCGGCGGCGATCTACGCGGCGGGCGCGGCCGGGTTCTTCGCGGTGCCGTACACGATCCTCATCTACCCGATGATGTTCGTGTTCCTGCCCCGCCTGTGGTCGGTCTCCCACAAGCACGGGTACGTCACCACCTCGGACTTCGTCCGTGGCCGCTTCGGCTCCAAGGGTCTTTCGCTGGCGGTGGCCGTCACCGGCATCCTCGCCACGATGCCGTACATCGCGCTCCAACTGGTCGGCATCCAGGCCGTCCTGGACGTGATGGGCGTCGGCGGCGGCGAGAACACCCACTGGTTCGTCAAGGACCTGCCGCTGCTGATCGCCTTCGGCGTGCTGGCGGCGTACACCTATTCCTCCGGCCTGCGCGCCCCCGCCCTGATCGCGTTCGTGAAGGACACGCTGATCTACCTGGTGATCGCGGTCGCCATCATCTACATCCCGATCAAGCTGGGCGGCTTCGACGACATCTTCGCCGCGGCCAGCCAGAAGTACGAGTCCGCGGGCGCGGGCGGCCTGGCGCCGAACGCCGCCTCGCAGTGGACCTACGCCACGCTGGCTCTGGGCTCGGCGCTCGCGCTGTTCATGTACCCGCACAGCGTGACCGCCGTCCTGTCCAGCCGCAGCCGGGACGTGATCCGCCGCAACTCCACGATCCTGCCGCTGTACTCGCTGATGCTCGGCCTGCTCGCCCTGCTGGGCTTCATGGCCATCGCGGCCGGGATCAAGGTGGACAACGGCCAGCTGGCGATCCCGCAGCTGTTCGAGAACATGTTCCCGGACTGGTTCACGGGCGTCGCCTTCGCCGCCATCGGCATCGGCGCGCTGGTCCCGGCGGCCATCATGTCGATCGCGGCCGCGAACCTCTTCACCCGCAACATCTACAAGGACTTCCTGAAGCCGGACGCCACCCCGGCCCAGGAGACCAAGGTGTCCAAGCTGGTGTCCCTGCTGGTGAAGGTGGGCGCGCTGGTCTTCGTCCTCGGCATGGACAAGACCGTCGCCATCAACTTCCAGCTGCTCGGCGGCATCTGGATCCTCCAGACCTTCCCCGCGCTGGTCGGCGGACTGTTCACCCGCTGGTTCCACCGCTGGGCCCTGCTCGCGGGCTGGGCCGTCGGCATGCTGTACGGCACCATCGCCGCGTACGGCGTCTCCTCGCCGACGCAGGCGCACTTCGGCGGCTCGTCGAAGGAGATCCCCGGCATCGGCGAGATCGGCTACATCGGCCTCACGGCCTTCGTGCTCAACCTCGTCGTCACGGTCGTCCTGACCTTCGCCCTGAAGGCGGCCAAGGCCCCCGAGGGCATCGACGAGACCAGCCCGGAGGACTACACGGCGGACGCCGGGGATCCGGGAGTACAGGTCGAGCTGCCGCCTGCGACGGCGGACACCGCACGCACCTAGGGGCGCGGGGCTGTATCGATCTGCGGCTCCGCCGCGTGGGCGCGGACACCCCCCGCAACCCGCAGCGGGCCGCCTAAAGCGAGTGCTACGGCGGCCCGCTCTCGTTCACACTCACCCCCATGGACATCCGGATCCGCCCCATTGACCCCACCGAACACAGCACTCTCGGAGAGATCACCGCACACGCCTACCTCCACGACGGCCTCCTCGACTTCGGCGAGAGCGACGCCTACCTCCACGAACTGAGGGACGTCACCAAACGCGCCGCCACCGCCCAGGTCCTCGTGGCGACCGCCGACGGCCGAGTCCTCGGCGGCGTCACCTTCGTACCGGCCCCCGGCCCCATGTCGGACATCGCCCGCCCCGGCGAGGCCGAGATAAGGATGCTGGCCGTCGCCAAGGAGGCCCGCGGCCGCGGCGCCGGCGAGGCCCTCGTCCGCGCCTGCGTCGACCGCGCCCGCGCCACCGACGGCTGCACGGGCATCGTCCTGTCGACCCAGCGCACCATGCACAGCGCCCACCGCGTCTACGAACGTTTGGGCTTCACCCGCACCCCGGACCGCGACTGGAACCCGCTCCCGGAGCTGGACGACATCACTCTGCTCACCTACAAACTGACGCTCTGAAACCGGCGCGCCACAACATCTGGGGGTAGCACGGCGCCCCGGCACAAGATGTATGCTCATGCTCGCTGTCGCCGCAGGGGAATCCGGTGCGAATCCGGAACTGTCCCGCAACGGTGTACTTGTGCGTGTTCGTTCGCGCACGGGCTTCAGTCCGAGGACCTGCCGACAGTGCGCCCGGCCGACCGGCCCGGGTGCCATGACGTCCGGGCCTCGTGGAGTGGGCCGGTGGACGCGACGCCGCGCGCGCTCGTGAGCTGCCCCCTGCCCTCCCGCAAGGCCCCGTGCCGAGCGGAGAGCCCCACGTGACCATCGCGCCAGCCGACCCCGCTTCAGCGGCCCCCGCACCCGTCCCCGTCGACGAGGACGGGCCCGGCGCCGCGCTGTTGCGGACCCTGACCGAGCTGACCGCCGACCTGCCCGACGCGGACCCCGGCCGGGTCGCCGCCGCCGCGCTGCGCGGCCGGTCCGCCCGGGCCGACGCGACGGAGCTGCGGGAGCTGGCCACCGAGGCCGCCGCCGGGCTGATCTCGGAGGACCCCGCCTACTCGCGGCTGGCCGCCCGGCTGCTGACCCTCGCCATCCGCGCCGAGGCGGCCTCGCAGGGCGTCACCTCCTTCACCGAGTCGGTGCGGACCGGCCACCGCGAGGGCCTCATCGCCGACCGCACCGCGGAGTTCGTGCGCGTCCACGCCGCCCGCCTGGACGCGCTCGTCGACCCGGGCGCCGACGACCGCTTCGGCTACTTCGGGCTGCGCACCCTGCACTCCCGCTATCTGCTCCGGCACCCGATCACCCGTCGGGTCATCGAGACCCCGCAGCACTTCCTGCTGCGCGTCGCCGCCGGTCTCGCCGAGGACGACAGCCGCCGGTCCGTCGACGAGGTCGCCGCGCTCTATAGCCTGATGAGCCGCCTGGACTACCTGCCCTCCTCCCCCACCCTCTTCAACTCCGGCACCCGCCACCCCCAGATGTCGTCCTGCTACCTGCTGGACTCCCCCAAGGACGAGCTGGACTCCCTCTACGAGCGCTACCACCAGGTCGCCCGGCTCTCCAAGCACGCCGGTGGCATCGGGCTGTCGTACAGCCGCGTCCGTTCCCGGGGCTCCCTGATCCGGGGCACCAACGGGCACTCCAACGGCATCGTCCCGTTCCTGAAGACCCTTGACGCCTCGGTGGCGGCGGTGAACCAGGGCGGTCGGCGCAAGGGCGCGGCGGCTGTCTACCTGGAGACCTGGCACTCCGACATCGAGGAGTTCCTGGAGCTGCGGGACAACACCGGTGAGGACGCCCGTCGCACCCACAACCTCAACCTCGCGCACTGGGTGCCGGACGAGTTCATGCGCCGGGTCGCCGAGGACGGGGTGTGGTCCCTGTTCTCCCCGTCCGACGTGCCCGAGCTGGTCGACCTGTGGGGCGCGGAGTTCGACACCGCCTACCGGTCCGCCGAGGCACGGGGCCTGGCGAAGAAGACCCTCCCGGCCCGGGACCTGTACGGCCGGATGATGCGTACCCTCGCGCAGACCGGCAACGGCTGGATGACCTTCAAGGACGCCGCCAACCGCACGGCCAACCAGACCGCCGAGCCGGGCCACGTCGTCCACTCCTCCAACCTCTGCACGGAGATCCTGGAGGTCACCAGCGACGGCGAGACGGCCGTGTGCAACCTGGGCTCGGTCAACCTGGGCGCCTTCGTGACCGGCACGGACATCGACTGGGAGCGCCTGGACGCCACCGTCCGCACCGCCGTCACCTTCCTCGACCGCGTGGTCGACATCAACTTCTACCCGACCGAGCAGGCGGGCCGCTCCAACGCCCGCTGGCGCCCGGTGGGCCTGGGCGTGATGGGCCTCCAGGACGTCTTCTTCAAGCTGCGGCTGCCCTTCGACTCACCGGAGGCGAAGGCGCTGTCCACCCGGATCGCCGAGCGGATCATGCTCGCCGCGTACGAGGCCTCCGCCGACCTCGCCGAACGCAACGGTCCGCTGCCCGCCTGGGAGAAGACCCGCGCCGCCCGGGGCGTCCTGCACCCCGACCACTACGACACCGAACTGACCTGGCCGGAGCGCTGGGCGGCGCTGCGGACGCGGATCGCGGCGGTCGGCATGCGCAACTCCCTGCTGCTGGCCATCGCCCCCACCGCGACGATCGCCTCGATCGCGGGCGTGTACGAGTGCATCGAGCCGCAGGTGTCCAACCTGTTCAAGCGCGAGACGCTGTCCGGTGAGTTCCTCCAGGTCAACTCGTACCTGGTGGACGACCTGAAGCGGCTCGGCGTGTGGGACGCCCGCACCCGGGAGGCACTGCGCGAGGCGAACGGCTCGGTGCGGGACTTCTCCTGGATCCCCGAGGACGTACGGCGGCTGTACCGCACGGCGTGGGAGATCCCGCAGCGCGGCCTGATCGACATGGCCGCCGCCCGCACCCCGTTCCTGGACCAGTCGCAGTCGCTGAACCTGTTCCTGGAGACGCCGACCATCGGCAAGCTCTCCTCGATGTACGCGTACGCCTGGAAGTCCGGTCTGAAGACGACGTACTACCTGCGCTCCCGCCCCGCCACCCGGATCGCCCGCGCCGCCCAGGCGACGGTCCCGGCCCCCGAGGCGGTCGCCTGCTCCCTGGAAAACCCCGAGTCCTGCGAGGCCTGCCAGTGATGACCAGCCGCAACACCAACCTGCTCGACCCCGGCTTCGAGCTGACTCTCCGTCCGATGCGCTACCCGGACTTCTACGAGCGCTACCGGGACGCCATCAAGAACACCTGGACCGTGGAGGAGGTCGACCTCCACTCCGACGTCGCCGACCTGGCGAAGCTGACCCCGGGCGAGCAGCACCTGATCGGCCGCCTCGTCGCCTTCTTCGCCACGGGCGACTCCATCGTGGCGAACAACCTGGTGCTCACCCTCTACAAGCACATCAACTCCCCCGAGGCACGGCTGTACCTGTCGCGGCAGCTCTTCGAGGAGGCCGTGCACGTCCAGTTCTACCTGACCCTGCTGGACACCTACCTGCCCGACCCGGAGGACCGCACCGCCGCGTTCGCCGCCGTCGAGAACATCCCCTCCATCCGGGAGAAGGCGGAGTTCTGCTTCAAGTGGATGGACTCGGTGGAGCAGATCGACCGCCTGGAGTCCCGGGCCGACCGCCGCCGCTTCCTGCTGAACCTGATCTGCTTCGCCGCGTGCATCGAGGGCCTGTTCTTCTACGGCGCCTTCGCGTACGTGTACTGGTTCCGCGGCCGGGGTCTGCTGCACGGCCTGGCGACCGGCACCAACTGGGTGTTCCGGGACGAGACGATGCACATGTCCTTCGCCTTCGACGTGGTCGACACCGTCCGCAAGGAGGAGCCGGAACTGTTCGACGACGCGCTCGGGCAGCAGGTCACCGACATGCTGCGGGAAGCCGTCGAGGCGGAGCTGCAGTTCGCGCGCGACCTGTGCGGCGACGGCCTGCCGGGCATGAACACCGACTCGATGCGCCAGTACCTGGAGTGCGTCGCCGACCAGCGGCTGACCCGCCTGGGCTTCGCCCCGGTGTACGGCTCCGAGAACCCGTTCTCCTTCATGGAGTTGCAGGGCGTCCAGGAACTGACCAACTTCTTCGAGCGCCGCCCGTCCGCGTACCAGGTCGCCGTGGAGGGCACGGTCGACCTGGACGAGGACTTCTAGCGACCCGCCCTACTTCAGGGCCACGAAGTCCCCGGCCGACGCGGCCCGCGCGGTCGTCGTCGTGCCGGGGAAGTACCAGCGCCAGGTGCCCGCCGAGGAGACGGTCACCTTGGTGCGCAGCAGACCGGACCCGTCGGCCGTCACGGTCTTGACCGTGCGGTAGTCGGACGCGCCGCTGGGGCGGTGCTGGAGCAGTACCGCCCCGCCGAAGCCGTAGTACTTCAGGCTCTCCCAGCTGGCCCGCGACAGCTTGCCCACGACGGTGAGCGTGCCGCCCTTGGCGACCGGCTCGGGTCCGGCGTTGACCGTGATCGCGGAGGCGCGCTTGACCTTGAAGTGCGCGATGGTGTCGTAGATCCACCAGTCGCCGTCGTTGGCCTTGACGGTGGCGGCGGCCTGCCAGGTGCCCGCGATCCTGTTGGAGTTGATGTCGTCGCTGGCCGGGATCCACGCCGGGTCGACCTTCATCGTCCCCGTGCACACGGACGTGGTCGAGGACTTCTTCACACAGGTGGTGCCGGTCCAGTCGAAGAAGCCGTAGGCGTTGGACGAGTTGAAGGCGCTGAGCCGGCTGACCCCCTTCGCCCCCGAGTCGTCCTTGATGGTCATGGCGATCGGGAACGTGACCACCGCCTTGGTCCCGACCTTGACGTTCTTGCCGCCGTTGACGACGGTGCCGGTGATCCGGACGTCCCCCACCCCTTCGGCGTGGGCGCCCGTGGCCGTCAGCAGGACCAGGGCCGTGGCCCCGCCCGCCACGGCCCAGGTCGTGCGCCGCGCGGAGCGCGTGCTGTGTTCCATGATCCTCCCCTGGTGTCCGGGAGAGGTTACACACGCGCTCCACCGGTACGGAACGGGATGTTCACCGGGGTACCGGCCGCAGCAGCAGCCGGTGCGGGCGCAGGGTGATGCCGACGCGGGTGGTGTCGTCGGAGCCGGGGACCTGCTCCAGGCGGAAGGCGGTGGCCACCGCGGCGGTGATCAGCGACAGCTGGGCCATGGAGAAGTGGTCGCTGGGGCACTTGCGGTTGCCCACGCTGAACGGGCTCATGGCGTACTTCGGCACCTCCTTGGCGCGTTCCGGAAGCCACCGGTCGGGGTCGAACTCCAGGTTGTTGGCGTATGAACGCGCATCGCGCTGGATCGCGTACGGGCTGTACACGATGTCGGCTCCGGCCGGAATGCGATAGCCACCGAGTTCGGTGTCCGTGACCGCCCGCCGGGTCAGAATCCAGACGGCGGGCCGCAAACGCATCGCCTCGACGACGACATTGTTGGTGTGGGTGAGCTTGCGGACGTCGTCGAATGCCACGGGCCGACCACCCGTTACGGATTCAACCTCGTCCCGGACCTTGTCGGCGTGTTCCGGGTGCTCCGCGAGAACCTGGAGCAGCCACATGATCGTGGAGGCCACGGTTTCGCTTCCGGGGGTGAGTATCGCGACGACCTGGTCGTGGATCTCCTGCTCCCCGATGGGCTCGCCATTCTCGTCCTTCGCCTCCAGCAATGCCGTCAGCAAATCGTCCGGCCTTTGACCGGATGCCCGGCGCTCCGCGACGATCTCGTCGACGAGGAGATGCAAATCGGCCAGTGCCCGGTTGAATTCACGGTTGGCGGGCAGCGGCAGCCGGTAGAGCGGCCCGAGCGGGACGACCATCCGGCGGTACATCCCCCGGAAGACGGTGGCGAGGGCGACACAGAGCCGCTCCGCCCGCTCGTCCATGAACTGCCCGCGCAGCAGACAGCGGGCCGCGATGCGCACGGCGATCCGGAACGACTCCGAGGTGCAGTCGATCGTCTCGCCGGGCCGCCACCGCTCGGCGAGCGCGTGCGCTTCCTCCTCCATGATCGGCCCGTAGGCCGGGATGGCGTCCAGCCGGAACGCGGGCTGGATGGTGCGCCGTTGGCGCCGGTGCCGGGGCCCGTTGGCGGTGGCGACGCCCTCCTTGCCGAGCAGGCCCTCCAGCGACTCCCACAGCGGCCCGTCGATCTCGTAGTCGGGGTCGAGGGCCAGCGCGCCGGTGAGCGCCGGGGTGGTGACGGCGTACACCGTCTTCGGGCCGAGCCTCAGCCGGACCACGTCGCCGTGGCGGCGCAGCCCGGCCATGAAGGCCAGCGGGTCGCGGACCAGCCGCCAGCCGTGGCCGAGGAGCGGGAGGCCGCCGCCCGCGAGGGGTGGCTCCCGCAGTTCCCGGGCCGGGGTGGTGACGCCGGCCTCGGGCTTCGCTGACTCGACGGTCATTTCTCACCTGCCGCTTCGTTGTTGACGTACGGGGGCGTGGACCGGTCGTCCCAGCTGTCGACCATGTACCGGCCGGACTCGTGGTGGAACCAGTAGACGGAACTGAACCAGTTCCGCATATTCGCTAGGCAGGACCGCACCGCAACGCTCAGTTCCTTTCCCCGCAGGGTGCCGTCGGCGAGGTCGTCGGCGAAACGCAAGGCCTCGCGTTCGACGACCAAGAATTCGGATATGCAGCCCTCTATCCGCCGCCGCAATTCGGCTACCGTCTCCTCCAGGGTCAGCCCCTCATGGGTGATGAGACTGATTCCGAGATTGTGCACCTCGTCGCCCGCGATTTCCTTGGGCAGCGAACAGAGGTCGTTGTACCAGGCGGCGAATTCCTGGCTGAGCAGTGCCGCCCGCCGATATGCCGGGTGTTTCCGCACCGGGTCCGGGAGTTCGCATCCCGCGCTCGGTTCCAGCAGATCGGTCCAGATCCAGTGCGCGAAGGTGAGCCGCCGCAGTTCCAGGTATTCCTCGACCGGGGGCACGACCCCCTCGGTGCGATTGTGGAATTCCTGGTCGTATGCCTCGATCACCGCGTGGAAATGACGTCCGAAGCGCGCGTTCCAGGTGTGCGGCAGGAACGCGTACAGCCGCAGCACACTGTCCGCGAACGCCGCCACCAGGGGATCCTCGTGGTGCAGATGGTGGTGGGGGGAGTCGAGGGCGGTGTGCAGCCGCTCCTTGAGGCGCCGCCAGGCCGCCGGGCGGCGGTGCACGATGTCACGGTCGTGCCGGTCGTCCCAGACGAAGAACCAGGTGCTGTAGTCGGCAATGGCCTGCATGACCTCGTCCGGGGCACCGATGTAGTACCCCGCCATCAGATCGGTGTAGCACAGGCCATCGGCATATTCGGCCACCTTGTCCGGGGGCATGAGCCGTTTTTCCAGGAGCCATGCGCGTGTTGTCTCCTGGAGCCTCGGCCAATACGGATGCAGTTGCCGTGGAAAGGCCGCCTCGATCACCGGCAGAGAGAGCGACGGTGGGACCGCGACCGCGGTAGCGGTCGATGTGGTGCTGTGTGGGAAAGCGTGCAAGACGAACCCCTTTCAGCCGCCGATGACGCACGCTCCTGCCGCTGTGCCGGGCGTGCGCCGTTGCGTATCCCGCACTCTCCATTCAGCACCACAACTGACCGGTCTGGGAACGGATTTGCTCCATTCACTACCCCAACGTGCCGAGAATCCCCCCTGTGTGACTGGTTATGGATCACTGGTCGGTGTAGGCGGTCGAACGGGCGACGGAGGGACGAACGGCGCCCGGCCGGGGTGGGTCCCCGACCGGGCGCCGTGTCGTGTGGGGTGCGGGAGGTGTCAGTCGTTCGCGACCACGGGGTAGCGCGGCTCGTTCTCGGCCATCTGCCGCAGCGCGTCCTTGCGTTCCCGCTTGGAGAGCCGGTCGATGTAGAGGTAGCCGTAGAGGTGGTCCGTCTCGTGCTGGAGGCAACGGGCGAAGTACCCCGTGCCGCGCACCTTGATCGGGTTGCCCTTCTCGTCCTGCCCGGTCACCTCGGCGTAGTCCGGGCGGGCCAGCGACGCGTACGCCGTCGGTACCGACAGACAGCCCTCGTTGCTGTCGTCGAGGCGGCGCTTGTCGGCGGGCAGTTCGACCAGCTTCGGGTTGCAGACCACGCCGACGTGCCGGACACCGGCGTCGTCCTGGCAGTCGTAGACGAAGACCTTCAGGTCGACACCGATCTGGTTGGCGGCGAGACCCACGCCCTCGGCGGTGCGCTGGCTGGCGAACATGTCCGCGACCAACTGGTCAAGCTCGGCGCCGAACTCGGTGACGTCCTCGCACTCCTTGTGGAGCACGGGATTCCCGACGACCGTGATCGGCCGCGAGGTGCCGCGCTCGCGCCAGGCGGCCTCGCGCTCCTCGCAGTCCTCCGTGTCGACGACGAAACCCTCGTCGTCGACGGGAAGCACGCCCACGTGCTGCTGATCGGTGTCCTGCTGGGCCATGACCGACGTACGCCTTCCTGCACAAAACCAAGAACGAAGCGGGGATGATGCTGGTCCAGGGTACGTGCAACGCCGCGAGGGGCGCGGGGAACTGCGCGATCAACCACCAAGCACCCGCACCGGACAACGCGCCCTAACACACCTCTTCAAGATCCCGCCAGCCCCGGGAATCCGGACTGTCCGCGACCCACCCGTCCAGCAACCCCCGCACCAACGACGCCGGCGCGGCGATCCCGCACTCCCGCTCCGGCACCCACAGCTGCCCGTCCGTGCGGTGCCCCAGCGGCCCCGGGTGCCCGGGCTCACTGTGGTCGTGCGGGTCGAGGTGCTCTCCGTCGCCCTCGTCCGCGGGCATCCGTGACTCCGAGCACATCCGGCACAGCAGCCGCACCGACGACGACCAGTCCTCCGCGGCGAACCCGGCGTCGGCCGCCAGCTGCTCCAGCGCGTCCCGGTCGGCCTCGGTGGCCGCCTCCAGCAGCACCACCCAGGTGGGCACCGGCGAGGGCGCCCACAGCTCGATCTCGTCGAAGACGGGGTAGCTGTGCCCGGCGGCGGTGGTCCGCTCACCGTGCGGCACCCCGTCGTGCAGGACGACCTCGCCCCAGCGCCGCCCCGACGACGGCAGCGGGATCGACAGCACCTCGATCCGGGCGGGGTCGAGCCGCCGCCCCCACACCACCTCGGCCTCGCCCTCGGGCGACAGCCGTACGGCCGCGCTGCCCAGCTCCATCCCGACCGGCTCGCCGGAGACGGCGGCACCGCCGGGCACGTCCAGGCCGTACGCCTGCCAGGCGCGGCGGGCCAGCGGCCAGTCCTGGAGGGCGGTGGCGGCGATGCCGACGTTCCACCAGTCGGGTGCCCCGGCCTCCCGGTCGAGCAGGGCGACCGCGCGCAGTCCGGCGGCCCGCGCCTGCTCCCAGTCGTGCCGGAACTTGTGCAGCAGGGCGAGGTTGAACCAGGACTCCGAAAGCCAGGGTTCCAGGTCGGCGGCCCGGGTCAGCAGCGCGCCCGCGTCCTCGTAGCGGCCGTCGCCGATCAGGGTGAACGCACGGTCCGTGGCCTGCCGCCAGGAGGCGGAGGGCCGGTGTCGTCCCTTGCCGAAGATCCTCACGATTCCCGCCTGCCAGTTCCGTTCAGTGGGCTGGCTGTGCCTTTCGCGCCCCCGGTACACCCTCTCCTGCGCATCAAACCACGTACGGCTGGACGGGCGCTCATTACCCATGGGTTACCCAGCCATGGGCGGGGTCAGACTCGCGGGCCAGCGCCCGGGCCAGTGACTCCACCACCTCGGGAGCGTAGTCACCCGCGGTTCCCAGCCGCAGTTCCTCCAGCGCCGCCAGCGCCCCGCCGGGACCGGCGTCCCGCGCCCTCTCCTCGTAGGCGTTCACGGCCCGCACGATCCGGGCGGCCGGCGGCTGCTCCGCCCAGGGGTCGGCCTGCCGCTCCACGACCACCGCGACCGCCGGATCGACCCCGGTCTGCCGTACGACGGCCCCGCCGAGCAGCGCGATCCGCCGCTGTTCGGCGGGGTCCAGCCCGGCGGTGGCCCCGGCCGGGACCGGGTCGACGAGGCTCAGCTGCCCGATGTCGTGCATCAGGGCGGCGTGCTCCAGCACGGTCAGCTCCGGCTCGGTCAGCCCGAGGTCCCGGCCCACGGCCCGGCTGAGCGCGGCCACCCGGCGGGCGTGCCCGGCCGGGGTGTACCCGGCCACCTCGGTGGCGCGGGCGAGGGAGGCGATGGTCTGCCGGTAGGTGGCGCGCACGGCGGCGTACCGCCGGAAGGCGAGCTGCACCAGCAGCAGCGGGAGGCAGAACACCGGCAGCGCCCACAGCCCCGCCACGGCCACCGCCAGCGCCATCACCGCCCCGGTGGCACAGACCGCGGAGCCGATGCCGAGCAGCCCGCGCAGCTCGTCCTGGAGCAGCGGACCGAAGGGCCAGCCGGTGCGGGAGCGCGCCGTCGCGGCGGCCAGTACGGCGTCGCACAGCGCGGTGAGCGCCAGCAGGGCGAGCAGGAGCAGGGCGTACGCCGGTCCGATCCACGCGTCGAACACCCCTTGGTTGTAGAGCGGCTGGAAGCAGACCGCGGCGAAGCCGACGGTGAGCACCCGGCGCGCCAGGTGGTCCAGCGTGCCGCGCTGCCCGCGGGCCAGGTGCGGCACGCACCCGGCGAGGGAGGCGGCCAGCACCACGGCCACGACCTGGGCGGCACCGTGCCGGGTCGGCTCCCCGGCGGCCTGCCCGAGCAGCGCGTACGCCAGCGCCCCGGCGGCGGCGAGCGGTGCGGCCACACCCGGCTGCGGGCCGGGGTGCCGGGCAGGGGTGCCCGGCTGGGGCGCGCTCCACCGCGTCAGCTCACCCACCGCGACGAACGCCCCGAAGGCGAGCGCGACGCCACGGTCCTCCAGCCCGTGCCAGAGGGTGAGTCCGAACGAGCCGAGGGCGAGGACGAGGGCACAGAGGTGGATCAGCCGGTGCGTGCTCACGGGGACCTCCGGACGGCGCCCCCGACCCGCCCTCCGGCCGGACCGGCGCCGGTGCGGCCGTCTGGGCCTGGAGGCGGACCGGTACGGGACACACCGCCACCCGCTACCCGCGCACCCTCACCCGCTGCCCGCGCAGCCCCGCCCCCCGCCCGCACGCCATCGCCCCCTGCCCACGCACCCTCACCCGCTGCCCGTCCACCATCGCCCCCTGCCCACGCACCCTCACCCGCTGCCCGTCCACCATCGCCTCCTGCCCGCGCAGCCCCGCCCCCCGCCCGCGCGCCATCGCCCTCTGCCCGCGCACCCCCACCCGTTGCCCGTCCACCATCCCCCGCTGCCCACGCAGCCCCGCCCCCCGCCCCCACGCCAACCCCCGCTACCCGCGCACCCCCACCACCTGCCCATCCGCCATCGCCCCCTGCCCGCACGGCCCCGCCCCCCGCCCGCGACTCGTCGGCGCCTGCCACCGCCTCGTCGGCCGTCACCGCCGGGCCCCAGCCCGACCGCCGTACCACCCGCGCCAGCGCCGCCACCATCCGTGGATCGAACTGCGCGCCCGCGCACCGCTCCAGCTCCCCGAGCGCCACCGGGACGGGCCGCGCCCTGCGGTAGGCGCGCGTGGACGTCATCGCGTCGAAGGCGTCGGCGACGGCCACCACCCGGGCGGACTCGGGGATCTGCGTCCCGGTCAGCCCGTACGGGTACCCGCTGCCGTCGAGCCGCTCGTGGTGGTGCAGCACGGCCGCCCGGGCCTCCCCGAGGAAGGCGATGCCCCGGACCATCTCGTGGCCGTACTCGGGGTGCAGTTCGATCACCCGCCGTTCCTCGGGGGTCAGCGGCCCGTCCTTGCGCAGCAGCCGGGTGGGCACGCCCAGCTTCCCGACGTCGTGCAGGATCCCGGCGAGCCGGAGCGTCTCGACGCGCTCATCGTCCATGCCCAGCTCACGGGCGATCATCATGGAGGCCTGGCCGACGCGTTCGCCGTGCCCGCGGGTGTAGCCGTCCTTGATGTCGACGGCCTGGACCAGCGCCCGGATCGTCGCCCGGTGGGCGGCACGCTCCCGGTGGTACTGGGCGTACACCCACCACGAGACCCACATCGGCAGCAGCACCAGCAGCGCGGCCACGGGCCCGTAGGGGCTGCGCCAGAGGACGGCCATCATCAGCCCGGCGAGCCCGTGCACGGCGACCGCCGCCAGCGACCGCGGGAACAGCCCCCGCCAGGCGCGCTGCACCGGCACGCGCACGGCCAGCGCCAGGATGCCCCCGTCGAGCCCGGCGAGCACCAGGCAGAAGACCAGCACCGCCGCACCCGTGGGCAGCAGCGCGTAGGGGAAGTCGGGCGCCACGACCGCGTCCCGCCCGCCGAGCGCCCAGTGCGTCCGGGCGGCGGCCCACACGGCGAGCGCCAGCTGGGCGGCCCGCCAGATCCGCCGGGGCGCGGCGGGCCGCTGCTCGACATGGGACAGCAGCGCCCCCGGCACCGCGACGAGGGCAGCGGCGGGCGGGGGCAGCAGGAAGGCCCCGGCGAGGAGCACGGGGTAGCAGGTCCCGGCGACGCGCCACCGGGTGACCAGCTCACCGCCCGTGTACAGCAGGGCGAGCAGCGCGACCGCCCACCAGGGGGTGTGTACGGCGGGCAGTGGGCGCAGACAGAGCAGGGCGCCGAGGGCGACAGAGGCGACGTACACGCGTGCGCGCGCCGGTAACGCCTCCATGGGTGCCGCCCCTTCCCCACCGCCGGGCCGTCGGTTCCAGGCTCGGAGCCTAGGCGGGGACAGGGGTGACCCGAGGCGGGTTGGGCCTCGGGTTAGCACCTTCGGGTGATACGGGGGGCGGTCAGGACTCCTGTGCCGTGGCCGGGCCGGCGGCCACGTCGTGTTCGGGCACGGTCTGTCCGGAGCGGATCAGATCCAGTCGTCCCATGACCTTGGCGCGCAGGTCGGTGGGTACGTCGTCATGCCCGCAACACCGCTTGACCAGCTTCTTCACGGCCTCTTCGAGTCCGTACTTCTCGAGACAGGGCGAGCACTCCCTGAAGTGCTGCTTGAACTTGTCACGATCGGCGTCCGGCATCTCGCTGTCGAGGAACTCGTACAGATGATCGAGTACCTCACTGCAATCCGTCTCGTGCGGCTCTCCGCAGCTCATGAGCCCGAGCCTTTCGCTTCGTTCGACTCTCCGGCACCGGCCGGGACCAGACCCCGCTCGCGGGCGTAGTCCTCGAGCATGCCGCGCAGCTGTCGGCGGCCACGGTGCAGCCGGGACATCACCGTACCGATGGGTGTCCCCATGATGTCCGCGATCTCCTTGTAGGCAAAGCCCTCTACGTCGGCGAGATAGACCGCGATGCGGAATTCCTCGGGGATCGCCTGCAAGGCCTCCTTCACGTCCGAGTCGGGCAGGTGGTCGAGCGCCTGCGACTCGGCGGAGCGCAGACCGGTCGACATGTGCGACTCGGCGCGCGCGAGCTGCCAGTCCTCGATCTCCTCGGCCGCGCTGCGCTGCGGTTCACGCTGCTTCTTGCGGTACGAGTTGATGAAGGTGTTGGTGAGGATCCGGTACAGCCACGCCTTCAGATTGGTGCCCTCGCGGAACTGGTGGAAGGACGCGTACGCCTTGGCGTACGTCTCCTGCACCAGGTCCTCGGCATCGGCCGGATTGCGCGTCATGCGCAGCGCGGCCGAGTACATCTGGTCGAGGAATTCGAGCGCGTCCCGCTCGAAGCGCGCACTGCGCTCCGCGGTCGACTCCGCGCCCGTGCCGCCCAGGCCCTCGGGCTGCTCCGCCTGGCCGTTGTCGGTCCCTGCGTCGGTACCGGGAACCGGACCCACCTCCTCCAGTGTCCGGGCGGAACCGAGACCGGTCCCACCAGAATCGGAGGATAGACGACGATCCGGTCCGCCCGCCGCTCGAACAGGAGCGGTCTTGGCCGCGTGCAGCACTGTCCAGTCCAGTTCAGTGCGGCTGTCGCGGTCCGGGCAGATGGTCGAACCCATGCGGCGGACTTCCTCTCCTACGAACTGTGTCTGCCCGCCACAACACGGACACGGCCCACGGCATTCCCGAACCTTTACCCGAGTGACCCCGTCCACGCGAGGACACCGTCGGTGACGATCCGCACCGCCTCCTCCTGACCGATGTCCGCCCGCTTGGGCACGGCCAGCCCGTGATCCCCGTACGGCACCTCGACCAGCTCGTAATCGCCCTCGGGGAACTCCTCCGGCCGCCCGAAGGGGTCGTTGCCGCCCTGGACCACGAGGGTGGGGACCCCGGCGCCGAGCAGTTCACCGGCGCGGGACCGCTCCGGCCTGCCCGGCGGGTGCAGCGGGAAGCTCAGCGCGAGCACGGCGTGCGCGCCCAGCTCGGTGGCGGTGCGGCAGGCGACCCGCGCCCCGGCGCTGCGCCCGCCGGAGATCACCGGCAGGCCCGGCTTCGCGACCGCGGGCCAGATCCCGCGCCAGCCGGTGTCCAGGGTCTTCGGCGCGGGCGCGACCTTCTTCCCGGCGACCCGCCAGGGCTGCTCCACGAGGGCGACGCTCACCCCGTGCTCCGGGAGGACGGCGGCCAGCGCCTTCAGGTCGCGGGCCTCGATGCCGCCGCCCGCGCCATGGCTCACCGCCAGGACCAGCCGTGCCTTCCGCGCCCGGTGCCAGGTGACGCGGGCCTCCCCCGCGTCGGTGCTGATGATCTCGGTACTGGTGGTCTCGCTCGTCACGCTAGAAGAGTGTGCCCTCTTCCGGTGCCGCCAGCTCCTTCAGCAGCTCCGGTCCGTTGTTGCGGACGTTGCTGACGTCGGTGGGGACGGGGTAGGCGCGCATCAGCCCGGCGGGCGGCGGCGCGAGCAGTTCCCGCAGGCCCTCGGGGTCGGTGCGGGCCGGGTCGAGCCAGGCGTCCCAGCGGTCCGGGGTGAGCATCAGCGGCATCCGGGGGTGGATGTCGGCGAGGGCGCGCGGCCCGTCGGCGGGGGCGACGGCGAGCGGGCTGGTCTCCGCCTCGGTGGTGATCACCGAGCAGGTCGCCCACCAGGCCCGCGGGTGGTCGTCGGGCAGCGTCCGGTCCCGCCAGAACTCGTACAGCCCGGCCATCGCGAACACCGAACCGTCGGCCGGGAGCACGAAGTACGGCTGCTTGCGGGGCCGCTTCTTCTTGCCCTCGACCTCGAGGTCCCGCTCCTGCTTGCCGGTGACCCACTCGAAGTAGCCGTCGGCGGGCAGGATGCAGCGCCGGGTGGTGAAGGCCCGGCGGTACGACGGCTTCTCGTGCACCGTCTCGGCGCGCGCGTTGATCATCCGGGCGGCGCCCTCGGGCGTCTTGGCCCAGGACGGGACCAGACCCCACTTCAGCTTCCGCAGCTGCCGAACCGGGCGCGGGCTGTCCGCGTCCTTCAAGGGGCGGTCCAGTACGGCGTAGACGTCCTTGGTCGGAGCCACGTTGTAGTCGGGCGCCAGGGTCTCCTCGGGGTCCCACTTCTCGATCTCAAAGATTCCTGCGAGATCCTCTGGGCTACGACTCGATGCATACCGTCCGCACATACGTGCCACACTGCCAGACTCCGCCCGACCAGAGGGAGCGCCCCGGACACATGAACAGCACGACAGCCACCTCTCTCTGGGACGAACTGACCGGCATCCAGCCCGACCCCGACCTGTGGGTGGTGATCGCCACGCTGGCCGCGGCGCTCGCCGTGATCGTCCCGCACGGGGTGTGGCGCGTCTCGCGCAATGCCATCACCATCGCCCACGAGGGCGGCCACGGCCTGGTCGCCCTGCTCACGGGCCGCACCCTGACCGGCATACGGCTGCACTCCGACACCAGCGGCCTCACCCTCAGCCGGGGCAAGCCGTACGGCCTCGGCATGATCCTCACGGCCGCCTCCGGCTACACCGCGCCGCCGCTGCTCGGCCTGGGCGGGGCCGCGCTGCTCGGCGCGGGGAGGATCACGCTGCTGCTGTGGCTGGCCACGGCGCTGCTGCTGGCGATGCTGGTGATGATCCGCAACGCCTACGGCGCGCTCACCGTGGTCGTCACCGGCGGCACGTTCCTGCTGGTGTCCTGGCTGACCGGGCCGCAGGTGCAGGCCGCGTTCGCGTACGCGGTGGTGTGGTTCCTGCTGCTCGGCGGGGTCCGCCCGGCCTTCGAGCTCCAGGCCAAGCGCCGCCGCGGGGGCGCGGGCGACTCGGACGCGGACCAGCTGTCCCGTCTCACCCACACGCCCGCGGGTCTGTGGCTGTTCCTGTTCCACGCGGTGTCGCTGTGCTCGCTGATGGGTGGGGGGCGGTGGCTGCTGGGGCTGTGAGGCACCCGTGCGAAGCGTGAACGCGGGGCCCCGAAGGGGGGCACGGGGCGCCGTGCGTCACGGCGCCCCGTGCGCGGGTGCGACCAGCCACAACACGCCCGCCGTCGGGCGGCGGGCACCGTTCCCGGCCGAACCCGGCACGCCGAACCCCCACTAAAGTGGGGCGCATGACCGTTCACCCCGCACCCACCGCCCTCTGGCCCGCCCCGCACGCGAGCGGAGCCGTCGACGCGACGGTCCACGTGCCCGGGTCCAAGTCGGTCACCAACCGGGCCCTGGTGCTGGCCGCCCTGGCCTCCGAGCCCGGCTGGCTGCGCCGCCCGCTGCGCTCCCGTGACACCCTGCTGATGGCGGGCGCCCTGCGGGCCATGGGCGTCGGCATCGAGGAGACGGTGTCCTCCGCCTCCTCCGTCTCGGGCGAGCGCGTCACCGGCGAGGCCTGGCGGGTGCTCCCCACCGATCTGCACGGCCCGGCCACGGTCGACGTCGGCAACGCGGGCACGGTGATGCGCTTCCTGCCGCCGGTCGCCGCGCTGGCCGACGGCCCCGTCCGCTTCGACGGCGACCCGAGGTCGTACGAGCGCCCGCTGAACGGTGTGATCGACGCGCTGCGCGTGCTCGGCGCCCGCATCGACGACGACGGCCGCGGCACGCTGCCGCTGACGGTGCACGGGGCGGGCGCGCTGGACGGCGGCCCGGTGGAGATCGACGCCTCGTCGTCCTCGCAGTTCGTGTCGGCGCTGCTGCTCTCCGGCCCGCGCTTCAACCAGGGCGTGGAGGTCCGCCACATCGGCTCCACGCTCCCCTCCATGCCGCACATCCGGATGACGGTCGACATGCTGCGCGCGGTCGGCGCCCAGGTGGACACCCCCGAGTCCGGGGGCGAGCCCAACGTCTGGCGGGTCACCCCGGGCGCGCTGCTCGGCCGTGACCTGACCATCGAGCCGGACCTGTCCAACGCACAGCCGTTCCTCGCCGCCGCCCTGGTGACCGGCGGCAAGGTCCTCATCCCGGACTGGCCCGCGCGCACCACCCAGCCCGGCGACCGGCTCCGCGAGATCTTCACCGAAATGGGCGGTTCCTGTGAACTGACCGACTACGGCCTGGAGTTCACCGGATCGGGTGCCGTCCACGGCATCGACGTCGACCTCGGCGACGTCGGCGAACTGACGCCCGGCATCGCCGCCGTCGCCGCCCTCGCCGACTCCCCGTCCACCCTGCGCGGGGTGGCCCACCTCCGGCTGCACGAGACGGACCGCCTGGCGGCCCTCACCAAGGAGATCAACGAACTCGGCGGCGACGTCACCGAGACCGCCGACGGTCTGCACATCCGCCCACGCCCCCTGCACGGCGGCGTCTTCCACACCTACGAGGACCACCGCATGGCGACCGCCGGCGCGATCATCGGCCTGGCGGTGGAGGGCGTACGGATCGAGAACGTGGCGACCACCGCCAAGACACTGCCCGACTTCCCCGACCTGTGGACCGGGATGCTCGGGGCGGCGTAGGACGCGGGGACCAGTCATGCGCCGCTACGGCAAGCACACCGACGAGGACGACATCCGCAGCCGCCCCGGCCGCAGGAACACCCGTCCGCGGACGAACATCCGCCCGAAGCACGAGGACGCCGCCGAGGGCATGGTCCTCACCGTCGACCGGGGCCGTCTGACCTGCCTCGTCGAGGACCGGGTCGTCCTCGCCATGAAGGCCCGCGAACTGGGCCGCAAGGCCGCCGTGGTGGGCGACCGGGTCGCCCTGGTCGGTGATCTGTCGGGCAAGAAGGACACCCTGGCCCGTATCGTCCGCATCGCCGACCGCAGCTCGGTGCTGCGCCGCACCGCGGACGACGACGACCCCTACGAGCGGGTGGTCGTCGCCAACGCCGACCAGCTCGCCATCGTGACCGCCCTCGCCGACCCGGAGCCCCGCCCCCGCCTGATCGACCGCTGCCTGGTCGCGGCGTACGACGGCGGCCTGTCGCCCCTGCTGGTGCTGACCAAGTCGGACCTGGCCCCGCCCGACACACTCCTGGAGCTGTACGGCGACCTCGACATCCCCTACGTCGTCACCAGCCGCGAGGAGCTGGAGAACGGCGGCGCGGCCGAGCGGGTGCACGCCGAGCTGGACGGCAAGGTCACGGCGTTCGTCGGCCACTCCGGCGTCGGCAAGACGACCCTGGTCAACGCGCTGGTCCCGGAGGAGCGCCGCCGTTCGACCGGGCATGTCAACGCGGTGACCGGCCGCGGGCGTCACACCACCACCTCCGCGCTCGCGCTCCCGCTCAGCGACTCGGCGGGCTGGGTGATCGACACCCCGGGCGTACGGTCGTTCGGCCTGGCGCACATCGACCCGTCCCGGGTGATCCACGCCTTCCCCGACCTGGAGCCGGGCACCGAGGGCTGCCCTCGCGCGTGCAGCCACGACGAGCCGGACTGCGCGCTGGACGACTGGGTCGCCGAGGGCCACGCCGACCCGGCCCGCCTGTACTCGCTGCGGCGGCTGCTGTCGGCGCGGGAGGCGAAGGAGGGCGACTGACTTCCGCGGTGTTTGTCGGCGGGCGGGGCAGGTAAGGGCATAATCGCAAAGCCGAAACCAAGCCGAGTCAAGAACTGGCAAGCAGTCAGAAGTCGAGCGGGCTCAAGTCAAGCAGTCACATGACATGTGGACGTACGGGGAGGACAAGCCATGGCGTGGCTGCTGGTCATCGTGGCCGGGTTGCTCGAAACCGGTTTCGCCGTCTGTCTGAAGCTGTCGCACGGCTTCACCCGGCTCTGGCCGACGATCGCGTTCGCCGCCTTCGCCCTGGGCAGCTTCGGCCTCCTCACCCTCTCCCTGAGGAAGCTCGACGTGGGCCCGGCGTACGCGGTGTGGACTGGCATCGGCGCGGCGGGCACGGCGATCTACGGGATGGTCTTCCTCGGTGACATCGTCTCCACGCTGAAGATCGTCTCGATCAGCCTGGTCATCATCGGGGTCATCGGCTTGCAGTTGTCCGGCTCGGCGCACTGAGCGCACCGCGCACCAGCTCGCCGACCTCGCCGTCCTCCGGCGGCGCGGCGACACAGGAGAGCGCGAGCCGCACGGCGAGTTCACAGGACCGCGCGAGTTCCCCGCCGCCGTCCTCGGCATCCCCGGACAGCACGGCGACGGCCCGGTCCCGCACCATCGCGACGAAGTCCCCCGGCGTGGGCAACGGCCCGTCCGCGCGGCGCTGCGCGGGCACGGACGAGGAGGACGGCACCGACGACGGCGCCGGCGCGGGCAGCCGCTCGCCCCAGCAGCCGGTGAGCATCGCCCGCACCAGGGCGTTGTCGCGGGCGGCGGCGGTCGTCCACTCGGCCGTCGCGGTCAGCCGCTCCCGCGCGTCACGGTGCGTGCCGAGCGCCCGCTCGACCCCGGCGAGATACCCGTCCGCCTCGCGGCGCACCAGCGCCCGCGCGAGCCCTTCCTTGCTGCCGAACTCGTTGTACAGCGTCTGCCGGGACACCCCGGCCGCGGCGGCCACATCCACCATCCGCACCGCGGACCAAGGCCGCCGGGCCAACGCCGTATAAGCGGCATCCAGCAGAGACTCCCGCGCAGCAGGCATCATCGCCTCCCTCAGGGCGCCCAACCCTCCGCCCAGATTTGACGCCCCCATGCCCCCTGTCAAGGCCTCTCGCGCCGCCGCGGGGGCCAGCCTCCGCCCTCTGCGGTAGCCGCCGCGACTGCGGACAGCCGCACCACTGGCATAGCTGGACAGCCGCACCCCCCGGGCATAGCTGCGGGCAGTCGTGCCGCTGGGGCGGCACGGGTGGGCGCAGCGGCACCCGGCAAGCGCCGGGCAGCGCGACCCACCCCCACAGCAACCCCCACCCCGGGCACCCCGTGAAGCACAGTCACCCCCCGCCGCCCCCCATGGCCCCACCCCATCCCCGCCGTATACCGTTCCCACATGCCCGACTACCTCGATGACCTCCGCCTCGCCCACGTCCTCGCAGACGCCGCCGACGCCGCGACGACCTCCCGGTTCAAGGCCCTCGACCTCAAGGTGGAGACCAAGCCGGACATGACTCCGGTCAGCGAGGCGGACAGGTCCGCCGAGGAACTCATCCGCGGCCAGCTCCAGCGTGCCCGCCCCCGCGACGCGATCCTCGGCGAGGAGTACGGCGTCGAGGGCACCGGCCCCCGCCGCTGGGTCATCGACCCCATCGACGGCACCAAGAACTACGTCCGCGGCGTCCCCGTCTGGGCCACCCTCATCTCCCTGATGGAGGCGGGCGAGGGCGGCTACCAGCCCGTCGTGGGCGTCGTCTCCGCCCCCGCCCTGGGCCGCCGCTGGTGGGCCGCGAAGGGCCACGGCGCCTACACCGGCCGCAGCCTGTCCTCCGCCACCCGCCTGCACGTCTCCGGAGTCTCCAAGCTCTCCGACGCCTCCTTCGCGTACTCCTCCCTCTCGGGCTGGGAGGAGCGCGGCCGCCTCAACGGCTTCCTCGACCTCACCCGGGAGGTCTGGCGCACCCGCGCGTACGGCGACTTCTGGCCGTACATGATGGTCGCCGAGGGCTCGGTCGACCTGTGCGCCGAACCGGAGCTGTCCCTCTGGGACATGGCGGCCAACGCGATCATCGTCACCGAGGCGGGCGGCACCTTCACCGGCCTCGACGGCCGCCCCGGCCCGCACAGCGGCGACGCCGCCGCCTCCAACGGCCTGCTCCACGACGAACTGCTGGACTACCTCAGCGAACGCTACTGAGCGCCCACGCCCCCTTGTTGACCCCTCCTTTGCCTGCCACTCTGAGAATCCCCCCGCTTGTGAATTTGTGAAAAAATGAACAAACGGCGGGGCCCGTCCCCCAGGAGGTGGCTCCAACCCATGCTTGTCCGCGACGCCATGAGCACAGTCGTCCTCACCATCGGCCCCACCCACACCCTCCGCCAGGCCGCGGCGCTGATGTCCGCCCGCGGCGTCGGCGCGGCCGTCGTCCACGACCCCGACGCCGGCGGCATCGGCATCCTCACCGAACGCGACGTCCTCAACTCCGTCGGCCTGGGCGAGGACCCGGACGCCGAACCCGCCGACGCCCACACCACCACGGACGTCGTCTTCGCCGCCCCGGCCTGGACCCTGGAGGAGGCGGCCAGTGCCATGACCCACGGCGGCTTCCGCCACCTGATCGTCCTCGACGGCGCCGAGCCCGTCGGCATCGTCTCGGTCCGCGACATCATCCGCTGCTGGGCCCCGGCCCGGCAGCAGGTGCCCGCCTGAGCCCCGTACTCCGCACATGCCAGTGGGCCGGACCCCCGAGGGGATCCGGCCCACTGTCTACGACAAGCGGTCCAGTGCTGGAGTTCAGCCGCGCAGGGCCTGGACCGCGGCCTCCAGCCGCTTGCCGAAGTCCTCGTCGGCCTGAGCGAAGTTGCCGATCGCGCGCTCGATGATGTCCTCGCGCGAGACCTTGGAGATGAATCCCGCCAGGTTGTCGATCAGGCGCCCCTTCTCCTCCTCCGACATCAGCCGGTACAGATCGCCCGCCTGGACGAAGTCGTCGTCCTCGGCGTGCACGGGAGCCGGGTGGTTGCCGGTACCGGCGGTGTACCCGTCGAACGGCTGCCACAGCGGACGCCCGGTCTGCTGCGGCCCGCCGAAGCTGTTCGGCTCGTAGTTCTTCGCGGCGCCGTGGCGGCCGTCGTAGAGAAAACCGTCACGGGAGTTCGTGCGCGTCTCGGTGGCGTGCGGACGGTTCACCGGCAGGTGGTCGGCGTTGATGCCGACGCGGTAGCGGTGGGCGTCGCCGTAGGCGAACAGCCGCCCCTGGAGCATCTTGTCGGGCGACGGGCCGATGCCCGGCACGAAGTGCGCGGGCGAGAAGATGCTCTGCTCGACCTCGGCGAAGACGTTCCGCGGGTTGCGGTTCAGCTCCAGCTTGCCGATCTCGATCGGCGGGTAGTCCGCGTGCGGCCACACCTTGGTGAGGTCGAACGGGTTGAAGCGGTACGTTGCCGCGTCCGCCGCCGGCATGATCTGGACCTGCACGGTCCAGGTCGGGAACTCACCGCGCTCGATCGCCTCACGCAGGTCGCGCTGGTGGGAGTCGGGGTCCTCACCGGCGAGCCGGTTGGCCTCGGCCTGGGTGAGGTTCCTGATCCCCTGGTCGGTCTTGAAGTGGTACTTCACCCAGAAGACCTCACCGGCCTCGTTGTTCCACTGGTAGGTGTGCGACCCGTAGCCGTTCATGTGCCGGTACGAGGCGGGGATGCCCCGGTCGCCGAACAGCCACGTCACCTGGTGCGTGCTCTCCGGGCTCAGGCTCCAGAAGTCCCAGACGTTGTCCGCCTCGGTCGAGCCCGTGTACGGGTCGCGCTTCTGGGTGTGGATGAAGTCCGGGAACTTGATGGCGTCCTTGATGAAGAACACCGGGGTGTTGTTGCCGACGAGGTCGTAGTTGCCCTCCTCGGTGTAGAACTTCAGCGCCCAGCCGCGCGGGTCGCGCACGGCGTCGGGGGCACCGAGGTTGCCCGCCACGGTGGAGAACCGCAGGAACGTCTCCGTCTGCTTGCCGACCTCGGAGAGGAACGCCGCGCGGGTGTACTGCGTCACGTCGGCGGTGACGGTGAAGGTGCCGTAGGCCCCCGCGCCCCGCGCGTGCACCACGCGCTCCGGGATGCGCTCACGGTTGAAGTGGGCCAGCTTCTCCAGCAGGAGCTGGTCCTGGACGAGCACGGGGCCGCCGACGCCCGCCGTCTCGCTGTTCTGGTTGTCGGCAACCGGTGCACCGGCCTCCGTGGTAAGCGGTCCCTGAGTCACGTTGGCCTCCTGCGCCATTCCCTGCTGTTCCTGTCCCTTGGCTAAAGCCGGTCTCGATCCTACAATGGACAATGTCTAAGTCAAGTAAAGCTCCAAGTTCACACCCATTCGGGACCTGGTCCCCCTGCTGTTAGGCTGGGCTTCATGAGTGACCTTCTTGAACGGCTGCGCGGACGCGGATGGCGCATGACCGCCCAGCGGCGTGTCGTCGCCGAGGTCCTCGACGGCGAGCACGTCCATCTGACGGCCGACGAGGTCCACGCGCGGGCCGTCAGCAAGCTGCCCGAGATCTCCCGGGCGACCGTCTACAACACGCTCGGGGAGCTGGTCACCCTCGGTGAGGTGATCGAGGTCACCACCGACAAGCGCGCCAAGCGGTACGACCCCAACGCGCACCGGCCGCACCACCACCTGGTCTGCGCCCAGTGCGGCGCCATCCGGGACGTCCACCCCACCGGCAACCCGCTGGCCGACCTCCCGACCTCGGAACGCTTCGGCTTCACGGTCTCGGACGTCGAGGTCACCTACCGCGGCGTCTGCCCCAACTGCGCGTCGGCCTGACCCACACCCACGCCAACAGCCCCGGCTGCCCGACTGGCACCGGGGCTGACTTCTGAGCCACAAACACCTGGGGCCGGGATCCTGAGCTGTACTCAGGATCCCGGCCCCAGGCCATCAGTAGCGGGGACAGGATTTGAACCTGCGACCTCTGGGTTATGAGCCCAGCGAGCTACCGAGCTGCTCCACCCCGCGTCGGTAAACGCAACGTTACGTCACCCCCACCCCAAGAAGCAAATCCCCTCCCACCCAGGCCCTGGCAGCGGGGCGGCAGCCACGGGCAGCCGCCAAGCCGCCGCGCTACGGGCAGCCACCGAGCCGCCATAGCCACCGGCAGTCGTGCCACCGGGGCGGCGCCCACCCTGGCAGCGGGCCTGACTCCGCATAACTGCGGGCAGTCATGCCACAGGAGCGGCCCCCACCCTGGCAGCAGGCCTGACTCCGCATAACTGCGGGCAGTCATGCCACAGGAGCGGCCCCCACCCTGGCAGCAGGCCTGACTCCGCATAACTGCGGGCAGTCGTGCCGCAGGGCGGCACGGGTGGGCGCAGCGGCACCCCGTATGCGCCGGGCAGCGCGACCCACCCCCACGGCACCCCCGACGCCGGGCACCCGCCCCGCCAGCGCAGCGCCACCGCAGCGTCACGCCGACAGCTCCTCCCCCAACGCATCCCGCAACCGCGCCGCCCGCTCAGCCACCTCCCCCGGCCCCAACTCCACCGCCCGCCCGGCCCACCGCAGCCCCACCACCAACTCCCCCCCCCGCGCGTACACCAGCGCCAGCCGCAACGCCGCCCGCCCGTGCCCCGCGTCAGCGGCCCGCGTCCACCACACCGCCGCCTCCGGCTCGCTCCCCTCCCGCGCCAGCAGCAGCCCGAGATTGAACGCCCCATTCCGCGACCCCGCCTCCGCCGCCGCCCGGTACCACCGCGCCGCCTCCACCACATCGCCCCGCGCAGCGGCGAGCATCCCCACCCGCACCTGCGCCCGCCGGTGCCCCTGGGAGGCCGCCCGCTCGTACCACTCCTCGCACTCGGTCTTCTGGTGCACGGCCTCCCCGAGTTCGTGCCCCGACGTCCGGGGCCGCCGCGCGTCCAGCACCGCCGCCAGCCGGTACGCCGCCTCCGCGCTGCCACCCCCGGCCGCGCACCGCAGGTGCCGCTCGGCCGCCTGCTCGTCGCCGTCCCGCAGCCGGGCCATGCCGACCTGCAACGCCGCCTCGGTGTGCCCGGCGGCCGCGGCACGCTCGTACCACCGCAGCGCGTCGCTCTCCTCGCCCCGCCCGGCGTACAGAATCCCCAGGTTGAACGCGGCGTCCACGCTCCCCGCCTCCGCGGCCTTGGAGAACCACGGCTCGGCGCCGGTCGCGTCCCCGCCCTGGAGCAGCAGGATCGCCAGCGCGTTCGCGGCCTCCCGGTGCCCGGCGTACGCCGCCCGCCGGTACCACTGCTCGGCCTGCGCGGTGCGCCCCTGCTCGGCGCAGAGCAGCCCGAGGTTGTACGCCCCGTTGACGTCCCCGGCGTCCATCGCGGCCCGGTACCAGCGCTCGGCGGTCTGGGTCTCCCCGCGCTCGGCGTGCAGCGCGCCCAGCGCGTTGGCCGCGTTGCCGTCGCCCTCCTGCGCGGCCCGCAGCCACCACACGGCGGCGTTCTCCGTGTCCCCGGCGTCCCGCAGCAGGAACCCGAGCGCGCAGGCGGCGCGCGGCTCGCCGTCCTTGGCGGACGTCAGGTACCAGCGCCCGGCCTCCTTCAACTCGCCCCGCTTCTCCAGGATCGCCCCGAGGTGCAGCGCCGCCCGTCGGTGCCCGCGCGCGGCGGCCTGCCGGTACCACTGCTCGGCCTCGGCCACGGAACCGTCGCCGGCGTCCTCTCCGACACCGCTGTCGCCCCCGGCCGCTCCCCCGCGCAGCACTCTCCGGTCCAGCGCGCGCGCCAGCCGGTACGCCGCCTCCCGGTGCCCCCGCTCGGCCGCGGCCCGCATCCACCGCTCGGCCGCGGCGTCGGCACGGTGGTCGAGCAGGTCGGCGAGCGCGTACGCGCCCAGGGCGTGTCCCTGTTCGGCGGACTGGCGCAGCCAGTACTCGGCGGCGGGCTCGTCGCCGCGCTCACGGTGGTGGCGGCCCAGCGCGTGCGCGGCGGCGGCCGATCCGGCGACGGCGGCGATCCGCCACCATCCGGCGGCCTCGTCCGGGTATCCGCGCTGGTGCAGCAGGACTCCGAGGTTGTTGGCGGCGGCGCGGTCACCCGCGGCGGTCGCGGCACGCAGGTGGGGCTCGGCTCCGTCGAGGTCACCGCGGCGCAGCAGCATGGCCCCGAGCACGCTCATCGCCTCGACGTCACCGGCCTCGGCGGCGAGCCGCTGGCGCAGTTCCTCGGCAGCCTGCTCGGCGGCATCGGTCGTCTCGTCCGGATTCTCCGCGGTCTCCGGAGCATCCGGGCTCTCCAAGGTTCCCGGTACCTCGTCCCGGGATGCGTCCAGCACCTCGTAGCGCCCCGACGACTGCACAAATCGCCCTGACTCGAACAGAGTTGCCTTGTCCCCCATAACGTCCATCGTCGCACCACCTGCAACCTGGGTACACCTGGTATACCGCAGCCAGTGAGGTCACTTCAGCGTTTTGTCGACATGCCCACAGAGAGACAAGTCAAACACAGAACGCCCAACTCCCCACGGCGGCGCGGCGATCCCCCGCACCGGCACATGCGTTCGCACAGCACTAGGGCCCGGATCCTTGATCAGGATCCGGGCCCTAGTTCCAGTAGCGGGGACAGGATTTGAACCTGCGACCTCTGGGTTATGAGCCCAGCGAGCTACCGAGCTGCTCCACCCCGCGCCGTTGTTCTACAACCGTATCACGGCGCGGGACGGCCCCTTCACTGCGCTCTCGGCGCCTCAGCTCTCGGCGCCACTGTTCTCCCCACCGGCGTTGTCCTCACTGGCGTTCTCGCCGCCGCCTCCGGTGTTGTCGGGTTGCGACTGCGCCTTCTCGGCCCGCTCCAGGGCGTCCTGGAGGTCCTGCTGGGCCCGGCCGTACGCCTCCCAGTCACCCTTCTTCAGGGCTTCCTGGCCCGCCTCGAAGGCCTTCTGAGCGTCGTCGAGGGCCTCCTGGACGGTCGGGTTCTCGGCCGTCGGCGGTGGTGTGGTCGTACCGCCGTCGTCCTCGCCCGTGCCCTCGCCCTCGTCCGGTGGCGTCGGCTGGGTCGCGCCCTCCTGCCCGAAGACCTTGTTGAGGGCTTCCTCGAGCGTGTCCTCGAAGGCCGTGGCACCGCCGTAGGTCACCAGCACCTTGCGCAGCAGCGGGTACTTGAGCCCGCCACCGCGGACGTAGACCGGCTCCACGTACAGCAGTCCGCCGTCGAGGGGTACGGCGAGCAGGTTGCCGTACTCGACCTCCGAGTCACCGCCTCTCAGCAGCCTGATCGTCTCGGCGATGTCCTGTTCGGAGTTGAACTGGGACTGGATCTGTTTGGGTCCGGAGACGGTCGTACTGGTGGGCAGTTTCAGAATTCTGATCTGGCCGTACCCCTCGGTGCCCGCTTCCGCGTCGACCGCCATGAACGCGCTGAGGTTGTCACGCCCGTTGGGTGTGAACGTCGTCGTCAGCGAGAAGGCCTGTTCCTTCTGGTCGGGCATCCGCATGCTGAGGTAGTACGGCGGCACCGACTCGCTGGCCTTGTTGGTCGGGTCGTCCGGCACCTGCCACACCTCGCTGCCGCTGAGGAACGTCGTGGCGTCCTTGACGTGGTAGCGGGTGAGCAGCTCGCGCTGCACCTTGAACAGGTCCTGGGGATACCGCAGATGGGCCATCAGCTCGTCGCTGATCGCGCTCCTGGGCTCCACCGTGCCGGGGAACGCCTTCTTCCAGGTCTTCAGGACGGGGTCCTGGGTGTCCCACTCGTAGAGCTTGACCTCGCCGGTGTACGCGTCGACGGTCGCCTTCACGGAGTTGCGGATGTAGTTGACCTGGTTCTGCTGGGCGACCACCGCGCGCTGGTTGTTGGTCGCGGTCAGCGAGTCGGCCGTCGTGTCCCCGAGGGTCGTCCGCGAGGAGTACGGGTAGCCGTTCGTCGTGGTGTAGGCGTCGACGATCCACTGAATACGGCCGTCCACCACCGCCGGATAGGCGTCACCGTCGATGGTCAGCCACGGGGCGACCGCCTCGACGCGGTCCTTCGGCGTGCGGTTGTACAGGATCCGCGAACCCTCGCCGATCGCTCCGGAGTAGAGGATCTGCGGCTCGCTGAACGCCACCGCGTACGCGGCCCGGTTCACCGGGCTGGAGAGGTTGACCCCGCTGTCGCCCTGGTAGCTGTAGGTCTTCTCGCCGCTGTCGTCGGAGTAGTCGATCTCCTTCTGGGGACCGCCGACGATCGAGTACATGCTGGTCTTCTCGCCGTAGTAGATGCGCTGTTCGTACTTGCCCAGCTCACCCTTGGACGGCAGATCGGACTCCGTGAACTTCGGGCGGCCCTCGGAGTCGGCGCTGGTTCCCTCGGCGGCGACGACGCCGTAGCCGTGGGTGTAGCGGAAGTGGTCGTTGATCCAGTTGTTCTTCGGGATGCCGTTGAGGTTGATCTCACGCAGACCGATGACCGTGTCCTGGTCCTGACCGTCCTGCCGGTAGCGGTCCACGTCCAGGTTGGTCGGGAACGCGTAGTAGTTCCTGATCTGCTGGAGCTGCTGGAACGTCGGCGAGACGATGTTCGGGTCCAGGATGCGGATGCTGGCCGTCTGGTCGACGTCGTCCCGCAGCTGGGTCCGGTCCTCGGTCTGGCTCGAGCCCGGGTAGTCCGAGACCTTGGTGCCGTCGATGCCGTACGCCTGCCGCGTCGCCGCGAGGTTCTTCTCGACGTACGGGGCTTCCTTGGCCTGCTCGTTCGGCTGGACCTGGAACTTCTGCACGATCGCCGGGTACAGCCCGCCGATCAGGATCGCCGAGAGCACCATCAGGCCGAAGCCGATCACGGGCAGCTGCCAGGTGCGCCGCCAGATGGTGGCGAAGAACAACAGCGCGCAGATGACGGCGATGCAGAACAGGATCGTCTTCGCCGGGAGGTAGGCGTTGGCGTCGACGTACCGCAGACCGGTCCAGTTGTCCGTCGCCTTGAAGTCGCTGGACTTCACCGCGAGGCCGTAGCGGTCGAGCCAGTACGCGACCGCCTTCAGCGCGACGAAGATGCCGATGAGCACCGACAGGTGCCCGGTGGCCGCGGACGTCGCGCGGGCGCCCGGGCTGGTGATGCGCAACCCGCCGTACAGGTAGTGGGTGAGCGCGGCGGCGATCACGGAGAGGATCGCGGCGGCGAAGCCGAAGCCGAGCAGGAACCGGTACCAGGGCAGGTCGAAGGCGTAGAAGGAGACGTCCAGGTTGAACTGGGGGTCCTTCTCACCGAAGGAGACGCCGTTGACCCACATCAGCCAGGTCCGCCACTGCCCGGACGCGGAGGCGCCCGCGATCAGCCCGACCAGGGCGGTGATGCCGAACAGCAGCCACTTCTTGTAGGGCGCGATGCCCATGCGGTAGCGGTCGAGGTTCTGCTGCTCCATCGACATCGCGCTCAGCGGCGGGCGCAGCCGGTGGGCCAGCCAGATGTTGAAGCCGACCGCCAGGGCCATCAGCAGGCCGAAGACGAAGAACAGTCCGATCTTGGTCCACAGGGTCGTGGTGAAGACGGACGAATAATGCACCGACCGGTACCAGAGCCAGTCCGTCCAGAAGCCCGCGAACATGGTGAACGCCATGCCGAGAACGGCCAGCACGCCCAGTGTCATGAGCAGGGTCCGGGCTCGCCGGGACGGGCGGCCGACTCTGATCCGTGGCCCCGTCGGGCCTCCGCCGCGGTCCGGCATCTGGAAAGCCAAGGTGGCACCTCGAAAATCGCTGTGTTGGTCTGTCAGGCCCCCGGGTCCGCGGGCCGTGCGTCGGGCCCCGTGATCGTAGGGCCTCACCTATGCAACTTACCTACGCTTTACTCAGTTCCCGATTCCGGGAGGGAACGAGGCAGGATTGTGACCATGTCCAACACTCCCATGGCGGCGAGCCCGCTCACCCGGGCCGTACTCGAGATCGACGAGTACGTCTCCGGCCTCGGCTGGGACCAGCCCGCCCGTCTCTTCGCCCTCGTCGACACCGCTCGGCTGCGCACCCAAGAACCCTCCCTCGCGGCCCAGCTCGGCCTGGGGGAGGAACAGGAGACCGCCGGTCTCACCCCGATCGAGCAGGACGAGATTCCAACGGACAGGGCGCTCGACGAGTTCCTCGGCACGATCGCCTGGCCCGACGCGGTGGCCGGGTGCGCGCTGACGGTGGAGCGGCTGATGCTCCCGCCGTCCGCGGAGGCTCAGGTTCCGAAGGATCTCGACGAGGGCCAGCTGGCGAGCTGGGTGGCCCGGCACCCGGAGCGGCAGGAGGTCCGGATGACGGTCGCGGTGCTGCGCGACGGGGCCCGCGAGTCTGCCCTCCGGCTGCGGGAGAAGGATGCGCCGACCGAGGTGCTCACCGGCTCCGACCTGGTGCCGGGCCTGGCCGAGGCCCTGGCGGCCACCTTCGAGGACTGACCGGCGGGGGCTGCTCCGCGGCGGTCGCGCGGGTCAGTCCCCGGTACCGCACTTCGGCAGGTCTGCGGTGTCGCCCTCGCGGATGTCCTTCAGGGCGCCGAGGGCGTCGTCGATGGTCTTCACCTTGACGAGCGTCAGCCCTTCGGGGGTGTCCTTGGCGGCCGAGGCGCAGTTGTCGGCGGGCGTCAGGAAGTACTCGGCGCCCTTGTCGCGCGCGCCGACCGTCTTCATCTCCACGCCGCCGATCGGGCCGACCTTGCCGTCGTCGTCGATGGTGCCGGTGCCCGCGACGAAGGAGCCGCCCGTGAGGCTGCCCGGGGTGAGCTTGTCGTAGATGCCTAGGGCGAACATCAGTCCGGCGCTCGGCCCGCCGACGTCCGCGAGCTTGATGTCGATCTTGAACGGGAAGGTGTGGTCGGTTCCGGCGGAGATCCCGACGATGGCCCGCTTCTCACCGCTGTCGTCCGACGTCGTGGTGGTGATGGTGACGTCCTCGGTGGCGGTCGCCGTCCGGTTCTCCTTCTCGGCGGCGGCCTGCTCCTTGGCGGGCACGACCGTGAAGACCACGTCCTCACCGGGCTCGTGCTTCGTCACCAGCTCGGCGACGTCGGCGGGCTCCTTCACCGCGGTCCCGTCGACGGCCTTGATCACGTCCCCGGCGTGCAGCACGCCCTCCGCCGGGGAGTCCTTGACGACCGTGGAGACGACGACCCAGGACTTCACCGACACGCCGAGTTCCTTCAGGGCGGCGACCTTGGCGCTCTCCTGGGACTGGCTGAACTCCTCGGCGTTCTCCTGGGTCGACTCCTCCTCCGTCTTGCCGTCCGGGTAGAGGGTGTCGTGGGGGACGACCTTGTTGTCGTGCGCCAGCCAGCCGTAGACCGCCTCCACGAGGTTCATCTTGTAGTCGGCGCTGGTCACCCGGACCGTGGTCATGTTCAGATGACCCGTCGTCGGGTAGGTCTTGCGGCCCTCGATCTGCAGCACCGGCTCGCCGTCGTGCTCGGCGAGGGTGTTCACCGTCGGCCCCGGGGACATCTCCGAATACGGCACGGGGATGAGCACTCCCGCGCACAGGAGCGCGATCAGCATCAGGGTGGAGGCGAGCATCGTCGCGGTGCGGCGTGGCATGCCTCGACAGTACGGGACGGCTCTGTCAGCGCACCGTCAGGGCCGTCCGTCCGGGGACGACCCCCGTGACCTCGCCGGACTCCCCGTCCTCGGGGGGTCAGCCGCCCGAGTGGGACTTCTCCATGGCCGCACGGAAACGGGCGTACCCGTCCAGCTCGGGACCGTCGCTACGGGCCTTGCGGGTCCGGTTGGCCCAACTGCCCCACAGGCCCGCGCCAATCGCAGCCACAAGCGGAATCAGCAACCAGGCGAGCGCCCCCATGCCGACCTCCAACCCCAACGCGTCGCAACTGACTGATCAGCAGATTAACCATCCGCCATCACAACGCTCACGCCAGGGGTCCGGTTACGCAACCGGAATTGTCAGCAGGCCCCCACCCGCCCTCCCGTCGCCCGACCACCACCCCTCAACGACGGCGCTACGCGCCGACCCATTCCTCTGTGCCGTCGGAGAACTTCTGGTGCTTCCAGATCGGCACCTCGTGCTTGAGGTCGTCGATCAGCTTCCGGCAGGCCTCGAAGGCCTCCCCCCGGTGCGGGCAGGAGACGGCCACGACCACCGCGAGATCACCCACCGCGAGGTCCCCGATCCGGTGCACGGCGGCCAGGGCGCGCACCGGGTACTCCGCGACCACCTTCTCGGCAATCCGCCGCATCTCGGCCTCGGCGGTGGGGTGACATGAATACCCCAGCTCGTCGACGTCGGCCCCGCCGTCGTGGTTGCGCACGGTCCCCACGAACAGCGCGGTCCCACCCGCGGCGTCGTCACCGACGGCCTTGAAGACCTCGTCCAGGGAGAGCGGGGTCTCCCGGATACCGATCAACTTGACGGGCTCCTGAGCGGCCTGCTCACCGGGGTGGTCGTTCTTGTCTGCCATGAGCCCATCGTGCCTCATGGCGGACGGCGCACGGGAGTCTCAGCCCGTCCGGCGTTTGAGGACAAGGCCCGTTCAGGGCCGAAGCGGGGGTCCGGGGGTGGCAGCCCCCAGGGCCGACGGGGGATCCCCGTGTCAGATCCGCCGCCGCGCCTTCCGCGCCCGCCGCACCACCGCCGCCGCCCCCAGCAACGCCACTGTCGCCCCGGCCGCCCCCGCCGCCGTCGCGTCCTTCCGCCCCAGCCGCCGCCCGGCGACCGTGTGCCGCCCGGACACCTCGTCCAGCAACTCGGCCAGCACCTCCTCGTTGGTCCACCGCGCCCGCCACCCGGCGTCGTGCAGCCGGCTCCCGCTCACCACCCAGGGATACATCGTGTAGGCCAGGTCCCCGGCCGGGGACGGCGTGAGCCCGATCCGGTGCAGCCGCGCCGCCGCGCCCAGCGCCACGGCAGACGGCAGCTCCATCCGCCGGATGCCGCTCAGCTCCTCGACCTCCTCCTGTTCCAGCCACCCGTCGCAGCCCACGGCCAGCTCCCCGTCGACCTTCTCCAGGACGGCGTACTCCAGGGCGCTGCACAGGTCCTCGACATGGCAGAACTGCCAGGCGGGCCGCGACCCGGCCACCACCAGCAGCCGCGGTGACTCGAAGTACCTGGTCAGCGCGGTGTCGGTGCCGCCGACGAGGATGGCGGGGCGCACGACGGTGACATTGAGCCCGGGGTGCGCCCGGGGCGCCCGGCGCGCGAGCCGTTCGATCTCCAGCAGGTCGCCGACCCCGGTGGCCTCCGCGGTGGCCCGCAGCTCGGCGTCCTCGGACAGCGGCAGCTCGTTGTCGGGCAGGGCGCCGTAGACCATCGCCGAGGTGCACAGCACCGCCCGGTGGACACCGGCCGCCGCGGCCGCGGTCAGCACGGTCTGCGTCCCCCGGACGTTGTAGGCCGTTCGGGCGGCGGCGTCGGTCTCCAGGTCGAGGTCGACGGCCAGGTGGACGACGACGTCCGCGCCGCGCAGCTTCTCCGCGATCGCCGGGTCACGGACGTCGAGGATGTGCCACTGCGCCGCCGCGCACTCGCCGCGCCGCTCGTCGACGGCGATGACCTGCTTGATCTCCTCCGACGCGGCGAGCCGCTCGGTGAGCAGGGCGCCGATCCCGGACGCAGCACCGGTGACCGCGACGACGGGCCCGCGCGGGGCGGACGGGGTTGAGTGGTTTCGCGCTGCGCGAACCTGCGGATCTGGGGAACTCACCGGGCGTCTCCAGCGGTTGTCTTCATACGAGCGCGAGTGACGCGTACGTACCAGGTGGCATCCATCCTGCCGCAGGCCTTGCGTCGGCGAAGCACCGAGGCCCGAACCGCCCGCGGTGTCTACGCTGGAGGGTGTTGTCGGGCAGCCGCGCCGCCGGAAAGAACCGGTGGCCTTACCAGCCGAGGAATCCCGTGAGTGACACCCCATTCGGATTCGGCCTTCCGCCGGAGGAGCCGGACGACGGCGACGAGGGCAAGAAGAAGGACCAGCAGAGCGGTGGTGGGCAGGGACCGGCCAACCCGTTCGGTTTCGGAGGTCTGCCCGGCGCCGGGGGCTTTGGCGGCCCCGGTGCGGACAACCCGCTCGCTGCCATGTTCGGTTCCCTGAACCCCACCGACCTGGGCGCCGCGTTCCAGCAGCTGGGCCAGATGCTCTCCTACGAGGGCGGCCCGGTGAACTGGGACATGGCCAAGCAGATCGCCCGCCAGACGGTCTCCCAGGGCTCCCCGGACGGCACCAAGGACGCCAGCGTCGGCCCCGCCGAGCGCACCGCCGTCCAGGAGGCCGTCCGCCTGGCCGACCTGTGGCTCGACGACGTGACGTCGCTGCCTTCCGGTGCCGCCTCCGCGGTGGCCTGGAGCCGCGCGGAGTGGGTCGAGGCCACCCTGCCCGCCTGGAAGGAGCTGGTCGACCCGGTCGCCGAGCGGGTCGGCGGCGCCATGGGTGACGTCCTGCCGGAGGAGATGCAGGCCATGGCGGGCCCGCTGATCGGCATGATGCGCTCGATGGGCGGGGCGATGTTCGGTACGCAGATCGGGCAGGCCGTGGGCGTGCTCGCGGGCGAGGTCGTCGGCTCGACCGACATCGGCCTGCCGCTCGGCCCGGCCGGGAAGGCCGCGCTGCTGCCGGTCAACGTCGACACCTTCGGCAGGGACCTGGGCGTCCCCAAGGAGGAGGTGCGGCTGTACCTCGCCCTGCGCGAGGCCGCCCACCAGCGCCTGTTCGCCCATGTGCCGTGGCTGCGCTCGCACCTGTTCGGCGCGGTCGACGGCTACGCGCGCGGGATCAAGGTCGACACCGCCAAGCTGGAGGACGTGGTCGGCCAGTTCGACCCGCAGAATCCCGAACAGTTGCAGGACGCCCTCCAGCAGGGCATGTTCCAGCCGGAGGACACGCCCGAGCAGAAGGCAGCCCTGGCGCGTCTGGAGACCGCTCTGGCGCTCGTCGAGGGCTGGGTGGACGCGGTGGTGCACGCCGCCGCCAAGCCGCGGCTGTCGTCCGCGGACGCCCTGCGGGAGACGCTGCGCCGCCGCCGCGCCTCCGGCGGCCCCGCCGAGCAGACGTTCGCCACCCTGATCGGGCTGGAGCTGCGCCCGCGCCGTCTGCGGGACGCCTCCCGGCTGTGGGCGTCCCTCACGGACGCGCGTGGCGTGGACGGCCGGGACGGCCTGTGGGCCCACCCGGACATGCTGCCGACCGCCTCCGACCTCGACGACCCGGACGGCTTCGTCCACCGGGAGCACGCCGACTTCTCGGAGCTGGACAAGATCCTCGGGGAGGCGGCGGGCGGCTCCCCCGGGAAGCCGGACCTGAAGAAGGGCCCCGAGAAGGACAAGGACGACGACGGCGAGTGAGCCTGTACGACGACGCGGTCCTCGTGCTGAAGGGGTACGAGGGCCAGCCCGAGCTGCGTCAGACCTACCTGGACCATCTCGCCGGGCACCCGGACGGCCTGTGGAAGTCCTGCGGGGACGGGCACATCACGGCGAGCGCCCTGGTGATCGACCCGCCGCGCGGGCGTGTGCTGCTCACCCTCCACCGCAAGCTGCGCATGTGGCTCCAGATGGGCGGCCACTGCGAGCCGTCCGACGGCACACTGGCCGCCGCCGCCCTGCGCGAGGGGACCGAGGAGTCGGGCATCGCGGGTCTGGGCCTGCTCCCGGGCGGCCCGGTGCGCCTGGACCGGCACCACACCCCGTGCGCCTGGCACCTGGACGTGCAGTACGCCGCGATCGCCCCGCCCGGGGCCCTGGAGACGATCAGCGACGAGTCGCTGGACCTGCGCTGGTTCGCCTACGACGAGGTGGCGGCCGTAGCGGACGACTCGGTCGTACGACTGCTGGAAGCGACCCGCGCGCGACTGTGAACGGGTAAGGGGTGGCCACCATGGCGGCCACCCCTTACCGATTGCTTCCGGACGGTCAGCTCCAGACGTTGCCCTGGTTCTGTCCACGGGCGCCCTGCTGGCCCATGCCGTACTGCGCGGCGATGCCCGAGCCGATCTGGGCGCCCTGCGGCGGCAGCAGCTCGCTGGGCTGCACCAGCGCGTAGCCCGTGCCCATGAAGCTCAGCTCCCAGCCCTCCCCGGTGCTGCCGCGGCGCCGCCACACCCCCGACGAGTGCGTCTGGGCCTGCATCTGCACCCGCAGCCCGGTCGACCAGGCGACGATGGCGTCGGCGTCGCAGTTGACGTACTTGTCCGGGGTGACCTGGAGCATCAGCGGCGCCCCGGAGGTCATCAGCGCGACCTTGCCGTTGCCCGTGATGTTGAGCTGGTACTTCCCGGAGCCGGAGATGCCGTAGATGCTGTCGACGGCGATGACCTCGTGGTGCAGCGAGGAGTCCATCGCGAGCACATAGCTGCTGTCGACGGTCAGCCCCTCGTGGTCCACGTCCACCAGGTGGACGTGCTGCTTGAGGTTGGCCAGATAGACCGTGCCCTGCCCGTGGCAGCGCATCAGGTCCAGGCCCTCGCCGGTGTGCGCACGCGCGCGTGCGGCGCTGTTGCCCTGGAACTCGGCGTCGAACTCGACCATCCCCTGGTAGGCGACCATGGTCCCCTTGCGGGCGAGGATGTCGTCGTGGCCGCCCAGCTGGACGCGGAGCATCTGCTTGTTCTGGAGCGCCCAGCGTTCCTGGGTCTGCTGGTCGTTGTAGGCGAAAAGCGGACTCTGCATGGTGTGGTGCTCCCCCTCAGCCCCGGAACCGGAGGCGGTCGGTGCTGTCCTCGCTGGGCTGGACGACGACGATGCCCTGGCCTGAGAAGGCCATCTGGTAGGCCTCGCCGCTGCCCCGGCCGATCAGCGACTGCGCCTTGAAGCTGCGCTTGCCCTTCACCTTGAGGTTCGGGGACCAGGCGATGAGGGCGTCCGGGTCGACGTAGGTCTCGTCCTCGCCGCCGCCGCAGTCGACGACGATCGGCTTGCCCCGGGAGGTCAGCGCGACCCAGCCCTGACCGGAGATCTTCGTGTTCCACAGGCCCTGGCCCGCGAACTTCGCCAGCCCCTTGACCCGCTCCACGCCCCACGTCAGATGGGCGTCGAAGGCGAGCAGGTTGGTGGCGTTGACGGAGATACCGTCGCCGTTGAGGTTGATCACGACGACGTTGGCGCCGTAGTCGGCGAGGTAGAGCAGTCCGTCGCCGGAGCACTTCATCAGCGGCGCGCCCTCGCCGGTCATCCAGTCCTTGGCGATCTGGCGGACGGCGGGCGGGTTGGGCTCGTACTGGACGAAGCCTTCGTAGGCGACCATCGAGCCCACGCGCGCGAGGAGGTCGTTCCCGGTCTGCATGGCGACCTTCAGCATGTGGTTGCCGTGGTTCTCCATGCGGGCGGTGACGGGTGCGGGGGCGTAGCCCGCGAGCGGCTGGTTCATGACGGGCTCCCCTTAGATCTCGTAGGGCTGTACGACGACGAAGTTGCCGGGCGCGGCCCGGAACTGGAGGTTCACGCTCTCCCCCGTGTCACCGGCGTAGGCGTTGCGGCGCATCCGCACCTGGCTGGAGACGATCACCTGGGCGGCCGACGACCAGGCGACCACCGCGTTGCTGTCGGCGAAGGTCGTGGGCGTCACCGGCAGGACCACGGGTGTGCCGTGCGTCTTGACGACGATCGTGCCGGTGCCCTGGAACACCATCGTGAACAGGGCGCCGCCGGGGATGCCGTGGCCCTCGATGCGGCGGACCTCGTAGGTGAGGCTCTCGTCGAAGGCGAGGACGTTCTCGGCGGAGACGCAGATGCCGTCGCCCTGGAGTTCGATGGGGTGCAGCATCGTGGAGTTCTCGGCGAGGAACACCTGGCCCTGGCCGGTGCAGCGCATCAGCTGCATCTCCTGCCCGGTGGCGTTGCCCACGATCCGGCCCGCGAACCCGGCGCCCTTGTAGCTGAAGTCGACCTTGCCCTGGTAGAGCACCATGCTGCCCTGCCGGGCCAGCACGGGCTGACCGCCGATGCCGAGGTCCACCCGTACCAGCTTCTTGTTCTGCTGCGTCCAGCGCTGCCCGGTCGGCGTCTCCTTGAACTGTTGGAGCGCCCCGGCGACACCGGGCGCCTGCGGCGAGCCCTGCGGAACACCCTGGGGTGCGCCGTAGGGGGCCTGCGGGGCCGGCGGCTGACCGGGCGGGGGCTGCTGGCCGTATCCGGGCGGCGGGGTGGGCTGGCCGTAGCCCGGGGGTGGCGGCGGCGCGGGGGCCTGCGGGGCGGCGGGCTGGGCGTAGCCGGGGGGCGGCGCGGGGGCCTGCGGCTGCGGCGGCTGGCCGTATGGGGCCTGCGGCTGGGGCGGCTGGCCGTAGCCGGGCGGGGGTGTCGGCTGGCCGTACCCCTGCGGCGGGACCGTGCCGTTCGGCGGGGTCAGCGGCGCGACGACGGTCGGCGCGGTGTGCACCGGGGACACGGGCGGCGCCGGGGGCGGAGTGGCGCCCGGTGGGGGCGCGAATCCCTGCGCGGCGGCGGGCTGAGGGGCGGGTGCCGGGGCCGGTGCGGGGGGCGCGGGGGCCGCGGTGGAAGGCGCGCG
>NZ_JAGPXL010000043.1 GCF_018070565.1 Streptomyces sp. B93
GCGCCGTACAGGGCACGTTCCCGTTCCACCAGCAGCGGCATCTCCTCCGAGACGGTCACCAGGTCCCGCAACGGGTAGCGGGCCAGCACCGCGTCCACCTCCGGCGTCAACGCCGCCGCCAGACGGGTGGCCACCGGCAGCGAGTCGTCGCGCAGCATCCGCACCGCGGCCAGCAGCGTCCCGCGGGCCGCCTTCTCCTTGCGGGGCATCCCGGCGGCCGCCCGCTCGTACAGCTCGGCGCCCTCCTCCAGGACCAGCCCGGTGTCGATGCCCGCGGGGACCTTGATGCGGGCGGCGTGCCGCCAGGTGCCGACGGGATCGCTCCACGCCTCGACGGCGAAGGTCCAGCGGCCCACCGCGTCCGGGGTCACCTCGGCGCCCCAGCGGTCGGTGCCGGGGGACAGCTCCCGCATCGGCGTCCAGGGACCGGGGCGGCCCTCGGGATTCCTCAGTACGACATTGGCGGCCACCGCGTCGTGGCCCTCGCGGAACACGGTCGCGGTCACCTGGAACGTCTCGCCCGCTACTGCCTTGGCCGGGCGCCTGCCGCTCTCCACCGCCGGGTGGACGTCCCGTACCGGGATGCGGCCGATGGCCGGGGTCGCGCTCATGGGTCTCACCTCCGTCGTACTGGAAGCCGGGCACCGCGGCCCGGCTCGGGGTCCTGCACCTGCGCCGGAAGGCCTACTGCCGTCCCGCCGGGGAACGCCGGACCGACGGAGGTCCCCGCCGGACCGCCACGCCCGCGCGGACGGCGACGCCCGCGCGGGTCCGCGCGTACTGTTCGTCCGAACAGGTGACGGCGGTGCCGCGCAGATACCGTTCGGCCGCGTCCGCGGCCTCCCGGGCACAGCGTTTGCCCATCAGGACGCACAACGTGTAGCCCGCGTCCTCGAAGGTGGCCCGCACCGTGCGGTCGGTGGGCGCCGCGAGCATCACACGCTCCCAGGCCCGGTACTGCCGCAGCTGCCGGGCGACTTCGGATCTGGCGGGTAGCAGCATGGTGCCGTCAACCTCCGGGACTCTCGATGTGCGCGTCTCCCGACGGTCGGGCCGGTGGCCGTGCGTGGCGCGGCACGGATCCGTTTACGGCGATCGAGAGGTCTTCACTCATGGTGCACGGACGACGACCCAGCGTCTTGTTAGAGCTTCAATCACCTCATCCGTGTCTCGTGTTGCACGAATGGGCTAGCACCCCCAGTGTGGATGCTGACTCAGAAGCGATCGGTGCTCACGCTTCGTGTTCGGGGGCGACCCGCGAGGGCGAGGGAGCGAGAGCCTCGCCGGTGAGGAGCCACGACGATGAAGACCGCAGTGCCCTGCTACTACCACCTCGATGTGGAAGTCAGCCCGGAACGGGTCGGACAGGTCGGCCGCATTCTGGCCGCGCACCTCCGGTACTGGGATCTGGACACACTCATCGACCCCGTCTGCCGCAGCACCGGGCTGTTGCTGACGGCCATCGACGAGCACGCCACCGACAAGAACACCTCCGTCGAGATGTGGTGGAACGGCCAGCACCTGATCACCGCCATCGGTGAGAACGACTGCGATCTGCGCCCCGACCAGGACCTGCGGGCCTGTCTGGAGCGCATCGCCGCCACCAGCGACGGCTGGGGCTGCTGCGCCACCGACACCGGCAGCAAGGTCATCTGGTTCTCCCAGCGGGCCCGCGCCGGGGAACGCGTGCCGCTGGTGCCCACCGCGCCCGCGCCGCGCCTGCGCGAGACCCTCCAGGTGCCCCGCGCGGTGCCCGTCGCCGCGCTCGCCGGACCCGCGAGCACGTCCGGCGGCGTACTGGACGACGAACGTCCCACCGTCGGTGCGCTGGAGGACGAGCGGTGACCGCGCGCCGCGAGCCGAGGGCGAGGGTGCCCGCGTGGAGCGGGCACCCCTACCCGATGGGGGCCGCCTTCGACGGCAAGGGAACCAACTTCGCGCTGTTCAGCGAGGTCGCCGAACGGGTCGACCTGGTCCTCGTCGACGCCGACGGCGGCCACCGGAGCGTCCCGCTGACCGAGGTCGACGGCTTTGTCTGGCACTGCTACCTGCCCGACGTCGGCCCCGGGCAGCGCTACGGCTACCGGGTGCACGGCCCCTGGCAGCCCGAGCTGGGCCACCGGTGCAACCCGGCGAAGCTGCTCCTGGACCCGTACGCCACCGCGGTGTGCGGCCAGATCGACAACCACCCCTCCCTCTACGAACGGGCCGCGAGCGGGCCCGACCCGGGCGACAGCGCCGGGCACACCATGCTCGGCGTGGTCGCCGACCCGGCCTTCGACTGGGGCGACGACAGCGCGCCGCGGCACTCCTACGCCGACACGGTGATCTACGAGGCCCACGTGCGCGGTCTGACCCGCACCCACCCCGAGGTGCCGCCCGAGCTGCGCGGTACCTACGCCGGCCTCGCGCACCCCGCGGTGATCGAACACCTCACCGGGCTCGGGGTGACCGCCGTGGAGCTGATGCCGGTGCACCAGTTCGTGCAGGACGGCGTCCTCACCGACCGCGGCCTGTCCAACTACTGGGGCTACAACACCATCGGCTTCTTCGCGCCGCACAACGCCTACGCCGCCCACGGCAGCTGCGGCGAACAGGTCGCGGAGTTCAAGTCGATGGTGAAGGCCCTGCACGCGGCCGGGCTCGAGGTCATCCTCGACGTGGTCTACAACCACACCGCCGAGGGCAACGAGATGGGCCCCACGCTGTCCTTCCGGGGCATCGACAACGCCTCCTACTACCGCCTCGTCGACGGCGACTGGAAGCACTACTACGACACCACCGGCACCGGCAACAGCCTGCTGATGCGGCACCCCTACGTGCTCCAGCTGATCATGGACTCGCTGCGGTACTGGGTCACCGAGATGCACGTCGACGGGTTCCGCTTCGACCTCGCGGCCACCCTGGCCCGGCAGTTCCACGAGGTGGACCGGCTCTCGGCGTTCTTCGACCTGATCCAGCAGGACCCGGTGATCAGCCGCGTCAAGCTGATCGCCGAGCCCTGGGACGTCGGCGAGGGCGGCTACCAGGTCGGCAACTTCCCGCCGCTGTGGTCGGAGTGGAACGGCAAGTACCGCGACACCGTACGGGACTTCTGGCGCGGCGGGGAGCACACCCTCGGCGAGTTCGCGTCCCGGCTGACCGGCTCCTCCGACCTGTACCAGCACAGCAGGCGCAGGCCCCGCGCCAGCGTCAACTTCGTCACCGCGCACGACGGTTTCACCCTGCGTGACCTGGTCTCGTACAACGACAAGCACAACGAGGCCAACGGCGAGGGCAACCGGGACGGCGACGACAACAACCGGTCCTGGAACTGCGGCGCCGAGGGCGACACCCGCGACCTTGCCGTGCTGGAACTGCGCGCCCGCCAGCAGCGCAACTTCCTCGCCACCCTGCTGCTGTCCCAGGGCATCCCGATGCTCAGCCACGGCGACGAACTGGGCCGCACCCAGCGCGGCAACAACAACGCCTACTGCCAGGACAACGAGATCTCCTGGATCGACTGGCGGCTCACCGAGGAGCAACGCGCGCTGCTGGACTTCACCCGGTACGTCATCGGGCTGCGCGCCGGGCACCCGGTGCTGCGCCGCCGCCGCTTCTTCCGCGGCGAGACCGCCACCCACGCCGGGCAGCCGCTGCCCGACCTGGTGTGGCTGCTGCCCTCGGGGCAGGAGATGGCCGACGAGGACTGGACGCGCTCCGACGCGCACAGCGTCGGGGTCTTCCTGAACGGCGACGCCATCGCCGAACGCGATCCCTTCGGGCGGCCCGTGGTCGACGACTCCTTCCTGCTGCTGCTCAACGGCTACTGGGAGCCGGTCGACTTCCGGCTGCCGGGCGCCGCCTACGGGGAGCGCTGGACGGCCCTGCTCGACACCGCCGACCCGCAGGGCACCCCGGACGAGACCGAGCACAAGGCGGGCACCTGGACGACCGTGGAGCCGCGCAGCCTGGTCCTCCTCACCCGCCCCTCACGCACCGCCTGACCCACGGCCCAGCCCGTCACGAAGGGGCCGCCGCATCCCGGGATGCGGCGGCCCCTTGCGGCTCCCCACCGGTCAGCGGGTACGGCGCGAGGTCACCGTGAACTGGGCGCCGTCGGGGTCCCGCAGGACGGCCTCCTCCGGGCTCTCCCGCAGCACACTGCCGCCGTGCAGCTCGGCGGCGCGGGCGCAGGCGGTCACGTCGGAGACCGCGAAGTGGACCTGCCAGTGCGGCCGGATCGTCGGGTCCGGGGCCGACTCCACCGCCCCCGACTCGATCCGGGCCACGATGTCGCCGCCGCTGCGCAGGACGACCTCGTCGCCCTCGTAGTCCACCTCGCAGCCGCCCGGCTTGCCCGACGCCCAGTCGAGGACCTGGCCGTAGAAGATGGCCGAGTCGAAGGCGTCCCGGGTGTGCAGCCGGACGAAGGCGGGGGCCGCGCGGCGCCAGCTCTCCCAGTTGCTGGGCAGGTCGCCCTCCCAGATGCCGAAGGTTGCCCCGTCGCGGTCGGCGAGCAGCGCCCCGCGCCCCGGCTGGAAGGAGATCGGCCCGACCGCCGTCGTACCGCCGCGCTCCTGCACCCGGGCCACCGCGACGTCCGCGCTGGCCACCGCGAAGTACGGGGTCCAGGCCACCGCCATCTGCCACATTCCGGCCATCGCGGCGATCCCCGCGACGGGCGCGCCGTCGGCCAGTGCCACCCGGAAGCGCTCGCCGAGCCGGGCACCGCGCCACGTCCAGCCCAGCACCGCCCCGTAGAACTCCTCCGTCGCCTTCAGGTCCCGGCTGGTCAGGCTCACCCAGCAGGGCGCACCGGACACGGAGTGTGTGGTGACGGCCTCCGTGGTGCCCGCGGCGGGTGTGGTGTCGTGGTTCATGGCAGTCGTCCTGCTCTCCTCGTCCGGTGTGCCACCGGTCTCCCCTCAGTGTCCAACCGGAACCCGTGCGGGCGCCTGTCGAGTACCCCGGTGGCGGGGAGCACTCCCCGTGGCACGATGGACGCGTGGCAACACCACGGAACCCCTCAGACGACGACGCGGACCGTGTCTTCCAGCTCCAGGAGCAGGTGGATCAGCTCAAGGAGGCGGTCACGTCGCACGCCGTCGTGGACCAGGCGATCGGGATGGTGGTCGCCCTCGGGCGGGTGTCGCCCGACCAGGGGTGGGCGGTGCTGAAGGAGGTCTCCCAGCACACCAACATCAAGCTCCGCAACGTCGCGGAACTGATCCTGGTCTGGGGACGCAGCGGCAGCATCCCCCCGGAGATCCGCGCCGAGCTGGAGGACGCGCTCGACCGGCACGGCCCGACCCAGATCCCGGGTTCCAGCCTCGACTGACCCGCCTTTCGGTCAGCCCTTCTCGGCGAGCAGTTCCTCGCGCAGCCGGGCGAAGCAGCCGCTGAGCAGCCGCGAGACGTGCATCTGGGAGATGCCGAGGTGCTCGGCGATCCCGCTCTGTGTCATGCCCTGGAAGAACCGCAGGTAGAGGATGGTGCGTTCGCGCTCCGGCAGGGTCTCCAGACAGGGGCGCACCGCCACCCGGTCCACGACGACGTCGTAGCGCGGGTCGGGGCCGCCGATCGCGTCCCCGAGGGCGTAGCCGTCGGTGCCGGGCATCTCCGCCTCCAGCGACAGCGCGGAGAAGCAGTCCAGCGCCTCCATGCCGGCGCGCACCTCGTCCTCGGTCAGCCGCGCGTGCTCGGCGATCTCCCCGGTGGTCGGCGCCCGCCCCGGTGTGGTCTGCGCCAGTTCCTTCGCGGAGCGGCGCACCCGGTTGCGCAGGTCCTGGACCCGGCGCGGGACGTGCAGCGTCCACATGTGGTCCCGGAAGTGGCGCTTGATCTCGCCGGTGACGGTCGGCACGGCGTACGCCTCGAAGGCCCGGCCGCGGCCGGGGTCGTAGTGGTCGACGGCCTTGACCAGGCCGAGGGCGGCCACCTGGTAGAGGTCCTCCAGCGCCTCGCCGCGACCGCGGAAGCGGACGGCGATCCGCTCCGCCATGGGGAGCCAGGCCCTGACCACCTCGTCGCGCAGGGCCCTGCGCTCGGGGCCGTCGGGGAGCCGCTGGAGCCGCTCGAAGTCTTCGGCGGTGTCGGGGGCGTCGTCGTGCGGGTGCTGCCGCGTACTGGTGGCTGCGCGCATACTGCGCACACCTCCTCAGCAGTGCCGGGTGGACGGACACCGTGGGAAGGGGCGGCTCGGGACGGGGGTCCGGGACACCGTTCCCACGGACGTGCCTCCTGTCCGAAGCACTGATGTGCCCTTTCCCGGCCAAGCGCACGATGAAACAAATCACCAGAAATGGTGACATCTAGTACCGGCGGGGTCGCGATGGGTGGGGCGCACGGTCCACGGACCGCTCCCGCCGACCGCGGACGTGATGTGCGGCACGCCCGCCCCCGGGCCGCCGTGCCTCCACGGACGATTCCCGCAGCGCAGAGCTTGATCAGTGATCAACGCCGGGAATTCGCTGATCACGGCGCATTTCGCGCATTTGACAGTGCGCCGAACCCCTGGATAGGAAGCAGCGTCCGGAGTCGAGAGGTGCAGCGTGTACGAGCCGAACGTGGTCGGTGACTGGCAGGAGTACGACGAGCATGCCGGTCTGCGCGTCCGCGTCCACCGTATGGAGCGGTCCGAGCCGCCCCGGGGACGTGACGACGCCGCCGAGGGGCTCACGTACTTCTGTCTCCGGGTGACCGTCGAGAACCGCGGCACCCGGCGCTTCGGCATCCATCTGGAGGACGGTCAGTTCGACGTGCGCGTCGGCCCCGACGGGGAGAGCGCCTTCGTCGACTGGCGCAACTCGCAGTTCATCGAGGGCTACGACGTCTACCCGCTGCGCCGGGCCACCGCGGTGCTCTACGGCGCCGCACCGGAGGCCGCGCTGAGCCGGGTGGACGTGCAGATCCAGCTGCGGGTCGACGAGGAGTGGACCGAGCGCGCGCTGTGGTCGGGCGGCGTCGGCCTGGACGAGCAGACCGGCTGCGCCACGCCCGGCGCGGTCCGCGAGGGCCTCGCCCGGCAGATCAGCAACTTCCTGCGGGAGCAGGCGGAGGAGGGCACCGCCTGAGCGTTGCGGTACCGGGCGTCAGTGCGGGATGCCGTCGATGATCTCGCGGGCGCCCTGCCGCAGCAGCGACACCGCGACCGAGGTGCCGAGGGTGGCCGGGTCCAGGCGCCCCGCCCACTCGTGGGCGTTCAGCCGGGTCTTGCCGTCCGGGGTGAACACACAGGCCCGCAAGGACAGTTCGCCGCCGGGACCGACCTGGGCGTACCCGGCGATGGGGCTGTTGCAGTGCCCCTGGAGGACGTGCAGGAACATCCGTTCGGCGGTGGCCTCCCGGTGGGTGTCCGGATCGCCGAGCGCGCTGATCGCCTCGATGAGGCCGGTGTCGCCCTCGCGGCACTGGAGCGCCAGGACGCCCGCGCCGATCGGCGGCATCATCGTCTCCGTCGACAGCGCCTCACTGATCACGTCGGCGCGCCCGATCCGCTCCAGGCCGGACACCGCCAGCAGCAGCGCGTCGGCCTCCCCGGCGGCCAGCTTGGCCAGGCGCCGGTTGGCGTTGCCGCGGAAGGGCACGCAGCGCAGGTGCGGGTGGGAGGCGGCGAGCTGGGCGACGCGGCGCACCGAGGAGGTGCCGATGCGGGTCCCCGCGGGGAGTTCGTCGAGGGTGAGCCCGTCCGGGTGCACCAGGGCGTCGCGGATGTCGTCGCGGGCGAGGAACGCCGCGAACACCGTGCCGGCGGGCAGCGGCCGGTCGGCGGGGACGTCCTTGACGCAGTGCACCGCCAGGTCGGCCGCACCGGCGAGCAGTGCCGCGTCGACCTCCTTGGTGAACGCGCCCTTGCCCTCGACCTGCGACAGATCGCCCAGCCACTTGTCGCCGGTGGTCTTCACCGGGACGACCTCGGTGCGCACACCGGGATGGAGGGCGGTCAACTCGGCGCGTACGCGCTCGACCTGGGCGAGGGCCATGGGCGAGTCGCGGGAGACGATGCGGATCAGCTCGGGAACCGGCATGCGGGACACGATAGACCCATCGGGACCCGCCCGGCCCCAGGGTCCCACCCCGGGGCGCAAGGGTGCCCCTGCCCCGGGGGTGGGATCCGGCCAGTGGCTCAGGCGTTGGGGTCGAACGGTATGCCTGACGGCTTCGCGGACGCGAGGTGCGAGTTGAAGCTGCCGTCCTTCAGGCCGAAGTGGGCGCTGCCGAAGTCGTAGGAGACCAGCTTCTCCCGCACGCCCGCCGGGTAGCCGTTCCAGCCCACCAGCGGCGGGTACTGCCAGGTGCCCTTGTGGTTCTCCGGCGGCTCGTCGTTGGAGTTGGCCGCGCGGAAGCAGTGCGTGCTGATGCCGTCCTTGTGGTAGACGATCTTCGGGTGGGTGCCGTCCCAGCGGATCTGCGACCGGTTGTGCACGGTGAACGAGCCGTGGTTGGAGGTCGACACGTACTCGGCCACGCCGTTTCGCACCCACACCACGACGTGCTCCCAGTCGTGCCGGTGCCCGCCGAGGCTGGTGCCGGGCAGCGCCTGGTCCTTCTCGAAGTAGGAGGCGTACACGTACGCGCACCAGTCGTTGTTGCACTTGTAGCGCGAGTAGCCGTTGGTGTTGTCCAGGTCGGAGGCGTCCCGGCAGGAGCCGTTGAGGGCGCCGGTCGGGTTGAGGCCGGTGTTCACGGTGCCGTCGGCGCTGATGGCGGGGGTGGCGTAGCAGCCGTCGGTGTCGTAGTCGTAGGCGGGCTGGAAGGTCCGCTCCGCCGCCTCCGCGTTGGCGGGCAGCGCCGGGGGCGGGGCGGCGAAGGCGACGGCGGGGAAGGCGATGACGAGGGCGGCGGCACCGCCGAGCCCGGTGAGCCATCTGCGTCGGAGAAGAGCGGACTTCAGGGACACTGTGTCCTCCTCAGGACCCGGTGCAGCCCAACGGCTGTGGGGGGATGGGGAGTTCAGCTTCGCCGATCTTCACTCGCGGGCCAAGGGGGCACGGGCGTACCGGTGGTTAAGCGCAGCCCAATACTTCGCAGCTCCACAGTGTGCGAGGACTGGTTGACGGTACGTCAGACCAGATCGTCGGGAATGTCCGCCGCCGACTCCTCCGGCGCGAGGTCCGGGCGCAGCCGAAGCCACGACGGCTGCCGCAGCATCCCCGCCCGGGTACGGGTGCTGAAACGGACCTCACCGACCAGCCGGGGCCGCACCCAGTGCGCCCCCGGCACCTTCGGAACCGGGTCGAAGGGGCATACGGCGCTCTCGTCGGCCCGCAGCAGCGCCGCCAGCTCGGTCCGCTCGGAGTCGCTCCAGCCGGTGCCCACCCCGCCGACGTAGCGCAGCCGTCCCGCAGCACGCTGGCCCAGCAGCAGGGCGCCGGGCAGGCCCGCGAGGCGCCCCTTGCCGGGCAGCCAGCCGCCGACGACGACATCGACGGCCCGCATGTTGCGGATCTTGATCCAGGCCCGCGAGCGCATCCCCGGCTCGTACACCGAGTCCAGACGCTTGCAGACCAGCCCCTCAAGGCCGTGCTCACGGGTGGCGCGCAGCGCCGCCTCGCCGTGCCCGGTGATCGCCGCCGGGGTCGACCAGAACGGCCCCGCGAGACCGAGGCCCGTCAGCGCCTCCCGGCGCCGGGTGTACGGCTCCCGCAGCAGCGAGTCCCCGGCCAGGTGCAGCACGTCGAACAGCACCAGGTGCACGGGCACCTCGGCCGCCATGCGCGCCGCCCGCCCCGGCGCGTGCGCCAGCCCCATCCGGGACTGGAGCCGCTGGAAGTCGCCGCGCCCCCGCTCGTCCGGCGCGATCACCTCGCCGTCCAGCACCGCCGCCGTCGCGCCGAGCGCGTCACCGAGCGGGCGCAGCTCCGGGTAGGCGGCGGTGATGTCCTCCCCGGACCGGGCGCGCAGCACCAGGGTGCCGTCCCCGGCGAGGTACCCGATCACCCGCTGGCCGTCCTGCTTGGTCTCGTACGCCCACCGCGCGTCCTGGGCGGCGGGCGGCAGGGTGCCGGGCGTGGCGAGCATGGGCGCGATCAACGGCAGGGTCACGGCTGAAGACCTCGACACCCGGGCCCGCCGTCACGCGGTCCGACCACGCCTTTCCCCCCAACGTGGGACGGAGGCGGGTCAGGGGGAGATAGTTGAGTTAGGCAATGACATGGTGAAATGGCCCGTATGCCCACTCCATCGCTCCCCGACGCCCCCGCTTCCCCGGAAGTGGCCGAGATCGAGCGCGCCCTCTCCCGCATCGCCTATCTGGGCACCCGCGCCCGGCAGCACGAGCGGCTGATGGCGCTGGCGGGCGTCCCCCTGGACCGTGCCGCGGTGGCGCTGCTGCGCCAGATCGCCGACACGGAACCCCTGCGCCCGGGGGAGCTGGCCCACCGGCTCGGCGTGGAGGCCTCCCATGTCACGCGTACGGTGCAGCAGTTGCACAAGGCCGGATACGTCAGCCGGGTGCCCGACCCCGAGGACCGCCGCGCCCAGCGCATCGAGCTGACCGCCGAGGGGCGCGCGGCCGTCGACCGGATCCGGGACGTGGGCTCCCGCGGCATGCAGCTCGCCCTGGCGGAATGGACGCCCGGGGAACTGCGCCAGCTGGCCACCCTCTTCCACCGTATGGTCGACGACTTCGTCGCCTACTCCGCCGACGAGGAGACCGAGCACCGGGTCCCCGCGTAGGACCGCCGCGCTACTTGTGAGTAATATCGCGGGGCAGGTAACCAGAGGAGGAACCGTGTCCCGGTCCGAACGCTCGTCCCTGCTGCTCGCCGGCCTGCTGGCCACCGCGGGCGCGGCCCACTTCACCGTCCCGCGCCAGTTCGACGCGATCGTCCCGAGCGCCCTCCCCGGCTCCGCCCGGACCTGGACCTACCTCAGCGGCGCAGCCGAACTGGCCCTCGCCGCCGGAGTGGCCCTGCCCCGCACCCGCAAGGCCGCCGCACTCGCCTCGGCGGCGTTCTTCGCCGGCGTCTTCCCCGCCAATGTGAAGATGGCCGTCGACTGGCGCCACCGCCCGGCCCCGCAGCGGACGGCCGCGATCGCCAGGCTGCCCCTGCAAGTACCTCTGGTCCTCTGGGCGCGTGGCGTGGCGAAGGCCGCGGGAGAGCCGCGCCTCAACCCCTGAGGAACCGCCCGCCCACGCCCCCGGAGGGTGTCACCCGGGCCCGCGAGACGGCCTGTGGATCACTCGGTCGAGATGCTCGGTGTCCAGGGGCGGACGGGTGAAGGTGAGCCCCGGGTTCTTCAGCCCGGCCACGGCGACGTCGAGGTGCCGCTCCCAGGCGTCCGGCGCGATGCCGTCGGTGACGGCGACGACGCCCCGCAGACCCCACACGACGGCGGCGATGTCGGACAGGGCGACGTCGGCGGCCAGCACACCGGCCTGCTTGCCCTGTTCCAGCAGCCGGGCGGTGAAGGCGTAGATGCGTTCGCGCTGCTCCGGGGTGGCCATGTCGCCGAACGGATGCGGCAGGATGCTGTGGCTCAGCGCGAGGTGCAGTCCGACGGTGTGCAGGAAGTACTCCAACTGCCTGTCGACCGGCAGGTCCAGGGTGTGCCGGGCATGCGCGAGGAGCCGGTCCTGGAAGACCTCGGCCAGTCTGCTGTGCAGGAGGTCGGGGGTGGGGAAGCGGCGGTAGAGCGCGGCCGGGGCCAGTCCCGCCTCCCGGGCGATCTGGGCCATGCTCGCGCGCGGCCCCAGTTCACGCATCGCGGCCGCCACGTCCCACAGCAGTTGCTCCTCGTCCGACGGCGCCGGGCCGCCGGGCAGAGGACCTCCCAGCAGCCCGTGGTCGTCCACTTGCTCGCCCACACCGACTCCGCTCCGTAGTGCTCGGGCACCGTGATCCCAGCATCAAGTATCACGGATGCGCATATGACCTGCCTTGTCCGGCTCCGGAATGCGCAGGGCCAGCACCGCCACGTCGTCCTCGTTGTCCGTCGGACGCGTCCGGGCCACCAGGTCGTCGGTGAAGGACTCCAGCGGCCGGTGCGCGAGCGAGGCGGCGTTGCGGCGCAGGCGCTCCAGGCCCTCCTCGATCGACTCCCCCGGCACCTCGATCAGACCGTCGGTGTAGAGGAGCAGGGTCGCCCCGGGCGGCAGCAGCGCCGTGGCGTCGGGACGCGGCAGCAGCGCCCCGGAGCAGAGCAGGATGCCGTGACCGTCCGTGAGGTACTCGGTCAGCCCGTCCCGGGTGATCAACAGCGGCGGCGGATGCCCGGCGTTGGTCCACGACAGTTCCCACCCGGCGCTGCCCGCCCGGGTCACCCGCGCGAAGATCACGGTGGCCATGTCGACCTCCGCCAGCTCCATCGCCGCGTGGTCCAGCCACTCCACGATCTTGCTGGGCGGCGCCTGCTGCGACCAGGCGTAGGCGCGCAGCATGTTGCGCAGCTGCGCCATGTCGGCTGCGGCCTCCAGATCGTGGCCGACGACGTCGCCGATGACGAGGGCCGCCGCCCCGTCGGAGAGTACGAAGGCGTCGTACCAGTCACCGCCCACCTGGGACGCGTCCGGCGCCGAGACGTACCGCACCGTCATCTCCAGGTCCGGTATCTCGGGCAGCTGCGGCAGCAGATGGCGCTGCATCGTCTCGGCCACCTTCCGCTGCCGCTGGTACAGCCGCATGTTGTCGAGCGCGAGACCGAGGCGCCGGCTGATGTCCTCCAGCAGCGGCAGGTCCCCGCTGGTGAACGGCTCGGGCCGGTCCGACCGGCCGAGGGTGAGCGCGCCCAGCACCTCACGCAGACCGCGGATCGGGCCGATCGCCGCCGAGTGCATGCCCGTGACCGAGAACAGCCTGCGCTGTTCGGCCGCCATGCCGGAGGTGGGCGGCCCCCGGTACATCCCCGGGTCGGCGAGGGCGGACGCCGCGCCGCGCAGGGCTCGCGCCACCGGCATCGGGGAGTGCTCGGGGATCGGCGGCATCGGGCCCTGGAGGTCCCGGCGGTGCACCAGGGCGCCGTCGCCGAAGGTGATCACGGCCGCGCGCCGCACCTCCTCGTTCTCGGTGATCAGATCGACGACGGCCCAGTCCGCGAGGCGTGGCACCACGAGGGAGACGAGCCTGCGCACCGCCTCGTCGGTGTCCATCGTCGAGGCCAGCTGGGTGGTCAGCTCCGCCAGCAGGGCGAGGCGCCCCAGTTCGGAAAGGGGCTGCGCTGACGAACGCCGTCGCTCCTCGCCGCCGTCGGCATCGCGGGCGTGGAACAGCAGCAGCGTCGAGGGCGTGCCGCCGTTCGCCTCGAGCGGGCTGATCAGCCAGTTGACGGGCAGCAGCGTGCCGTCGCCGCGCTCGAACCACAGGTCCGCCCCCTGCTGGACGCGGCCCGCCACACCAGCCTCCCGGAGCTGGCACTGCGCGCGCGGCACCGGGTGGCCGTGCCGGTCGCGGTGCAGCACGTCATGGGCGTCGAGTCCCACCAGGTCCGCCGCGGCACGCCGGAGCAGGCGCTCGGCCGCGCGGTTGATCCCCGTGATGCGGCCCTGGTCGTCCGCCACGTAAGCGGCGGCGGACAGGCCGTGCGGGATCGGCCCCGACGGGGCCGTCCGGCCCGGGCCGCTGACGGTCTCGCTGGCTCGTGGACCTCTCACGTCCTCGCCCTCGCCCTCTACGGCGTCGGCTTCGGCGTCGGCCCATGACTCCCGCGCGCGGGGCGCGTACCGGCGCCCGTGCGGCCCGGGTTCCCTGCCCCGGTGGTCCACACACGTCTACGGCGCGGACCCGGACGCGGCGGGGCGCAGGGCGAGCAGGGCGACGTCGTCGGTGTCGGCGCAGAACTCGATGCCGACGTCCAGGGCGATGCTGCGGGCGAGTTCCGCGATCAGCGGTACGTCGTGCTTGACAGCGGTGGTCGTCCTGGAGGCGCGCCAGGGTCAGGGTGCCGATGATCTCTCGCCGGGCCCGCAGCGGAGCGATGACGACGCCGCTTCCCTCCAGCTGCTCCTCGTCACCACGTCCCCCGCTCAGCCGGGCCCGGAGTCCGCTGGACGCCCGGCGGCTGGAGCCGGTGCCCGACCACGGACAGCCCCCCCCGCCGTCCGCTGACACTCCAGGGTCCCGGCGGTGCTGGGCACGTGTGCCGGGCCCGGCAGCGGTCGCGTGGTGTACCGGTCGTCCGGCGCGGTGTCCCGCGGGGCGGGGCAGCCGTCGGAACGGTGCTCCCGGAGGAAAAGGCCGCTGTGCACCACGAATGCGCAGCGGGATACTGACCCCATGCGGCCGCGCAGCACAGCCTGGGTCACCGTCGGACTGCTCCTGGCGGTCGCCGTCGGCTGCACGGGCGGCGGTGAGCCGGACCGCGGTGAGGGCAGCCCGACCGTACCGCCACCGGCCACCAGTGCCACCCCCAGCCCGGCCCCGACGCCCACCCTCACAGCCGCCGACCCGGTGTCCATCCCCGGCCTCGTCGCCCGTGAGCACCACGGGTCCGACCTGCGACTGGGGGCGGTGCGCGCCCGTACCGACGCCTACACCCAGTACGCCGTCACCTACCGTGCGAACGGGCTGAGGATCTCCGGGATCATGAACGTGCCCGAGGGGAAGGGGCCCTTCCCGGCGCTGGTGCTCGCGCACGGTTACATCGACCCCGACGTCTACACCACCGGCCGGGGGCTCGCCCGGGAGCAGGACCTGCTGGCCCGGCGCGGGTACGTCGTCCTGCACACCGACTACCGCAACCACGCGGGCTCCGACGCCGACCCCGACAACGACGTCGACCTGCGGCTCGGCTACACCGAGGACGTCATCGGCGCCGTGCACGCCCTGCGCGGCGCGGCGCGGCCCGCGATCGACGACGACCGGATCGGGCTGCTGGGCCGCTCGATGGGTGGTGGGGTGGTGTACAACACGCTCGTCGTGGCGCCGGGACTGGTCGACGCGGCGGTGGTGTTCGCGCCGGTCAGCTCGCTCCCGGCGGACAACTTCAAGCACTTCCAGCGCCGCGAGGGCGATCCGGTGGCCGCCGAGATCGAGGCCGCGCACGGCAGCCCGGAGGAGAACCCGCGGTTCTGGCGGGAGGCCGCGCCGATCACGTACGTGGACCGGGTGACCGAGCCCCTGCTGATCCTGCACGGCACCGCCGACGACACCTGCCCCCTGCGCTGGTCACAGCGGACGGCCGCCGCGTTCGAGGAGGCGGGCAAGGATGTACGGCTGGTGACGTACCCCGGTGAGGGCCACACCTTCTACGCCCGCTGGCCGGACTCCATGGAGACCGCGATCGAGTTCCTCGACCGGCGTCTTCGCTGAGACTGAGACCGGCGTCTTCGCCGAGCGGCCGGTCAGGAAGCCTCTTCCGGCTCCTCCTCCGCCGCCACCTGCGCCAGCGTGCGGCCGCTGCGCACCGAGCGGGCCCGGCGCGGGTCCGGCGTACCGCCGCCGCGTCCACCGCCGTGCCCCGACCTCACCAGCAGCCACGCGTCGTCGTCCGCGCCCCGGAAGCGGGTGAGCGCGTACTCGCCGTGCAGCTTCGACCCGGAGAGCCGGAACGTGGCGTGGCCGCGCTCCAGCGACCGGGCGAAGTCGACGGGCCGGCCCGCGCGGTCGTGGCTGAGCGGCTCGTACGTTCCCCGGTCCCACACGATCACCGTGCCGCCGCCGTACTCGCCCCGGGGGATGACGCCCTCGAACTCCTCGTACTCCAGGGGATGGTCCTCCGTCGGCACGGCCAGCCGCTTGTCCCGGGGATCCGCCGACGGGCCCTTCGGCACCGACCACGACTTCAGTACGTCGTCCACCTGGAGCCGGAAGTCGAAGTGCAGGGTGCTCGCGTCATGGATCTGGACCACGAACCGAGGCCGTTCACCGGCCCGAGCGGGCCGTCCCTCGGGCTCCCGGGTCCGTTCGAAGTCCCGTTTGCCGCGGTACTCCCGCAGCCGGTCCCTGTCACCCACCTCCGGCCTCCTTCCGCGTTCCGTGTTCCGTGCGCGCGGCCGTCATGAGACCGGGTACCCGGTCCCCGCCCGGCGGCACGCACCCCCTCCGAGGCCCTGTGGCCAGGCGTGCCGCACGCTGTCACGATCTCTGCTGGGACCGACCGGCACCGACGAGCAGCGGAGCGCGTATGACGACGGACAGGACCAGGGCGTACGACGGGACGGCGGCGGGGGCGGCAGGGATCGAGGTGCGTCCGGTCGCCGGGCACATCGGCGCCGAGGTCACCGGCGTCGACCTGGCGGCCGACCTGGACGACGCCCAGGTGGCGGCGGTACGGGCGGCCGTGCTGCGCTGGAAGGTGGTGTTCTTCCGCGGCCAGAGCCTCGACCACGCCGCCCATGTGCGTTTCGCGCGCCGGTTCGGCGAACCCGTGGTGCCGCGACGGCGCGGCTCGGCGTCACCGGCCGACGTGCCGGAGGTGGAGACCACCGCCGACCGGCTGGAACTGGGCGGGCGGTTCGGGATGGAGCACGAGGAGTGGCTGCGGCGGCGCCGCCACACCCTGCTGCGGGGCTGGCACTGCGACCACGGCGCCCGGGTCGACCCGCCCGCGGCGACGATCCTGCGCGCCGAGACCGTCCCGCCCTACGGCGGCGACACCACCTGGTCCAACCTGGCCGCCGCCTACGCGGGACTGTCCGCCCCGGTGCGCGACTTCGTCGCCGGGCTGCGCGCCGAGCACCGGCTCGGCGTCGGCTACCAGCCGCGGCCCGGGGACGACGCCTACGTCCGGCACCTGCTGGACCATCAGGTCGCCACCGTGCACCCGCTGGTGCGGGTCCACCCCCAGACCGGTGAGCGGGTGCTGTTCGTCAACGGCTACTACGTCGAGCAGATCGACGGCCTCTCCCGCCCGGAGAGCCAGGCCGTCCTGGACATGCTGCTGGAGCAGGCCGTCCGGCCCGAGTACACCGTCCGGTTCCGCTGGGAGGCGGGCAGCGTGGCCTTCTGGGACAACCGCGCCACGATCCATCTGGCGCCGAGCGACAACGCCCACCTGGGCCTGCCCCGGGTGATGCACCGGGTGATGCTCGCCGGTGAGGTACCGGTGGGGGTGGACGGCCGGCCGTCGCGGGCGATCACCGGGAGCGAGCCCGGCCGCTGGTGACACCGGTGTCCCGGGCCCCGAGCCCCCTGCGTGACCGTTCCGTGCGCTCCTACCCTGGCGTCCCGGTGTGCGGCTCGCCGCTTTGAGCTGAATCGGGTGCGCGGATCCGCAACCACACCAGGTGGAGCAGGCGTACTACACGGCAAGTCCTGTGCGCTGAAGGTGTGTTGTGGGATCCGAGGGCAGGCCGCGACAGCGGGGGAGCCGGTGGAGGAGTGCCGCGTGGTCCAGCTTGCCCTCACGCACGATCAAGACCTGGGTCTCCGTCCGAAGGGGGAACGGCGTGAGCACGAGAACTGCACATTCGACATCCCGTAGGAAGGCGCTGCTGATCACCACCGTGGTGGGGCTGGCGGGCATCGTCCTGGCGTTCGCGGTGCCGCGCCTGCTCACCGCCGCCACGGGCCCGGACTGCGAGGTGCGCCTGGAGATCAGCTCCTCGACGGAGAAGGGGGAGCTTCTCGCTGAGATGGCCGACGACTACCGGAAGGCGGAACGCACCTTCGCCGACGGGCAGTGCGCCGAGGTCTCGGTGACCGAACTGACCTCGGGCAGCGCGATGGAGGCTCTCGCCCGGGGCTGGGACGAGAAGCACGAGGGCCGGCCCGAGCCGCAGGCGTGGACACCGACGTCATCGCTGTGGCTCGACCTGCTCGCCGAGCGGGCGGCGGCCTCGGACCGGGGCGTCCTGTCCGTCGGCGAGCCGGTGTCGCTGGCGACCAGCCCGCTGGCCATCGCCATGCCCAGGCCCATGGCCGAGGCGCTCGGATGGCCAAGCAAGCAGGTGGGCTGGCGTGACGTGCTGGCACTGACGGAGAAGGGCTGGGGCTCGCTCGGCCACCCCGAGTGGGGGAGCTTCCACCTGGGCAAGGACAACCCGCACACCTCCACCTCCGGGCTCGCCGCGACCGTGGCCGCCTTCTACGCCGCGACCGGCCGCTCCAGCGACCTCACCTCGAAGGACGTGGCGACCGCCGGAACCCGCGACTTCGTCGCCGGTGTGGAGGCGGGAGTGCTGCACTACGCCTCCGACGCCACGGTCTACATGGCCAATCTCGCCGAGGCGGACGCCGAGGGCCAGGCGATGTCGTACGCCAGCGCCGTGCTCGTCCAGGAGCAGTTGATCCACCTCTACAACCAGGGAAGCCCCAAGGGCGACCCCGAGCTGATCGGCGAGGGCAGGAAGCCGAGGGTGCCCCTGGTGGCCGTGCACCCCTCCGACGGCACGCTGATGCTGGACCACCCGTTCGTCGTCCTGCCGTCGGCCAGCAAGGCGCAGCGGGCCGCCGCGGCGGACTTCCGCGCGTTCCTGCTCGACCGCGAACAGCAGCGACGTTTCCAGGAGATGGGCTTCCGCGACCACGCGGGCAACGCCGCGACCGCCCTGGCCGAGAGTGTGAGCCTGTCCGACGGCCACGAACTGTCACTCATCGACCCCCCGGCGCCCAAGGTGCTCGGCGAGATCCTGGACAGCTGGGACGACCTGCGCAAGAAGGCCCGGGTCACCCTCGTCATGGACGTGTCCGGCTCCATGAACCAGCCCGCGGGGAACGGCCGCAGCCGCCTCGAGGCCGCCAAGGAAGCGGCCATCAGTTCCCTGGACCAGTACCACGAGGACGACGAGGTCGGGCTGTGGGTGTTCTCCACCGAGACCGATGACCACCCGGACCAGCCCTACCGGGTGATCCTGCCGCCCGCGCCCATCGGCGGTGACAACAAGGCGCGGATGAGCGCCGCGATCAGAGGGCTGTCGGCCGAGGGCGGCACCGCCCTGTACTCCTCCGTGCGGGCCGCGCACACCAGCATGCTCGAGGACCTGGATCCCGATCGGATCAACGCCCTGGTCGTCCTCACCGACGGCAAGAACGAATACCCCGCCGACAACGACCGGTCCGCCCTGCTGCGCGACATCGACGCCGACGCGATGGAACGCTCCGTGCGGGTCTTCACCGTGGCCTTCGGAGAGGAGGCCGACTTCGACACGCTCACCGAGATCGCCGAAGCCTCCCGCGCCAGCTCGTACGACGCCCGGGACCCCGCACTGATCGACAAGGTGATGACGTCCGTCATCAGCAACTTCTGAACGGGGGTACGAGCATGACGCAGCGCACCGACCAACTCACCGGCATCCTCGCCGCCCTTGTCCTGGGGACGGCGGGAGCGGTGGCCGCCGCCCTCGGCGGGGCCGCGTCCTGGGCCGTCCCCGTCACCGGTGCGGGGATCGGTGCCGCGGCCTTCGCCACCCACACCGCCACCACGCGCCGGCACCAGGCGGGCCGACGGACGCACACGAACAGCCACCGCGAGGGCGCGGGCCGGGCACCCGTGCCCAACGGGACGCCGCCCGCGGACGCCGCTCCCTGGCTGGCGCGGGCCGGGGCGGCCGCCGACACACTGCACAGGCACGCCCTCGCAGCCACCGGCACCGCCCTCGCCGCCCCTCTCACCGCCGCCGCCGACACCACCCGCGCCGCCGAGGAACAGCTCCGCACCCGTGCCGCGGCCCTCCGTGTCATCGACACCGCGGTGAACGACGCCACCCTGACCAACCTCGAACAGGAACGGCACCGCCTGGCGCGGGAGGCCGACACCGCCGCCTCCGGCCCCCTGCGGGACGCCAAGCGTGCCTCCGTGCGTGCCCTGGAGGAACGCATCGCCGCCCTGGAGCGCCTGACCCGGCTGCGCGGTCTGCTCACCGCCACCCTGGAGGCCACCACCCTGAGCCTGGAGGCCGCCGCCGACCGCGGCACCGTCCTGCTCTCCCTCCAGACGGCACAGGACGCGGGCGGCACACCGGTGGACCTCACCGCCCTCACCGACGAGCTGGAAGCCGTCCAGGCGGGACTCGACCGCCTGGACGACCTCAGCCGCACGATGCGGGACGGGGGAGCGCCGTGAGCGGGCAGCGCCGGTGCCCGGTGGCTCAGTCGAACGGGTCCAGGGTGAGGTTCGCCTGGCGGGGGTCGCCGTCGTGGACGAGGGACTCGTGGTTGCCCACGTCGTCGAAGGCGAAGGCGTAGGCCTTGCCGTCGGCCATCCGGTCGTGGATGACCCGGGCGTAGTGGTTGGTCACGGCGTCCTGGTAGAAGCCCGCCGCCGAAGTGTCGGGCTGGTTGGGGTTGGTGAGCAGGGTGGAGCGGTGGAAGCCCGCGCACAGGGTGCGGGAGATGGGGCCGCGCACCTGGTCGTTGGGGGCGTCGAGGAGCCGGTGGCAGCCGAAGACGCTGGCGGCGTCCGGCTTCTGGAAACTGGTGACGACGGCGCCGGAGGAGTTGGTGAAGTTCATGACGCCGCCCGACACCCGGCCGAAGTACCTGACGTCGGGCCGGTCCCCGAACGGGGTCACCGTCAGGGTGGTCGTGGCGTACTTCTGCCAGACCCGGTTGATGTAGTCGTCCAGCACGGAGGCGGGGAGCGCCCCGGTCTCCACGCCGTAGGCCGGGGAGAGGGCGCGCAGCACGGTGCCGTCGGAGCGGGTCTGGATCAGCCCCGCCCAGCCGCCGGGCTGGGCGCGCAGCGCGTCGAGGACGCCGCGGTAGCCGCCCGCCTTGAGTCGTCCGGTGGTCAGGGTGCTGCCGTCGGCGCGCTGTACGCCCACCGAGTACGGCGCGGAGAACATGTCGACCTGGGTGCTGTTGAGCCACAGGCCGGAGTCGTTGAGGGTGTACTCCGACCAGTTGAAGAGGATGTTCCGGTTGGGGTCGCTCGGGTTCTGCACGGCGGGCTGGACCAGGCCGCCGGTGGCCAGTCTGAAGTCCAGCTTCTGCCCGTAGGAGAAGTAGATACGGCCGGAGAGCTTGGGGATGCGGATGGTCCTGGTCTGCCCGGCGGCGGGTCCGGCGATGGCCGCGTCGGGCGCGGGTACGGGCGGGTTGCCTCCGGCGGGCCAGGCGTGGAAGGTGCCTGCGGCGTCGGCCCAGCCCTGCTGACCGGTGGTCAGGGAGGTGCCGAGGACGTAGACGTGGACGGCGTCTCCACGGCCCGAGTTGTTGGTGAGCTGCAGGGGGATGGTGTCCGGGACCGCGGCCTCCGCGGTGGGTCCGGTGCCGAGGGTGAGGGCGGCGCCGAGCAGGGACGCCGCCGCGGCGAGGGTCAGGAAGCGGTGTTTGAGGCTTGCGAGCACTCTTCGCACCTCCGTGGGGGTGTGCGTGCGTGGGGGGATCACCGGTCCGTTGGTCCGGACCACTGTGAGAGCGCTCTCAGAATCCCGCCGGGACGCGTGCATGTCAATGAAGGGGGCGCGGCCGACTTCCCCCTTCGGGCCTACGTCTTCGCGTCCCTTGGGCCCCGGGTCAGCGCGCTCTACGGACGCCGCCTCCCGGCGCCCGGGTTCGCGATCTGGTGCCCCGGGGAGCCTGCGTTCTGGCGCTTCCGGGCTCGCGTCCCCGGGACCCGCGTCCCCGGACCTGCGCTTCCGGGCCCGCGTCCCCGGACCGGCGTCCCAGGGCCCGCCTCCCCGCGTTCCCGGGGCCCCGAGCCCGCCCCCCCGCGCCTACTCGAACCGCGAAGGATCGCCCGCCCCGCGTCGTACGATCTCCGCCTCGCCCCCGGAGAAGTCGATGACCGTCGTCGGCTCGGTGCCGCAGTCCCCGGAGTCCACCACCGCGTCCAGCGCGTGGTCGAGCCGGTCCTTGATCTCCCAGCCCTGGGTCATCGGCTCGTCCTCGTCGGGCAGCAGCAGCGTGCTGGAGAGCAGCGGCTCGCCGAGGGCGTGGAGCAGCGCCTGGGCGACGACATGGTCCGGGATGCGCACCCCGACGGTCTTCTTCTTGGGGTGCTGGAGCATCCGCGGCACCTCCTTCGTCGCCGGGAGGATGAAGGTGTAGCTGCCCGGTGTCGCGGCCTTGATCGCCCGGAAGACGTCGTTGTCCACCCGTACGAACTGGCCCAGCTGGGCGAAGTCCTGGCACACCAGGGTGAAGTGGTGCCGGTCGTCCAGTTGCCGGATCGTCCGGATCCGCTCCATGCCGGTCCGGCTGCCGAGGCGGCAGCCCAGCGCGTAGCAGGAGTCCGTCGGGTAGGCGATCAGCGCGTCCGCGCGGACGCTGTCGGCGATCTGGCCGATGGAGCGCGGCTGGGGGTTGTCCGGGTGCACGTCGTAGTACTTGGCCATCCGCCGAGCTTATGCCCGAGCGCCCGCCACCGGGCGCGGACCTGCCCGGCCGGCCAACATGTCTATGGCCTCATACCTTTTTGACTTGGCTATGAAGTCATACCTACCCTTTCCGCCATGCCCCGATCCAGCGCGCCCCGCCGGGACGTCGACCGCACAGCCTCCGAGCTGGCGGCCGTCCTGCCCGCGCTGCACCGGGCGCTGGACCGGCTGGTCGCGCGGGACTACCCGCACCCCAAGCCGCCCGAGGGACAGCTCGCCCTGCTGCGGTTCGTCCGGCAGTGCGAGGGCGCCACCGTCCGCCAGGCCGCCGAGGCGCTGCTGATGAAGCCGAACAACGTCAGCGCGCTCGTCTCCCAGCTCACCGAAGAGGGGCTGCTGGAGCGCCGCCGGGACACCGCCGACAAGCGGATCGCGCACCTGCACCTCACGCCCACCTCCCGGCGCCGACTCGCCGAGGTCCGCGAGCTGGAGGTCGCCCACCTCACCGAGGCACTGCTGACCCTCACCGAGGGCGAACTGGACGCCCTCGGTTCCGTGCCCGGCGCCCTCACCTCGCTCACGCGCGGGCTGCGCCCCGCCGCCCACTGAGCCGTTCTCACCTCCCTGCGGGGGCGCGACACCGCGCCCCGCACCTCTCCGCAACCCCTCGGGAGACAAGGCACCCTCATGTCGTCCACGTCCGTGGATCACTCCGGCGCGCCCGCACGTCCCGACGTGCGGTCGCCCACCCCCGGCCGCCTCAGGTCCAACCCCTGGCTCACCCTCTGCGCGGTCGCGTTCGGCCTGTTCACCTCCATGCCCGCCCAGCTGAGGGCGGCCGTCGTCGAGGGCAGCGGACAGGCCTTCATGAACGGGATGCGCACCGGCCTCGTGGTCACCGGCGTCCTCTGCCTCGTCGGCGTGGTGCTCGCCGCCGTCGGCATCCGCACCGACTCCGCCGACCGGTCCCACTGACGCGTACGCCGGTGCCCGGCACCCTCCGGGCACCGCCGTCCCGCGACCGCGCGTCCGGTGGCGTTGTCGGTGCCGTGAGGTACGGTCCCGGGATGTACCGAGGTCAGGACCGGGAGCGAGGAGCAAGCGCCATGGCCGGCCAACAGGACGGGGCCGTTCCGCACGGCGCACCCGGGGGGTCCCGGCCGACCTGGGCCGAGGAACTCCTCGACCATCTGCGCCCCGGCGGCCGCGACGTGGGCAGGGTCTGCGCCTGGCTCGCGCAGGCCGCCGACGCCGAGGTCTCCCTCACCGACGACACCGGCACCCTGCTCGCCGGTACGCCCCTCCCGCTCGACGAGGACCTCGTCGCCGACCTCACCACCGGCCGGGTCGCCGCCGCCGCGTGGGCCGAACGGGGCCGCCATCTGCGGCTCGTCGGCGTGGCGCTGCCGCCCCCGGCCGGTTCGGGTGTGCTCGCCGTCGCCCGCCCCCGGCCCTTCGACCGGAGCACCGCCGAGATGGTCACCCACACCGCGGGCGTCGTCGACGTACTGCTGCGCGCCCGGGAGACCACCGCCGCCGGACTCCGCCTGGAGCGCGCCGCGGCCGACCTGCGCCTGGCCATCCTCCAGCTGCTGATGGTCGAGGACATCGTCTCCGCCCGCCGGGTCGCCGCCGGACTCTGGCCCGGCCTCCTCGACACCGACACCGCCTGCGTCTACGTCGCCGAGAGCCGCCCCGGCGACCGCGACCGGCTCGCCGAGGAGTGCCTCGACGCCACCGGCGAACGCGCGCTGGTGGTGCGCTGCCCCGCCATGGCCCAGCACGTGATCGTCCTGACCCCCGGCGAGGCGGAGGCCGACGCCCTGCGGGGACTCGTCGGCCGCCGCCCGCACACCTACCTCGGCGGCAGCGCCCGGCAGTGCCTCGTCCAGACCGCCACCGCCTACGGACAGGCCGTCAGCGCCCTCGCCGTCGCCCGCTTCCGCCCCGACAAGGCCGCGGTGTACGCCGAACGAAGCCACCCCGAGCGCCTGATGGACCCCGCGGCGCTGCGCGCCTGGACGGCCCGCGTCCTGCGCCCGCTGGACGCCCTGCCGCACCACACCCGTGCCGAACTGCTCGCCACCACCCGGCTTGGCCTGGAGTTCACGGCGGTGAGCACCGCCAAGATCCTCGGCGTCAGCCGCAACACCGTCCGCGCCCGCATGGACCGCGTCGAGGGCCTGCTGCGCACCGACTTCTCCGACCTCACCGTCCGCGCCGCCGTCCAGCTCGCGCTGAACACCGAGGTCGCCCTGACCGCCGTACCGGAGGGCGACGGCGCCGCGGACTGCCCCGCGCTCGGCGATCTGCTGGCCACCCCCGCCGTCCGCGCCTGGGCGGCCGAACTGCTGTGCCGCCTGGAGCGCGACGCCCGCGACCTGCGCCGCACCCTGTGCGGCTGGATCGCCGCCGGGGGCAACGCCGAACGCGCCGCGCAGCTGCTCGGCGTCCACCCGCAGACCGTCCGCGAACACGTCCGCAGCGCCGAACCCGTCCTGGAGCGCCAGCTGCTGACCTCCGGAACCGACCTCTACGAGATCGTGCTGGCCCATCTCGCCCTCGGTGACCTCGAACGACCGGTGCTCCCCGGGCGGGAACCGGGCGTCGAACCCGGCAATACGGACTGACCTGTGCACGGTTGAGCCCTCGGCGGGCCGAAGCGGGCACCGGCACGATTCACAACCGCTGCGTTCACCACGTAAGTTCGACGAGTCCGCGGGGGCACGACCGGAACGGGGGACCGGTCGCGCCCCCGGTCCGGGGCCATGGGGACGCCGCCCGCACCCGGGGGAACGACCCGGGTGGGCTCTCGTCCGCCGGCCTCACGGCGGAGGGGGACCAGTGAGCCCCTCCGACCGGCTCATCGGCTCCAGCACGGCGAGGGTGCCGTTGGCCTGTCGCAGGGCGAGTTCCAGGGTGACCGGGGCGTGCAGTGCCCCCGAACCGTCCGGCGGGATCACCCACTCCAGGAAGCGCGAGGGCCGGTACGGCGGCGGCACCGCCACCCACGCACCGCTGCTCGCATGGCGCAGCCCCGCGCCGATCCAGCGGCTGTCCGGGTCCGGCGGCAGGAAGAAGCCCACCCGGTGGGCGGCCGTGTCCACCAGGGTGGGGCCGGGCACCGGCAGGGACGGCCGCCACAGCAGGTCCAGGGTGAGCAGGCCCAGCCGGTCGGGCACGCTCACCAGGTCCCAGTAGCGGCCCGCCTCCAGCAGGGCGACGCCCTCGCCCTGGTCCCAGCCCCGTTTGCAGGCTCGTGGATCGGATGCCGCCGCAGCGAGCCACTCCACGCCGCGCGTCCACATCGCATTGCTCATCATCGACTCCGGCTCACCGTCCGATACGTCTGCATCGCTCCCTCAACTCCCCGCGCGGGCATATGCATGCTGGTAGATATTTCTAGGTGGCGGAAGGGGTGGCGAAGCCTGGCGAATTGCCGAAGCGTTCCGTCTCCGGGGGTGCGTTCGACGGCGCTGTGTGCGTGCGAGGAGGGCGGGTACCCGGGCGGCGCCGAGGTCCGCCGCCGCCCGTCCGGGAGCCGCTGACCGGACCGGACGGGATGGGCCCGGACCCGGAACGCGAACGCAAGCGCGGTCACACGCGAGAGACGAACCTCAAGGAGGAGGCCCGCATGACCAGCCAGACGGAGACCGGCGGCGTCACCGGCACCCGCGACAAGGACTACAACCTCATCTGGTACGTGGAGTCGTGCCTCGACAACGCGTTGCGCCTGGACACGTACATCCAGGACGCGGAGCGCGACGGGGACTCCGAGGTCGCGGAGCTGTTCCGCAAGGCCCAGGCCGACAGCCGCAAGGGCGCCGAACTGGGCAAGGGACTCCTGCGGTCACGCCTCGAGAAGGGCTGACCCCCACCGCACGTCGGCATCGGCCCTGGCCCGGCGGTCACCGGGCCAGGGCCGCCCGCGCGGTCGCCACGGCCCGCTCGGCGTAGCCACGGCCGAACAGGACCGCGTGCACCAGGAGCGGGAAGAGCTGGTGCAGCCCGACCCGCTCCCGCCAGCCGTCCGCGAGCGGCCGGGCGTCCTGGTAGCCCACCGTGATCAGGTCCAGGTGCGGGCAGCCGAACAGGCGCAGCATCGCGAGGTCGGTCTCGCGGTGCCCGCCGTGCGCCGCCGGGTCGATCAGCCGGACGTGTCCGTCCGTCGCCCACAGCACATTGCCGTTCCACAGGTCGCCGTGCAGCCGCGCCGACGGCTCCGGCGGACCGGCCAGTGCGGGCAGCCGTGCGCACACCTCCTCCACGACCGCCGCCTCGGCGGGCCGCACCGTGCCGGAGTCGACCGCCGTGCGCAGATACGGCAGCACCCGGTGTTCGGCGTACCAGCTCGGCCAGTCGGCGCCCGGCACATTGCGCATCGGGGCCGCCCCGATGTACGCGTCCCTCGGCCCGCCGGGCGGCCCGGCGCCGAACGCGGGCGCGCCCGCGTCGTGCAGCGCCGCCAGCTCCCGGCCGAACCGCGAAGCCGCGTCGGCGTCCGGCGCCCCCGTCGCCACCCGCTCCGTCACCAGCCACTGCGCGTCGCTGCCGCGCACCCGCGGGACCCGCACCGCGCCCGCCCCGGCGAGCCACGCCAGCCCCGCCGCCTCGGCCCGCACCGCGCCGGGCAGCTCCCCGCGCTTGGCCATCACCACCCGCCCGTCGTCGAGCACCACCTCGGCGACCGCCCCCGCCACCGCCCGTGCCCGCACCACCCGCCGCCCGGTGAGCCGCGCCACGGCGCCCTCCGCCCCATCGCCGTCACGCCCGGCCGGCCGTCCCGCCATACGCTCCTGCTCCCCACACCGCGGATCGCTCGACGTCCAGCGTAGAACCCGGTGCTCCGCCCGCCGGTCCCTGCCGGGAGGGCTCACGGCAGTGGCTGTTCCGCCCAGATGACCTTGCCGCCGGGCAGGTAACGGGTGCCCCAGCGCTCGGCGAGCTGGGCGACCAGGAACAGGCCGCGGCCGCCCTCGTCGGTCATCGCGGCGTAGCGCAGGTGGGGTGCGGTGCTGCTGCCGTCGAAGACCTCGCAGATCAGGGTGCGGTCACGCAGGACCCGCACGCGGATGGGGGGACCGCCGTAGCGGATCGCGTTGGTCACCAGCTCGCTGAGGATCAGCTCCGTGGTGAACACGGCCTCGTCCAGCCCCCACACGGTGAGCTGCCGGGTGACCGCGGCCCGTACCTCGGCGACGGCCGCCGGGTCCGACGGCACCTCCCAGTGCGCGACCTGGTCGGGGCCCAGCGCCCGGGTGCGGGCCACGATCAGCGCGATGTCGTCGCTGGGCCGGGCGGGCAGCCGGGCGTCCACGACCGCACGGCAGGTGTCCTCCGGCGACGGTCCGGCCCCCTCCAGCGCCACCCGCAGCAGTTCGAGCCCCTCGTCGATGTCCCGGGTGCGGTCCTCCACCAGCCCGTCCGTGTACAGCACCAGCCTGCTGCCCTCGTCCAGCTCCACCTCGGCCGTCTCGAACGGCAGCCCGCCCAGCCCCAGCGGGGGACCGGCGGGCACCTGGAGGAACTCCACCGAGCCGTCCGGCCGGACCAGCGCGGGCGGCGGATGACCGGCCCGCGCCAGCGTGCACTGCCGCGAGGCCGGGTCGTACACCGCGTACAGGCATGTCGCGCCCGTCACCAGCGCGCTGCCGCCCTCCGCCTCGTGCTGGTCTATGCGGGTGACCATGTCGTCCAGCAGCGCGAGCAGTTCGTCGGGCGCCAGGTCCAGCGCGGAGAAGTTGTGCACCGCCGTGCGCAGCCGCCCCATCGTGGCCGCCGCGTGCAGCCCGTGCCCGACGACGTCACCCACCACCAGCGCGACCCGCGCCCCGGACAGCGGGAGTACGTCGAACCAGTCGCCGCCGACGCCCGCCTGCGCGGGCAGATAGCGGTAGGCGACGTCCAGGGCGTTCTGCTCCGGCAGACTGCGCGGCAGCAGACTGCGCTGCAACGTCACCGCCATGGTGTGCTCACGCGTGTAGCGGCGGGCGTTGTCGATGGAGACCGCGGCCCGCGCGACCAGCTCCTCCGCCAGTTCCTGGTCCTCGGTGTCGAAGGGCTCGGGCTTCTCCGCCCGCCAGAAGTTCACCAGGCCGAGCACCAGCGAGCCCGCCCGCAGCGGCGCGGTGATCAGCGAGTGCACACCGTGCTCCATCACCCGGGCGGTGCGCTCGGGGTGCTGCGCGTGCCAGCCGGTGGCCGCCCGCAGCTCCGGCTCCACCACGGACTGGCCGGTGAGCAGGGAGCGGGCCTGCGGGGAGGTGGGGATGAAGTCGATCCGCTCGCCCACCGGGTACAGCGGGATGTCCTTGCGTATGCCGCTGAACGCGGCCCGCCGCAGCTCCGTCCCCGGATCGGGCGCGTCACCGCTCAGCACCGCGTCGAACAGGTCGACGGTCACGTAGTCCGCGAACCTCGGCACCACCAGCTGCGCCAGCTCCTGAGCGGTCCGGGTGACGTCCAGGCTGGTGCCGATGCCCACCCCGGCGGCATACAGCATGTCCAGGCGTTCGCGGGCCTCCTCGGCGCGGCCGGACAGGGCCCGCAGCTCCGTGGAGTCGCGGAGCGTGGCGACGCTGCCGGGCGGGCCGCCCCTCAGGTCCGTGGGCCGCTGGTTGATCGCCAGCAGCCGGTCGCCGACCAGGTGCACCTCGTCGGTGGCGACTCGCCCCGAGTCCAGCAGCGCGGCGGTGTCCGGATCGAGCCCGAGGTCGCTCACATGGCGTCCCTCGGCGTCCGGGGGAAGCCTCAGCAGCCGCTGCGCCTCGTCGTTGGCGAGCAGCAGATCGCCCCCGCCGCTCACGATGATCACGCCTTCCCGCACGGCGTGCAGCACCGCGTCGTGGTGTTCGTACATCCGGGTCATCTCGTTCGGGCCGAGCCCGTGGGTCTGCCGCAGCAGCCGCTTGCTGACCAGCGCGGTCCCGCCGAGCGCCAGCACCAGCGCGGCGCCCGCCGCCCCGAATACCAGCGGCAGCTGCCGGTTCGCGGCGCCGCCGACGTGCTCGGTGGTGATCCCGGACGACACCAGCCCGACCACCCGGCCGTCCGGCGTCTCGATCGGCACCACCGCCTGCACCAGCTGCCCGATCGTCCCCTCGATCTCCTCGGTGAACGAACGCCCCTGGAGCGCGGGCTCGATGGTGCCCACGAACTTCTTCCCGATCCGGTCCGGTTTGGGGTGGGTGTAGCGGATCCCGTCGGTGTTCAGTACGACGATGAAGTCGACCTTCGCCGCCTTGCGAGCCGCCTCGGCCGACGGCTGGAGCACGGCGGTGGGATCCGGGGCGTCCAGCGCCGCCCGGGTGCCAGGGGCGTTGGCGAAGGTCTCCGCGACCGCCAGCGAGCGGTTGCGGGCCTCCTGTGTGCTGTCGATGCGCCCCTGGAGCACCAGCGCCACCACCGCGGCGGCCACCAGCAGCAGCACGATCACCACATGCAGGACGAACACCTGACCGGCGACACTGCGCCCGCTCAGCGTCGGCAGCAGTCCCGTGCCGGGGCCTCGCGCGGTGCCGCCTCGGCGCGCGCGGCGGTGTGCGCGCTCCTCTCCGAGGCGGGGCGACCGAGTTCCGGAGCGACCCAAAAGCCGGACCATGTGCCATGTCTACCCTTCCGAGCCGCGTGAGGCGAGGGCGTCACCCGGGGTGACAGGGCATGCGCGTACTCCGAAGGGAGGCCCGGTCTCACCGGGCGGGGCCGGTACGCCGGGCCGCGAGCAGCAGCGCGATGTCGTCCGGCCGGTCGGCGGAGTGCCGGGCGGAAGTGGTGAGCCGGTCGGCGACCGTCGCCAGTGAGCGCCCTCCCGGCCGTGTGACGGGCGCCCCCGCCCTGGCCAGCGCCACCCGCAGGGCGGCGATGCCCTCGTCGATGTCGGCGCCGGGCCGCTCCACCAGTCCGTCGGTGTACAGCGCGAGCAGGGCACCGGGCGCCAGCCGCAGCTCCGCCACCGGGTACTGGGCCTGCGGATCGACCCCGAGCACCACCCCTCCGGGAATGTCCACCACGCGCGTGCGGCCGTCCGGGCGACGCAGCAGCGGCGGCGGGTGCCCGGCGCGGGCCAGCAGCGCGAGGCCCGACACCGGGTCGAGCCGGACGTAGCAGCAGGTCGCGAACTGACCCGGGTCGAGGTCGACGAGCAGCCGGTTGGTGCCGTCCAGCACCTCGTCGGGGGACCGGTCGTCGAGCGCGAACGCCCTTACGGCGCTGCGCAGCTGGCCCATGGTCGCCGCCGCCTGCACCCCGTGCCCCTGGACGTCGCCGATCACCAGGGCGAGACCGTCGCCCGCCTCGACCACGTCGTACCAGTCGCCGCCGACGTCCATGCCCTGGGTGCCCGGCAGGTACCGGCCCGCGGTCTCCACCAGCGGGTGCGTCGGCAGCTGCCGGGGGAGCAGCGCCCGCTGGAGCCCGCGGGCGAGCGCCGCCTCCGTCTCGTAGCGTTGCGCCTTCTCCATGGCGTGCGCGATCAGGCCCGCCAGCGCGGTCAGGACGGTGCGTTCCTCGGTGCTGAAGCTGCGGGGGCGGTCGAAGCCGAGGATGCAGGAGCCGACGGGCCGCCCCGACGCGATCAGGGGGAGGAAGGCGCGGGCGCCCTCCCGGGCGTCCATCGCGATGCCCGGGTAGGCCGCCGCGACCTGTTCCATGGAGTCGAAGAACAGCGGCTGTCCGGTGGTGAGGGTCTCCACGCCGGGCAGATGGGCGTCGAGTCCGACGCCTTCGAAGGGGGCGAGGAAACCCTTCGGGAAGCCGGTCTCCCAGGCCAGGTGGAGGTGCCGGTCGTGCAGGAGGTAGATGGCGAGCCGGTTGCCGCCGAACGCGGGCAGCAGCTCCTGCACGACCACCGCGGACACCTGGCGGGCGGTGACCGCCTCCGACAGCGCGATCGCCAGCACGATCGGACGGTACGCCGGGTTCATCGAGGTGGCCCCCGCGAGCGGCGCCTCGGTCCCGGGGCCGCCGGTGGCCGCCGTCCGCGCCGCCTCGCCGCGCTCCGGCGCGGGGGCGGGCGGGGCCTCCTCGACCCGGCCGGACGGGACGACGTTGCAGATCAGCAGGTCGGGTCCGGGGTGGACGGACAGCGTGAGCCAGTCGACCGCGTGCTGCTCCGGCCCCCGCGGGTGCGGGCGTCTGACGTGGAACCGCACCGGGTCGGGGGAGAGCAGCGCGGCCCGCAGCTGGTCCTCGCAGGCGGGCTGCGCCAGCCACGGCACGCCCTCCCACAGCGGTCTGCCGACGAGGTCCGCGCGCGCCAGCCCGAACAGCTCGGCGGCGCGCGGATTGGCGTACACCACCAGCCCGAGCCGGTCCAGGCAGAACACCCCCTGGGGCAGCCGGTCGGCCGCCGCCTCGGCCACCGACCCGGTCTCCAGTACGACGCCGACGACCGGATGCCCGTCCGCCGGGGCGCTGTCCGCGCGGGCGTGGTCCGCCGTCTCGGCCCAGGACGCCACCAGCCGCAGCGCCCCGTCCGGGGAGCGCACCTGGACCGGTGGGCCGGTCGGGCTGCCGCGTGAGGTCTCCCGCAGGGCCTGCACGAGACGGTGGGCGTCGTGCGGGGCCACGGCCTCGGCCAGGGACCGCACGCCGTCCGGGGGAGCGGCGTCGGAGGTGCCGAGGAGGCCGTGCATGCCCTCGTCGGCGACGACGGTGTCGGAGGCCGGGTGCCAGCGGAACCGCCCGGCCGGACGGGACCCGGGCGCGGCGGTGGGCGGGCGGACGCACAGCGGCTCCTCGTCCCAGGTGAGCTGCGTGCCGTCGGCCTCCAGCAGCCGCAGGTCCGCCGCCAGGGAATCGGCGACAAGGGTGAGCCGGTCGCGCTCGGGCAGCACCTCGGTGGCGTCCGACGAGGAGGGACGCAGCACGGTCAGCACACCGTAGGTCCGCGACGCGTCGGCGACCGGCACGAACATCGCGCCGATCGGCAGCGGCAGCCCGGCCGTGAATTGCGGATAGCGGCGCATCGCCTGGGTGATGTTCGGCAGCACCACCTGGACGCCGAGCCGGTAGACGTCCGCGACCGGGAACCGGCGGTCCGTGTGCAGCCGCCACCAGGGCCTGAACAGGGGGCCGGGCAGCCCCGCCAGCACCGAGAGCCGCAGCACCCGGGGCGTCGCGGACGGCAGGTAGACCCCCGCCACCCGGCCCTCGGTCACGCCGAGCGCCGCCACGGCGGCCCTGCTCAGTACCGCTGCCAACCGCCTCGGCGTCCCGTTGCCGTCCTCGGCGCTCCCAGTCATCGGCCCTACCTCGTCGTGCGCCGTCGCACCGGCGACACAGCAAGAATGCGCCTTCCCGCCCCTTGCCCGCACCCGGTGCCGGGCGGCACCCTCGTGCCGGGCCGGTCAGCCGCCGGTGCCGCGCAGGGTCCGGCGGGCCAGTTCGTAGGCCGGGAGCATGTCCCGGTGCTCCGCGTCGTCCAGGCCGCCGAGATGGACGACGACGGGGCCGTCCGGGGTGGTCACGGCGAGGGCGTGCTCGGTCTTGGGCCCGTCGAGGAACTCGCTGGTGTACCGGTACGCCACCTCGGCGCCGGACAGCCCGTCCGCCGTGAAGGTGCCGTACTCCTCCTCGCCCGCGCCGCCCTGCGCCGCAAGGAAGCCCTCCAGCACCTCGCGCGCCCCGGCGTCGCCCGGCGCCCCGGTCCACACCCGCAGGAAGCCGATGCTCCCGGCGGGCTTGGCGTCCACCTCGCAGACGAGGGCGACCGGCCCCTGCTCCAGGGGCACCTCCACGGCCTCCGCGGTCCACCCCTCGGCCAGTTCGAAGGTGACGGGCAGCGCGCACGCCGAGCCGGCGCCGCCGAGCGTGCCACCGCTCACCGCGGCCGGCCCGGACGCGGGTGCCGACGAGGCGGCGGAGGAGGCGGGGCCCTTCGTCACGGGATCGTTCGCCCCGTCCCGTTCCCCGCCGTCCCCGGCGCCGCAGCCCGCCAGCACCGCCACCAGCAGCGCCGCGTGGACGCCCCCGTGCCACGCCCTCCCCGCCCCGAACCGCATCCCGGTCTCCCTCCAAGATCCAGACGCGTCACTGTAGCCGAGGGCGCACCGTGTGACCTGTGGGGTCGCGGGAACCCGGCGCCCATGGACCAGCAGGCAGCAACCCTCCGCTCGTACTGGATCGACACCCTGCCGCCCGGTGACCCGGCGCCGCCGCCGGAGGGCGACCTCACCGTGGACGTCGCGGTCGTCGGCGGCGGCATCGCCGGGCTGAGCACGGCCTGGGAACTGCTGCGGCGCGGGCGCGGCGTCGCCGTGCTGGAGGCGGACCGGATCGCGGCCGGGGTCACCGGCCACACCACCGCCAAGCTCAGCGCGCAGCACACGCTGATCTACGACCGGCTGCGCCGCACCCGGGGCGCGGAGGCCGCACGGCTGTACGCGCGTTCCCAGACGGAGGCGATCCGGCACGCCGCCGGGACCGCGGACGAACTGGGCATCGACTGCGACTGGGAGCCCGCCACCGCCTGGACCTACGCCCGGGACCCCGGCCGGGTGTCCGAGCTGCGGGCCGAGGCGGAGGCGGCCCGCGAGGCAGGGCTGCCCGCGGAGTTCGTGACGGAGACGGACCTGCCGTTCCCGGTGGCGGGCGCGGTCCGGGTCGCGGACCAGGCGCAGTTCCACCCGCGCAAGTACCTGCTGGGCCTCGCCGACGGCATCCGACGCCTCGGCGGACAGGTGTACGAGGGGACCCGCGTCGTCGCGCTGAAGGAGGGCGAGCCCTGCCGTCTGACGACCGGGGAGGGCACGCAGATCACCGCGGACGCCGTGGTCGTCGCCACCCACTACCCCGTCTTCGACCGGGCGCTGCTCTTCACCCGGCTCTCCCCGCGCCGTGAACTGGTGGTGGCCGCGCCGGTGGACACCGCCCGGGCGCCCGAGGGCATGTACATCACGCCCGAGGAGAACACCCGGTCGGTGCGCACCGCGCCGCTGCGGGACGGGGAGCGGCTGCTGATCGTGACGGGCGAGCACTTCATGCCGGGCGCGGGCGGCGACACCGAGGAACGGTTCGAGAAGCTCGCGCGGTGGGCGCGGGAGCACTTCGGGGAGCTGACGTTCAGTCATCGCTGGGCCACCCAGGACAACGACTCCACCGACAGCGTGCCGCTGGTCGGCCCGTTGCACCCGGGCAGCCGCCATGTGCAGGTGGCCACCGGGTTCGGTGGCTGGGGCCTGAGCGGCGGAATCATGGCGGGCCGTCTGATCTGCGACCACCTCACCGGCCGCGAGTCCGCCTGGAGCGACCTGTACGACCCGCGCCGGATCGCCTCCGTCGTACGCGAGGCTCCGGCGTTCCTCAAGCACCAGGCGTCGGTGGCCCGGCACTTCGTCGGTGACCGGCTGCCCGCCACCACCCGGCCCTCCCTGGACGACCTGGCGCCGGGCGACGGGGCCGTGCTGCACCTCGGCGGACACCGCTGCGCGGTGCACCGCGACGAGGACGGCACCCTGCGCGCGGTCTCCGCGACCTGTACGCACCTGGGGTGCGTGGTCGCCTTCAACCGCGCCGAGCAGGCCTGGGAATGCCCGTGCCACGGCTCCCGGTTCGCCCCGGACGGCAGCGTCGTCCAGGGACCGGCCGTACGGCCCCTGGAACAGCGGGACATCTGAGGCGGCCGGGGCCCGCCGGACGACGTTTGCGCGGGCCGTGTCCGGACACCCGGTGGTGAGCGAGAGAAGCGAAGGAAGATGAGTCCCCGTGACCACCCACGTCAGTGACAAGCACGTCGTCCGCCCGCCCGAGACCGGCTGGACGAAGGCCCGCACGCTCCGCCGCGAGGGCGGAGGTCCCCGGACATGGCTGCCCGCCGTCGAGGAGCAGGACGCCTCCGGCCCGCCGCACGAATGCCCGGACTGGAACATCGTCCGGGGCGAGGACTGACCGGTCACGACCGTGGCCGCCGCGGCTCACACCCCGTCAGCGGGCGCGTCCAGCACGGCCTCCCAGGTGTCCACCGCGTAGTGCACCGACATGCCGTTGCGGCCGTACAGCTGGGGTGCGCCGGTCGAGTTGGCGGTGTCCACGCCGAGCCCGATCGTGTCCCGGCCGCGGGCGGCGTACACCGCGAAGGCGTGCCGGAGCAGCAGTCCGCCCAGGCCCCGGCCGCGCGCGTCGGACAGGACGCCGAGGCTGCGGATCCATCCCATGGCCTCGCGGTCGTCCCGGGAGAGCAGGAAGCCCGCGTCGCCGAGGTCGTCGGTGGACACCAGCCACGCCAGTGACCAGTCGACGCGGTCGGCGCCGATGTCGTGCAGCCACTGCGGGTAGGTGCGTGGCTGGAAGTCGAAGTGCTGGGCGAACGTCGCCTGGTACAGCGCGTGCATCCGCTCCCGGTCCGCCTCGTCGGCGCACGGCCGTATCCGCACCCCGGCGGGCGGCGTCGGCGCGAGGTCCGTCGCCGGGTCCAGGGCCCGCCGCAGCACGTGGTAGCGCCGTACGGTGGTCCAGCCGCGCTTTTCCAGCAGCGCGAGGTCGAGCGTGGGCCGCACGTTGAGGTGCAGGTGCACCACCGCGCGGGGGGCGCCGTTGGCCCGCGCCTTGTCGACGGCCCTGGCCTCCATCTCGTCCAGCACCAGCTCGCCCGCCCGCTGGTGGTCGGGGAGGACGTAGTGGTCGATGTCGACGCGTTCGCCGCCGGACTCGTCCCACAGCAGTCCGTAGGCGACGAGGTGGTCGCCGTTGAAGGCCAGCCAGGAGTCGCGTGCGAGGTCGGCCTCGGGGTGGCTGAGGTCCGTCTCGACGGTGTGCAGGTCCGTCTCGGGGCGGCCGATCTCGATGCGGTCGACCTCGTTGAGCAGTTCGGTGATGGCGGGCGCGTCGGTCAGTGAGGCGGGCCGCAGGGTGTAGGACATGCAGGTCAGGGTCGGGGGCGCCCGGCGTGTTCCGCAACGGGTTTTCGCCGGGCGCCCCCGGTGTGGCGGACCGTCAGACGCCGCAGGTCGGTGCGGACCAGAACTGGCTGGAGCGGTGGTCCAGGTGGGTGTGGTCGTTGTGGTCGGGGTAGCCCGGGCCGAGGATGCCCCGGAAGCCGTGGTAGCGGGCCTGCTTGGCCATGGTGCACAGGGAGTGCGAACCGGCGCCGAGGTCGGCCGCGTCACCGTACAGGTGGCGGCTGCTGCTGGAGCCGCCGACCGCCGAGTTGCAGGAGTAGGACCGGAAGCCGCTGGTCACCCTGATCGGCTGGTCGCCGAGGGCGTGCCGCAGGGCCTCCAGCTTCCACATGGTGCGCAGGGCGTTGGACTTGGCGGTCGCCGCGCTCACCGCGCCGCCGGACCAGTCGCTGTTGCACCGGTTCAGCTCGGCGTAGGAGAAGTGGATCGGCGTGCAGTCGTCGTCCTGGAGCGCGTAGAGCTTGTTGTAGGTGTTGGGGCCCGCGACGCCGTCGGCGGCCAGGCCGTAGGCGGACTGGAAGCGCTTGAGGGCGGCGGCGGTGGCCGGTCCGAAGGAGCCGTCGACGGCCAGCACGGAGCCGTAGCCGGGGTAGCCGCCGAGCCGGATCTGGAGCTGGGTGACGTCGGAGCCGGAGGCGCCCTGGGAGAGGGTGCGGCTCCAGGTGTAGCAGCCGTCGGCGTGCGCGGTGCCCGCGGTCGCGACGGTGCCGGCCACCACGCCGGACATGACCATGACAAAGGCAGCGAAGAGTCGGACGATTCGTCTGAGCATGCGTTCTCCAGACCGAGAGGGACGGAACGGATGAGCGATGGCCGAGCGGGACGTGCCGTGTGACGCGCGTCGACATGGAACGTGTCCGTCCATGTGACGCGCGTCAACCATGGAGCAGTCGGATGCTCCGCGCAAGACCTCCGATGTGGGCCAGGCCACGTCCCGGGGGCGGTCCGGGTCATATCGACGGGGGTGCGCCGCGGGTTACCTTCGATGCCCAGCCCCGTTCCCCCGCACGCAACCGGACGGCCCGCCCCGTGCTCGCAGACCTCTCCCCGCTGATCGCCGCGACCACCTACTGGCTGACCCGCGCCTACCCCGCCTCCGGCGGCGCCCTGGCCGCCGCCCTCTGCGAGGCGCAGGCCCGGCAGGCCGTGACCGTCGCCGCCTGGCTGCGCTACCCCACGCCCACCGACGCGGCCCTGGTCGGCATCGCGGGCACCGGCGGCTCCGCCCGGCTCGACGGGCTGGGCGGGCTGGGCGGGCTGGGCGGAGCGGACGCGACCGGGTACGACACCGGCGACGACGAGGCCTGGCGCACCTGGGTCGACGAGACCGTGGCGAGCTGGGCCGCCTGCCTGCTCGCCGACCCCGGGCTGGCCGGTCTCGCGGTGGCCGCCCTCGCCGGCGGCGGCCACTCGGCCGGAGCACTGGTGGACTTCCGGCGCCTGGTGGCGCCCGACGACCAGGACCGCTCGGCGGCGGTACTGCTGCGCCACCCCGACCTGCTGGCGCCGGTCGCGGGGCTGCACCAGGAGGAACTGGTGGCCCGACTGGGGCCGGGACCGGCCCTGATCGCCTGAGGGGGACCGTCCCGCGACCGGTTTCCGGCCCTCCGGCGGGTCTCGAGGGAGTCTTGCGCGGGTCTCGTCCGGATCTGTGACGGACCTCAGGCGGACCTCAGGCGGACCTCAGGCGGTCCTCAGGCCGATCTTCAGCCGGGCGGGTCGTCAGGAGGTCTTCCGGGGGTCTTCAGGGGGTCTTTCTCGGGGCCTGATCGACCGGTGCTCGGACAGGGCTCCCCCTCACCCTCGCCCGCCTCACCCTCGTCCCCCTGGCCCCAGCCGCCCCGGAGCATGAAAGCGGCACCCCTGGTTACCCGTCAGCGTCGTCCTGGCGTCGGCGGGAAGGCGGGTCGAGTTCATGATGCCGATGACGATGTTCACCACCCGGCCCGGCCGGCCGCCCTCCTGGCGGCGGGCCCTCGTTACCGGCGGAGCGGGCTTCCTCGGCTCGCACCTGTGCACCCGGCTGCTGGACGCGGGCACCGAGGTCGACTGCCTGGACGACCTCACCACCGGGCGGCCCGGCAACGTCGAGCACCTCGCCGCCCGCCCCGGCTTCCGCTTCCTGCACCTCGACATCACGGACCCGTGCGCCCCGGACGCCGTCACCGGCCCCTACGACCTCGTCCTGCACCTGGCCGGACCGGGGGCGCCCGCGGACTGTCGGCGCCGTCCGCTGAAGTCCCTCGACGCCGCCGGGCTGGGCACCCGTACCGCGCTCGGCCTGGCCGACCGCGACGGGGCCCGCTTCCTGCTCGTCTCCTCGGCCGAGGCCTGCGACGGCCGCGGCGACGACGGCCCGCCGCGCAGCCCCTGGGACGACGGGCACGGCGACACCGCCGACGCGCCGGACCCCATCGGCCCGCTGCACACCTACGCCGAGGCCGCGCGGTTCGCCGAGGCCCTGGTCACCGCCCACGCGGGCGCCCGCGCCAGCAACGCGGGGATCGTGCGGCTGTACCCGTCGTACGGCCCCCGGATGCGGACCGACGACGGCCGCACCCTGTCCACCCTCATCCACCACGCCCTGGCCGGGGCCCCGCTCACCGTCCCCGGTGACGGCAGCCGCCCGCTGTCCGTGTGCTACGCCGACGACACCGCCGAAGGCATCCTGCTGGTGGCCGCGAGCCGCTCGGTACGCCCCGTCGACATCGGCGCCGACCCGGAACCGACCGTCGCCGAGGTCGCCCGCGCGGTGCTCGGCCTGACCGGCTCGCACGCCCCGCTGGAATTCACCGACGCGCCGGAACGCCGGTCCGGTGGCCCCTTCGACGGACGGCCGGACGGACGGGGACCCGACACCGGCTTCGCCCGCGAGCTGTACGGCTGGGTGCCCAAGGTGTCCTGGCGGGAGGGCCTGGCCCGGACCGTCACCGCCGTCTCCGGCTGCCCCGGACCCGCCCCGGCCACCACCGCCGGACACGGCACGGGCCGGTGGCTGCCGTGAAGGCCCTCGTCGTCCGCCCCGACGGCTTCACCGGCGTCCTGCTGTCCGGCCCCGCCGTCCGCGCGCTCGCCACCCGCGCCTCCCGCGTCACCATGCTCTGCGCCTCCCCGGGCGCGCCCGCCGCACGCCTGCTGCCGCACGTCGACGACGTCCTGGTGTGGGACGGGCCCTGGGACCCCGGAGCCGGTGCGCCCGGGAGCGAGGCGGACACCGGACGGATGATCAGGCGGCTGCGGCAGGAGGCGTACGACATCGCCCTCGTCCTCGCCCCGCGCGGCCAGAGCCCGCTGCCCGCCGCCCGGCTGCTGCGCACCGCCGACGTGCGCCGCATCGGCGCCGACTGCCCGGCTCCCGGCGGCGCGTCCGGCGAGGGGGACCCGGAGGGCCCGCTCGACCTGTCGTACCGGCGGCCACCGGACCGGCACGAGGCGGCGGCCGCCCTCGACGCCGCCGCCGCGATGGGCTTCCGGCTGCGCACCGGCGACGACGGCCGACTGCGGGTGCTCCCGGCACCCGACACCGCGTCGCTCACCGGCAACGGCCCCTACGTCGTCGTCCACCCCGGCGGCACCGGGAGGCGGGCCCCCGCGCGTTGTGCGCAGGCGGCGGAACTGCTCGCCGACGCCGGTCACCGGGTCGTCGTCACCGGAGACGCCACCGAGGCGCCGCTCACCCGGGGGGTCAGCGGCGGCACGGCCGTCGACCTGGGCGGCCGGACCACGCCCCGGCAGCTGGCCGGGGTGCTGCGGGCCGCGGACGCCGTGGTCGCCGGGGACCCGGCCGCCGCCCAGCTGGCCGCCGCGGTCGCCACACCCGTCGTCGCCCTGCCGGGGCCCGGGACGCCGTACCGGGTGCCCGCGATCGCCCTGGGGGACGGGGACGGTTCCGGCTTCGCTCCGCTGGACGTCGTGCGGGCCGTACGGGAACTGCTCGCCCCCGGCCGGTGAGCCCCGCGGGTCAGGCGGCCGTGCCCAGCGCCGCCGGGGCGGGGGTGTGGTCCTCGTCCCCGCGGAGCACGACCGGCTGCACGGTGCGGCGGCGGTGCAGCAGGTGGCCCGAGGCGATCGAGCAGGCGATGATCAGGCCGCCCGCGACCAGCGCGCCGCGCGCGCCCGCCAGCTCCATCAGCAGCCCCAGGGCGGGCGGCCCGCCCAGGCTCCACACCGTGCCGACGCTGCCCCAGACACCGAGCACCCGGCCCCGCAGACGGGACGGCGGGTCGGTCTGGAGAACGGCCGTCCCGGCGGTGTCGGAGACGGACTCCACGACGGCCATCGGCAGCACCAGCACCAGCAGCACCGCCAGCGACGGCGAGAGACCGGCCGCCACCTGGAGCAGTCCGCCCACCGCGGCGAGGGTGCCCACGAGGCGCACCGAGGGCCTGCGCAGCCGCGCGCCGAGGACGGCGCCGACGATGCCGCCCACGGCGAGTACGGTGGAGACGGTGCCGAACGCCCCGGCGCCGCCCGCGAGCGGCCCGGTGACCAGGACGGCCAGGGTGAGGGCGTAGTTCCGGCCGAAGACCGCGCTGACGCCGGTGACGGCGGCGAGCGCGACCAGCCGGGGCCGTCGCACGAAGTAGGCCAGGCCCTGCCGGACGGTGAGGTCACGGCCGTCCCGCTTGGCGGCGCCGGGCAGCGACTTCACCGGTGCCACCCGCACCGTCCCGGGCGCGGGCCGCAGGAACGGGATCACCGCGGTGACGAAGAGGAACGACAGCCCGTTGGCCGCGTACGCGGAGGCGGTGCCGAGCACACCCACCGTGACACCGGCCAGCGCCGCACCGGCGAGCCGTCCCGCGTTGTGCACCAGCGCGCCCACGCCGATCGCGGACGGGAGGTCCTGCGGCGGCACCAGGTCGTTGCCGAGCAGGGCGCACGCCGGTCCGTCGACGGTCGCGACGACGCCGGTCACGGCGGCCAGCACCATCAGCGAGGCCAGGTTCAGCTGGTCCAGCGCCACCAGGGTCGCCGTCACGAACGCGATCGTGCCGAGGGCGGCCTGGCTGACGGCCGCCGTCAGTTTGCGCGGGAAGCGGTCCACGGCCGCGCCGCCCACCAGGCTCATCAGCAGGGCGGGGGCCGCCTGCACGGACATGGACAGGCCGGTCGCGGCGGCGGACCCGGTGATCTGGAGGACCAGCAGGTTCTGCACGGTCAGCTGCATCCACGTACCGGCGTTGGACACGAAGTTGGCGAGGGACCACCAGCGCATGCTGCGGTACCGCAGCGCCCGCCAGGGCGAGCGCGACTCGCGGGGCGCCGCGGCCGTTTCGGGCGCGGGGGAGGGCAGGGCAGGGGCGGGGGAGGAAGACACAGTGCGTACTCGATGCGTACTCGAAAAGACGGCGCCGGAGAACCGCCGGCTGCGCTGCGCGGCTGATCCGAAGTGGTGCCGGATGACGGCGCGGACCATCGTGGCAGAAGAGGGGGCCGAGCCGACGGGGACGCCCGGCGCGCCCCGGCCGTGACCGTGGGCAAGTGCCGCTTCCGGAGGGCTACTTGGCCCCCTGAGTGTGGTTCCTCACAGGTGTCTGCCGCCCCGAACGCGCGAGGAGGACGCCGTACGCACGCGAAAGGGGCCCGTCGCCGTGCGACGGGCCCCTCGGTGGCCGTCAGGCCTTCTTGCCGCGTCCTGTCAGCGCGTCGCGCATCCGGTCGACCAGCCCGGCACCCGGGGCGAGCAGCTTGTTCGCCGGGGGCTTGTCGGGAGCGGCCGGGTGCGGCCGGGTCGGGGCGGTCTTCTTCGCCTGCCGGACCTTGTCGCCCAGTTCGTCCAGGGTCTGAGCCGAGCAGGACGCCCGCAGGCTGGGGAAGAGGTTCTCCTCCTCGTCGGCCACGTGCGAGCGGATCTCGGCCATCAGCATCCCGATCAGCCGGTCGAACTCGGGGTCGTCGGCGGCGCACCCCTCCAGATCCTTCATGATCTGTTCGGCCTTGGAATGGTCCTCGATCTCCTTGTCGGCGATGGCGTCCCCGTCGGGCACGTGCTGGCGCACCGCCGGGTAGAGGTAGGCCTCCTCGGCGACCGAGTGGCGTACCAGTTCGATGGTCGCCTGGTCCGCGAGCAGCTTGCGGTTCTTGTCGCCGGGCGGCAGCGCCTCGATACGGCCGAACATCTCTTCGACCTCGCGGTGATCGGTCACCAGCTCGTCGATCACGTTCCCACCATGGCCCATGTTCTTCACCTCCACGCGGACTGCGACGGCTCCGGACCGGACCCGCCACGGCCCCGGGTGCCCTGGTGCGGGTGCGGTTAACGTCCGCGCGATCCGGCCCCGCGACCAGAGGCGCCGTACATGGGATGTTCATGCCATGTCCGTCTCGGCGTGGGTCCCACCGGCGTGGTCCTTCACGCACCCGCGCCAGGCTGCCCGAGCATCCGATCATGGACCGAAGGAGCCCCCCGTGTCCGAGTCCCGTATCCGCCGATCCCGCGTCCTGCTGGCCACGGCCACCCTGGTCGCGCTCACCGTGACGCTGCCCGCGCAGGCGGGCGCGCGGCCGCTGGGGAAGAAGGCGCCCGCGGCGGACGGTCTGCCCGCGGTCCGGCCGCTGGCCGAGACGGCGGCGCTGTACGACGACGAGGAGGGCGGCAACGCGGACGCCGACGACCCGGCGATCTGGCGCAACGCCGCCGACCCCGGCCGCAGCCTGGTCGTCGCCACGGCCAAGGAGGGCGGCCTGCGCGTCTACGACCTGGACGCCCAGGAGATCCAGTCCGTCGCCGCCCCGGCCGGTCCGGGGCCCGACGACGCCCCCGGCCGGTTCAACAACGTCGACCTGGTGCACGGTCTGAAGCTGTCCACCGGCCGGGCCGACCTCGCCGTCACCAGCGACCGCGGCAACGACCGGCTCCGCTTCTACCGCATCGACCGCGACCGCAGCGGCGGTCCGCTCACCGACGTCACCGACCCGGCCGTGCCGCCCGTCTTCTCCGCCGGCCAGGAGGAGATCAACGAGCAGCGCACCGCCTACGGCCTCGCCACCTGGACCGACCGCTCGACCGGCCGCTCCTACGCGCTGGTCAGCCGTCGTGAGACCACCCGGGTCGCGCTCCTGGAACTGCTCCCGGGCCGCTCCGGCACGGTCTCCTACCGCACCGTCCGCACCCTCGACCTGCCGTCCGTCTTCCGGCTGCCCGACGGCACCTCCTGGACGCCGTGCCTGGAGCCCGGCGAGCTGCCCCAGGTCGAGGGCATGGTGGTCGACCCCGCGAACGGCGTCCTGTACGCCGGGCAGGAGGACGTCGGCATCTGGCGGATGCGCGCCGACCTCACCGGCAGGCCGCGGCTCATCGACAAGGTCCGCGAGTACGGCGTGCCCGGCACCTACGACGAGGAGACGGAGGAGTGCGCGGCGGGCGCCGACCCCGGCTTCGGCGGCAAGCGGCTCGCCGCGGACGTGGAGGGCCTGACCCTGATCCCCGAGTCCGGGGGCGACGGCTATCTGATCGCCTCCAGCCAGGGCGACGACACCTTCGCCGCCTACGACCGGGAGACCGGCGACGGCAACGAGTACGAGGGCGGCTTCCGGGTCGCCGCCGCCTCGGCGCGGCTCGACGGCTCCGAGGAGTGCGACGGCGCCGCCGCCGTGAACGCCCCGCTCGGCCGCCGCTACCCGAACGGACTGCTGGTGGTCCAGGACGGCGACGAGACCCCGCGGTCCGGTGGGCGTGAGGCCACCGGCTTCAAGTTCGTGGACCTCGCCGACGTCCTGGACGTGCTCGACGACTGAGCACCGGGCCTCAGCCGACGCGGTGGACCAGCTGGCTCGTCAGCTCGTAGCGGGCGCCCACGACGGCCAGCTGCCCCGTCGCCACCCTGGCCGCCAGGTCGGGCTCGGCGGCGAGCTGGGAGCGGACGAGCCGGACGTTGGCGTCGATCGTGGCGTCGACGCGGGCGGCGCCCTCGACGGTGTGGTCGATGGCCGGGGCGATCCGGTCGGCCAGGTACTGGATGTGGGCGGGCAGCGGCTCGCCCGTCTCGTCCGCCTCCACGGCGGCGCCCACGGCGCCGCACGACTGGTGGCCGAGCACCATCACCAGCGGTATCGACAGTTCCAGCACGCCGTACGCGATGCTGCCGAGCACGGCCTCGTCCAGCACCTCGCCCGCCGAGCGGACGGTGAGCAGGTCGCCCAGGCCCTGGTCGAAGACCAGCTCCGGAGGGACCCGGGAGTCGACACAGCCGAGGATCACCGCGAACGGGTGCTGACCCGACGTCAGCGCCCGCCGGACGGCCGGTGTCTCGTCGGGGTGCCGTTCGCGGTAGGTGCGCCAGCGCAGATTGCCCCGCGCCAGTTCGCGCAGCGCCTGGTCGGGGGTGGTGGGCCGCGTCCGGGCCGCCGGTGCGGCGGGGGCGGCGGACGCGGGGGAGGCGACGGCCGCGAGACCGGCGGTCGCGGCCCCGGTCAGTCCGGCGCGCAGCAGGGCGCGCCGCGCGGGGGCCGGCGTGGAGTGGGGGAAGGAATCCTGGGTCACGGCCATGAACGTATGTCCGAGCCTCGAACTGATCATCCTGGTTACGGAATCATGGCCGGCCCTGGGTGAATCGTGATCGCTTCTTGAACCCCGCTTGGCCGTCCCGAGGTGGTTCCTTTCCCCGACCCGGCACATGCGGGCGCCCGGCGTCGCACACCCGCCATGGAATCCACCGGCTTGTTATGGTCATCCAGGGCAAATCGGGCCAGTTGTCACCTTCAGGAGGCCGCGTGGACGGGGACTACTACGACCTGGGCACGCTCACCCGCCCGGTGACCACCAGCTCCGCCGAGGCCCAGCGGTGGTTCGACCGCGGGCTGGTGTGGACGTACGCCTTCCACCACGAGGAAGCCATCGCCTGCTTCGAGGCCGCCGTCGCGGCCGACCCCGACTGCGCGATGGCCCACTGGGGCATCGCCTACGCCCTCGGCCCCAACTACAACAAGCCCTGGGACGCCTTCGACGCCGAGGAGACGACCCGCGCCGTCGACCGCGCCCACACCGCCGTCGAACACGCCCACCGCACGGCGGCCGAACACGCCACCCCCGTCGAACGCGCCCTGATCGCCGCGCTGCGCGCCCGCTACCCCCAGCCGGACGCCGTCGCCGACTGCTCGGTGTGGAACGAGCCCTACGCCGACGCCATGCGCGCCGCCTACGACCTCGCCCCCGACGACCCCGACGTCGCGACCCTGTACGCCGACGCGCTGATGAACCTCACCCCCTGGCAGCTGTGGGACATCACCACCGGCGAGCCCGCCCCCGGCTCCCGCACCGTCGAGGCAAAGGCGGTCCTCGACCGCGCCCTCGCCACCGAGGACGGCGCCCGCCACCCCGGCATCCTGCACCTGTACATCCACCTGATGGAGATGTCGCCCGACCCCGAGCGTGCCCTCACGGTCGCCGACCGGCTGCGCGACCTCGTCCCCGACGCGGGCCACCTCCAGCACATGCCCTCGCACCTCGACGTGCTCTGCGGTGACTACCGGCGCGTGGTGGCCGCCAACACCGACGCCGTCGCCGCCGACGAGAAGTACCGCGAGCGCGCCGGGGCGATGAACTTCTACACCCTCTACCGGGTGCACAACCACCACTTCCGAATCTACGGCGCGATGTTCCTCGGCCAGTCCCGCACCGCCCTGGAGGCCGCCGACGCCCTGGAAGCGGCCATCCCCGAGGAGCTGCTGCGGGTGCAGAGCCCGCCGATGGCGGACTGGCTGGAGAGCTTCGTCGCCATGCGGGTCCACGTACTGATCCGCTTCGGCCGCTGGGCGGACATCCTGGACCTGCCCCTGCCCGCCGACCGGGACCTGTACCGCGTCACCACCGCGATGCTGCGCTACGCCCGCGGGGTCGCCCTCTCCGCGACCGGCAGGACCGACGAGGCCGAGGCGGAGCGCGAACTGTTCCGCGAGGCCCTCGCACAGGTCCCCGAGAGCCGCACCCTGTTCAACAACCGCAGCGTCGACATCCTCGCCGTCGCCGCCGCCATGCTCGACGGCGAACTGGCCTACCGCAACGGCGAGTACGACACCGCCTTCGCCGCGCTGCGCCGCTCCGTCGAACTCGACGACAGCCTCCCCTACGACGAACCCTGGGGCTGGATGCAGCCCACCCGGCACGCCTACGGCGCCCTGCTGCTGGAACAGGGGCACGTCACGGAGGCGGAGGCGGTCTACCGCGCCGACCTCGGCCTCGACGACAGCCTGCCGCGCGCCCTCCAACACCCCGGCAACGTCTGGTCCCTGCACGGCTTCCACGAGTGCCTGCACCGCCAGGGCAAGACGGCCGAGGCGCGGATCGTCGCCCAGCAGCTGAAGATCGCCGCCGCGCTGGCGGACGTTCCCGTGGAGGCGTCCTGCTTCTGCCGCGGAGCTTCCTAACATGGTGGCGTACCACGTCCGCGACCCGTGACCTGTGAGGTACTCGCGAACCATGCCGACCGAAACGTTTGAGTTCCAAGTCGAGGCCCGTCAGCTGCTCCAGCTGATGATCCACTCGATCTACTCGAACCGTGACGTGTTCCTGCGCGAACTCGTCTCCAACGCCTCCGACGCGCTCGACAAGCTCCGTATCGCCGCCCTGCGGGACGACACCCTCGGCGCCGACGTCTCGGACCTGCACATCGAGATCGCGGCCGACCCCGAGGCCCGCACCCTCACCGTGCGGGACAACGGCATCGGGATGTCGTACGACGAGGTGGCCGAACTCATCGGCACCATCGCCAACTCGGGCACCGCGAAACTGCTGAAGGAGCTGCGCGAGGCGCAGGACGCCGCCGGGGCGGAGGGCCTGATCGGGCAGTTCGGCGTCGGCTTCTACGCCAGCTTCATGGTGGCCGACGAGGTCACCCTGGTCACCCGGCGCGCGGGCGAGGGCGGCGGCACCCGCTGGACGTCCCGCGGCGAGGGCACGTACACCCTGGAGCGGCTCGACGAGGACGCCCCGCAGGGCACCTCGGTCACCCTGCACCTCAAGCCCGCCGATCCCGACGACCAACTGCCGGACTACACGGCCGACTTCAAGCTCCGCGAGATCGTCAAGCGGTACTCGGACTTCATCACCTGGCCCATCCGGCTGGCGTCCGCCGCCGAGGGCGACGCGGAGCCGCTGAACTCGATGAAGGCGCTGTGGGCGCGCTCGCGCGAGGAGGTGTCCGACGACGAGTACCACGAGCTGTACAAGCACATCAGCCACGACTGGCGCGACCCGCTGGAGACGGTCCGCCTCCAGGCCGAGGGCACCTTCGAGTACCAGGCGCTGCTGTTCCTGCCGTCGCACGCCCCGCACGACCTGTTCACCCGGGACCACCGGCGCGGTGTGCAGCTGTACGTGAAGCGCGTGTTCATCATGGACGACTGCGAGGCGCTGCTGCCGTCGTACCTGCGCTTCGTCAAGGGCGTGGTGGACGCGGCGGACCTCTCGCTGAACGTGTCACGGGAGATCCTCCAGCAGGACCGGCAGATCCAGCGGATGAACCGGCGCCTGGCGAAGAAGGTCCTCGCCACGGTGAAGGACATGATGACCTCCGCCCCGGACAAGTACGCCACGTTCTGGCGGGAGTTCGGAGCCGCCCTGAAGGAGGGCCTGGTCACCGACCCCGAGAACCGCGACGCCATCCTCGCCGCGTCGACGTTCCCGAGCACCCACCACGACAGCGAGCCGACCACGCTCAAGGACTACGTCGAGCGGATGAAGGACGGACAGTCCGACATCTACTACATGTGCGGCGAGTCCCGGCAGGGCATCGAGAACTCCCCGCACATGGAGGCCTTCCGCGCCAAGGGCGTCGAGGTGCTGCTGCTCACCGACCCCGTCGACGAGGTCTGGGTCGAGGCGGTGGGCGAGTACGACGGCAGGCCGCTGCGCTCCGTCGCCAAGGGCGACATCGACCTCGGGGACGAGGAGGGCGACGGCGCCGACGCCGAGCGGGAGAAGCGGAACGAGGAGTACGCCGCCCTGCTCGGCTGGATGACCGAGCAACTGGGGGACGACGTCAAGGAGGTGCGGCTGTCGTCGCGGCTGACGGTCTCCCCGGCCTGCGTCGTCTCCGACGCGCACGACATCACCCCGGCGCTGGAGAACATGTACCGCGCGATGGGCCAGGAGGTCCCGCCGACCAAGCGCATCCTCGAACTCAACCCCGGGCACCTGCTGGTCAAGGGCCTGAAGCAGGCCTTCGACGAACGGGAGGACCGCACGGGGCTCGCCGAGTCCGCGGAACTCCTGCACGGTCTCGCGGTGCTCGCCGAGGGCGGCCAGCCGAAGGACCCCGCGCGCTTCGTCCGGCTGATGGCGGACCGTCTGGAGCGCGCCCTGTAGCGAGGCGACGGCGGGCGGCACCGGGTGCCGCCCGCCCTGGACCGGCCCCGAATCAGTCCGCGGCGCCCGCGAGGACCGCCCGCTGCCGGGGGACCGGCCCACGTCCCGCCCGCCGCGCCAGCGGTACCAGCGAGATGGCGACCGCGCCCAGCACGGCGGCCACGGCGAAGGTGGTGAAGCCGAGCCCGGCGTCGCCACCCGCGATCACCATGCCGCCCAGCCACGGACCGACCACCGCGCCGGTGCGGCCCACACCGGTCACCCAGCCGAGCCCGGTGGCCCGCTCGCCCGGCGCGTACACCCGGGAGGTGGCCGCGTAGACCATCACCTGGGCGCTGAACAGCCACACGCCGGTGATGAAGACGACGGTGTACGCCACCCCGAGCGGCAGCTGGGCGCGGAGCAGGAAGGCACCGGCGGCGGTCAGCAGGAACCAGGTCGCCGACACCTTGACCGGCCCGAACCGGTCCGCGGTGCGGCCCGCGACCAGCATGCCGACGATGCCGCCCGCGTTGATCACCATCAGGAAGGTGACGGACGAGGAGAGCGAGTAGCCGGAGGCCCGCATCAGCTCGGGCAGCCAGGTGGAGACGCCGTAGACCAGCAGCAGACCGGCGAAGGACGCGACCCACAGCAGCGGGGTGGCGAGCCGGGTGCCCGGCGCGAACAGGGCGCCGATGGCGGTCATCCGGCCCTTGGCGCCCGCCTCGGGCGCCTCGGCGGCGACGGGACGGTCCAGCCCGTAGCGGTCGGCGACCGCGTACGCCTGGTCGGCGCGGCCCTTGGCGAAGAGCACGCCCGGCGACTCCGGCAACCACCGGGTCACCAGCGGCACGGCGATCACCGCGGGCAGCACGCCCGCCCAGAACACCCAGCGCCAGCCGTGCTCGGGGGCGACAGCCAGACCGATGCCGGTCGCGGCCATGCCGCCCGCGTGGTACGAGGTCATCATCAGGCCGGTGGCCAGCGCCGCCCGGCGCGGTGGCGCGAACTCGGCGACGATCGCCAGGCCGATCGGCATCAGCCCGCCGAGGCCCAGGCCGGACAGGAACCGCCCGGCCCCGAACACCTCGGCACCCGGCGCCGCCGCGCACAGCGCCGATCCGAGCGAGAAGAGCACGACACTGCCGGTCACCAGCGGCTTGCGGCCGAGCCAGTCGGTGAGGGTACCGGCGGCGAGCGCGCCGATCAGCATGCCGAAGGTGGTCCAGCTGCCCACGGTCCCGGCGGTGCCGGGGGAGAAGCCGAGGCCGGGGTCGTCGAGCAGGTGCGGCATCACGGCGCCGTAGATGTTGACGTCCATGCCGTCGAAGAAGACGGCCAGCCAGCACAGCGCGATGACGGGGGCCACGGTCCGGAACGAGCGGCTCGGCGGGGACGCGGAGGCTGTCACTGGGGAACCCACTTTCTTTCACGGCGTCGTGAAGAGCGAGGCGGCGGCTCTGGTTTACTCCCGTGAGTGTTCGTCTGGTGAAGAAAATGTCACTCACGTGGTGGAAGGAGAGTCTCCGCATGGCTCCCGCCGCTGTCAACGGTCTGGGCCCGGAGACCGCTCAGCGACCGCTCAGAGCGTGGCCGCGTGATCGGGGACGTAGTTCTGGAGGTCGCGCGGTGGCCGCTGGTAGCCCTTCGACGCCGGCCGCTTCGGCAGGTCGAGCACCGGCGGCTCCACGTCCTGGTACGGCACCGACTCCAGCAGGTGGGCGATCATGTTCAGCCGCGCCCGGCGCTTGTCGTCGCTCTCGACGACGTACCACGGCGCCTCGGTGATGTCGGTGTGCACCAGCATCTCGTCCTTGGCGCGGGAGTAGTCCTCCCAGCGGGTGATCGACTCCAGGTCCATCGGCGAGAGTTTCCAGCGTCGCAGGGGATCCTCCAGGCGCCGCTGGAAGCGCTCCTGCTGCGCCGCGTCGCTCACCGAGAACCAGTACTTGCGCAGCATGATCCCGTCCTCCACCAGCATCCGTTCGAAGATCGGGCACTGGCGCAGGAACAGCTGGTACTCCTCCTTGGTGCAGAAGCCCATCACGTGCTCGACCCCGGCGCGGTTGTACCAGCTGCGGTCGAACAGCACGATCTCGCCCGCGGCGGGCAACTGCTCGACGTACCGCTGGAAGTACCACTGGGTGCGCTCGCGCTCGGTCGGTTTCGGCAGCGCCGCGATGCGGGCCACGCGCGGGTTCAGGTGCTCCGTGACGCGCTTGATCGTGCCGCCCTTGCCCGCCGCGTCCCGCCCCTCGAAGATCACGACCAGCCGGGCGCCCTCCGCGCGCACCCACTCCTGGAGCTTCACCAGCTCCGTCTGGAGCCGCAGCAGTTCCTTCTCGTACGTCTTGCGCGGAACCTTCTCGGTCTTCTCCTCGGCCATGCCGCCCGCCCTCACCGCCACAGATGTCGAACAACTGAACGTCACGCTACTTTCCGGCGACCTCCGGCGCATGCCGTACCCCCGTGTTTGTCGCCGGGTGGGCGGGCTAGTCGCCAGGGGAGTCGGAAACCCAACCGAAGGAGACCCGTCATGGCCACCGTCAAGGACATGCTCGCGACCTACCCGGCCGACCTCGGCGGCGTCGACCGCGAGAAGCTCACCCGCTGCATCGAGGAGTGCATCGCCTGCGCCCAGGCGTGCACGGCGTGCGCGGACGCCTGTCTGTCCGAGGGCATGGTCGGCGAGCTGACCAAGTGCATCCGCACCGACATGGACTGCGCCGACATCTGCAACGCCACCGCGTCCGTGCTCTCCCGGCACACCGGCTACGACGCCAACGTCACCCGCGCGATCCTGGCCGCCTGCGCCACCGCCTGCAAGGCCTGCGGCGACGAGTGCGCCGCCCACGCGGACCAGCACGAGCACTGCCGGCTGTGCGCCGAGGCCTGCCGCCGCTGCGAGCAGGCGTGCAACGAGCTGGTCGAGGCCCTCGGCTGAGGGCCTCCGCGGTCCCGCGCAGGCCGCTTGGGCCTTCACATGTTGAAAGAGTGAAATAAGAGAAAAGGGAGGCTGATTGAATGTTATGTCCGTTATGGGGCACTTGCGAAGTGAGACACAGGACATCCAAAGGGAGATGCGACCCATGCGTTACACCGAGAAGCTCACCGAGGAAGTCACCCGTATCGACGCCCCCGAGATCGAGGCGGCACTGAACCCGGCCGAGGCCGACGGCGTCTTCCGCGACAGCCGTGAGTGCGCCGCCCTGGCCCTCCAGTCCGGGACCACCACCCTGCTGCTCTCGCCGCCGACCCCGCGCCCGAAGAAGGGCTGACGGACCGACGGGAGCGATGAGATGGCAGAGTCGAGTACTTCGGCCCTCCTCGAGGGCATGGTGCTGGACCTCGCGACCGACGTGGTCTCCGCTCTCCGGAGCGGAGACCACGTACGAGCGGGGAGCTTCCCCGGGCCGGACGACGCGAGCGGCACCCTCGCCCGCGCCGCCGTACGGGTGCTGGGCGCCGACACCCTGCTGCCCGGCGTCCTCCTCCCCCTTCCCCCCGACCCCGCCCGGCTCGCCCTGTTCGAACAGGCCGTGGCCGCACACCCACCGGGCGCCGACGCCGCCCCCGCCGTCGTATGGAGCCACTGGGCGATGACCCGCACCCTGTGGCGGCTCGGGCCCTCGGGTGACGGGCCGTCCGGAGGCGCGCCGTCCGCGCGGGTGCCGCCCGAACCCGACGCGGGCTGGCTGGAGGGCGCCAGCTGGCAGTCCCTCACCCACCAGCTCGCCGTGCTCGCCCCGCTCGCCCTGCCCGGCGAGGACTGCGCGGTGGCACGCGCGGCCCGGGCCCGCCCGGTGGACGTCGCCCGCGGCTTCGTCCGGGCCGTGCGCCGCCGCGACTGGCAGCAGGCGGCCGGTGCCGGGCGCTGGCTCACCTTGCTGGACGGCGTGCCCGACACACTCGGCCTGGACGAGGGGCTCGCCTTCGTGGAACTGATGGGCGGTGACAACCCGCGCGTGGCACTCCAGTTGACGGCGGCACGCCTGATGGCCGTACCCGCCGGGGTCCCGCGGTGACCGGCGCGCACCCGAGACCGGTGGCCCGGGAGGCGCTCGCCTGGGTCTCGGCGCACCGCGACCGCTTCCGCCTCGACGACGCCGCGCTGGCCGTCGACGGCGAGGTCAACCGCAGCTGGAAGCCGCTCGGGGAGCTGGCGCAGGTCTGCTCCACCGTGACCGCGCGCACCCCCCGGCACGACCCGCTGCACGCCTGCGCCTCCGAACTGCTCGATTTCGCCTGGCGGGAGACCGGCCGGGGCGAGCTGTTCGGGCGCGTGCAGGCCCTGGAACCCTTCGCCACCTACCCGCTGGAGGTGTACGCGGCCTTCGCCTCGGCGGGCCTGCGCCACCCCGGCTACGAGGCGTCCGCGGCCGTGGTCGCGCGCACCCGGGGCTGGCGCTCCACCGAGCAGTACCCGACCAGGCGCCTGGGCGTCCTCGGCGCCGAGCGGCGCGGCGGCATCCGCCCGCACGAGCCGGTCACCCGGGCGCTGGACCGCACCTGGCTGGGCGCACTTCCGGAACCGTGGACCTTCGAACGCGCCGCCGGCTACGCCGTCACCCACGTGGTCTTCCACCTCACGGACTGGGGACGCGCACCCGAGGGCGTCCCCCCGCGCCTCACCGACTACCTGCTGCACTGGCTGCCGCCCTGGCTCGACACTTGCCTGGAGGCCCGGATGTGGGACCTCGGCTGCGAACTGCTGGCCGTGGCGGCGAGCCTGCCCCGGCCACCGGAACCGGAACCGCTCGCGGAGGCCTGGGAGCGCGTCGCGGGGGCCCGGCGGCCGTCCGGCGCGATACCGGAGGAGGGCGGCGCGTACGGCACCGGCGACGAGTTCGCCGACTGCTACCACTCCACGCTGATGGCCGCGTTCGCCGCCGCGCTGACCCTGGCCCGCCCGGCCCACGACGGCGTACCGCACCGCGCGGCACCCTCCCTGACGGCCGTGCCCGACGGGTACGGCGGACGAGGAGCGCTGGGATGACCGACCCCCGTCTCATCCACCACATGGGCGCCCAGGCCATCGAGTGGCTGTGGGCCCACCGCGACGGCTTCCGCCTGGAGCCCGACGCCGACCCCGAAGTGGGCTTCCTGGAACGCTTCAAGCCGATCGGTGAACTGGCCCTCATCTGCGGGGTGCTGTTCCGCGAGGGCGTCGCCGGGTCACGGCAGGCGCGCCTCGCCCGCCAACTGCTCGACCACACCTGGCGCGAGACCCTGGACGGCGGCCGCATGCTGGTCCGCGGCCAGCGCACCGAGCCGTTCTCGACCGTTCCCTTCGAGGTGTACCTGCCCTTCAGGGAACTGGGCTACAGCCAGCCCGAGATGGACCGGGCCACCGCGCTGAACCACCGCCTGGACAGCTGGGCCCGCTTCCCCGTGACCCCGACCCGGCGCCTCGGCCTCTCCGCCTTCCAGCGCCGCTTCGGCCTGCCGCCCCGGCCCCCCGAGGCCGACCTGACCGGCACCACCTGGCTGGCCGCCACCCCCGAACCCTGGACGGTCGAGGGCCACACCGCCTACGACATCACCCACACCGTCTTCCACCTCACCGACTGGGGCGAGCACCCGGGCGGGCTGCCGCCGCACCTCGCCGACTACCTCACGGTGTGGCTGCCGGTGTGGACCGACGACTGGCTGGACCTGGAACGCTGGGACCTGCTCGGCGAACTCCTCGCCGTCGACGCCTGTCTGCCGCGCCCCGCCCTCGACGAACGCGCCTGGACCGGCTTCGCCGCCGCGCAGCGGCCCGACGGCGCCGTGCCCGCCGTACGCGCCATGCCCGAGGGCGACCCCGACGAGGTGTTCGACCTCGTCTACCACCCCACCCTGGTCGCCGCGTTCGCCTCCGTGCTGGCCACCTCGCGCGCCCTCAGCGCACTGGTGGGGGCCGCCTCGTGACGGCGCCGCACCCGCCCACCGCCGATCGACCGCGGCCCGCTGCGGTGGACCCGGACCGGCGGGAGCTGAGCCGCCGTCTGGACGCCGCCGTGGAGGCCGCCGACGCACCCGACGCCGTGTTCGCGCTCTCCCGGCACGGCCACCGCGTCGTCCGCCACGGAGGCACCGCCCCGCCGCCCCCGGCCGGGCGGGAGGTGCTGCGCTACGAGATCGGATCGGCCACCAAGACGTTCACCGGGCTGCTGCTGGCCGACCTGGTCGGGCGCTCCGTGCTGACCGGCGGCGAGACGGCCGCTGCCTGCCTGGACGGCGACCGGCGGCCCGGCCCGCGCCCGGTGACGCTCACCCACCTGATCACCCACACCTCCGGACTGCCCGCCCTGCCGCGCGACTTCCCGCTGCGGGCGCTGCCCGCCTGGCGGACCAACCCCTACGGGCGCTACCCGGCCGAGCGGGTCGTGGAGGCATTCCGGCGCCACCGCCCACGCCACCGGCCCGGCACCCGCTGGCACTACTCCAACTTCGGGGTCGCCGTGCTCGGCCACGCCGTCACCGCGCTGACCGCGACGCCCTGGGAGGACCTCGTCACCGGGCAGTTGCTCGGCCCGCTGAGGCTGACGGACACCGACCTCGCGGCCCGGGGCGACGGCAGGGACGCCACCGGGCACGGCAAGGACGGCCGCACCCCCGTCCCCGCCTTCGACGCGGGCGGCTTCCAGCCCGCGGGCGCCGTGCGCGCCACCCCGCACGACCTGCTGACCTTCCTCGAAGCCCACCTCGGCCCCGAGGGCTCCCCGCTGGCCGGAGCGCTCACGGCGGTGCGCACCCCCGTGCTGCGCCGCGGCCTCGGGCACCGGCACGTGCACACGGTGGCGTGGTTCCGGCACCCCACCGACGGCGGCCCGATGTACTTCCACAGCGGTGCCACCCTCGGCCAGCAGGCCTTCCTGGGCTTCAGGCCCGACACCGGCACGGCCCTGGCCGCGCTGTGCACCCGCCGCTTCCGTGCCCGGGACCCGTTCGTCGCCACCGCCTACGGGCTGCTGTGGGAGGACGACTGACGGGCCCCGGTCACCCGCCCTACACCCGCTGCCAGAGCGCGGGGGTGCCCTGCGGCGACCAGCCGCCCTGTGCCTGGTGCGGCTGGAGGCACTGGTAGCGCACGCCCGCCTGCACGACGGTGGCCCCCGCGTCGTAGACCCGGCCCGCCGCCCAGGTGTCCGCCACGCTGTTGTCCTGCGGGGCAGGGTCCGGCGCCGTCCCGGACGTCGTCTTCAGGACCAGCCCGAAGTCGTCCAGGATCGGGTTGACGGGCTGGAAGTACGTCGTCCCGCCGGTGGTGCAGTCGCCGAGACCGCCGGAGGTGACGCCCTGGGCCTGGGCGCCGGAGACGTACGGGCCGCCGGAGTCGCCGCGCTCCGCGCACACCGTCGTCTGCGTCAGGCCGTTCACCGTGCCCTCCGCGTAGCTGACGCTGGCGTCGTGCTGCTCGACCGTGCCGCAGCGCCACCCGGTGGTGGAGCCCGAGCGGCACACGGACGCCCCGACCAGCGCCTGCACCGAGCCCGTGACCTGCACCTTCTTGCCGTCCTCGCCCTTGACGTCGGGCGTCGCGGTCCACTGCGCGTTCACGCCCACCCACGACATGTCCTTGCCGGGGAAGGTGGAGGCCTGGAACGTCCCCTGGTCCGCCTTGTCGTGCCCGCTGGTCTTCGCGCCGGGCTTGCCGCAGTGCCCGGCGCTGGCGAAGCCCTCCTGGTCGCCCTTGGTGACGGAGAAGCCGATGGAGCAGCGGGCGGTGTCGTCGATGTAGTAGGCGTCACCGCCGACGATGTCCGCCATCAGCCGCGGCCGCAGCGCCGACACCCGGATCGCGACCCGCTCCGCCTGGACGCCCGCCGCCGTCACGAACGCGTCCCCGGCGGCCTTGTCGACGGCCTGCACGACGACCCGGTTGCCCGGTACGTCGACGTACCACACGGGCGTACGGTCCGTGCCGGCGCCGTTGGCCGCGGCGTCCAACTTGGCCTGCGCGGCGTGCAGTTCAGCGAGCGGCAGCTCGACGACGGCCGCCTTGGCGCCCTGGGCCTCGATGGTGGGCACGTCCACGGCGTCCGTGGTCGCCACATGCAGCTCGGCGGAGGTCGCGCCGCGCAGCCAGGCACCGGCGAAGCGCTCACCGAGGGCGTTGCGCAGCAGGCCCGCGCGGGTGCCCGCCTCGGCCTCGTTCACCAGCCGCCGGGCCGCCTGGGCGCGGGTCAGTCCGAGGTCGCGTTGCAGGGCGCGCAGTACCGGTGCCGAGGGACGGTCGGCGCCGAGCGTGCGGTCGGCGGTGGGCGGAGGTCCGGGCGCGGGTGGCGGTGCGGCGGCGGAAGGGGCGAGCGATGCCACGACGAGGGCACCGAGGGTGCCGACCGCGGTCAGAACGGCGCGGTGCCCGCCCGGGGCGTGTCTGCCGACCATGCGTGGGACCTCCAGGTGACGAGTGCGGTGTACGGCGGAGGGCTTCGGCGCCCTGTCGTCGGACTCCCGCCCGACGGCGGTACCTAGGCCTCGCCGCGACCGCATTCGCGCGATGGGGGACCCACGGGGTGTCATGTGGAGTAGGCGCGCCGTCCTCCGGCGTTTGCGGAAATGGCAAGAGTGTTCGCGCCTGGGGCGGGGCCGGGGGCAGGCTGTCGGTCAGACGACCCGTGGACCCCCGCACCCCGAGGAGCAGCCGTGTCCGACACCCCTGTCACCGAGCCCGCCGTCGCCTTCTGGGAGGCCCGCTACCGGGACTCCGCCCGGGTGTGGAGCGGCCGCCCCAACGAACTCCTGGTCCGGGAGGTGGCCGGGCTGCGGCCGGGCACGGCCCTCGACCTGGGGTGCGGCGAGGGCGGTGACGCCGTGTGGCTGGCCCGGCAGGGCTGGCGGGTCACCGGTGTGGACATCTCCGCCACGGCCCTCGACCGCGCGGCCGGGCACGCCGCCGAGGCGGGTGTCGCCGACCGGACCGCATGGGAGCGGCACACCCTGGGGGAGACGTTCCCCGAGGGTGAGTTCGACCTGGTGAGCGCCCACTACCTCCAGTCCCCGGTGCCCCTGGACCAGCAGGGCGTGCTGCGGCGCGCGGCGGCCGCGGTCGCCCCCGGCGGCACGCTGCTGATCGTGCTGCACGCCGGGTGGCCGTCCTGGCAGACCGAGCCGCCGTTCGAGGCGGTGTTCCCCACCCTGGAGAGCGTCCTCACCGAACTGGACCTCCCCGCCGGCCGCTGGACGGTCGACACCCGCGAGACGGTCCGCCGGGCGAGCACCTCCCCGGACGGCGTCGAGGGCCACCGCGACGACCACGTCTGGCGCCTGCGCCGCGTTGGTGGGTAGGGCCTGGTCTCTGTCTGCGTCGCCTCGGCGGATGAGGCCTGGCTTCTGTGTGTGCCGCGTTGGGGGGTAGGGCCTGTCGTCCGTGTGTGCCGCGTTGGCGGATGGGGCTTGTCCTCCGTGTGTGCCGCGTTGGCGATGAGGGACCGGCCTCTGTCTGCGCCGCGTTGGCGATTAGGGCCCGCCCCCGCCCGCCCCCGCCTGCGCCGCCTCGCCGCCTCGGCGCCTCGGCGCCCGGGGCCCGTCCCCGCACAGAAGTCGCGGCGCAGGGGGGGGCGGGCGGGGGC
>NZ_JAGPXL010000044.1 GCF_018070565.1 Streptomyces sp. B93
CCCCCCAACGCACCCCCCCCACGCAGCCCTCGCACCGCACTCGCCCGCCTCCGGCCCGCACCCGGAAAGGCCCCCGCCCATGCGTCCGAGCCCCTTGCCGTCCCGCCGCCCGGCACTCGTCGCCGCGCTCTGCGCCGCCGCCCTCGCCGTCACCGGCCTGACCGGCGCGGCCCCGCCCCCCGAACCCGCCGTGGCCACCGCCGCGCTGCCCTACCAGGACCCGTCGCTCCCGGTGCCGCAGCGGGTCGACGACCTGCTGGCCCGGATGACGCTGGACGACAAGCTCGGCCAGATGACGCAGATCGAGAAGGAGGCCCTGGTCCCGCAGTCGGACCTGGCCACGTACCGCATCGGCTCGGTGCTCTCCGGCGGGGACTCCACGGTCAGCCCCAACAACGCCCAGACCTGGGCCGACACCTACGACTCCCTCCAGCGCACCGCGCTGACCACCCCGCTCGGCATCCCGGTGATCTACGGCATCGACGCGGTGCACGGCCACAACGCGGTACGCGGCGCCACGCTCTTCCCGCACAACATCGGCCTGGGCGCCACCCGCGACCCCGAACTGGTGGAGCGCGTCGGGCGGGCGGTGGCCGAGGAGGTGGCGGGCACCGGCATCGACTGGTCGTTCGCCCCGTGCCTGTGCGTGGTGCGCAACGACCGGTGGGGGCGCACCTACGAGTCCTTCGGTGAGAAGCCCGAACTGCCCACCGCCATGACCTCGTTCATCACCGGGATGCAGGGGCCGACGCTGGGCGCCGACCCGGCCTCCGTGCTCACCACCGCCAAGCACTACCTCGGCGACGGCGGCACCACCGGGGGAGTGGACCAGGGCAACACCGAACTGTCCGAGGCGGAGCTGCGGGCGGTGCACCTGCCGCCGTTCACCGAGGCGGTACGGCGGGGCGTCGGCTCGGTGATGCTGTCGTACAGCAGCTGGAACGGGGTGCGGTCGCACGCCCACCGGTACCTGGTCACCGATGTCCTCAAGGGCGAGCTGGGCTTCACCGGGTTCGTCGTCTCCGACTGGGCCGCCGTCGACCAGCTCGACGGGCAGAGCGGCTTCACCGGCGCGGAGATCGCCACCGCCGTCAACGCGGGCGTCGACATGGTGATGGTCCCGCACGACTACACCCGCTTTCTCAGCCTCCTGCGGGGTGAGGTGAACGCCGGGCGTGTCCCCATGGCCCGGGTCGACGACGCCAACCGGCGCATCCTCACCAAGAAGTTCGAACTGGGCCTTTTCGAAAGGCCGTTGACCGACCGCTCGTACACCTCCACCGTCGGCTCCGCCGCCCACCGCTCCCTCGCCCGGCAGGCGGTGCGCGAGTCGCAGGTGCTGCTGAAGAACGACGGCGGGCTGCTGCCGCTGCCGAAGTCGGCGAAGGTGTTCGTAGCCGGGAAGAACGCCGACGACATCGGCAACCAGAGCGGCGGCTGGACCGTCGGCTGGCAGGGCCGCAGCGGACCCGTCACCGAGGGCACCACGATCCTCCAGGGCATCCGCGCCGCCGTCACCGACCCGTCCCGGGTGACGTACGACCGGTACGGCAACGGCATCGACGGCAGCTACACGGCCGCCGTCGCCGTCGTCGGCGAGACCCCCTACGCCGAGGGGCGCGGCGACCGGCCCGGCGCGATGGGCCTCGACCAGGAGGACCTCGCGACACTGGCCCGGCTGAAGGCGAGCGGCGTGCCCGTCGCCGTGGTCCTGGTCTCCGGGCGCCCGCTCGACATCGCCGCCCAACTGCCGGACTGGCGGGCCCTGCTGGCGGCCTGGCTGCCCGGCACCGAGGGCGCGGGCGTCGCCGACGTGCTCTTCGGCGACCACGCGCCGACCGGCAAGCTCCCGGTGAGCTGGATGCGCAGCGCCTCCCAGCAGCCCGTCAACGACGGCGACGGCAAGAGCCCGCTGTTCCCCTACGGGCACGGGCTGACGTACGACGGCACGGACCCCGGTCCCGGCCCCGACCCCGATCCCGACCCGGTGGGCGGCTGCACCGCCGACTTCCGGCTCGTCAACTCCTGGCCCGGCGGCCACCAGGCCGAGATCACCGTCAAGAACACCGGGACCGCCCCCACGTCCGGCTGGACCGTCGACTGGGCGCTGGACGGGGCGAGCATCACCAGCCTCTGGAACGGCACCCTCACCGTCGCCGACGGCCGGGCCACCGTACGCAACACCTCGTCCAACGGCGCGCTGTCGCCGGGGGCGACCACCTCGTTCGGCTACACCGCGAACGGCAGCGCGGGCAGTCCCGTCCCGCGCTGTGTCACCGGCTGAACCACCCCGCACGGAACACCCGTACCCCAAGGAGGGCACATGACAGACCGGAGCAGACGCACGGGCCCCGGCCCGCGCCGCCCGCGCCGGAAGCGGTCGGCCGCCATGGCCGCCGTGCTCAGCACCCTGCTGCCGGCGACCGCGGCCCAGTTGTCCGGGCCGTCGTCGGCGGCGGCGGCCGAGGCTCATGTCGACAACCCGTTCGCCGGGGCCACCTTCTACGTCAACCCCGACTACGCCGAACTCGTCGACACCTCCATCGCCCGCACCAGTGACGCCACCCTCAAGGCGAAGATGGAGCAGGTCAAGAACAACCCGACGGCCGTCTGGCTGGACCGCATCGCCGCCATCCACGGCGGCGAGGCGAACGCGGGCCGCAAGAGCCTCGCCGACCACCTCGATCTCGCCCTCGCCCAGAAGAAGCCGGGACAGCCGATCACCGCGACCTTCGTGGTGTACGACCTGCCGGGCCGGGACTGCGCCGCCCTCGCCTCCAACGGCGAACTGCCGCTCACCGCGGCCGGGCTGGCCCGCTACAAGAGCGAGTACATCGACGTCATCGCGAACGTCTTCAAGAACCCGAAGTACCAGGACATCCGGATCACCACCGTCATCGAGCCCGACGGCCTGCCGAACCTGGTCACCAACACCTCCGACCCCGAGTGCGCCCAGGCCAAGAGCAGCGGCATCTACGCCGACGCCGTGCGCTACGCCCTGGACCAGCTGCACGCCATCCCCAACGTCTACACCTACCTCGACTTCGCGCACTCCGGCTGGCTCGGCTGGGACAACAACCTGAGCGGGAACGTTCAGCTGTACACCGAGGTAGCCCGGGGCACCCGCGCCGGGCTGAGCAGCGTCGACGGGCTCGTCACCAACGTCTCCAACTACACGCCGCTCGCCGAGCCGTTCCTGCCCGACCCGACCAAGCAGGTCGGCGGCAACCAGATCAGGTCGGGCAAGTACTACGAGTGGAACTCGAACTTCGACGAGTCGGACTTCACCGCCAACCTGCACCGCGCGCTGGTCAGCGCGGGCTGGCCCGCCTCCACCGGCATGATCGTGGACACCTCCCGCAACGGCTGGGGCGGCCCGGGCCGGCCCACCGCCGAGAGCACCAGCACCACCCTCGACACCTACGTCAGCGAGTCCAAGATCGACCGCAGGACCCACCGCGGCCTGTGGTGCAACGTCAACGGTGCCGGACTCGGCCAGCCCCCGCAGGCCGCGCCCTCCGGGTACCCCGACTCCCGGCTCGACGCGTTCCTGTGGGTGAAGCCGCCGGGGGAGTCGGACGGGTCCAGCACCGAGATCCCCAACGACGAGGGCAAGCACCTCGACCCCATGTGCGACCCGACGTACACGGCACCCAACGCGGGCGGCAACAAGACCGGCGCGATGGAGGGCGCCCCGCTCGCCGGACACTGGTTCCACGAGCAGTTCGCCATGCTGGTGCGCAACGCCCACCCGGCCGTGGGCGACGACGGCGGCAGCGGCGGTGACACCACCGCCCCGACCGCGCCGACCGGGCTGCGCTCCACCGCGCAGACCGCCGGCAGCGTCTCGCTGGCCTGGACGGCGTCGACCGACGACACCGGCGTCACCGGCTACGACGTGTACCGCGACGGCACCCGGGTCACCTCGGCGCCGGTCACCACCACCTCGTTCACGGACACCGGCCTGACCGCCGCCACCGCCTACGCCTACACCGTCCGCGCCCGGGACGCCGCCGGGAACGTCTCCGCGCCCTCCGCCGCGCTGACGGTCACCACCGGCACGGGTGACGGGGGCGGTCCCGACCCGGTCGGTGGCGTCAAGGTCCTCTACAAGAACAACGACGCCTCGGTGGCGGACAACGCGATCCGGCCCGGCCTGCGCATCGTCAACACCGGCACCGGCCCGCTGGACCTCAGCGGGGTGACGGCCCGGTACTACTTCACCCGGGACGGCGGTTCATCCACGGTCAGCGCCTGGTGCGACTACGCCGCCGTCGGCTGCTCGAACGTCAGCCTGCGGGTGGTGCCGCTGAGCACGCCGGTACCGGGCGCGGACGCCTACCTGGAGGTCTCCTTCAGAAGCGGCACGGTCGCCGCGGGCGGGAACACCGGCGACATCCAGCTGCGGATGGCCAAGTCGGACTGGTCCGCCTTCGACGAGTCCGACGACCACAGCCGCGCCACCGTCACCTCCTACACCGACGCCCCGAAGATCCCCGTCTACCTCGGCACCGAGCTGGCCTGGGGCACCCCGCCCAGCTGACCGGCTCTCCCCACGATCCCCTCGCCCGTCCGGCGCGACCACTCCCCGGACGGGCGGGGGCTCCAGACGCCCCGCGAGGGCGCGGCACGACCCGCACACCTCCCCACACAGGCACAGGAGGCACCATGGCACGACCCAAACGCATCGTCTCCTTGATGGCGGTGCTCGCGACCCTGCTCAGCGGGCTGGGCCTGGCCCTGCTTGCACAGGGCAACGCCAAGGCGCACGGCGTGGCGATGATGCCCGGATCGCGGACCTACCTCTGCTATCTGGACGGCCAGAGCAGTACGGGCGCCCTCAACCCGACCAACCCCGCGTGCCGGGCCGCGCTCAACCAGAGCGGGGCGACCCCGCTGTACAACTGGTTCGCGGTGCTGGACTCCAACGCGGCCGGACGGGGCGCCGGCTATGTCCCGGACGGCACGCTGTGCAGCGCCGGCAACCGGTCCCCGTACGACTTCTCCGCCTACAACGCCGCCCGCTCCGACTGGCCCCGCACGCACCTCACCTCGGGCAAGACGATGCGGGTGAAGTACAGCAACTGGGCGGCGCACCCGGGTGACTTCCGGGTGTACCTCTCCAAGCCCGGCTACTCGCCGACCTCCCCGCTGGGCTGGGGTGACCTGGAGCTGATCCAGACGGTGACCAACCCGCCGCAGTCCGGTTCGGTGGGCAGCGAGTCCGGTCACTACTACTGGGACCTGAACCTGCCCTCGGGCCGGTCGGGCAACGCGGTCCTGTTCATCCAGTGGGTGCGTTCGGACAGCAACGAGAACTTCTTCTCCTGCTCCGACATCGTCTTCGACGGTGGCAACGGCGAGGTGACCGGCATCAACAACCCGGGCGGCGGCGACCCGACCCCGGACCCGACCGACCCGACGCCGGACCCGACCGACCCGCACACCGGCTGCATGGCCGTCTACGAGGTGACCAACGCCTGGGGCGGCGGCTTCCAGGGTTCCGTCCAGGTGATGAACCACGGCACCACGGCGAAGAACGGCTGGGCCGTGCAGTGGAAGCCGGGTGACGGCACCCGGATCAGCAGTGTGTGGAACGGCGTGCTCAGTACGGGCAGCGACGGCACGGTCAAGGTCAGCAACGCCGACCACAACCGGACCATCGCCGCCGACGGCAGTGTCACGTTCGGCTTCACCGCCACCTCGACCGGCAACAACTTCCCGGTCGGCTCGATCGGCTGCGTCAACCCGTAGCCGAAGCACGGTCCGCTCCACCGGCGCCGGTTCCCCTCGGGGGACCGGCGCCGTCCCGTGTCCGGCCGCGCGTCTTGACGGTGTCCGCGCACCGACCTACATTACTTCCAGATCGTAGAAAAGAAATTTCGCTATACGGAATTGCTACGGAAGTGCTCACCGCGGGGCGCGACGGGAGTGCGAACCGACAGCCGAAGCAGGAGTACTCAATGGCTCGTATGACCGCTGCCCGCGCGGCAGTCGAGATCCTCAAGCGCGAGGGCGTCAGCGACGCGTTCGGGGTGCCGGGCGCGGCGATCAACCCGTTCTACGCGGCGCTGAAGGCCTCCGGCGGGATCACCCATACCCTCGCCCGCCATGTCGAGGGCGCCTCGCACATGGCCGAGGGCTACACCCGCACCCGCCCCGGCAACATCGGCGTCTGTGTCGGCACCTCGGGACCGGCCGGGACCGACATGATCACGGGCCTCTACTCGGCCATCGGCGACTCCATCCCGATCCTGTGCATCACCGGCCAGGCCCCCACCTCCGCGATCCACAAGGAGGACTTCCAGGCCGTCGACATCGCCTCCATCGCGGCCCCGGTGACCAAGATGGCGGTCACCGTCCTGGAGGCCGCCCAGGTACCCGGGGTCTTCCAGCAGGCCTTCCACCTGATGCGCTCCGGGCGCCCCGGTCCGGTCCTGATCGACCTGCCGGTCGACGTCCAGCTCACCGAGATCGAGTTCGACCCGGAGACCTACGCGCCGCTGCCGGTCTACAAGCCCGCCGCGACCCGCGCCCAGATCGACAAGGCGCTCGGCATGCTGAACGCCGCCGAGCGCCCGCTGATCGTCGCGGGCGGCGGTGTCATCAACGCCGACGCCGCCGACCTGCTGGTCGAGTTCGCCGAACTGACCGGCACCCCGGTCGTGCCGACCCTGATGGGCTGGGGCGTCCTGCCCGACGACCACGAGCTGAACGCGGGCATGGTCGGCCTCCAGACCTCCCACCGGCACGGCAACGCGACCTTCCTGGAGTCCGACTTCGTCCTCGGCATCGGCAACCGCTGGGCCAACCGCCACACTGGCAGGCTCGACGTCTACACCGCCGGGCGGACGTTCGTGCACGTCGACATCGAACCCACCCAGATCGGCAGGATCTTCGCCCCCGACTACGGCATCGCCTCCGACGCCGGGGCCGCCCTGCGACTCTTCGTCGAGGCCGCCCGCGAACTCAAGGCGTCCGGCGCGCTCCCCGACCGCTCCGCCTGGGCCGCCGCCGCCCAGGACAGGCGGGCCCGCCTCCAGCGCCGTACCCACTTCGACGACATCCCGATCAAACCGCAGCGCGTCTACGAGGAGATGAACAAGGCCTTCGGCCCGGAGACCCGGTACGTCTCCACGATCGGCCTCTCCCAGATCGCGGGCGCCCAGATGCTGCACGTCTACAAGCCGCGGCACTGGATCAACTGCGGCCAGGCGGGCCCCCTCGGCTGGACCCTCCCCGCCGCCCTCGGCGTCGCCAAGGCCGACCCGGACGCCCTGGTCGTCGCCCTCTCCGGGGACTACGACTTCCAGTTCCTGATCGAGGAACTGGCCGTCGGCGCCCAGCACCGCATCCCCTACGTCCACGTCCTGGTGAACAACTCCTACCTGGGCCTGATCCGGCAGGCACAGCGGGCGTTCGACATCGACTTCCAGGTCAACCTGGAGTTTGAGAACGTCAACTCGCCCGAGCTGGGCGGCTACGGCGTCGACCACGTCAAGGTCGCCGAGGGCCTGGGCTGCAAGGCGATCCGGGTGACCGACCCCGCCGAGCTGGGCGCCGCCTTCGAACAGGCCAGGAAGCTCGCCGCCGAGTACCGGGTGCCGGTCGTCGTGGAGGCGATCCTGGAGCGCGTCACCAACATCTCCATGTCGACCACCAACGACATCGGCAACGTCGTGGAGTTCGAGGAGATCGCGACCGAACCCGGCCACGCGCCGACGGCGATCAGGCCCCTGAGGGTCTGACCCGGCCGGCGCCAGGGGCGGCCCCACCACGGGGCCGCCCCTTCGGCGTGCGCTCCACCGGTCAGTCCCCGCCGCCGTCCCCGAAGCCGGCGAAGCCGTTCCGCGAGGAGTGCCGCAGCAGCCCGCCGTCCGCCACCTCGGCCCGGGCGGCCAGACCCGCCCGCAGCGCGAAGCGCGGCGCCACCACCCGCAGGGCCGCCTCGCCGTGCAGGGCGACGGCGAGCAGCCTGGCGTCGTCGGTGAGGCCGCGCCGGGTCTCGGGCAGCGGATGCCGTCGGCGCAGCGCCCGCACCCCGCGCCGGGTGGCGCGGGTGGGGCCGAGCAGCGGATAGCGCAGCAGCCCTGCCTCCGCGAGCGGGATCCGCATCCGGGCCACCGCCAGCCGTACGCCGGGGTCCCGCGCCAGTTCGCGCGGTCCGCTGGTCCCGTCCAGGGCCTTGCACACGGCGAACTCCAGCGGGCTGCCCGTGGTGTCCGCGTCCAGCGGACCGGCGCCCGGCGCTCCCGGCCGGCCGGGCAGCACCGCGCCGCGCAGATGCAGCGCCAGCACCGCCACGGTGACGGCCGCGCGGGGACCACCCCGCAGCAGCGCGATCTCCTGTGGATCCAGCCGCTCCAGACGGACCGGCCGGCTCGCGTTGTCCCCGTCGCCTCCGTACACCACCATCACCTCGCCCCCGTGCACGGGGCCCGCCGCCCCCGTGCCGGCGGGCCCCGTGTGACGGCAGAATGCCCGCTCCCCGGGGCTGTTGAAGCCCTTTGGGCGCGGGTTCAGAGGTTGATTTGAGGGTGCCGTAGCCGGTGTACGCCCCGTGCCGTAGACGGGGTTCACGCGTCGTGGTGCTCCGACAGCCCCGGCCAGTCGTCCGGGCCGCCGCCCTGCCACTCGATGAGGTCCGTCCCCTCGACATCGGTCACGTACAGATCGGCCAGCCGCAGGATCTCGCTCACGTCGTCGATGTGCGTGGCGATGCCCAGCGTCTCGTCGCCCTCCGTGACCCGACGGGAGCCGTCCAGGGCCGGGGAGTGGACCACGATGTGCGGATGCTGTGTCGGGTGTGCCATGCCTTCAGACTCCTGCGCCCGGGGCGCTTTCGCACCCCGGGCGAGGGAGGAGGCCGGGAACGTGCCGGGACCGCGGCGGAGGCGACGGCGCCGAAGCGCCCTTCCCTCAGGTCGAGAAGGGGGCCCGGTTCCTTCACCACCGCACTGGCTCGCACACCGCCGCGGTCGTCACCCTTCCCGCGTGCGGACCGCCAGGCGGGCGGGACGCGGGAAGGGAGTCGGGTTCCGGGCGGCGTCCGTCCGCCTGGGCGCGACAGGACAGTGTCGGCGAACGGGCGCCGCCCGGAGGTCTCAGAGCCGGGCGCCGGACAGGCGCTCGACCGCGCGCAGCAGCGCGGAGTGGTCCAGTCCGCCGTCGCCCTGCGCGCGCAGGGAGGCGACCAGCTGGGCGACCACGGCGCCGACGGGCAGGGCCGCGCCGACGGTGCGGGCGGCGTCGGTGACGATGCCCATGTCCTTGTGGTGCAGGTCGATGCGGAAGCCCGGCCGGAAGTCCCGGTTCAGGAAGTTGTCCTTCTTGCGGGTGAGGACGGTCGAGCCCGCGAGGCCGCCGTTCAGCACGTCCAGCGCGGCCCCCAGGTCCACGCCCGACTTCTCCAGGAAGACCACGGCCTCAGCGCAGGCCTGGATGTTGACGGCGACGATCAGCTGGTTGGCCGCCTTCACCGTCTGGCCCGAGCCGTGCGGACCGCACAGCACGATGGTCCTGCCCAGCGCCTCGAAGACCGGGCGGGCCTCGTCGAAGTCGGCCTGCTCGCCGCCGACCATGATGGACAGCACGGCCTCCACGGCACCGGCCTCACCGCCGGACACCGGGGCGTCCAGCACCCGTACGCCCTTGTCCCGCGCCGCCCTCGCCAGGTCGACGGAGGTCTGCGGGGTGATCGAGGACATGTCGATCAGCAGGGCGCCGGAGCGGGCGTTGTCCAGGATGCCGTCGGGGCCGTAGGCGATCGCCTCGACCTGCGGGGAGGCGGGCACCATCGTGATGATGACGTCGGCCCCGCGCACGGCCTCGGCGACGGAGGCGGCGGCGGTGCCCCCCGCGGCGGTGAGCCGGTCCAGCTTCTCCCGCTCCAGGGTGTACCCGGTGACGTCGTAGCCCGCCTTGATCAGGTTCTCCGACATGGGGGAGCCCATGATGCCGAGGCCTATCCAGGCGATCTTGGGCAGTGTGTTGCTCATGAGGGTGCCTCTCGGGTGACGGGGTCAGCGGGACAGCCAGTCGAAGGTCTCGGCGCTCGGCCGGTCACCCGGCTTGTACTCCAGGCCGACCCAGCCGTCGTAACCGGCCTTCGCCAGCTGGTCGAGCAGCTCCTCCAGCGGGAGCGAACCCGTGCCGGGGGCGCCGCGGCCCGGGCTGTCGGCGATCTGGACGTGCCCGGTCTTCTCCGCGTAGTCGGCGATCACCTGCGGCAGGTCCTCGCCGTTCTTGGCCAGGTGGTACAGGTCCATCAGGAAGCGGGCGTTGCCCAGGCCGGTGGCCTCGTTGACCTTGTCGACGATCCCCACGGCGGCCGGGGCCGACACCAGCGGGTAGCGCGGCGACTCGGGCGCGTTCAGCGCCTCGATCAGCAAGACCGCGCCGATCCGGTCGGCGGCCCGCGCGGCCAGGACGAGGTTCTCCAGTGCCAGCGCGTCCTGCTCGGCCGGGTCGACGCCCTCGACGCGGTTGCCGTAGAGCGCGTTGAGCGCCGTACAGCCGAGCGACCCGGCGAACTCGGCGGCGACGTCGATGTTGGCGCGGAACCGCTCCGACTCCTCGCCCGGGACCGACAGGGCGCCCCGGTCCGGGCCCGGCAGCTGTCCGGCGTAGAAGTTCAGACCGTTGAGCCGGACCCCGGCCTCCTCGATCGCCCGCTTCAGCGCGTCGAGTTCGGCCTGCTCGGGGGTGGGGGAGTCGACCCAGGGCCACCACAGCTCGACCGCGGTGAAACCGGCCGCGGCGGCTGCCGCGGGGCGCTGAAGGAGCGGGAGTTCCGTGAAGAGGATCGACAGGTTGACGTTGAAGCGCTGCTCTGCGAATCCCATGTCGCGGCGCTCCCTTCCTGTATGTACTTCCGCAATATGGAAGTTGCTTTCTGCTTACTGGAAGACTGCCGCCGAGCTGCGGACCTTGTCAAGAGGGCTCGGCGGAACGCCTCACCGCGCGTTAGGTTGAGCGCGTGCGACTGAGAGTGGAATTCACGACCGAGCCCTTCGACCTCGACGAGGCCCCCGCGCACGCGCTGGTCGCCCGTGAGGTCGTCGAGGCCGCCGAGCTGGACGCGGTGGACGTCGGGCCGTTCGGCAACACCGCGGAGGGGCGGGCGGACGCGGTGCTCGCCGCGCTGGACGCGCTGCTGCGCAGGACGCTGGAGGCGGGCGCCACCCGGGTCTCGCTCCAGGTCAACGTGGTCGAGGAGGGCGACCGGTGACCGGTGACGAGCCCTTCATCACGGCCGTGAAGCCGCTGGTCGACGCCATGGGCGGGGAGATGCTCCCGCCCGACGAGGCCGGTCCCGACGATGTCGTCCTCGCCTGGGAGGGCGCCGACGTCGTCGCGGTGCGGCTGCCGCAGCTCGCGGACTCCCTGGACCACATCCTGGCCGCCATGGAGCGCAAGAAGGGCAAGCCGCTCGCCGAGCTGGACCGCAAGGCGAAGCAGGAGGTCGTACGGGTGCTGGAGGCGCGCGGCGCCTTCTCCGTGCGGCACGGTGTGGAGACCGTGGCCGGTGCGCTGGGGGTCAGCCGCTTCACGGTCTACAACTACCTCAACCGGGAGAAGGGGGCTTGAGGGGGTCCGGGGGGAGCCGTCGGGTTCCGTAACCCGAAATTTTCAACAAAGTGTTGACGGCGTTCGGCGGAGCGCGTTAGCTGTCCGCAGCCCGTTCGACACAAGGCCACGGAGGCTCCCGTGACGTCCACTCCCACGCCGCCGGGCCTGGCCCGCTTCAACGCCGACGAGGAACACACCGCCCTCGCCGCACTTCTCGACGCGTGCGCCTCCGGCGCCTGGGCGCGGCGGCTGGTGGCCGCCCGCCCGTACCCCACCCCCGAGGACCTGTACGCCGCCAGCGACGCCGCCATGGCCGGGCTCACCCCCGCCGACCTCGACGAGGCCACGGCCGGACACCCCCCGATCGGCCGCCCCGAGCCCGGCGACCCCACCTCCGCCCGAGAACAGCGCGGCATGGCGGACGCCTCCGACGCGCTGAAGGCCGAGATGCTGGAGCTGAACCTGGCGTACCAGGAGAAGTTCGGCCATGTCTTCCTGATCTGTGCCACCGGCCGCTCCGGCGAGGAGATGCGCGACGCGCTCCGGGAGCGGATCGGCAACCCGCCGGAGGTGGAGCGGGAGATCGTCCGCACCGAACTGGGGAAGATCAACCGCATCCGTCTGGCCCGGCTCGTCGAACCCGTCGCAGAGGACTGACCACCCCATGAGCACCAGCACCACCGCCTCCGTCTCCACCCACATCCTGGACACCAGTGTCGGCCGCCCCGCCGAGGGCGTCGCCGTGCACCTCGCGGCCCGCGCCGGACGTGACGCCGGCTGGCGGGCGCTCGGCGGCTCCGCGACCGACGCGGACGGCCGGTGCAAGGACCTCCCGGCGCTGCCGGAGGGCACCACCCACGTACGGCTCGACTTCGCCGTGGAGCCGTACTTCGAGCACATGCAGAAGAAGCAAGCCGATGCGCAGCAGGACGCCCCCGCGAATCGGGACAGCGGTCCCGCGGTGTTCTTCCCGGAGGTGGCGATCACCTTCGCCGTCGTGCCCGGCGAGCACTACCACGTACCGCTGCTGCTCAACCCGTTCGGCTACTCCGTTTACCGAGGGAGCTAGCTCTATGCCCACGATTCTCGGCCAGAACCAGTACGGCAAGGCGGAGAACCGCGTCGTGAAGATCACGCGGGACGGCGCCACCCACCACATCAAGGACCTGAACGTGTCGGTGTCGCTGAGCGGCGACATGGACGACGTCCACTACTCCGGCTCCAACACCAACGTCCTGCCGACCGACACCACCAAGAACACGGTGTACGCGTTCGCCAGGGAGCACGGCGTCGACTCCGCCGAGCAGTTCGGCATCCACCTCGCCCGGCACTTCGTCACCAGCCAGGAACCCATCCACCGCGCCCGCATCCGGATCGAGGAGTACGCCTGGGAGCGGATCGAGGCCCCCGGCTCCGAGGGCGAGCACTCCTTCGTCCGCAAGGGCCAGGAGACCCGGCTGACGCAGATCACCTACGACGGGTCGTCCTGGGAGGTGGTGTCCGGGCTGAAGGACCTGGTCGTCATGAACTCCACCGACTCCGAGTTCTGGGGCTACGTCAAGGACGAGTACACGACCCTGAAGGAGGCGTACGACCGCATCCTGGCCACCGAGGTCTCCGCCCGCTGGCGGTACAACTGGACCGGCGACGCCCAGGACATGCCGGACTGGGACACCTCCTACGAGCAGACCAAGCGGCACCTGCTGCACGCCTTCGCCGAGACGTACTCGCTCTCCCTCCAGCAGACGCTGTACCAGATGGGCACCCGGATCATCGACCACCGCGAGGAGATCGACGAGGTCCGCTTCTCCCTCCCGAACAAGCACCACTTCCTCGTGGACCTGGAGCCGTTCGGGCTGAAGAACGACACCGCCGACGGTGCTGTGTACTACGCCGCCGACCGGCCCTACGGCCTGATCGAGGGCACCGTCCTGCGGGACGGCTGCGAGGCGCGCATACCGGCGGACCTCACCAACCTCTGACCCACCCGCCCCGCACCTCCCTTTCGGCACCCGTGGCCGGGGAACCCGCCCCCCGGCCACGGCACTCAAACCTCCCAGGGTCCTGCCGTGCCCCCTCCATCCCAGCGCAAAGGACGAACCATGGCAGCAGACCGGCGCACCGTCATCGAGAACTGCGCGATCGCGACCGTCGACGCGGACGACACCGAGTACACCGACGGGTACCTGGTCGTCGCGGGCAACCGCATCGAGGCGGTCGGCGCGGGCCGGGCCCCCGAGGGCCTGGCGGACGTCGGACGCCGTATCGACGCCACCGGCCACCTCGTGACCCCCGGCCTGGTCAACACCCACCACCACTTCTACCAGTGGATCACCCGGGGCCTGGCCACCGACCACAACCTCTTCGACTGGCTCGTCGCCCTCTACCCGACCTGGGCGCGCATCGACGAGCCGATGGTGTACGCCGCGGCGCGCGGCTCCCTCGCCATGATGGCCCGCGGCGGTGTCACCACCGCCATGGACCACCACTACGTCTACCCGCGCGGCTCAGGCGACCTGTCCGGCGCCGTCATCCGCGCCGCCCGCGAGACGGGCGTACGCTTCACCCTCGCCCGCGGTTCCATGGACCGCGGCGAGAAGGACGGCGGCCTGCCCCCGGACTTCGCCGTCGAGACCCTGGAAGGCGCCCTCGCCGCCACCGAGGAGACCGTCAACCGGCACCACGACTTCTCCTTCGGCGCCATGACCCGGATCGCCGTGGCGCCCTGCTCCCCGTTCTCCGTCTCCACCGAACTCATGCGCGAGGGCGCCGCGCTGGCCCGCCGTCTCGGCGTACGACTGCACACCCACGGCAGTGAGACCGTCGAGGAGGAGAAGTTCTGCCACGAGCTGTTCGGCATGGGCCCGACCGACTACTTCGAGTCCACCGGCTGGCTCGGCGAGGACGTGTGGATGGCGCACTGCGTCCATATGAACGACTCCGACATCGCCGCCTTCGCCCGCACGAAGACCGGTGTCGCCCACTGTCCGTCGTCCAACGCCCGGCTCGCGGCGGGCATCGCCCGCGTCCCCGACATGCTGGCGGCCGGTGTCCCCGTCGGCCTCGGCGTCGACGGCACCGCGTCCAACGAGTCCGGCGAACTCCACACCGAACTGCGCAACGCCCTGCTCATCAACCGCCTGGGCGCCCACCGCGAGGCCGCCCTGAACGCCCGTCAGGCGCTGCGCCTGGGCACCTACGGCGGTGCCCAGGTCCTCGGCCGGGCCGCCGAGACCGGCTCGCTGGAACCCGGCAAGCTGGCCGACCTGGTGCTGTGGAAGCTGGACACCCTCGCCCACGCCTCCATCGCCGACCCGGTCACCGCGCTGGTCTTCGGCGCCGCCGCCCCGGTCACCGCCTCCTTCGTGAACGGTGAGCAGATCGTCCAGGACGGACGGCTGCTCACCGTCGACGAGGACGAGATCGCCCGCTCCACGCGGGCCGAGGCGCGGCGGCTGGCGCGGATCGCCGCACAGGGCTGACCAGTCGAAGATCTCCGGCCGGGAGGGACGGCTCCCGGCCGGTGGCCGTGGACCCGAGCGGGGTCCATGGCGGCCGTCTCCGGGGCGTGCATGGACATGTGCGCCCCGGAACGGCCACCCCGTCCCCTCTCCACGGTCCCGCACGACCGCGCACCACCTCCTTGAAACCCACGTCAGAGCCGACGTGCCGTCAACCGACCGGAGGAGCCGCCCGTGTCCGCCCACCCCGTCGACGAGAAACTCCCCGCCCTCAAGATGGCGACCACCGGCCTGCAACACGTCGCCGCCATGTACGCCGGAGTCGTCGCCCCGCCCCTGATCGTCGGCGCGGCCATCGGTCTGACCGCCACCGATCTGACCTTCCTCACCGGCGCCTGCCTGTTCACCGCGGGCCTCGCCACCTTCCTCCAGACCCTCGGCATCTGGAACATCGGCGCCCGGCTGCCCTTCGTCAACGGCGTCACCTTCGCCGGGGTCGCGCCCATGCTCGCCATCGTCGCCGCCACCGGCGACAAGGACGACGCGCTGCCCGTCATCTTCGGCGCGGTCATCGTCGCGGGCCTGCTGGGCTTCGTCGCCGCCCCCTTCTTCAGCAAGGCGATCCGCTTCTTCCCGCCCGTCGTCACCGGTACGGTCATCACCCTCATCGGCATCTCCCTGCTGCCGGTCGCCTTCGGCTGGGCCCAGGGCGCGAGCCCCACGGCGGACGACTACGGCTCGGCGACCAACCTGGGCCTCGCGGGCGCCACCCTCGTGATCGTCCTGCTGTTGCGCCGCTTCACCCGCGGCTTCGTCAAGCAGATCGCCGTCCTGCTGGGCCTGGTCGTCGGCACGGTCATCGCCGTCCCGCTCGGCGTCACCGACTTCTCCCCGGTGGCGGACGCGGACGTCGTCGGCTTCCCGACGCCCTTCCACTTCGGCGCCCCGCAGTTCCAGACCGCGGCGATCATCTCGATGTGCGTGGTGATGGTCGTCTCGATGACCGAGTCCACCGCCGACATGCTGGCGTTGGGCGAGATCGTCGACCGCCCGGCGGACGAGAAGACCATCGCCGCGGGCCTGCGCGCCGACACCCTCGGCTCGGCCGTCAGCCCGCTGTTCAACGGCTTCATGTGCAGCGCCTTCGCCCAGAACATCGGCCTGGTCGCGATGACGAGGATCCGCAGCCGGTACGTCGTCGCCGTGGGCGGCGGCTTCCTGGTCCTGATGGGCCTGTGCCCGGTGGCCGCCTCGCTCATCGCCGTCGTACCCCGTCCGGTGCTCGGCGGCGCGGGCGTCGTCCTGTTCGGGTCGGTCGCTGCCAGCGGCATCCAGACCCTGGTCCGGGCGGGCCTCGACAAGGACAACAACGTCCTGATCGTCGCCGTGTCGCTGGCCGTCGGCATCATCCCGATCACCGCGCCGGAGTTCTACCACGCCTTCCCGGAGACCGCGAGGATCGTCCTGGACTCCGGCATCTCCACCGGCTGCGTCGCCGCGGTCCTGCTCAACCTGGTCTTCAACCACCTGGGCCGCGACCGGGACGCCCGCGATGCCCGCGACGTCACCCACCCGATGGAGGCGGGCGAGGAGATCAGCGGTGCGACCCCGGCCAGGCCCTGACAGACCGACTCCGCGCGCTCAGGCCGGACCGCGTCGGCTGCGGGCGTTGACCAGGGCCACCTCGGACGACAGACGTTCCGCGAGGGTGGCCGGGCGCAGGGGGCCGTGGGCGTCCCACTCCCGGCCGCCGCCGGGCGGCCTGAGCTGCCAGTAGGGGCCGACGCGGTCGACGACACGGCCCACCCTGTGGGTCGCCTCGTCGAACACGAGGTCGTCGATCTCCGGCGTGTAGTCGCCCATGCGAGCCCCCGTTGGATCGCCGCACCGCTCACCAGGGAGTCTCGACCGGCGCCGTGACATCCAGGGGGCCCGGGGCTTGCCGGTCTGTGACGATGAACTCAGCTCCGGCTGAGGCAAGTTGAGAGGCTGCCCGCGAGGGCCGTCCGGTGCCGGGCGGCTCGCGCGGCAGGCGGTCAGAGTCCGAACACGGCCGGGTCCGTCGCCAGTTCCTTGAAGTAGTCCTGCGGATTCGCCACCAGCTTGCGGGCCTTGAGGTCCAGCAGTCCGCCCACGGCGCTCACCTCGGCCGCCACCGTGCCGTCCGCCTTGACGATGGTCTGCCCGATGCGGAACGTCTTGCCGCCACCCCACTCGAACACGCAGGTCACCGACACCTCGTCACCGGCGAGCAGTTCCCGCTTGTAGCGGATGGTGGTCTCCAGGGCGACCGGTCCCACGCCCCTGCCGATCAGGCCGGTCTGGCTGATCCCGGCGGCCTGGAGCAGCGCCCAGCGGGCGTGTTCGGCGTAGTTGAGGTACACGGCCTGGTTGAGGTGGCCCTGGACGTCGGTCTCGTACCCGCGGACGGTGACCGGTACGGAAAACGGCTCGCTCACGACTTCCCCTTCGTGCGTTCTCGCCCTCGATGGTCTCTGCACCGATCCTGGCACGCCCCTCACGCCCTGCGCGGCGAGGCCAGCACATAGTGGGCGCGGGTACGGGGCTCGGTGTGCTCGCCGGTCTGCCAGCCAGCCTTCTCCAGGGTGGCCGCGCAGCCGCGCAGCGCCTCGGCGTCCGGCGCGTACACGGCGACGGCCTCGGGCTGTGGGGTCGCCCGCACCCGGTAGCCGTCGCCGTCCGGCCCGGCCGGGTGGTGTCCGGCGGCCTCCAGGGCGAGCGCGGCGGCCCGCACCAGATGGCCGCGCTCCCAGCCGCAGGGCCGGTCCGTCGCCCCGTCCGGGTTGGTCATCCGGCGCAGCTCGACGAGGCCCTGCCAGGCGCTGTGCACCTGGCGCACCCGGGCCGGCGACGCCTCCGGCGGCTGCTCCTCACCGCCGACCCGCGCGGCGAACACCCCGGTGTCGTCGGGGGCGGCGGGCTCCGCGGGCGCGGTGACCGCCTCCCGCGTCCGGTGCCCGGCCGGGGTCAGGAAGTGGTCGTGCGGCGGCCGGGGGTGCCGGAAGGCGAGCCCGCGCTTGACCAGCGCCGCGAGCTGCGCCTCCGTACCGACCCGCAGGCGCCCGGTGACGGGGTCGGCGCTCTCGATCACACGCCGCTGGGCGGCGGTCGGCGGTCGGGTCACGGCGCGCTCCCTCCGGGCGTGGTGGTCCTCCACTGACTCGAAGGCTACGACCCGGGTCTGACATTCCAGGCGGCGATCACCGGCCGCCCGTGCTCGGTGCTCAGTCGGCACACCGTCCCGGTCGCCAGCTGGAACAGCGCCCCGTCGGCGGGCGGCAGGCCCAGCCGCCGGGCGGTGAGCACCCGCAGGAAGTGTCCGTGCGCCACCAGCACCACGCACCCCTCGGTGTTGGCGAGCGCCGCGTCGACCTTGGCGAGCACCCGGTCGGCCCGTTCCCCGACCTCCTTGGGGCTCTCCCCGGGGTGGTCCGGCGGACCGGCCTCGACGCCGTCCGTGAACAGGAACCAGCCCGGCCGCTCACGGTGGATCTCGACGGTGGTGACGCCCTCGTAGGCGCCGTAGTCCCACTCGTGCAGGTCCGCGTCGACGCGCACGTCGGTCAGTCCGATCAGCTCGGCGGTCTCCCGGGCCCGCTGCGAGGGGCTCACGAAGGCGGCGCCGATCCGGTGCGAGCGGATCATCGGCACCAGCCGCCGCGCCTCCTGGCGGCCCTGCTCGGTCAGGGGTACGTCCGTCAGCCCGGTGTGCCGCCCGGAACGGGACCACTCGGTCTCACCGTGCCGGACCAGAAAGAGATCAGCCATGAGGCACAGGCTAAGCCTCGGTCACTGGCGGTACCCGCTCAGGAACCTGCCGATCCTGCCGATCGCCGCCTCCAGGTCGTCGGCGTGCGGGAGGGTGAGGATGCGGAAGTGGTCGGGGGTGGGCCAGTTGAAGCCGGTGCCCTGGACGACCTGGATCTTCTCGCGGAGCAGCAGGTCGAGGACGAACCTCTCGTCGTCGTGGATCCGGTGGACCTTGGGGTCGAGGCGCGGGAAGGCGTACAGGGCGCCCTTGGGTTTCACGCAGGAGACGCCGGGGATCTCGTTGAGCTTCTCGAAGGCCACGTCGCGCTGCTCGCGCAGCCGTCCGCCGGGCGCGGTCAGTTCCCGGATGGACTGACGGCCGCCGAGCGCGGCCTGGATGGCGTACTGGGCGGGCGCGTTGGCGCACAGGCGCATGGAGGCCAGCATGGTCAGGCCCTCCAGGTAGTTCCGCGCGTGCTGCCGGGGGCCGGTCACCACCAGCCAGCCGGAGCGGAAGCCCGCCACCCGGTAGGTCTTGGACAGGCCGCAGAAGGTGAGGACGACCAGGTCGGGGGCGAGGGCGGCGGCGCAGTGGTGGACCGCGTCGTCGTAGAGGATCTGGTCGTAGATCTCGTCGGCGAAGACCATCAGGCCGTGCCTGCGGGCCAGGTCGAGGATGCCCTCGACGATCTCCTTGGGGTAGACCGCGCCCGTGGGGTTGTTGGGGTTGATGATGACCACGGCCTTGGTGCGGTCGGTGATCTTCGATTCCATGTCGGCCAGGTCCGGGTACCACTCGGCCTGTTCGTCGCAGAGGTAGTGCACCGCCCTGCCGCCCGCGAGGGTGGTCACCGCCGTCCAGAGGGGGAAGTCGGGGGCGGGGATCAGGATCTCGTCGCCGTCCTCGAGCAGCGCCTGTACGGCCATCGACACCAGCTCCGAGACGCCGTTGCCGAGGAACACGTCGTCGACGTCCACCTCGAGGCCGAGGGTCTGGTAGCGCTGGGCGACGGCGCGGCGGGCGGAGAGGACGCCGCGGGAGTCGGTGTAGCCGTGTGCCCGGGGGAGCATCCGGATCATGTCCTGGAGGATCTCCTCCGGCGCCTCGAAGCCGAACAGGGCCGGGTTGCCGGTGTTCAGGCGGAGCACGCTGTGGCCCGCCTCCTCCAGCGCGTTGGCGTGCTCGATCACCGGGCCGCGGATCTCGTAGCAGACCTCGCTCAGCTTGCTCGACTGCCGGAACTCCATGCGCGCTCGCCCCTCCGGTTCGTGGTGTTGCTTGGTTTTACCAAGTGCCAGCTTGGAAAGTCCAACGACATGTCTAGACTGCGTCGCATGTCACCTCGTCGAAGCTACGACCAGTACTGCTCCACCGCCCGCGCGCTCGACGCCGTGGGAGACCGCTGGACCCTGCTGATCGTCCGTGAACTCCTCGCCGGGCCGCGCCGCTACACCGATCTGCACGCGGACCTGCCGGGCGTCAGCACCGACGTCCTGGCGTCCCGGCTGAAGGACATGGAGCGCGACGGGCTGGCCGAACGCCGACGGCTGCCGCCGCCCGCGGCGGCCTACGTCTACGAACTCACCCCGCGCGGCCGGGACCTGCTGCCCGTCCTGCAAGCGCTGGGGGAGTGGGGGGAGCCCGAACTGGGGGAGCGGCGGCCCACGGACGCCGTGCGCGCACACTGGTTCGCGCTGCCGCTGCTGCGCGGCCTGGAGGGCGACGGGCTCGTCGAAGTACGGCTGGAGGAAGGCGTCTTCCACCTGCACACGGGCGCCCCGGACGACGGGCGGCCCCTCTACGGCGACGGGCCCGCCCCCGCCGAACCCGACGCCCGGCTGGTGCTGGACACCGGCACATGCACGGCGGTCGCGCGCGGCGAGCTGACCGTGGGGGAGGGGGTGCGGGACGGCCGTATCGGCGTCCAGGGCGACGGGACCCTCGCCAAGGCGCTGCGGGAGGGCTGAAACGGCAGGGGGCCCGCACCCGGCGGGCCCCCTGAGGTCATGTCACACGCCCGGTGGCACCCGGGACGGCCGCCCCGGACCCCGCGTCAGGCGGTATCCGGCGACACCCGCGAGCGCCGCCAGCGCGCCGCCCACCCCGGTCCACACCCAGCGGTCGGACCACCAGCCGGAGGCCCAGCCGTCGTCCGGGTCGATGGCCGACAGCACGGCCGCCGGGGAGTCGTCCTCGTCCTCCCGCGCCGAGGTCACCGCGATGCCCGGCACCAGCGGCTCGCCCAGCGAACCGTCCACCGCCGCCGAGCCGCCGACGTCCTTGGACTCGACCCGGATCTCGGCGCCCACGGGCAGCCCGAGGTCGCCGGTCCTCAGGCCGGTCGCGGTGAGCCGGACGTAGTACGTGCCGGGCAGCGGGTCGTTCGCCCACGGCTCCGCCCAGGCCCGCACCGTACGCAGGGTGCAGGCCAGGTCGACGGAGGCCGCGTCCGCCGCGGCGGTGCGCCTCTGCGCCCCGTACTGGCACGACTGGCGGCGCCGCAGACCGTCGTACACGTCCAGCTGCCAGGTCTCGGCGGCGTGCGTCTCGGGCAGCTTCACCGTGGCGCGCACGGTGGGGCGCTGGCCGGTGTCGGCCGGGAAGGACCAGTACAGGTAGTCGCCCGCGGAGCCGTTCGCCGTGGCCGTCTGGTCCTGGTCGATCTCCGTCGCCGTACGGAACGAGGTGCCCGCCTCGGTGGGGGCGCCGTCGTCGTCCGAGGGGCTCGGCGAGGCGGAGTCGGCGGCGGCCGGTCCGGCGGCCAGTCCGAGGGCCAGCAGGGCCGCGCCCAGCATCCTTGTGATACGCATCAGTTGGTCCTCCACACCGCGACCCGCCAGCGGGACACCCAGCCCCACAGCAGACCGGCCACGAAACCGGTAAGGATCAGCGCGCCCAGCAGCCACCAGCCGCGCCCGAGGCCGAAGGAGGCCACGTCGCTGGAGCCACCCGGGCCGTCCACCACGTCGACGGTCAGCTCGACGGGCAGACCCGGCGTGGTCTTGACCCCGTCGGCGCCCGAGTAGGAGTGGGTGACCTGGAGGCACACCGTCTCCGCCGCCGACTCCTCGTCGTCGCTCTCCCGCTTGGGGTAGCGCAGGCCCGTGGAGATCACGTCGGTGCGGCCGTCGCCCGCCGCCTCGCCGCGCACGATCTCCCGGCCGTGCACCGTGACCGCCCGCAGCAGCACGCCGTACGACGGGTTCACCGCACGGTCGGCGGACACGCTCACCGCGGCCCGCAGCTCCTGGCCCGGCTCCACGTCCACCCGGTACCAGCGCTGCTGCCCGAACTCGGCCCGGTCCGTCCACAGACCGGACTGAAGCGTCGGCGCCTGCGCGCACGCGTCGGCGCCCTCGGCGGGCTGCGGCACCACGACGGGGTCGGCGGCGCGGTCCACCAACTGGCCCACGCGGTCCGAGAGTTCGTCGGCGTGCTCGACCGAGGTGTAGGTGCCGCCGGTCGCCTCGGCGATACAGCTGAGCTGCCGGCGCATCTTGGTGTTGGGCACCAGGCCGAGGGTGTCGATGGTCAGGCCGATGCCCTTGGCGGCTATCTCCCGCGCCACCTCACAGGGGTCGAGCGGGGCGCAGGTGTCCTCACCGTCGCTGATCAGCACGATCCGCTTGGAACCGGTGCCGCCGTCGAGGTCGTCGGCGGCGGCCAGCAGCGCCGGGCCGATCGGCGTCCAGCCGGTCGGTGCCAGCGTGGCCACCGCCGCCTTCGCCTCGGTGCGGTCCAGCGGGCCGACCGGGTAGAGCTGCGCGGTGTCCTCGCATCCCTTCTTGCGGTCGTCGCCGGGATAGTCGGCGCCCAGCGTGCGGATGCCGAGCTGCACCTCCTCGGGCGTGGCGTCCAGCACCTCGTTGAACGCCTGCTTCGCCGCCGCCATCCGTGACTGCCCGTCGATGTCCCGCGCCCGCATCGAACCGCTCACGTCCAGGAGCAGGTTGACCTTGGGCGCGGCGGCCGTGGTCTCGTCGGCGAGCGCCGTGGACGGGAGCGCGAGCCCGGCCGTCAGCGCGGCGAACAGGACACAGGCTCCCGCCGCCAGCCGTTTTCTTGTGATCATCGCCGGATCCTATTGATCCGGGGGGCCCGGCATCAAAACGAGGGGCGGTTCAGGCGAGCGGATTGGGCAGGGTCGTCCACTGGTCCCCCGGAATGCCCGGGGAGAGACGCATCAGCGTCAACGCCTTGGCCGGCAGCGGCTCCTGACACAGCGCCGCCAGATCGGGGCCCGGCGGCAGCCGCCGTACGGCCGCGGCCAGGGCGTCGCGCAGCGCCGCCGCCGAACCCGCCGTCCCGGCCAGCGCGCCCGCCACCAGCGAACCGAACAGCTTGCGGCGCAGCGCGGTCACGTCGTCGGTGCGGATCCGGCCGGGCAGACCGGAGGCGTCGACGCCGTGCCGGGCCGCGCGGGCGGGGCTGACGCGGATGTCGGCGAGGTCGCGGTAGACCAGCCGCACCGGCGCGTCTTCCGCGTCCAGCACCACCAGCAGGTTCTGGCCGTGTGCCTCCAGCGCCACGCCCAGCTCCAGCAGCCGCAGCCCGGCCGTCAGGGCGAGCCGGGCGAACTCCGCCAGCCACGCGGGCGAGGACGGCAGTTCCGTGGTCGGCAGCGCGGCCACCGGCACCACCCGCTCCCCGGCCCGCGCGAACCCGCGCGGCGACTCCCGCAGCAGGGCCGCGAGTTCGGATGAGCCGTCGGTGACCGCGCCCAGGGTCTGGGTGATGCGCAGCAGGCCCTCCATGCGCTCCGCCACCCGCTGCCCGAACGCCGACAGCACCCCGGCCCCGGTGACCGACGGAACGGAGATGTCCCGCACCGAGGACGTCAGCCGGGCGCTCAACGCGGTCTTCACATGCGGGCCGCCGGGCACGGCGAGGGTGCGCAGCGACATCAGCGGACGCGCCGGGAGCACGCCCGCGAGGCCGCCCTCGCCGGGAGGCTTCAGCACATGCGCCGCCTGCCAGGGGTGCACCGGGACCAGCAGCCGGTCCCCGTCGCGCAGCTCGTCCGGCCAGTCGCCCCCGACCAGGCACTCCTCCGCCCGCACCGGCAGGAGCCCCAGCTCCACCAGCGGCCCGTGCTCGGGCGCGTAGGCGAGCTGCTCGGCCACCGAGAAGCCCAGCCGGGAACGGCAGTTCGGATGGAACGGGTGCCCGTCGACGACACGCCGCTCCCACTCCCACTCCCGGTCCCCGTCCGGCCACTTGGGCGCGGACGGCTCCTGGTTGGCCCTCGACAGGGCCAACGAGGCGGCACTGTGGGCGAGTTCCCGCGCGAACGCCGCCCCGTGCGGCACCCTGAGCGCCGCCATCAGCCCCGCCGGATCGTCGTGCGCCACACCGTCCAGGTCCACCGCGGTGACGTACCCGCCGGTCGCGTACGGGTCCGGCACCGGCCCGCGCAGCCACCGGCCGTCGGCGAGCCGCAGCGCCGCGCGGTCCGGCCCGCGCCGCTCCACCCAGGGCAGTGGCTCGTACGTCAGCGCCCGCCACAGTCGGGTGAGGACGGCCGCCCGGGCGCCGGGCAGCTCGGCCGTGAAGCGCGGCACGAGAGCGGGCCGCGACGCGGCCAGCTCCTCGGCGACCTCGGCCTCGGCGGGGGTGCGGGGACGGTGCACGAGCGGTCTCCTCAGCTGGGAGTGACACGAATACGGTGGTCACGGCGGCGGGTGACGCCGAGTGATACTGAGCGTCTCCGCCCGAACGGACCGCAGGGAACGAGTGGAACGCGTGGACCTCATGCCCCCGACCGCCGACGACGACGCCGTGGCGCACGATGATGCCCCAGCCCACGGTGCCGCTCTCGCCGACGCCTACGCCTGCGCGCCCCTGCTCAACTGTCTGCTGCGCGAGGTGGCCCACCCACTGCCCGGCCACGGGCCGCGCCGGGTCTTCCGGCTGCCCGGCGGACGGCTGCTGCGGGTGCGCGGCACCCGGCGCCCCGCCGCACCCGAGGTGCACACGGACGGACGCTGGCACCGCCTCGGCCATAACGATCTGGTCAAACTCGTCGCCGAGGAACTCGACCGGCACACCGGACTGTCCAACCCCGACCTGCCCGCCGAGATGCTGGACAGCCGCGACGCGGTCGCCGCGCTGCTCGCCGCCCGCGTCCGGGCGACGGCGCCCCGGGACCCGTATCTCCGCTCCGAACAGGCCCTGATCACCGGCCACCCGTACCACCCCGCCCCCAAGGCGCGCGGCGGCGGCCCCCCCGGCGCCTGGCTGCCGTACGCTCCGGAGGCGCACGCCCGCTTTCCGCTGGTGCTCCTCGGGGTGCGCGAGGACAGCGTCGCCGAGGAGGGCGACACCTCCGCCCTCGACGCCCTCGCCCCCGCCCCGCCCGGCTACCGCCTGCTGCCCGCCCACCCCTGGCAGCTGGACCTGACCGCCCCCACCCTCGCCCCCGCCTTCGCGGACGGCCGCCTGGTCCGGCTCGGCGACACCGGCTTCGACACCTGGCCGACGGCGGCGATCCGCACCGTCCACGCCCCCACCCACGACCTGTTCCTGAAGTTCAGCCTCGATGTGCGCATCACCAACGACATCCGGCGGCTGTGGCGGCACGACCTGGAGAAGCTGCGGCGCACCGACACCGCCGTGACCCGCGCCTTCGCCGCGTCCGGCGGACCGGCCGCCTGGCTGGCCGACCGCGGCTACCGCACCGCCTCCTTCGCCTTCGAGGAACTCGCCGTCCTGGTCCGCGACGGGATGCGGGGCCATCTTCGGCCCGGTGGCACCCCGTTGCTGGCCGCCGCGCTCGTGGAGGGCTTCGACGGCAACCCGCTGGACGGCCCCCTGGACCCGGCGCGCTGGTGGGAGGCGTACCTCGCCCAGGTCGTACCGCCCGCCCTCGCCGCGTTCGCCGACCACGGCGTCGTCCTGGAGGCCCATCTCCAGAACACCCTGATCGCCGTGGACGCCGACGGCACGCCCGTGCAGGCGCTCTACCGGGACGCCGAGGGCGTGAAGCTGCTGACCGACACCGGCCGGGCGGCCGGGTGGGAGCGGCTGGTGTACTGCCTGGTCGTCAACAACCTGCTCGAGGTCGCCGGGGCGCTCACCGAACGGCACCCCGGCCTCGACCCCTGGCCCGCCGCCCGCCGCGCGCTCACCCGGCCCGGCCTGCCCGAGGCCACCGCCCTGCGCACCGCGCCCACCCTGCCCGCCAAGACCAACCTGCTGCTGCGCTGGACCGGCGCGGACGGCGCCGCCGCCCGCTACCGGCCGCTGCCCAACCCGCTGGCCGACGCGCCGGACGGGCGTTAGCCGCACACCCTCTTCAGGCCCGCCCGGGTGGGGGACTGCGCGTCCTGCACCCGCTGCAAGTCCCGCAGCAGGTCCGGGATGTCCAGGTCCACCCCGTCCGCGGCCCGGGCCGCGGTCAGCAAGGTGGCCTCGTAGAAGGCGTCCCGGACGGCGGGGGCCATGACGTCGGAGGCGTCCAGACAGCGGGGTTTGCCTTCCTCGCCGGTGAGCCGCTTGGCGATCGCCCTGCCGACGTCCCCGGCCTTCGCCGGTACCGCGTTGTTCGCCGAGAAGACGTTCGCGTGCGTGGCCCACGCGCGCTGGCCGTCCCGGGAGGCGAGCTTCCCGATCAGCTCACGGGCCCGCGGGCGGTCGCTGAACAGCGCGGCGAAGTCACCGGTCACCTCATGGGCCCGCACCTCGTAGGGGCCGCCGGGCAGCAGCGCGGCCGAGTCGGTCAGACCCGCCTCCTGCTCCCCGTAGAAGGCGCGCGCGAAGGAACCCTGGTGCTCCAGGGTGCAGCCGTCCTGCCAGCCCGCGAAGAGCAGCCCGTTGCGGTCCGGGTCGCCTCGGTGATCGGTGAGCACTGCCCGCTCGGCGGCCCCCGGGTTCTCCTCAAGCAACTCCCCCCACGCCTTCCAGGCGGTCAGCACCGGCTCGTCCGTCCACTCGTCACGGCCCAGCACCCAGTCGCTGTAGGCCTTCGGCCCCGACCCTTGCAGCACCAGGTCCTCGATCCAGTCGCTGCCGGGCCAGCCCGAGGCGCCGTCGTCGCCCATCCCGATGCACCAGCTCTCCAGCGGCGCCGGTCCGCCGGTGGGCTCGTTGCCCTTTCGGTACCAGACGATGCTCTTCAGGTCCGCCTTCACCGGAACCCAGTACACGTGTTCCGAGGTACGGCCCGAACTCCACGGCGCGCCGTACTGCGTCTCGTCGTAGAGGCCGTTCAGCGGCTCCAGGCGGCGCTGGTCGGCGTACTCGGCGAGTTCGCCGACACCCGGCATGATCGCGATGTCCGGGGGTTCGCCCGACTGCACCTGGGAGAGCAGCACCTCACGCTGGGCGGCCGTGCCCTGGTAGTCGAAGGGGACGCCGAGGCCGCGCAGCACCTCCTCGAACTGGGTCTCCTGGGTGTCCGTCCAGGGGCCGAGGATCGTCACCGGCCTCTCGTCGTCCCGCTGCGACCAGAGCGCCACCAGGCCGCCGCCCGCGACCAGCGCCAGCACCACCAGCAGCGCCACCAGCTTGAACCGTCCCGTCACCGGCGCCTCCAGTAGTCGTTGCCGAGCCGCAGCCAGAGCCCCACCGCGGGCAGTACGACGATCAACAGGCCCCCGATCACGGCCCCCTGGTACACCCGCCCGGTCCGTGCCGCGACCGCCAGATCCCCCCGGACCTCCTCGGACTTCCCGGTCAGGCCCTCCTGCCGGCGGACCAGCTTGGAGCCGAAGCCCGACACGCGGGAGGCCTCGGTGATCTCCCGCAGATCGGCACGGACGGCGTCCAGCCGGTGCTGTGTGGTGAACACCGCCCACAGCGGGACCACCGCGAACAGCACGGTGAGCACGAGGGCGACCAGCAGATACGGGTTCCAGTCCCGGCCGCAGCGGTCGCGCAGCACGAACAGCGCGGACAGCAGCGTCAACGCGAGTGCCAGCAGCGCGGCCTCGGCGAGCCACCAGCCGCCGCGCTGCGCCCAGCCCATGGTCGCGGTGGCCGAGGCGCGGTCCAGCTCCTGCCGCTGCAACTGGTCGAGGCGCGGCACCAGTCCGACGCGCGCCCGCAGCAGCAGCGAGCGCGCCTCCTCCTGCTTGTGTTCGCGCATCACCGGCTGGTCGTGGTACAGGGTCATGGCGCTGGTGATGGAGTTGTCGTAGGAGGCGAGCAGCCCGTTCACCGTGCCGAGGTCCTGGTCCGTGCGCTCCCCGATCCGGGACAGGCCCTGGTCGGCCGCGGACAGATGGGCGCGGTACGTCTCGCCCGCACCGGCCACGTCCACGAGCCCGAGGTCGACCAGGTTCTGCACCTCCCAGTGGGCGCGCAGCACCGCGAGCCGGGTCGCGGCGAGCCCTTGCACGGCGGGCGCCTGACGGTCGGCGAGGGTCTCGGCGGCCCGCTGGGTGTGCCGGTAGGACACCAGCAGGGTGCTCACCGCGACCACCGAGCACACCAGGACGACCACCAGATGCGCCTCCAGCAGCCGACGCGTACGCACCGCGCCCAGCCGCGCCCGCCAGAAGGCCGTGGGCGACCGCCCGCTCACAGCAGCTTCTCCCCACAGGCGACGCAGTACCGGGCCTCGCTCCCGGCCGGGGTACGGCAGTGGCGGCAGCGCGGCCCCGGCGGCTGGCCGGCGACATCGACGAGGGGGCCGCCCGGCCGGGAACCGGCCCGCAGGATCATCGGGCCGAGCGTGTGGGCGTCGACGGTGGTGCGCACCCGGACCCGGCCCTCGGACGCGTCCTCGATGTCGGCCACGGCGCGGATCTCGTGCAGCACCCACTCCGCGCCGTACCGGGTGGCGAGTTGCGCCGCCCGCCCCAGCAGGCGTTCCGCCTCCTCCCGCCGCTGCTCCTTGATCGCGACCAGGCCCTGGCGCAGCGCGGCCCGCATCGCGGTCGTGGCATTCATCGAAAGCACGGAGCGCACGGAGCGCGCGCTCGTGCCGCCCGCAGGACCGGGCGAGGACTGCGCGGGCCGGTGCCAGCGGGCGGTGACCGGCAGGTGGGTGTCGCCGACGGAGACCATGGCGAACAGCAGGTCGGTGGCGAGCGGATCGGTGTCGGCGTCGGCGACGAGGGTGAGGAGGTAGTCGTAGCCGCCCGGCTGCCACTGGTAGGCGGGGAAGCGCCAGCGGTACGGCCGCCCGGGCACCGGCAGCCCGCCGAGCCGGTGCGGGCGGGGTGCCTTCTCGACGAGGGAGACCTGCCGGACGGTCGGCCGCGCGGTCACCTCGATGGGCAGCTGGGGGGTGTGCGCCCGGCGCAGCCGCTGGACGGCCGCGGTGATCGCCGAGGTGAGGCCCCCCTCCACGAACTCGGCGGTGCCGTGCAGCCGTTCGGCGAGGGCGAGCAGCGGGTCGGGGGCCCAGTCGTTGCCGACGGCGAACACATCGCAGGTGAACTGCCCCGCGCAGGCGTCCAGTTCCTCCTGGAGCGAGGTATCGTCGGGGGCGCTGCTGCCGTCGGTGATCAGCACCAGATGGCGTACGGCCAGCGGACGGGCGGCGAGCAGGGCACGCGCCCGGGCCACCCAGGCGGCGTACCCGGCGGGCCGTGGACCGTCCCGGTGCAGCGGTACGGCACCCATGGCGAAGGCGGCCCGGCGCTTCTCCCGGGCGTCGGCGACGGCCCACTCCGCCTCGCCCAGGGGGTAGCAGCGGACCGGTGCGGGGCCGCCGCCCCCGAGCACGGTGAAGGAGATGTCGTCGGGCAGGGCGCGCAGCGCGGCGGGCAGCGCGCGCCGCACGGCCGACCGGCGCGGTTCGGCGACGTCCACCGCGATGATCACCGCCAGTTCCACGGCCGGGAGTCCCGCGGCGGCGCCGTCGGCGGTCACCTCCACCCGCAGGTGCGCCTCCAGGGTGGCGTTGCGGCGCGGGGTCAGGTCCCGGTCGTGGTCGACATGGAGCCGCACACCGAGGTGCGGCGGCCGGACGAGGCTGCTCATGCGGTACGTCACCACTCCTTCGCTGGCCGGTCGGGGGCGGGTGCGCTCACACCGCGGTCTGCGGCCGCACCGCGTGTGAGAGGTCCACGAGATGGTCGTGGGCGTCGGCCGACTCCCGGTGCTGGGTGGCCAGTCGCCGGTAGTGGTCCTCCATCTGCGCGCGCACCTCGTGCTCCTCGACGCTCAGGCGCCGCAGCTGCCGGGCGCTTCCCCGGCCGGGCCGGTCGGCGCGGTGGTACAGCGCGTCCAGCTTCCACTCGTGCAGCTCGGTGCTCAGGCGCAGCGCCTCGTCCTCGGAGAGGCGGGGCTCGCCGACGCCCGGGTTACGGCGCTTGAGGCGGTGCAGTTCGGCCAGCGCCGCGTCCGCCTCGGTCGGTGTCGGCAGCGGATCCGGTCCGCCGGGCAGCCGGGCCGCGCGGATGCGCAAGGCGGCGATCCGGGCCACGTTGTGGTCCAGGGAGCCCGCCCGGACCCGGCCCAGCACCTCCAGGGCCGCCTCCCGGTCGCCGTCCCGCAGCGCGAGCCGGGCGAGGCCCAGGGCGGCGCCGCCGTGCGCGGGGTTGCGGGCGAACACGGCCTCGTACAGCTCCTTCGCGGTGGGGCCGCCGGTGTCGTCGCCGAGGGACTCCGCGCAGTAGGCGAGGGCAAGTTTGGGCGCGTACTCGCCGGGCAGGTCCAGGCGGACCCGGCTGAAGTGGGTCCGGGCCGCGGCCAGCTGACGCGGGTCGGCGTCGAGGTCGGCGCGGCGCAGCGCCACCAGGGCGCGGTGCCACTGGAGCCGCCACTGCCGCACGGCGCGCGGGCCCGGGATGGAGTCGGCGGTGTCCAGTTCCTCCTGGGCGCGCTCCAGGTCCTCCCGCCCGTCACGGCCGAGCAGGACCCGCACGTTGTGCAGACAGACCTCCACCGAGGTGGGCCGCTCCCCGTCCTGGCCGAGCAGCTGGTCCGGGTCGTAGCCGCTGCTCACCTCGAACCGCGCGGTCTGCGGGTCCTGCGGATAGCGCCTGGGCACCGGCAGACAGCGGGCGATCTCCGTGGGCGTGGGCGCGCCGAGGTCCAGGGCGGGGGCGACGGGAGGGTCGTAGCGGTGCCGGAGCGGGCGGCCGCGCCAGTGCGTGATGCCCGGGACCGTGCCGAGCCGGGCGCCGAGCAGCCGGGGCGACGGCCGGAAGTACTGGGACGGCTCGGGCGGGTCGCTCTTGCCGCGCAGCGCGCGGATCTCCCGCAGCGCGCCCCGCAACTGCCCCGCCATGTCGTGCGCGCTCGCGAACCGCAGGCCGGGGTCGGTGCGCGTGGCCCGCTCCACGACCCACCAGAACGACGCGGCACCGAGGCCTGGCACCTCGTCCACCGCCCACACGGCGAGGTCGCGCAGGGTGGCGCCGACGGTGTGCAGGTCATGGGCGACCGTCAGCAGCCCGGTCGACTCCGTCTCGGGCGCCATGTACGGCGGGGTGACGTGGGCGGGCGGCTCGGTCTGGCCCTCCTCGCGCATGCCGCCGAGGTCGATGACCTTGACGCCGTCGCGGTGGTGCACGACGTTCGACGGCTTCATGTCGCCGTACAGGAAGACCCGTTCGCCGCCCGCGTGCAGATGGCCGAGCGCCTCCAGGATCTGGCAGCCGTACGCGGCGACGTGCTCGATGTCGAGGACGAACTCGCCGCGCCGGGTCTCCTCGACGACCTTCTCCAGGGTGCCGTCGCCGACGTCGTCCATGACGACGTAACCGCCGGTCACCTCGCCGCTGTCGGACTGCCGGGCGACGAAGTCGCGGATCTGGACGATGCGGGGGTGGCGAATGGCGACGAGGTTGCGGCGTTCGACGTCCGCGAGCCGGGCGCCGTCGCGTTCGTAGCGGTTGAGCAGGCCCTTGACGGCGACCACGTCACCGAGGTGGGTGTCCTCGGCGAGATAGACCCAGCCCTGGCCGCCGTGCGCGATCGGCCCGAGGATGCGGTACTGGTCGCGCAGCACGTCGCCGGCGGCGAGGTCGGGCCGGTACGAGTAGGGCTCGCCGCACGCCGGGCAGTACCCCTGGACCGGCACCGGGCCCGCGGTGTGGGGCGGGGCGAAGGTGATGCCGCACTCGGGCGACGAGCAGCCCATGCGGATGCGCAGCGGCCCCTCGGCGCGGACGAGGCGGGCCCGCGCGGGACGCGGCTCGCGCTCGGGCAGCGCGAGGAGTTCCCGGGGGCCCCGCTCCCGGGGGGCGCCGGGCAGCGGCGGCAGCCCGGGGTCCTTCTCGTGGCGGCCGCACTCGGCACAGTGCCCGGTGGGCAGGACGGGGCCGCCGCAGGGGCCTCCGGTGAAGCGCCGGTGCGGGCAGGTCGGCATCGCGGGGTGGACCTCCTTCCCGGAGTCCTGGACCGGGCGGTGCGTCATCCCCGGCCGCCGTGTCGCCGCAGATCGGCACGGAGTACGGCGATCAGCTCCCGCACCCGGGTGAGCTGGGTCTGTGCGTCCATGAGGCCGTCCAGGGCGCGGCGTTCGGCGCGGCGCCGGTCGGACGTCTCGGTCGCGGTGTCCAGCGAGCCGCTGCCGACCACGCCGAGGCGGACCGCGCGGCTGAACTCGGCGCGCTCCAGCCGGGCCAGCAGGGCGTCCGCGTGCGCGAGGAGCGCGGGCCGCAGCAGGGTGTCGCGGGCCGCGGTCCAGCCGGTGCCGCCCTCGTGCCGGAAGACCAGCAGCAGCCGCACACCGCACTCCCGCAGCCGGGCGAGCAGGTCGATCAGCGGGCCCGGCTCCGGCTCCTCGTCGAGCCCGTCGACGACGACGGCCGGCGGCGGGCCGGGTGCGGGGGCGGCGGCCCGCGCGGGGCGGCGCCGGGTGCCGAGCAGCCAGTCCCAGTACGCCAGGTACTGGCCGGGCGGGAAGGCGATGTGCTCCAGGGCGTGGTCGGCGAGGTCCGGTCTGCTGGAGCGGCCGCCGCGGTACACGGCGGCGGCGCGGTGCAGCAGATGCCGCAGCGAGCGGTCCTTGCCGCTGCCCGGCGGCACCACGGTGATCTTCACCGGGTCGTCGTCCGGGTCCCCGAACCACCGGTCGAGCCGCTCCTCGAACCCACGGTCCCAGGCGTCCGGCCCGCTCAACTCCTTCACCACGGGCGACAGTTCCGCGATCCGCTCCACCGGGATCAGATACGAGAACGCCAGCCGGTTGGTCTCCGGCAGCAGTTCGCCCATGTCCCCGCGCCAGCTGACGACCAGACCGACCACCCGCGCGGGACGCCCCTGCGACGGCCGGGTGCACACGGCGGCCCCGCTGAAGCCCGCCCGGACCACCTCCGCCCTGGTGGCGGCGTCCAGTTGCACCCGCTCCCCGCTGGCCCCGCTGATGCGGCCCCACAGGGTCATGCCGTCGTCGAAGCCCTCCGCGTAACCCGTCGCGAAGACCTCCATGCCGCCCCACAGCCGGGGCTCCAGCACCGCGGGACGCGCCTGGGGACGGGGACTGTCCAGCCGTAACACGGCGACGTCCTCACCGCCCGACACCTCCGGCAGCCAGCCACCGGGCGCGACCCGCGCGGCCACCGGCGTCAGCTCGCGGTTCTCCGCGAACTCCACCCACATCACGGCGTCCGGGCTCCGTACGACATGCGCACACGTCAGCACCGTGCGCCGGTCGACGAGCACCCCCGCGCCGCACAGCGGACCGTGCGCGTCGCCCCGCCGTAACCTCAACCTCCAGTCGGCACGCAGCTCCCCCATACCGCCTCACCCTACGCGCGGGGTACGTCACCTCCCTAGACTCGTGACGAGGCTCGGTCAGCCAATCGTGGGAAGACGGGGGTGAGTTGACGTGGCGGATCCGGAACCGGTCGGGCTCGCGGAGGCGATCGGCACGGTGCGCGCGGAGCTGGCGCGGGCACAGGCCGAGGGCGCGGCGAGCGACTGGCGGTTCAGTGTGGAGCAGGTCAGCCTGGAGTTCTCGGTGCAGTTCCACCGCGCCGGGGACGGCGGGGCGGGGCTGCGGCTGGGCGTCGTGGAGGCCCGCCTCGGCGGCTCGGTGAGCCACGACACGACCCACCGCGTCCAGGTCGACCTGAGACCCCTGCCCCGACCCGACGGCCGCCACCACGAGGTGTCCCGGGAGGGCCGGTAGGGTCAGCGGCCATGCGCTCACCCCGTACGGCACCCGGCCGTCGCACCCGCGTCCTGCTGGCGGTCGTGTGCGCGGCGGGAGTCCTCACCGGTTGTCAGACCCTCGCGGACGCCGCCCTCGACGCGGGCTGCGAGGGCACGGAGAGCAGGGTGGCCAAGCTGGGGTCGTACCGGGTCCTCGACTCCAGGCCCCGGGGGACCGTCGTGCCCCGGGGCTTCGAGGACCTCGATTCCGGCTGCTGGGCGGACAGCGGTGAGGCATGGCTGTACGCCGAGCGGACCTATGTCTTCCCCGGCGGAAGGGCCGAGGTGGTCCGGCACTACCGGCGCGCGGCGGAGCGCGACGGCTGGACGCCGTCCGGTGCCGCCGCCGAGCGGCTGTGCTTCACCCCGGCCGGGGGCGACGACACGACGACGCTGGAGGTCTACTTCCTGACCGAGGGCGTCCTGGACGCGGAGGGCAGCACGGCCGGGCCCGGGTTCGGCTCGGGGGAGGGCTACCGGGTCGCCGTCACCGCCACGGCCGACGGCTCCGCGGCCGGCTGCGCCGACTGACGGAAAGCGGGCCGCTCACCAGCGCTCACTATGCTGGGCGGCATGCTGAGAGACGTGTCCGCGGTGCGCTATGTCGAGCCCCTGCGCTCGGGCGGCTCCGTGCCCGCTGTCGTCGAGGCCGACGACCTCGGGACCTACGTCGTGAAGTTCACCGCCTCGGCGCAGGGCCACAAGGCGCTGGTCGCCGAGGTGATCGTGGGGGAGCTGGCGCGGGCGCTGGGGCTGCGGTTCCCGGAGCTGGTGCTGGTGCACTTCGATCCGGCGATCGCGGGGGACGAGCCGCACCAGGAGGTGCGGGACCTGCACAGTGCCAGCGCCGGGGTCAACCTCGGGATGGACTGGCTGCCGGGCGCACGTGACTTCACGCCCGAGGTCGCCAAGGAGTTCCGGGTCGATCCGGTGGAGGCGGGCCGGATCGTCTGGCTGGACGCCCTGACGGTGAACGTCGACCGCACGGTGCACAGCTCGAACCTGATGATCTGGCCCACCGCCGGGTTCGCCCCGCCCCGCCTCTGGCTCATCGACCACGGCGCGGCGCTCGTCTTCCACCACCGCTGGGACCTGTCGGCGCCGGAGAAGGCGTACGACTTCCGCCACCACGCCCTCGGGCACTACGCCCCTGACGTCCGCGCCGCCGACGCCGAGCTGGCGCCGAAGGTGACCGAGGGGCTGCTGCGCGAGGTGGTGGCCGAGGTGCCGGACGCCTGGCTGGCCGAGGAGCGGGACTTCGCGACCCCGGCCGCCGTCCGTGAGGCGTACGTGGGCTACCTCCACGCGCGCGTGCGGGCCTCCGCCGCCTGGCTGCCCATGGACTTCCCCACCCGGGAGGAGCTGGCCGCCGAGGAGGCGCTGCGCGCGGCGAGGACCCAGCGGGGACGGCCGGACTGGCTCAAGCGGGTCCCGGACCTGCACGGCAAGCCGGCCGCGGAACAGGATTGGTCGGTGCACCTGAAATGACGGCGGAGACGACGGCCCACCGCGTCGAGATCGAGTACTGCACCCAGTGCCGCTGGCTGCCGCGCGCCGCCTGGCTGGCCCAGGAACTGCTCACCACCTTCGAGTCCGAGCTGACGGAGCTGGCGCTGAGGCCCGGCACCGGTGGCGTCTTCGTCGTCCGCGTCGGCGACGAGGTGGTCTGGGACCGCAGGGAGCAGGGCTTCCCGGAGCCGACAGCCGTGAAGAAGGCCGTACGCGACCGAGTGGCCCCGGGCAGGTCCCTGGGCCACTCGGACCGTACGGCTCGCTCGTGAGCTGCTCGTCCAGCCCTTGAGCTGCTCGTCCAGCCCTTGAGCTGCTTGTCTAGCCCTTGAGCTGCTCGTACGCCGGGAGCGTCAGGAAGTCGGCGTAGTCCTCGTCCAGCGCCACCTTCAGCAGCAGGTCATGCGCCTGCTGCCAGTTCCCCGCGGCGAAGGCCTCGTCGCCGAGGTCGGCGCGGATGCTCGCCAGTTCCTCCGCCGCCACCCTGCGGGCCAGGTCGGCGGTGACGGTCTCGCCGTTGTCGAGGACGACCCCGGCGTTGATCCACTGCCAGATCTGGGAGCGGGAGATCTCGGCGGTGGCGGCGTCCTCCATCAGGTTGAAGATGGCGACCGCGCCGAGACCGCGCAGCCACGCCTCGATGTAGCGGATGCCGACCTGCACGGCGTTGACCAGGCCCGCGTACGTCGGCTTGGCGTCGAGGGAGTCGACCGCGAGCAGGTCGGCCGCCTTGACGTCGACGTCCTCGCGGAGCCGGTCCTTCTGGTTCGGCCGGTCGCCGAGGACCCGGTCGAAGGACTCCATGGCGATCGGCACCAGGTCGGGGTGGGCGACCCAGGAGCCGTCGAAGCCGTCGTGCGCCTCGCGGTCCTTGTCGGCGCGGACCTTCTCGAAGGCGACCTTGTTGACCTCCGGGTCCCGGCGCGAGGGGATGAACGCCGCCATGCCGCCGATCGCGTGCGCGCCGCGCTTGTGGCAGGTACGCACCAGGAGTTCGGTGTACGCCCGCATGAAGGGCGCCGTCATCGTCACCGCGTTGCGGTCCGGCAGGACGAACCGCGGGCCGCCGTCGCGGAAGTTCTTCACGATGGAGAAGAGGTAGTCCCAGCGGCCCGCGTTCAGGCCGGAGGCGTGGTCGCGCAGCTCGTAGAGGATCTCCTCCATCTCGTACGCCGCCGTGATCGTCTCGATCAGGACCGTGGCACGGATGGTGCCCTGCGGGATGCCGACGTAGTCCTGCGCGAAGACGAACACGTCGTTCCAGAGCCGCGCCTCCAGGTGCGACTCCGTCTTCGGGAGGTAGAAGTAAGGGCCCTTGCCCATGTCCAGCAGGCGCTGGGCGTTGTGGAAGAAGTACAGGCCGAAGTCGACCAGGGCGCCGGGCACGGGGGCGCCGTCCAGCTGGAGGTGGCGCTCGTCGAGGTGCCAGCCGCGCGGGCGCATCACCACGGTGGCGAGTTCGGCGTCCGGCCGCAGGGCGTACGACTTGCCGGTCCGCTCGTCGGTGAAGTCGACGCGGCGGGTGTAGGCGTCGATGAGGTTGAGCTGGCCGAGGACGACGTTCTCCCAGGTGGGGGCGGAGGCGTCCTCGAAGTCCGCGAGCCAGACCTTCGCGCCCGAGTTGAGGGCGTTGATGGTCATCTTGCGGTCGGTGGGGCCGGTGATCTCGACCCGGCGGTCGTCGAGGGCCGGGGGCGCGGGAGCGACCCGCCAGGAGTCGTCCGCGCGGAGCGCGGCGGTCTCGGGGAGGAAGTCCAGGGTGGAGGTGCGGGCGATCTCGGCGCGGCGCTCGGCGCGGCGGGCGAGGAGTTCGTCACGCCGGGGCGTGAACCGCCGGTGCAGCTCCGCCACGAAGGCGAGCGCCGCGTCGGTCAGGACCTCCTGCTGCCGGGGCAAGGGCTCGGCATCGACGACGGCCAGCGAGGACGGCGCTGGTGCGGACATGAGCTGTCACTTCCTTCAGCAGGCGTGGCACCGGGTGCCAAGCGGCACGAAAGGGGGCGTTGCGCACCCGGTGTGCGGACGGGTGCCTCTGATCAGTGGATAGTAGTTTCCTCATCGTGGAACTTCAATGGTTTGTTGATGTCGAGATTCTCCGAGTCGAGGCAAGGTGGCGCTCGGTGCCACCCCGCTCACTCAAGGTGGCCCAGGTCGGCCTCGGTGTCGATGTCGTACGGCTGTGCCACGTCCCCGCACTCGACGAGCCGGACAGCGCTTTCCCGTTCCCCCAGATAGCCGCGTGCCCCGCGGTCGCCGCTCGCGGTCCCGGCGATCCCCGCCCAGTGCGCCGCGCCGAGCAGCACGGGATGGCCGCGTACGCCGTCGTACGCGGCGGACGCCAGCGAGGTCTCGTCCCGGTACGCGCCCCGCACCCGTGCCACCGCCTCCGGCCCGATCCCGGGCTGGTCCACCAGCAGCACCAGCGCCGCCCGCGCCCCCGTGCCGGCCAGCGAGTCGAGCCCGGCCAGCAGCGACCCGCCCATGCCCTGCTCCCAGCGCGGGTTCTCCACCAGGACGCAGTCCGGCAGTTCGGCCTGGTCGCGTACGGCGTCGGCGTGCGCCCCCAGTACCACGTGGACCCGGGTGCACCCGGCGGCCCGCAGCACCCCCACCGCGTGTTCCACCAGCGGTCGGCCGCGGTGGGTCAGCAGCGCCTTCGGCCGCCCGCCCAGGCGCCGCCCGCCGCCCGCGGCCAGCAGCAGCCCGGCGACCTCGCCCGCGGCCGAGTCGTTCGCGGTGTCCGTCCGGTCGTTCTCGTCGTTCATTTCGGTCATGTGTCCTACATACCTGACGGCATGTCGACTTCCTGGCGTTCAAGGGCTGAATTTCGGTCCGCGCGGTGGCGCTTCCACCCCGGAAGGCGTTTACTGGCCCGCGTCCCTGAGCGGGTGCGCTCGGGGGAGCGTCCGGGGGACGACACAACCGCGCACACCGGCGTGCGAGGGGGGAGAGCTGTGTTGCGGAGCTTGGGGCAGAGGCGAGTGGCCGGCAGCGACGAGGACCCGAGGGTGGCCGAACTGCGGACCGCCGTCTCCCGGCTGCGCCGTGAACTCGCCGCGCACCCCGTCGAGTTCCCCGACCGGGGCATAGCCGAGGACGAACTCGCCGCGCTGGCCGCGATGACCTCCGGCGGCGCCCCCGAGATCCCCCGGCTGCGCCGCTCCCTGTTACTGATCGCGGGCGCGATCGGCTCGGTCAGCGCCCTGTCCAGAGGGCTGACACAGGTGCGCGAAGCGGTGGACCTGTTCGGCGAGGCGCCGCGCGGCTGACGCCCCGTGGGGGATCAGACGGCCGGGCCGCCCGAGGTGGTCAGGGCGTCCGACAGTTCCGCCGCCACCTGCTGGAGCACCGGCACGATCCGCTCCGTCGCCGTCTCCGTGACCCGCCCCGCCGGACCGGAGATGGAGATCGCCGCGGCGGTGGGGGAGTCGGGCACCGGTACGGCGAGACAGCGGACGCCGATCTCCTGTTCGTTGTCGTCGACCGCGTACCCGAGGCGGCGGACCTCCTCCAGCGCCGCGAGGAAACCCTCCGGCGTGGTGATCGTCTTCTCGGTCGCGGCGGGCATGCCGGTACGGGCGAGCAGCGCGCGCACCTCCTGTGGCGGGAGGTCGGCCAGCAGGGCCTTGCCGACGCCGGTGGAGTGCGGCAGGACGCGACGGCCGACCTCGGTGAACATCCGCATCGAGTGCTTGGACGGCACCTGGGCGACGTAGACGATCTCGTCGCCGTCGAGCAGCGCCATGTTCGCCGTCTCGCCGGTCGCCTCGACCAGCCGGGCGAGATAGGGGCGGGCCCAGGTGCCCAGCAGCCGGGAGGCGGATTCGCCGAGGCGGATCAGACGGGGGCCGAGCGCGTACCGCCGGTTGGGCTGCTGGCGTACGTAGCCGCAGGCGACCAGGGTGCGCATCAGCCGGTGGATGGTGGGCAGCGGCAGTCCGCTGCTCGCGGACAGTTCGCTCAGGCCGACCTCGCCGCCCGCGTCCGCCATCCGCTCCAGCAGGTCGAAGGCGCGCTCCAGGGACTGCACGCCACCGCTGGCGGGCTTGGCGGAGTCGGTGGTGCTGGCGCTGGACGTCGGCACGGCGCGTTCCTTTCGGCGCTGGCGGTTTTCGGCTTCCCGGAAGAGTAATTCCACTTTGCGGAAAAGTCCAGAGTGTGGCTCGGGGTGCACTGTGGAGAGTGTGCCCCTTGACGGCGGAGGAGCGGGGGGCGAAACTCCTTCAACAGAAAGTTGAATTCCGTTACGTGGAAGTAAAATCCCGTCTGAGGAGAGGGTCCGGTGTCCGACGCTCACCTGGTACTGCGCTCGACGCGCGTCATCACGCCCGAGGGGACGCGCCCCGCGTCGGTCGCGGTGACCGGCGGCACCATCACGGCCGTACTGCCCCACGACGCCCAAGTGCCCTCCGGCGCCCGGCTGGAGGACGTCGGCGACGACGTGCTGCTGCCCGGCTTGGTCGACACCCATGTGCACGTCAACGACCCCGGCCGCACCGAGTGGGAGGGCTTCTGGACCGCCACCCGCGCCGCCGCGGCCGGTGGCATCACCACCCTCGTCGACATGCCGCTCAACTCCCTGCCGCCGACCACGACGGTGGCCCACCTCCGCACCAAGCGGGCGGTCGCCGCCGCCAAGGCCCATGTCGACGTCGGCTTCTGGGGCGGCGCCCTGCCGGACAACGTCAAGGACCTGCGCGCCCTGCACGAGGCCGGGGTCTTCGGCTTCAAGGCGTTCCTGTCGCCGTCGGGCGTGGACGAGTTCCCGCACCTCGACCAGGACCAGCTCGCCCGCTCCCTGGCCGAGATCGCCGGCTTCGGCGGCCTGCTGATCGTGCACGCCGAGGACCCCGACCACCTCGCCGCCGCCCCGCCGCACGGCGGCCCCAGATACGCCGACTTCCTCGCCAGCCGCCCGCGCGACGCCGAGGACACCGCCGTCGCCACGCTGATCGCCCAGGCGAAGCGACTCCACGCGCGCGTGCACGTCCTGCACCTCTCCTCGTCGGACGCGCTGCCGCTGATCCGCGCGGCACGCGCCGAGGGGGTCCGGGTCACCGTCGAGACCTGCCCCCACTACCTCACCCTGACCGCCGAGGAAGTGCCGGACGGGGCCAGCGAGTTCAAGTGCTGCCCGCCCATCCGGGAGTCCGCCAACCAGGACCTGCTCTGGCAGGCGCTGGCGGACGGCACCATCGACTGCGTGGTCACGGACCACTCCCCGTCGACGGCCGACCTCAAGACGGACGACTTCGCCACCGCCTGGGGCGGCATCTCCGGCCTCCAGCTCAGCCTGCCCGCCGTATGGACCGAGGCGCGTCGGCGCGGCCACGGCCTGGAGGACGTCGTCCGCTGGATGTCCACGCGCACGGCCGAACTCGTCGGCCTCGACCACCGCAAGGGCGCCATCGCGGTGGGCCGGGACGCCGACTTCGCCGTCCTCGCGCCCGACGAGACGTTCACCGTGGACCCCGCGGCCCTCCAGCACCGCAACCGCGTCACCGCGTATGCGGGCCGCACGCTCAGCGGCGTCGTCAGGTCCACCTGGCTGCGCGGCCAACGCATCGCCGCGGGCGGCGAGTTCACCGAACCGAAGGGACAGCTCCTCAGCCGGACCCCCTGACCCCCGCCACCGCACCGGAGGCGGCCCACCCGACCGAAAGGAAGTCCTGATCACCGTGACGGCGACACCCAGTTTCACCGGCGACGCGAACCCCTACGGAGGCGGCGACTCGTACGCGGACTACCGCACCGCCGACTTCCCCTTCACCCAGCACGCCAACCTCGCCGACCGGCGGCTCGGCGCCGGTGTCATCGCCGCGGGCGACGAGTTCTTCGCGGAGCGGGAGAACCTGCTGGTGCCGGAGCGGGCCGAGTTCGACCCCGAGCGCTTCGGGCACAAGGGCAAGATCATGGACGGCTGGGAGACCCGGCGCCGCCGCGGCGCCTCCGCCGAGCACCCCTGGCCCGCCGCCGACGACCACGACTGGGCGCTGGTCCGGCTCGGCGCGCCCGGGGTGATCCACGGGATCGTCGTCGACACCGCCCACTTCCGCGGCAACTACCCGCAGGCGGTGTCGGTCGAGGGCACGTCGGTCCCGGGCTCCCCCTCACCCGGGGAACTCCTCGGCGCCGACGTGAAGTGGACGACGCTGGTGCCGCGCACCCCGGTGGGCGGCCACGCGGCCAACGGCTTCACGGTGTCCGCGGCCCAGCGCTTCACCCACCTGCGGGTCAACCAGCACCCCGACGGCGGCATCGCGCGCCTGAGGGTGTACGGCGAGGTGGTCCCCGACCCGGCCTGGCTGGCGGTGCTCGGCACCTTCGACGTGGTGGCCCTGGAGAACGGCGGCCGGGTGGAGGACGCCTCCGACCTCTTCTACTCGCCCGCCGCCCACACCATCCAGCCCGGCCGCTCCCGCAGGATGGACGACGGCTGGGAGACCCGGCGCCGCCGCGACCGGGGCAACGACTGGATCCGCTACCGGCTGGTCGCCCGCTCCGAGATCCGCGCTATCGAGATCGACACGGCGTACCTCAAGGGCAACAGCGCGGGCTGGGCGTCGGTGTCCGTCCGCGACGGCGACGGTGACGACGGCGACTGGCGGGAGGCCCTGCCCCGCACCCGCCTCCAGCCCGACACCAACCACCGCTTCGTCCTGCCGGTCCCCGCCGTCGGCACCCACGCGCGCGTGGACATCTTCCCGGACGGCGGCATCTCCCGCCTCCGCCTGTTCGGCACCCTGACACCCGACGGCACGGAGCGCCTGACGGCGCGGTACCGGGAGCTGGGCGGGTGACGTGCGGGGCGCCCCAGGAGCCGTTGACGGCGGGGGCGCCCCCAGGGCGCTGACGGGCGGGGGCCCCTGGCCCGCCGACGGCGGGGGCGCCCCGGGAACTGCTGACGGCGGGGCGCGCCGGAGCCGCCGGCTCGGGCGCCCCCGGACGGGGCGTAGCCCGGCCGGGCTTCCCGCCCCCGGCCGGCGCGGTCGCGCCCGCGGCTGACGGCGCGGCGCGCCGGAGCCGCTGGTGGCGAGGGCGCGCCCTCTGGGGGCCGCTGACGGCGAGTGTGGCCCCGAGCCGCTGACGGCGAGCGCGCCCCCCGGGGCTACCGACGGCGAGCGCGCCCTCAAGGCCGCCGACGGCGGGGCGCCCCCGGGGTCGAAGGGGCGCCCCGCCGCTCACGCCGCGTGGCCGCCGTCCACGGCGAACTCCGCCCCGGTGATGTACGTGGCGCCCGCCAGATGGGCGACCGTGGCGGCGACCTCGTCGGCGGTGCCGAAGCGGCCGAGGGCGGTCAGCGCGGACTGGCCCGCGGCGAAGGGCCCCTCGGCCGGGTTCATGTCGGTGTCGATGGGACCCGGGTGGACGATGTTCGCCGTGATGCCGCGCGGCCCGAGTTCCCGGGCCAGGGCCTTCGTCAGCCCCGTCAGGGCCGACTTGCTCATGGCGTAGAGGGTCCCGCCGGGTCCCGGCACCCGCTGGGTCATACAGGTGCCGATGGTGATGATCCGGCCGCCCTCGGTCATCCGCGCGGCCGCGGCCTGGGAGGCGAGGAAGACGCCCCGCACGTTCACCGCGAGGACCCGGTCCACCTCGGCGAGCGGCAGCTCCGACAGCGGCCCGAGCACCCCGACGCCCACGTTGTTCACCAGGACGTCGAGCCCGCCGAGCGCCTCCGCCGCCCGCGCGACGGCGTCCGCCGCCTCCACCGGGTCCGCGGAGTCCGCCCGAAGGGCCACCGCCCGCCGCCCGAGCGCCTCCACCGCCCGTACGACGTCCGCCGCGGCCTCCTTGCCGCTCACATAGGTGACGGCGACATCCGCCCCCGCACCGGCCAGCCGTACGGCGGTGGCCGCGCCGATGCCCCGGCTGCCCCCGGTGACCAGGGCCTTCTTGTTCTGAAGCGTGGCATGAGAAGTCATGAGAGTGGTTCGAGAAGTCATGCGTCCATTCCAGCGGCGCCCGCACGGCGACGCTGGCGGCGAACGGACAAGGACGTCACCCCCGGTCCGGTCCGCGCGAACCGATGAGTTGCGGCCGCCCGCGGGGTCTGCCCTGATGACAGACAGACGGCGCACCCGACGGTCACCGACCGCGCACCGGAAAGGCAGGCACCCGCCATGGGCAAGCTCGTCCTCACCACCTTCGTCACCCTCGACGGCGTCTACCAGGCCCCCGGCGGCCCCACCGAGGACCCCAGCGGCGGCTTCGACCAGGGCGGTTGGAGCGTGCCGTACGGCGACGAGGACTTCGGCCGCTTCATGACCGAGGTCTTCGACCACGTCGGCGCCTTCCTGCTCGGCCGCCGCACCTACGACATCTTCGCCGCCCACTGGCCGAGGGTGACCGACCCCGCCGACCCGATCGCCGCCAAGCTGAACGGCCTGCCGAAGTACGTCGCCTCCAGCACCCTCACCGACCCCGGCTGGGCGGGCACCACGGTGATCTCCGGCGACCTCGGCAAGGAGGTCACCGCCCTGAAGGAGCGCACCGACGGCGAACTCCAGGTGCACGGCAGCGGCGCCCTGGCCCACTCCCTGCTCGCCCAGGACCTCGTCGACACCGTGCACCTGCTGACCTTCCCGGTCGTCCTCGGCGCCGGGCGCAGGCTGTTCGCCGAGGGCGCCGTCCCGACCGCCTTCCGGCACACCGGCGGACGGATCACCGGGGCGGGCGTGTCCATCCAGTCGTACGACCTGGTGGGCCGCCCCGCCTACGGCTCCTACGAACTCCCCGAGACCGCGTAGGCGGGGCGGCTCCCCGAGAGCGACGGGCCTCAGCGGGACTTCAGGCTCTCCGCGGCGGCGAACAGCGCCCCCGCCAGCACCACCAGGATGACGCTGGCGAAGATCTCGTAGCCGTCGAGGACACCGATCCGCTGTACGAGACCCGCGTCCCAGTCGGTGAACTCGTGCACCAGGCCCAGCACGCCCTGCACCAGGGCGAGGAATCCGAGTAGCTCAAGCAACTGCCTCATGGTCAGGACCCTCACCCAGCGCATCCCTCACGCACATCGGCCCGGTGGCGAGACACGTGCGACGAAAGTCGACGATGCGCCGACTTTCGTCGACGGTCACCCGCGCGCTGCGGTCCCGGGGGTCACCGCTGCGTAGATTTGTCGACCGTGAGGGACAACAAGAGGACGCGGACGGCATCCGCGTCCGCACCACCGGCGGAGTCGGCCGCGGCGGCGTTCGCGGGGCGTCGATGGCTGTACCCGTCCGCCCTCGTGCACCAGCTCGACTCCGGCCCCGACGGCGGACCGGCCGGACGGCGGCCCCGCCGCACCGCCCGGGACTGGGTCGTCGACTTCGCCTGCTTCCTCGCGGCCGTCGCCATCGGCATCGCGAGCGCCGACGTCGTCGCCGACGACCCCGCCACCCCGTACGCCCTCGCCGTGCTCGACCAGTGCCTGGGCGCCCTCGCCTGCGCCGCCGTCTGGCTGCGGCGCCGCTGGCCCGTCGGACTGGCCGTCGCGCTGACCGTCCTCGCGCCCCTCTCGCTGACCTCCGCCGGTGCCGCGCTCGTCGTCCTGTTCACGCTCGCCGTGCACCGGCCCTTCCGGTACCTGGCCTGGATCGGCGGCGCCAACCTCGCGCTGACTCCGCTGATCTACTGGCTGCGCCCGGACCCGACGATGACGTATCCGACGGCCGTCGTGCTCACCGTCCTGCTGATCGCCACCGTCGGCGGCTGGGGCATGTTCGTGCGGTCCCAGCGGCAGCTCATGCTGACCCTGCGCGACCGTGCCCGGCGGGCCGAGCGGGAGGCCCGGCTGCGGGCCGAGCAGGCGCAGCGGCTGGCCCGCGAGGCCATCGCGCGCGAGATGCACGACGTCCTCGCCCACCGGCTGACGCTGCTCAGCGTGCACGCGGGTGCCCTGGAGTTCCGGCCGGACGCGCCCCGCGAGGAGATCGGACGGGCCGCCGGGGTCATCCGGGAGAGCGCGCACGAGGCGCTCCAGGACCTGCGGGAGATCATCGGCGTGCTGCGCGCCGCCGAACCCGACGACGCGGGCCGCCCGCAGCCGACCCTCGGCGCGCTGGACGCGCTGGTCGCCGAGTCCCGCGAGGCCGGGATGAAGGTCACCCTCGACAACCGAGTCACCGACCCCGGACGCGTCCCCGCCTCCGTCGGCCGCACCGCCTACCGGATCGCCCAGGAGGGCCTCACCAACGCCCGCAAGCACGCCCCCGGCACCGAGGTCACCGTCTCCGTCCGGGGCGGACCCGGCGAAGGGCTCGTGGTCGGCGTACGCAACCCGGCCCCGGAGGGTGACGTGCCGCCCGTGCCCGGCTCGGGGCAGGGGCTGATCGGGCTGACCGAGCGGGCGACGCTGGCCGGGGGACGGCTGGAGCACGGGCCGCGGCCGGACGGCGGGTTCGCGGTGCGGGCGTGGCTGCCGTGGGGATGACCGGCGCGGGGTCGCGGGGCGGGTGCACGGGCGGGCACTACGCGCGCGTGGAGCGTGATTACGTAACCCCATGACTGCGACCGCGATCAGACTGCTGCTCGTCGACGACGACCCTCTGGTGCGGGCGGGGCTGTCCCTCATGCTGGGCGGCGCCGCCGACATCGAGATCGTCGGCGAGGCGGGCGACGGCGGCGAGGCGGAGGCGCTGGCCGCGCGCACCCGGCCCGACGTCGTGCTGATGGACATCCGCATGCCCGCCGTGGACGGTCTCACCGCCACCGAGCGGCTGCGAGCCCGCCCGGACGCCCCGCAGGTCGTCGTCCTGACCACCTTCCACGCCGACGAGCAGGTGCTGCGCGCCCTGCGCGCGGGCGCCGCCGGGTTCGTCCTCAAGGACACGCCGCCCGCCGAGATCCTGGACGCGGTGCGCCGGGTCGCCGCCGGTGACCCGGTGCTGTCGCCCACCGTCACCCGGCAGTTGATGGCCCACGCGGCCGGAACCCCCGCCGACACCCGGCGCTCCCGCGCGCGCGAGCGCGTCACCGCCCTCAACGAACGGGAGCGCGAGGTCGCCGTCGCGGTCGGCCGGGGCCTCGCCAACGCCGACATCGCCGCGGCGCTCTACATGAGCGTCGCCACCGTCAAGACCCATGTCTCGCGCATCCTGGCCAAGCTCGACCTCAACAACCGGGTCCAGATCGCGCTGCTCGCCCACGACGCCGGACTGCTGGAGGGGACGGAGGGCGGTGACGGGCCCTAGCCGTACTGTCCCAGGGGCACGGCCGGGGGAGCCGGGGGACGGCCGCCGTCAGCCCATCACCGGCTCGATCCACCCCGGGATCTCCGACAGGCGCACCGGGCGGTGCTCCCGGCGGGACAGGTCGCAGGCCTCGGCGACGCGCAGCGCCTGCAGGGCCTCGCGGCCGTCGCAGGGGTTGGCGCGCTCCCCCCGGACCACCTCGACGAAGGCGTGCAGTTCGGCCTCGTAGGCGGGTCCGAAGCGTTCCAGGAAGCCGGTCCACGGCTTGGACGCGGCGGGCGGGCCGGTCGGCTCGGTGGAGGCGATCGGGGTGCGGTCGTCGAGCCCGACGACGATCTGGTCCAGCTCCCCGGCCAGCTCCATGCGCACGTCGTAGCCCGCCCCGTTCAGCCGGGTCGCGGTGGCTGTGGCGAGGGTGCCGTCGTCGAGGGTGAGCACCGCCGCTGCGGTGTCGATGTCCCCGGCCTCACGGAACACCGCGGGCCCGGCGTCGGACCCGGTGGCGTACACGTCGACGACCTCGTGCCCGGTCAGCCAGCGCAGTACGTCGAAGTCGTGGATCAGCGTGTCCCGGTACAGGCCGCCGGAGAGCGGCAGATAGGCGGCCTCGGGCGGCGCCTGGTCGGAGGTGACGGCCCGGATGGTGTGCAGCCGTCCGAGGCGCCCGGCGCGCACCGCGTCCCGCGCGCCCGCGTAGCCGGTGTCGAAGCGGCGCTGGAAGCCCATGTGCAGGACCGTGCCCGCCGTCTCGACCTCCGCGATGGCGTTCAGCGTGCCGGTCAGGTCCAGGGCGATCGGCTTCTCGCAGAACACCGGCAGCCCGGAGCGGGCGGCTCGGCCGATCAGCTCGGCGTGCGCGGAGGTCGCCGTGGTGATCACCACCGCGTCCACGCCCCACTTGAAGATCTCGTCCACGCCCGGGGCCGCCGTCTCCCCGAGCTGGTTCGCCAGCTCCTGTGCCCGTAAGGGGTCGGCGTCCGTGAGGATCAAGGACCCCACGTCCCGGTGCCTGCTGAGCGTTCTTGCATGGAACGTGCCGATGCGGCCCGTACCGATGACCCCGATGCGCATGGAATCAAGGTGGGGTCCGACCCACCGCCCTGTCAATCCGTATGTCCGGACAATCGGACTACACAACTTCCCGTCAACAGTTCACGGAGCTACGCTCGGCGCGTGCCGAAACCTGAAGTGGACCCGACCGTGTCGCTCGCCCTCAGTGTGGACCGGAGTTCTCCGGTGCCGCTGTACTTCCAGCTGTCGCAGCAGCTGGAGGCCGCGATCGAGCACGGGACGCTCACCCCCGGCAGCCTGCTGGGCAATGAGATCGAACTGGCCGCCCGGCTCGGCCTGTCCCGGCCCACCGTCCGCCAGGCCATCCAGTCGCTGGTCGACAAGGGCCTGCTGGTGCGCCGCCGCGGCGTCGGCACCCAGGTCGTGCACAGCCAGGTCAAGCGGCCACTGGAGCTGAGCAGTCTCTACGACGACCTGGAGGCGGCCGGTCAGCGCCCGGCGACGAAGGTCCTGGTCAACACGGTCGTCGCGGCCTCCGCCGAGGTGGCGGCCGCGCTCGGCGTCCCCGAGGGCGGCGACGTCCACCGGGTCGAACGGCTGCGGCTGGCACACGGCGAGCCGATGGCGTACCTGTGCAACTTCCTGCCGCCGGGGCTGCTCGACCTGGACACCGCGCAGCTGGAGGCCACCGGCCTGTACCGGCTGATGCGGTCCGCCGGGATCACCCTGCACAGCGCCCGCCAGTCCATCGGCGCCCGCGCCGCCACCGTCGACGAGGCCGAACGGCTCGGCGAGCCCGAGGGCGCCCCCCTGCTCACCATGCAGCGCACCACCTTCGACGACACCGGCCGCGCGGTCGAGTACGGCACCCACACCTACCGCCCGTCCCGCTACGCCTTCGAGTTCCAGCTGCTCGTACGCCCGTAGGCACGGCGTTCCGGGCCGTCGTGTTGTCCGGACAAGTCGGCAGGATCACAGCCCCCGGCCGCGCTGCCCCACGCCCATGTGTTCGATACTGGGGCGTTTGGGGCTGGTGGGACCACCAGCCCCCGCGCACGCACGACAGAACACGGCAAGAAGGGCACGGCCTCGTGGCACGGTTTCGGACCTGGACAGGCATAGCGGTGGCGGGGGCGCTGTGCGCGTCGCTCGCGGCGTGCAGCAGTACCGGCGGCAAGCGCGCCGAGGACGCCCGCGCGGCCGCGGCGGCAGCCCAGGGCAAGTCGGTGGTGAGCACCCCCCGCTGGACCTTCGCCATGATCACCCACTCGGGTGACGGCGACACCTTCTGGGACATCGTCCAGAGCGGCGCCAAGGAGGCCGCCGCCAAGGACAACATCAACTTCCTGTACTCCCACGACGACGAGGCCCAGCAGCAGGCGCAGCTGGTGGACGCGGCCGTGGACAAGAAGGTCGACGGGATCATCGTCACCCTCGCCAAGCCGGACGCGATGAAGGCCGCAGTCGCCCGGGCCGTCGCGGCGGGCATCCCCGTGATCACCGTGAACTCCGGCTCCGCGCAGTCCAAGGAGTTCGGCGCGCTCACCCACATCGGCCAGGACGAGACCATCGCCGGGCAGGCCGTCGGTGAGGAGCTGAACGCACGCGGGAAGAAGCGGGCCCTGTGCGTCCTGCACGAGCAGGGCAACGTCGGCCACGAGCAGCGCTGCGACGGCGTCGAGGAGTCCTTCGACGGCACCGTGGAGCGCCTGCACGTCAACGGCACCAGCATGCCGGACGTGCAGTCCGCGCTCGAGGCCAAGCTCCAGGCCGACGACTTGGTCGACGCCGTGGTCACGCTCGGCGCCCCCTACGCCGACACCGCCGTCAAGGCCAAGCGGGGCGCGGGCAGCGACGCCGAGATCGACACCTTCGACCTCAACGCCAAGGTGGCCGCCGGTCTGAAGGACGGCACGCTCGGCTTCGCCGTCGACCAGCAGCCCTACCTCCAGGGCTACCAGGCGGTCGACCTGCTCTGGCTGTACCGCTACAACGCCGACACCCTCGGCGGCGGCCGGCCGGTCCTCACCGGCCCGCAGATCGTCACCGAGGAGCAGGCCGCCGCGCTGGAGGAGTACACGAAGCGGGGCACCCGATGAGCACACTCACTGACGAAACGTTTCTCCAGAGAGGGCCCTCGCTCCGCGGACTGCTCGGACGCCCCGAACTCGGCTCGGTCGTCGGCGCCCTCGCCGTCTTCGGCTTCTTCGCCCTGACCGCCGACAGCTTCCTGCGCGCCGCCAGCCTCAGCACCGTCCTGTACGCCTCCTCGACCATCGGCATCATGGCCGTCCCGGTCGCGCTGCTGATGATCGGCGGCGAGTTCGACCTCTCCGCGGGCGTGCTGGTGACGTCCTCCGCACTGGTCTCGTCGATGTTCAGCTACCAGATGACGGCCAACGTCTGGGTCGGCGTCGGCGTGTCCCTGCTCGTCACCCTCGCCATCGGCGCCTTCAACGGCTTCATGCTCACCCGCACCAGACTGCCCAGCTTCATCATCACGCTCGGCACCTTCCTGATGCTCACCGGCATGAACCTCGGCTTCACCAAGCTCATCGACGGCACCGTCTCCACCAAGACCATCGCCGACATGGAGGGCTTCCCCGCCGCCCAGGACGTCTTCGCCTCCACCCTCACCATCGGCGGCGTCGACTTCCGTATCACCATCGTGTGGTGGCTCGCCCTGGTCGCCCTCGCCTCCTGGATCCTGCTGCGCACCCGCGCGGGCAACTGGATCTTCGCCGTCGGCGGCAACAAGGACGCCGCCCGCGCGGTCGGCGTCCCCGTCGCCAGGACCAAGATCGGCCTCTACATGGGCGTCGCCCTCGGCGCCTGGATCTCGGGCCAGCACCTGCTCTTCTCCTACGACGTCGTCCAGTCCGGCGAGGGCGTCGGCAACGAGCTGATCTACATCATCGCCGCCGTCATCGGCGGCTGCCTGATCACCGGCGGCTACGGCAGCGCCATCGGCTCGGCCGTCGGCGCCCTGATCTTCGGCATGACCAGCAAGGGCATTGTCTTCGCCGAGTGGAACCCCGACTGGTTCAAGTTCTTCCTCGGAGCGATGCTGCTCCTCGCGACCCTGCTCAACGCCTGGGTCCGCAAGCGCGCGGAGGCCACCAAGTGACGCTCGTCCAGCTGACCGACGTCAGCAAGAACTACGGCACCGTCCGCGCCCTCGAGGGTGTCTCCCTGAAGGTCAGCCCCGGGGAGATCACCTGCGTCCTGGGCGACAACGGCGCGGGCAAGTCGACCCTGATCAAGATCATCGCCGGACTGCACGAACACGACGGCGGCACCCTGCTCATCGACGGCGAGGAGACCCGCCTCTCCTCCCCGCGCGAGGCACTGGACCGCGGCATCGCCACCGTCTACCAGGACCTGGCCGTCGTCCCGCTGATGCCGGTCTGGCGCAACTTCTTCCTCGGCTCCGAGCCCCGCAAGGGCGTCGGCCCCTTCAAGCGCCTGGACGTCGACCACATGCGCCGCACCACCCACGCCGAACTCCTGCGCATGGGCATCGACCTGCGCGACGTCGACCAGCCCATCGGCACCCTCTCCGGCGGCGAGCGCCAGTGCGTGGCCATCGCGCGCGCGGTGTACTTCGGCGCGAAGGTCCTCATCCTGGACGAGCCCACGGCGGCCCTCGGCGTCAAGCAGTCCGGCGTGGTCCTGAAGTATGTGGCGGCGGCACGGGACCAGGGTCTGGGTGTCGTGCTGATCACCCACAACCCCCACCACGCGTACCTGGTCGGCGACCGCTTCGTCCTCCTGCGGCGCGGCACCATGGTGGGCGCGTACACGCGGGACGACATCACCCTGGACGACCTGACGGCCCAGATGGCAGGCGGATCGGACCTGGACGATCTGCGCCATGAACTACAGCGCACCTAGGGGGCACGGGGCTGTGTCGATGTGCGGCTCCGCCGCGCGGGCGCGACGGCCCCGACTCCACCGCCCCCGGCAACGCACGGCAACCCGCCTGTTCGGCACCCCGCACCCCCGTGAGGCACAATCGGCGACGATGAGCACCTACGGCACCTTCACCGCCCCCATCGGCTCCCGCAGAGCCCCCGCCCTGCGCACCATCGGCACCCGGGAGCGACGGTCCCACCTGACCGCGCCCCGCGTGCCCACGGTCGGCATCGACATCGGCGGCACCAAGGTGATGGCGGGCGTCGTCGACGCCGACGGCAACATCCTGGAGAAGCTCCGCACGGAGACCCCGGACAAGTCCAAGAGCCCGAAGGTCGTCGAGGACACCATCGTCGAACTCGTCCTGGACCTGTCCGACCGGCACGACGTGCACGCCGTCGGCATCGGCGCGGCGGGCTGGGTCGACGCCGACCGCAACCGCGTCCTGTTCGCACCCCATCTGTCCTGGCGCAACGAACCGCTGCGTGACCGCATCGCCGGGCGCCTCGCCGTCCCCGTCCTCGTCGACAACGACGCCAACACCGCCGCCTGGGCGGAGTGGCGGTTCGGCGCCGGACGCGGTGAGGACCACCTCGTCATGATCACGCTCGGCACCGGCATCGGCGGCGCCATCCTGGAGGACGGCCAGGTCAAGCGGGGCAAGTACGGCGTCGCGGGCGAGTTCGGCCATATGCAGGTCGTGCCCGGCGGCCACCGCTGCCCCTGCGGCAACCGCGGCTGCTGGGAGCAGTACAGCTCCGGCAACGCGCTGGTGCGCGAGGCCCGCGAACTGGCCGCCGCCGACTCCCCGGTCGCCTACGGCATCATCGAGCACGTCAAGGGCAGCATCGCCGACATCAGCGGCCCGATGATCACCGAGCTGGCCCGCGACGGCGACGCCATGTGCATCGAACTGCTCCAGGACATCGGCCAGTGGCTCGGCGTCGGCATCGCCAACCTCGCCGCCGCCCTCGACCCGTCCTGCTTCGTGATCGGCGGCGGGGTCAGCGCGGCCGACGACCTGCTGATCGGACCCGCGCGGGACGCCTTCAAGCGGCACCTCACCGGCCGCGGCTACCGCCCCGAGGCCCGGATCGTGCGCGCCCAGCTCGGCCCCGAGGCGGGCATGGTCGGCGCCGCCGACCTCGCCCGGCTGGTCGCCCGCCGCTTCCGGCGCGCCAAGCGCCGCCGCGTGGAGCGCTACGAACGCTACGAACGGTTCGCCGCCCAGGCCCGTGGCATGCGGGAGTCGATGTGACCGCCTCCGTGCCCCCGCAGACCGCCGTCTCCCCGGAGGACCCCGGGCCCCCCGAGGACCGCCGCCGGGTGGTCCGCCGCCGGGCGCTCACCCTCCTCATCATCGTGCTGCTCATCGGCGTCCCCGCCGGATACCTGGTCATCTCCGCCGCGCAGAGCCGCGCCAGCGGCAAGGACAAGGAACAGAAGTACTCCGCACGCGGCCTCACCATCGACTGGCCCGCGAAGGTGCAGCGCCGCGTCTACGACGTGCCGATCCCGCACCCGTCGAACCAGGTCGCCTACTACGAGACCAACAACTGGCGGACCAGCCGTCTCTACGTCCAGTTCCAGACCACGCACGACGGCCTGGACACGTTCCTCAGGGACATCGGCGTCAGCCGGGACCAGCTGAAGAAGGACGACATCACCATCAGCGACCGGGACCGGAACATCGTCGGCTGGAAGTTCTCCGGCCCCGGCGCCCGGCTGGGCGGCTACTGGGGCCTGTCCAACAAGGAGAAGAACCCCAAGCCGTCGCAGGACATCGTCGTGAACACGCAGAACCCCAGGTACCCGATGGTCTACGTGGTCTCCCGCACGGTTCCCTGACCCGCTCCCGCCCGCGCCGGGACCGATTGTCAGACCCCGCCCGTAGAGTCGAAGACAACTGATCCGACACGACGGGCGGGAGGTGACACAACGTATGAGCGGCATGCCGTCGGCCGACCGGACGGCCGCGCCCGGTGCCCTGCTGCGCCACGCGGCCGTCTTCCTGCCCGACCCCCTGCCCCGCCGGGGCCGCATCGCCTTCTGGGACCCGTCCGACGCCCCCACCGACCCCCTCCCCGACAGCACCGAACTGACGGTCGTACGACGCCATGGCGCCGGAGTGCGCCGCAGGCCGACCCCGGCGCTGACGCTGCCGCTCGCCACCGCGCTCCCCCTCCTCGTCCGCGCCCGGCACGACCCGGCCGCCCACCCCGCCACCGCCTGCTGGGGCGCCGCCGCCCTGCACGCGCTGCGGCTCACCGCCCGCGGCCGACTGCTGCCCGGCCTGACCCCCGCCGAGCACGACGCCTGGCGGGCGGGCCCCCTCGACCCCGACGACATCGCGCACCTGCGGGCGATCGCCGCCGCCCTGCCGCCCGAGGGCCACGCCGTCCCGCTGCCCGGCCCCGGACCGCTGCGGCTGCCGGAACCGGAGGCGCTGCTGCGCGCCTTCCTCGACGCCGTCGCCGACACCCTGCCCCGCACCCCCGCCGCGCCGCACGCCTGCGGGGAGCCCTTCGCCGACCTCCGGCCGCGGCGGCTGCCCGGCGCCCACGACTGGGCCGCCGAGGTCGCCGCCGGGATGGACGCGGGCGTGCGCGTCTCGCTCCGCCTCGACCTGTCGGCGTACGACCTGTTCGACGCGGGCGACGACGGCGGCGCCGGTGCGCGCCGGGCGGGCGCCGCCGTCGTGCAGGTGCACAGCCTCGCCGACCCCACCCTGATCGCCGACGCCGCCGCGCTGTGGGCGGGCGAGGCGGAGGCCGCCTTCGGGCCGCGCGCCCGCGTGGACGCCGCCCTCGCCGTCCGCCGCGCCGCCCGGGTCTGGCCGCCGCTCGACCGGCTCGCCGAACAGGACGTGCCCGACGTACTGGCCCTCTCTGAGGACGAGCTGAGCGACCTGCTGGGTGTCGCCGCCACCCGGCTCGCCGCGGCCGGGGTGGCCGTGCACTGGCCCCGCGACCTCGCCCAGGACCTCACCGCGAACGCGGTGGTGCACCCCGCGCCCGGCTCGGCCACCGACGGCACCGGCTTCTTCGAGAGCGAGGAACTGCTCCGCTTCCGCTGGCAGCTGGCGCTCGGCGGCGAACCCCTCACCGAGGCCGAGATGGACACCCTCGCCGAGGCCCACCGCCCGGTCGTACGGCTGCGCGACCAGTGGGTGCTGGTCGACCCGGCCCTCGTCCGCAAGGCCCGCAAACGCGAACTGGGCCTGCTCGACCCGGTCGACGCGCTCTCCGTCGCGCTCACCGGCAGCGCGGAGGTCGACGGCGAGACCGTCGAGGCCGTCCCGGCCGGCGCCCTGGCCGCCCTGCGCGACCGGCTCACCGCGGGCGTCCACCCCGCCGAGCCCCCGCCGGGCCTGCGGGCCACCCTGCGCGACTACCAGCTCCGCGGCCTCGCCTGGCTCGACCTGATGACCACCCTCGGCCTCGGCGGCTGCCTCGCCGACGACATGGGACTCGGCAAGACCGTCACCGTCATCGCCCTGCACCTTAAGCGGGCCCGCACCGAACCCACCCTCGTGGTCTGCCCCGCCTCCCTGCTCGGCAACTGGCAGCGGGAGATCAACCGGTTCGCCCCCGGCGTCCCCGTCCGCCGCTACCACGGCCCCGACCGCACCCTGGCCGACCTCCCCGGCGGCTTCGTCCTCACCACCTACGGCACCATGCGCTCCGCCGCCCCCGACCTGGCCGGACAGCCCTGGGGCATGGTCGTCGCCGACGAGGCCCAGCACGTGAAGAACCCCTACTCGGCGACCGCGAAGGCCCTGCGCACCATCCCCACCCCCGCCCGCGTCGCCCTCACCGGCACCCCGGTGGAGAACAACCTCTCCGAGCTGTGGGCCCTGCTGGACTGGACGACACCCGGACTGCTCGGCCCGCTGAAGTCCTTCCGCGCCCGGCACGCCCGCGCGGTGGAGACCGGCGAGGACGAGGAGGCCGTGACCCGGCTCGCCCGCCTCGTCCGGCCCTTCCTGCTGCGCCGCAGGAAGTCCGACCCCGGCATCGTCCCCGAGCTGCCGCCGAAGACCGAGACCGACCACCCGGTGCCGCTCACCCGCGAACAGGCCGCGCTGTACGAGGCGGTGGTGCGCGAGTCCCTGCTGGCCATCGAGACCACCAAGGGCATGGCCCGGCGCGGCCTGGTCCTCAAGCTCCTCACCTCGCTCAAACAGATCTGCGACCACCCGGCGCTCTACCTCAAGGAGGACCACCCGCGCCCCACCGGCGACGGCCTCGCCGCCCGGTCCGGCAAGCTCGCCCTGCTCGACGAACTCCTCGACACCCTCCTCGCCGAGGACGGCTCCGCCCTCGTCTTCACCCAGTACGTCGGCATGGCCCGCCTGATCACCTCCCACCTCGGCGCCCGCGCCGTCCCGGTCGACCTGCTGCACGGCGGCACACCGGTGCCCGAGCGGGAACGCATGGTGGACCGCTTCCAGAGCGGCGAGACCCCGGTCCTGGTGCTCTCCCTCAAGGCGGCGGGCACCGGACTCAACCTCACCCGCGCGGGCCATGTCATCCACGTCGACCGCTGGTGGAACCCGGCCGTCGAGGAACAGGCCACCGACCGTGCCTACCGCATCGGCCAGACCCAGCCCGTCCAGGTCCACCGCCTCATCACCGAGGGCACCGTGGAGGACCGCATCGCCGAGATGCTCCAGGCCAAGCGCGCCCTCGCCGACGCGATCCTCGGCTCCGGCGAGGCGGCCCTGACCGAGCTGACCGACCGTGAGCTGGCCGACCTGGTCTCCCTGCGGAGGACGTCATGAGCGGGCCGGGACCCGGCCGTGAGGAGCCGGGCCCGCCGGAGCGGCCCGCCGACGTGGCCCGCCGTGCCCTGCGCGCCGCGCGGGAGGCGCACGAGGTGTCCGACGACGGGGCACCGGAGCCGACCCGCGTCCAGCCGTCCACCGTGCCCCGGGAGCGTCGCCCCCGCCCGTCCGCCGAACCCCGTCCCGGTGACGCCGCCCGTGCGGCCCTCCGACGGACGGCGAGCGCCCGGTCCGACGAGGGCCCGGACGAGGGCACGCCGTCCCCGGCCCCCGCCTCCGAGCAGCCGTCGTCCTCCCCCCACCGCCCCGCCGACATCGCCCGCGAAGCCCTGCGCGCCGCCCGCCAGGAGCGCGCCGAGGCGGCGGCACGCGACACCGAGGCGACCGACGCCGCCCACACC
>NZ_JAGPXL010000045.1 GCF_018070565.1 Streptomyces sp. B93
GGTGGGGGCCGGGTCGGAGGGGCGGGGCGCGGTGCCGTAGCCCCGGATGGAGACGACAGCGCCCGCGGGGGCGATCGTCACGCGTGCGCTCCAGTGCCCGGACGGCTCGCGCAGATGGTCGACGTACACCTTGATCGTGAACGTCTCGCCGGGCCGGAGGGTTCCCGCGGAGCGGCTCGGATACAGCCAGGGGGCGTGGGTGGCCACGGACCAGCGGACCGGCGTGGCGCCCGACGCCGTGAGGGTGATCAGGGTGGTGTCGCCGATGCTGTCGGCGGTGATGTCGAGCCGGCCCGCGGCCTGGTGTCCTGGGCCGTCGACGCCGAGGACCTCGACGGAGACGTCGGGGGTGGGGTCCTCGCGGGACCCGGGGTCGGGCTCGGTGGCGTTGCCCGCGTTCTCGTAGCCGTAGCCGTCTCGGTCGGCGGCGCCCTTGCCGTCGCCCTGGTCGTCCTCGCGGCTGGTGGCGGTCGCGCGACCCTCCTCGCCCTCACCGGCCACCGGGGCGCCCCGGTAGGCGGACCAGAGGGCGATCACGGGGGCGGCGACCACGGTGGCGACGACGGTCGTGGTGACGGCACGCGCGCGTAGCCGGTCCCGGCGGGCGGCACGGTCCTTGGGGTCCATGGGGAAGCCGCGCCGGTCGAAGCGTGGAGCGCCGCCCCGCGCGCGCGGGTGGTGCGCCATCGCGAGGTGCAGGGCGGCGCGGGGCGCCTCCAGGACGGGCAGTTCGGCGGGGGTGACCGCGGAGCCGGGCCAGCGGCCGGGGACGGCGCGCTCCGCGGTACGGCGGCAGCGCGGGCAGTCGTCGACGTGCCGGACGAGTTCCTTGCGCACGGCGGAGCTGAGGACGAGCTGGCCGTCGCCGGTGAGGCGGGCGACGCCGGGGCAGTTGCCGGTCTCCACGACGGCGAGGGCGGCGCGGGTGCGTTCCACCTCGCAGGCGGCGGAGGCGAGCAGGTCACGGGCGGCGGCGAGGTCCATGCCGAGGACGGCGGCGACCTCGTGGGCGGCCAGGTGGTGGCGTACGGCCAGTTCGAGGGCCTCGCGCTGCTCGGGGCTGGTGCCCGCGGCCTCCGGCCAGGCGAGCCTGGCGAGTTCGCGGCGCCGCCGGCGCTGTTCCTCCTCCGGTACGGCGGCGGGGGCGGGCTGGGCGGAGCCGTGCCGGGTGGTGGGGCGGCCCGCGGCGTGGTGGGCCTGACGTTTCTGCTTGGCCTCGGCCAGCTTGCGCAGGCACGACCAGCGGGCCAGCGCGTACAGCCAGGCCCGGCGGTCCCCGGTGGCCTCGGGGGCGCGCTGGCCGCGGCGCTCGGCGAGGGCGAGGGCGTCACCGAGGGCGGCGGTCGCGGCGTCGTGGTCGCAGAGCACGGACAGGCAGTACGTGAACAGTCCGTCCAGGTAGGGCTCGTATCGCGTGGGCGGGCGCTGGGCCAGCGTGCGCGCCGCGGCGCGGTCGCGCGCCTCGCTGTGCGTGCGGCGCGCGCCGGAGCGTGCGCCGGGGGTGCGGGTCGAGGTCTCCGGGCTGCTGCTCATCACCCGGCGACCGTAGGCGTCGTGGGAGTGTCCGTTCTCGCCCCTTGAGCACTTTTAATCCGTACGGGTGAAACGATCCCTCATAAGGGGACAGGAAGGATTCATTCCATGGCCCGTTCGTGGCGGTGGCGGCTGGTTCCTGGCAGTTCCCGCAGGTTGCGGCGGTTGTCGCGCCGAGGGAAGGCCGGGCGGGAGCCTGGGGGAACTCTGGGGAAAAGCCTGGGGAAAAGCGGTCGCCGACCGCGTTGTCAGTGCCGGCGGATACGGTTCCGTGCATGGCTGCCCGTACGAAGACCACCAAGGACCGGCCGTCCTACCGCTGCACCGAGTGCGGCTGGCAGACGGCCAAGTGGCTCGGCCGCTGCCCCGAGTGCCAGGCATGGGGGACGGTCGAGGAGTACGGCGCGCCCGCCGTGCGCACCACCACCCCGGGCCGCGTCACCAACTCCGCGCTGCCCATCGGCCAGGTCGACGGCCGCCAGGCCGCCGCCCGCTCCACCGGCGTGCCCGAACTGGACCGGGTCCTCGGCGGCGGGCTCGTCCCCGGCGCCGTGGTGCTGCTCGCGGGCGAGCCGGGCGTCGGCAAGTCCACGCTGCTGCTCGACGTGGCGGCCAAGGCGGCCAGCGACGACCACCGCACGCTGTACGTCACGGGTGAGGAGTCCGCGAGCCAGGTCCGGCTCCGCGCCGACCGCATCGGCGCCATCGACGACCACCTCTACCTGGCCGCCGAGACCGATCTCGCCGCCGTCCTCGGACACTTGGACGCGGTGAAGCCGTCCCTGCTGATCCTGGACTCGGTGCAGACGGTCGCCTCTCCGGAGATCGACGGCGCGCCCGGCGGCATGGCCCAGGTGCGGGAGGTCGCGGGCGCCCTGATCCGCGCCTCCAAGGAGCGCGGGATGTCCACGCTCCTGGTGGGCCATGTCACCAAGGACGGCGCGATCGCCGGACCCCGGCTGCTGGAGCACCTCGTCGACGTCGTCCTGCACTTCGAGGGCGACCGGCACGCGCGCCTGCGTCTGGTCCGCGGCGTCAAGAACCGCTACGGCGCCACCGACGAGGTCGGCTGCTTCGAGCTGCACGACGAGGGCATCACCGGCCTCGCCGACCCCAGCGGCCTGTTCCTGACCCGGCGGGCCGAGCCCGTCCCCGGCACCTGCCTGACCGTCACGCTGGAGGGCCGCCGCCCGCTGGTCGCCGAGGTGCAGGCGCTCACGGTCGACTCGCAGATCCCCTCCCCGCGCCGCACGACCTCCGGTCTGGAGACCTCCCGCGTGTCGATGATGCTGGCCGTCCTGGAACAGCGCGGCCGCATCAGCGCCTTGGGCAAGCGGGACATCTACTCCGCGACGGTCGGCGGCGTGAAGCTGTCGGAGCCCGCCGCCGACCTCGCCGTCGCCCTCGCGCTGGCCTCCGCCGCCAGCGACACCCCGCTGCCGAAGAACCTCGTCGCCATCGGCGAGGTCGGCCTCGCGGGCGAGGTGAGACGGGTCACGGGCGTGCAGCGCAGGCTCGCCGAGGCGCACCGGCTGGGCTTCACGCACGCCCTCGTACCGGGTGATCCGGGCAAGGTTCCGTCCGGCATGAAGGTGCTGGAAGTCGCGGACATAGGGGACGCCCTGAGGGTGCTGCCGCGCTCCCGTCGGCGAGAGGCCCCCCGGGACGCGGAGGACCGCCGGTAGACTTTGCCCTGGTCTCGCCCGTCCGTGCGAACAGAGTGCGCGATACGGGAGCGCCCCAGAACCTGCGACCGGAGGAGTGCAGTGGCAGCCAACGACCGGGCAGCAGCTCCCGGAAAGTCCGGTGGGAGTGCCGGTTCAGATGGCCTGATGCGCGCCTCGCTGAGCGCCGTGGCGCCTGGCACCGCCCTGCGTGACGGCCTCGAGCGGGTCCTGCGCGGCAACACCGGCGGCCTGATCGTGCTGGGCTCCGACAAGACGGTCGAGGCGATGTGCACAGGCGGTTTCGTGCTGGACGTCGAGTTCACGGCGACCCGGCTGCGGGAGCTGTGCAAGCTGGACGGCGGCATCGTGCTCTCCTCCGACCTGTCGAAGATCCTTCGCGCGGGCGTGCAGTTCGTGCCCGACGCGACGATCCCCACGGAGGAGACGGGCACCCGGCACCGCACCGCGGACCGCGTCAGCAAGCAGGTCGGCTTCCCGGTCGTCTCCGTCTCCCAGTCGATGCGGCTGATCGCCCTGTACGTCGACGGGCAGCGCCGCGTCCTGGAGGACTCCGCGGCGATCCTGTCCCGCGCCAACCAGGCCCTCGCCACGCTGGAGCGCTACAAGCTCCGCCTGGACGAGGTCGCGGGCACGCTGTCGGCGCTGGAGATCGAGGACCTGGTGACGGTCCGCGACGTCTCCGCGGTGGCGCAGCGCCTGGAGATGGTCCGCCGGATCGCCACGGAGATCGCCGAGTACGTGGTGGAGCTGGGCACCGACGGGCGGCTGCTCGCGCTCCAGCTGGACGAACTGATCGCGGGCGTCGAGCCCGAGCGCGAGCTGGTCGTCCGGGACTACGTCCCCGAGCCCACCGCCAAGCGCTCCCGCACGGTCGACGAGGCCCTCGCCGAGCTGGACGCCCTCACCCACGCCGAGCTGCTCGAACTGCCCACGGTCGCCCGCGCCCTGGGGTACACGGGCTCGCCCGAGACCCTCGACTCCGCGGTGTCCCCGCGCGGCTTCCGGCTGCTGGCCAAGGTGCCGCGGCTGCCCGGCGCCATCATCGACCGCCTGGTCGAGCACTTCGGCGGCCTCCAGAAGCTGCTCGCCGCCAGCGTCGACGACCTCCAGACCGTGGACGGTGTGGGCGAGGCCCGCGCCCGCAGCGTGCGCGAGGGGCTGTCGCGGCTGGCGGAGTCGTCGATCCTGGAGCGGTACGTCTGAGCCCTCGCACCGCCTCGGCCGGCAGCGCCGGACGGTGAGGTGAGGACCGCGCCGGACTGGAGGACCGCGCCGGACTAGTCGGCTTCCAGCACGAACGACGTCTGGACCTTCGCGTACCCCGGCGCCTTGGCCTCCACCAGATAGGTCCCGGCCTTGGCGGTGCCCGCCGGAGGGGTGGCGCAGGACGGTGCGCTCGGCCTGCGGTCCCACTCCACGGGGTAGGTGACGCTGCTGCCCGCGGGCACCCGGAAGTACAGGCTCGCCGCGCCCTTGGGGCAGTCGGCCGACGACCAGTACGGGTCGTCGCTCGCGGCCTGAGTGATCGTCAGCACCGCTGCCTTCGGGCCGAGATCGACCTTGCAGTCGCTGCTGGAGGAGTTCTTCGCCGTCAGCCGGAAGGCGGGCCGCTGGCCGGGCTCGTACGAGTTCCGGACGCTGCGCAGGGTCAACGACACCGATCCGGACGTGCAGTTGGGGACCGAGGAACCCGTCGGCAGGGCGTCACCGCTGCCGACCTCGCCCCCCGCACCGCCGGAACCGGCGCTTCCGCCCGCACCGCCGGCACCGCCGGTACCACCGGCGCCTTCGCTCCCACCGGTCCCGCCTGTACCGCCTGTACCGGCGCTCCCCTCATCGCCGTCGTCCCCCGAACCCCCTCCGGAACCGGCCCCGTTGGAGTCCCCGCCGCTCGACTCGTCGCGCCCGCCGGGCGCCTGGCTGATCGCCGGTCCCGATCCGGACGGGCCGGGCGTGATGGTGGAGACGGTCGGCGCGGGATTCTTGCCGTTGGACCCGTTCGCGCCGTTGCCGCCGCCTCCGCCGCCGGACGTCACGATCCAGACGGTCAACAAGGCCAACAGGGCGAGCACGGACAGCATGACGGCCCTCCGTCGCCAGTAGATGGAGGAGGGAAGCGGCCCAACCGGATTGCGCAGAGATCCCACGGCGCAAACTGTACGAGAGATCGGCGCGTTCGCTTGCCACACCCGCCGCCCGCGCACCAACTTTTACGGATCATCATCCCGCGCCCGGCGCGCCAGCGCCCACCGCACGCCCGCTCGCACGCGGTCCGGCATGGCAGGATCGGAAACGCCATGACTGCGCCAACGAAGCCCCAGACCCAGCCCGAGCCCCGCACCCGGCAGCCGCAGGAGCCCAGCGGCCCGACCGCCCCCCGCGCCGTCCCCGAGGCCGACGGCCTCCCGCACGGCACCGGCGCGGACCTGCACTCCCCCGTCATCAGCTGGTTCGACGAGCATGCGCGTGACCTCCCCTGGCGGCACCCCGAGGCGGGGCCGTGGGGGGTGATGGTCAGCGAGTTCATGTTGCAGCAGACGCCGGTGAACCGCGTCCTGCCCGTCTACGAGCAGTGGATGGCCCGCTGGCCCCGCCCCGCCGATCTCGCCCAGGAGGCACCCGGCGAGGCGGTCCGCGCCTGGGGCCGCCTCGGCTACCCGCGCCGCGCCCTGCGGCTGCACGGCGCCGCGGTCGCCATAGCGGAACGGCACGGCGGTGACGTACCCACCGATCACGCGCAGCTCCTGGCGCTGCCCGGCATCGGGGAGTACACGGCGGCGGCCGTGGCGTCGTTCGCGTACGGGCAGCGGCACGCCGTGCTGGACACCAATGTGCGCCGGGTCCTCGCGCGGGCGGTCACGGGGGTGCAGTACCCGCCGAACGCGACCACCGCCGCCGAACGCAGGCTGGCGCGGGCGCTGCTGCCCGAGGAGGAGCGCACCGCGGCGCGCTGGGCGGCGGCCTCGATGGAGCTGGGCGCGCTGGTGTGCACGGCGAAGAACGAGTCGTGCCACCGCTGTCCGATCGCCGCGAGCTGTGCCTGGCGGCTCGCGGGCAAGCCGGAGCACGACGGGCCGCCGCGCCGCGGTCAGACGTACGCGGGGACGGACCGTCAGGTGCGCGGCAAGCTGCTGGCCGTGCTGCGCGAGGCACACGCGCCGGTGCCGCAGGCGACGCTGGACCGGGTGTGGCACGAGCCGGTGCAGCGGGCGCGGGCGCTGGACGGGCTGGTCGCCGACGGGTTGGTGGAGCCACTGCCGGACGGGCTGTACCGGCTGCCCCTGAGCTGAGCCGCACATCTCGCGCATATCGGGGCAGGTGTGGACCAGCCCTACCACTCCCTTAGCTCCTCCCTACTTCCGTTACACAACTGACGGACAGCCGAGCGTTTCCCGACGGGTGCTCCGCACAGCGCCGTGACAACCGCTCCGTAGCTTCGTTCCGTGCCCGACACAGGCGGCGCGGCGGCTACACAACGGGGAAGCGGGAGGCGGTTGATCATGGCGCAGAAAGAGGTGCTCGAGTTCGAGGAGTACGTCCGCACCCGGCAGGACGCGTTGCTGCGCAGCGCCCGCCGCCTCGTCCCGGACCCGGTCGACGCCCAGGACCTGCTCCAGACGGCGCTGGCGCGGACGTACGGCCGCTGGGACGGGATCGCGGACAAGCGGCTCGCGGACGCCTATCTGCGCCGGGTCATGATCAACACGCGGACGGAGTGGTGGCGGGCGCGCAAGCTGGAGGAGGTGCCCACGGAGCAGCTCCCGGACGCGTCCGTCGACGACTCCACCGAACAGCACGCCGACCGGGCCCTGTTGATGGATGTCCTGAAGGTGCTCGCCCCGAAGCAGCGCAGTGTCGTCGTGCTGCGACACTGGGAGCAGATGTCCACCGAGGAGACGGCCGCGGCCCTGGGTATGTCGGCCGGAACGGTCAAGAGCACGCTGCACCGGGCACTCGCCCGCCTCCGCGAGGAGTTGGAGGCCCGCGACCTGGACGCACGCGCTCCGGAGCGTGAGGAGCGGGAGCGTTGCGCGGCCTGACCGAACTGTGGCCCGGCCCGGCCCGGTCCACCCTCCGGGCGGTGACCGCGGCGGCCGCCGCCTTAACCGCCTTCGCGCTGCTGGTGTCGGCGTGCGGCAGCAGCGGCACCGGCGCGCGGGACGAGGGGCCCGCCGGGTCGGACTCGGTGGCGGGGGCCGCCGCGTCCCCGTCGATGATGGCGCCGTCCGTCACCCCCGAGCGGGTGGACGCGGTCCGGCTGGTCAAGGCGGACCCGCTGGTCTCGGCGGCGGTCAAACGCGATCTGAAGCCGTGCGCCGCCGACGAGTACCCCATCGACGTGTCCTACGGCGAACTGACCGGCGGCACCGCGAGCGATGTCGTGGTCAACGTCCTGACCTGCGGTGACGCCGTGGGCGTCGGCTCGTATGTGTACCGCGAGGCGGACGGCGGCTATCTGAACGTGTTCCGCGCGGAGGAGCCGCCGGTCTACGCGGAGATCGACCGCGGCGACCTGGTGGTGACCAAGCAGGTGTACGAGCGCGGCGACCCGGTGTCGAACCCGTCCGGCGAGAACGTGATCACGTACCACTGGACGGGCGGCCGGTTCGTCGAGCGGTACCGCACCCACAACGAGTACGGCACGGTCGCGGGCGAGCCGACCCCGGTCCCCGGGGACACCTGAGACCACCGACGAGAACTGAGAGCACCTGGATGGCAGAGCAGACCCACGTCCTGTTCGTCGAGGACGACGACGTCATCCGCGAGGCGACCCAACTCGCCCTGGAGCGGGACGGCTTCGCGGTCACGGCGATGCCCGACGGCCTGTCCGGCCTGGAGGCGTTCCGCGCCGACCGCCCCGACATCGCCCTGCTGGACGTCATGGTCCCGGGGCTCGACGGCGTCAGCCTGTGCCGTCGAATCCGGGACGAGTCGACCGTGCCGGTGATCATGCTGTCCGCGCGGGCCGACGCCATCGACGTGGTGCTGGGTCTTGAGGCGGGCGCCGACGACTATGTGACCAAGCCGTTCGACGGCGCGGTGCTGGTCGCCCGGATCCGTGCGGTGCTGCGCCGCTTCGGGCACGCGAGCGGCGGCGGACAGCGGGAGGAGCGGGCCGGACCGGCTGCCGGTGGGGTGCTGACCTTCGGCGATCTGGAGATCGACACCGACGGGATGGAGGTGCGCCGGGCCGGGCGCCCGGTGGCGCTGACCCCGACGGAGATGCGGCTGCTGCTGGAGTTCTCCGCCGCGCCGGGCACGGTCCTGTCCCGCGACAAACTCCTCGAACGCGTCTGGGACTACGGCTGGGGCGGGGACACCCGCGTCGTCGACGTCCATGTGCAGCGGCTGCGCGCCAAGATCGGCCAGGACCGGATCGAGACGGTCCGCGGCTTCGGCTACAAGCTGAAGGCCTGAGGTCCGGGACATGCGGGGGAAGGGAGCCGGGAGACCCGGCGGGGCGCGGATACGGCGACTGGTGCCCACGCTGGTGGAGCGCACAGGCATCCGGACGGGGCTGCGGTGGAAGCTCAGCACCGCCATCGCCCTGGTCGGGGCGCTGGTTGCGGTCGCGCTCAGTCTGGTCGTGCACAACGCCGCGCGGGTGTCGATGCTGGACAACGCCCGTGACCTCGCCGACGCGCGGCTGCGGATCGCGCAGCGCAACTACGAGCTGTCCAGCCGCCCCAACTTCCCCAACGTCAAGATCGACGACCCGGAGCTGCCCGCGGAGCTGCGCAAGAAGGTGGAGCAGGGCCGCCGGGCCACGTACGTGGGCGAGGGGCTGGGCGGCGGCGCGCCGGACATCTGGGCGGCGGTGCCGCTCAAGGACGGGCATGTGATGTCGCTGCGCGCCAGGTTCACCAGCACGGACATCCTCGACGACCTCGACCAGGCGCTGGTCATCGGCTCCATCGCGGTGGTGCTGGGCGGGAGCGCGCTCGGGGTGCTGATCGGCGCGCAGCTGTCGCGGCGGCTGCGGAAGGCGGCGGCAGCCGCGAACCGGGTGGCCAAGGGCGAGACGGACGTACGGGTCCGGGAGGCGATCGGCGGGGTCGTCCGGGACGAGACGGACGATCTGGCGCGGGCGGTGGACGCGATGGCGGACGCGCTCAAGCAGCGGCTGGAGGCGGAGCGCCGGGTCACCGCCGATATCGCGCACGAGCTGCGCACCCCGGTGACGGGGCTGCTCACCGCGGCCGAGCTGCTGCCGCCGGGGCGGCCGACGGAGCTGGTGCTCGACCGGGCGAAGGCGATGCGCACCCTGGTGGAGGACGTGCTGGAGGTGGCCCGGCTGGACGGGGCGTCGGAGCGGGCCGAGTTGCAGGACATCCTGCTGGGCGAGTTCGTCACCCGGCGGGTGGCGGCGAAGGACCCGGACGCCGAGGTCGTGGTGGTGCACGAGTCGGAGGTCACCACCGACCCCCGTCGGCTGGAGCGGGTGCTGTTCAACCTGCTCGCCAATGCCTCGCGGCACGGCAGGGGGCCGGTCGAGGTGACCGTCGAGGGCCGGGTGATCCGCGTCCGCGACCACGGACCCGGCTTCCCCGAGCACCTGCTCGTCGAGGGCCCCAGCCGCTTCCGCACCGGCAGCAAGGACCGTGCCGGACGCGGCCACGGCCTGGGCCTGACCATCGCCGCCGGACAGGCACGGGTGCTGGGCGCGCGCCTGACCTTCCGCAACGTACGGCCACCGGGTGCGCCGGAGCACACCCCGGCCGAGGGTGCGTCCGCCGTGCTGTGGCTCCCGGAACACGCACCGACGAACACGGGGAGCTATCCGATGCTGCCGGTCCGGGAAGGGCGACGGTGAGCGGCGGCGCGCATGGGCGTCGCCGACCAGGGCGCCGGGCGGCGACGGCCCGCGCGGGGGGCCTGACCTGACACGGGGGCCGAGCCCGGAACGGCGGGAGCTGCCCCAGCTCGGAGGGCTGCCCCAAGCCGAGGGCTGAACCGCCGCGGGGGCAGCGCACTTCAGAGGCAGCACGCCGCAAGGGCGGGGCGCCACACAGGAAGCACGCCGGCAAGGGCGGGGCGCAGCAAAGGGAACGCGCCGCAAGGGGCGGGGGGGCCGCAAAGGCGGGGGGCCGCAAGGGCGGGGGGCCGCAAAGGGAACGCCCCGCCAAGGCAACGCGCCACAGAGGCAGCGCCCCACAAAGGCAGCGCCCCACAAAGGCGGGGTGCCTCACCAGGCACCCCGCCCCCTCCCCCCGGTCGCCCCCTCAGACCGCTTCGGTCACCGGCGCCGGAGCCGGCGACGAGTCCGTCGGCTTCGGGCCCGCGCCCTTCAGCGGGACCTCCTTCACGAAGACCGCCGCGACCAGCGCGACCACGGCCACGCCCGCGCCGAGCAGGAAGGCGCCGTGGGTACCCGCGGAGACCGCGTGCTGGTAGGCCTCGCGCGCGGCGGCGGGGAGCTTGGCGAGGCTGGCGGCGTCCAGCTGGGCGGACTGTTCGGTGACCTGGCCGATCTGGGAGCCCGCGGCTCCGGCGCGCTCGGCCATGACGTCCTGGACACGGTGGTTGAACAGCGCGCCCATGATCGCGACACCGAAGGAGGAGCCGAGGGTGCGGAAGAGGGTGGTGGAGGAGGACGCGACGCCCATGTCCTTCATCTCCACGCTGTTCTGCGCGACCAGCATGGTGATCTGCATCAGACAGCCCATGCCGAGCCCGAGTACGGCCATGTACAGCCCGGACGTCAGGCGTGAGGTCTCCGTGTCCATGAGGGACAGCAGCCACAGCCCGGCGATCAGCAGGACACCGCCCGCGAGCGGGAAGATCTTGTAGCGCCCGGTGTTGGTGGTGACCCGCCCGGCGACCATCGAGGTGACGAGCATCGCGCCCAGCATCGGCAGGAGCAGCAGCCCGGAGTTGGTCGCGGACGCGCCCTGCACGGACTGCTGGTAGAGCGGCAGGAAGAGCACCGCGCCGAACATCACGAAGCCGGTGATGAAGCCGATGACCGACATCAGGGTGAAGTTGCGGCTGCGGAAGATGTGCAGCGGCATGAGCGGCTCGGCGGCCCGCTTCTCCCAGAGGACGAACCCGACCAGGGCGACGACTCCGATGGCGGTCAGTTCCATGATCCGCGCGGACGTCCAGGCGTACTCGGTGCCGCCCCAGGTGGTGACGAGCACGATCGCCGTGATGCCGACGGTCAGCAGCCCCGCGCCCAGATAGTCGATGCGCGCCTGCGAGCGCTTCCTCGGCAGGTGCAGTACGACACTGATGGCGACCAGCGCGACCGCGCCGAGCGGCAGGTTGATGTAGAAGGCCCAGCGCCAGCCCCAGTTGTCGGTGATGGTGCCGCCGACCAGCGGCCCGCCGATCATGGCGAGGGCCATCACGGCGGCCATCATGCCCTGGTACTTGCCCCGCTCCCGGGGCGGGATCAGATCGCCGATGATCGCCATCACGCCGACCATCAGACCGCCCGCGCCGAGGCCCTGCACCGCGCGGAAGCCGATCAGCTGGCCCATGTCCTGGGCCATGCCGCTGAGCGCGGAGCCGATCAGGAAGAGCACGATGGAGGCCATGAACGAGCCCTTGCGCCCGTACATGTCGCCGATCTTGCCCCAGATCGGGGTGGAGGCGGCGGTGGCGAGGGTGTACGACGTGACCACCCAGGACAGGTGCTCCAGGCCGCCGAGTTCGCCGACGATCGTCGGCATCGCGGTGCCGATGATCATGTTGTCGAGCATCGCGAGCATCATCGCGATCATCAGCGCGAGCAGCACGACCCGTACGCTGCGTGGCTGTTTGCCGGTGTCCGGGCCTTCCTGGCCCTCGTGGACCCCTTGCCCTGTCTCGGTCATGGCTGACGCCCCCTGCTACCCACGTGACTACTTACTTGCCGACCGGCTAGTAAACTTCACTGGGTAAGGTAGGAGCGTAACTAGCCGGTCGTCAAGTAAGTTTGAGTAAGAAGCGATCGGGGGCGAGGATGGGCGGCACCATGGAAGCCAGGGACGGTACCGACGGCAGGGGCGGCGCGGACGGCGCCAAGCAGCGGCGTCGCGGGAACACCCGCCAGCGCATCCAGGACGTGGCCCTCGAACTCTTCGCCGAGCAGGGCTACGAGAAGACGTCCCTGCGCGAGATCGCCGAACGCCTCGACGTCACCAAGGCGGCGCTCTACTACCACTTCAAGACCAAGGAAGAGATCATCGTCAGTCTCTTCGAGGACCTGACGAAGCCGATCGAGGACCTGATCGACTGGGGCCGCCGGCAGCCGCACACGCTGGAGACCAAGAAGGAGATCATCCGCCGCTACAGCGACGCGCTGACCGCCGCCTCCCCGCTGTTCCGCTTCATGCAGGAGAACCAGGCGACGGTACGTGACCTGCGCATCGGCCAGATGTTCAAGAACCGCATGCTCGGCATGCGGGACATCGTCGTCGACCCCGACGCCGACCTGGTCGACCAGGTCAGGTGCGTCAGCGCCCTGTTCACCCTGCACGCGGGGATGTTCGTCATGCGGGACATGGGCGTCGACCCCGAGGACGCGCGGGGCGCGGTCCTCGAGGTCGCGATCGATCTGGTGACGCAGGCTCAGCACGGGAGCGGCTGAGCCGGGAGCGTCGGCTGTCGTCCGCCGGACGTCAGAGGCTGACGCCCTTGCCGCGCAGGAAGCGCGCCGGGTCGATGGCGGTGCCGTAGTTCGGGGTGGTGCGGATCTCGAAGTGCAGGTGCGGGCCGCTGGAGTTGCCGGTGTTGCCGGACAGGGCGATCCGCTGGCCGGTCTTGACGACCTGGCCGACCTTCACGTTGATCTTCGACAGGTGGGCGTACTGCGAGTACGTGCCGTTGCCGTGCTTGATGACGACGGCGTTGCCGTACGCGGGACCGTCACCGGCGCCGTTGCCGCCGGCCTTGACGACGGTGCCGCCGTGCGCGGCGACGACCCGGGTGCCGGAGGGCACCGCGTAGTCCTGGCCGCTGTGGGTGGACTGCCACATGCCGCCCGCCTGCGCGTAGCTGGCGGAGAGCTTGTAGTGGCTCACGGGGTTCACCCAGGAAGCGGCCTTCTTCTTCGCCGCGGTCTGCTGGGCGGCGGCCTTCTTGGCGGCCGCGGCCTTCTTCGCGGCGGTGGCCTTGGCCTGGGCCGCCTTCGCCTTGGCTGCCGCGGCGGCCTGCGCCTCGGCGGCCTTCGCCTGGGCGGCGGCCTGGGCCTGGACGGCGCTCGCCGCGCTGGTGGCGGCGGTGGCCGCGCTGGCTTCGGCGGCGGCCGCGACCCCGGCACCCAGGACGACCGAGGCTCCCATTCCGGCGGCCAGGACGGCGGCGCGAGTGCGGAGCGAGGACGTACGGGTGACACGGGACGTGACGCGCTGGATCATCTCAACCTCATGGGTGGGGGACAGAGAGACACCCGGCGGGATCGGGCGTCCGCCGGATGGCTCATCCTTGGTAACCCCCGGCTCGCGAAAGCCCCAAACGTGTGATCTACGACGGAAGCTAGTAATTGATGGGGAAACTTAACGCTTCTTGACAGAGCTTCCATCCAGGACGAATCCGCCCATCCAGGCCGAAGCACCCAGAGAGGTGTGGACCAATAGTCCGATTTGTCCGCAACAAGGTCGCCACTATTCCGCCTAGTAACGGACAAATCGCCTGTGCGGCATGTCACCGGAGAGCAAGATCCAAGGACCCTGGAATGTGACCCGGACTACGCTGCTGACCTGCACTTCGGTAAGGCTGAGGGGGAGGTCGGATGGAACCGTCGGTGATCGGGATCAGGGTCGCCTCAGGCGTAGTAGGCCCGCTCGTGCGGAAGCTGTTCGTCAGCGAGGGACCCGGCGCGGGGCTCGTGGACCGGCCCGTACGGATCTCGGGCCTCGTCTCCTTCAGGGGCGAGCAGCGCACCCTCGACTACGAAGACCTCCAGAAGCTCTCCGCCGAGCTGGTGCGACGGGCCCTGAAGGACGGCGAGCGCCCCGTCGCGCCCGACGAGGAGGAGGCCGTACGGACCGCTCTGGCCCGGAGCCTGCACGCCCTCGGCGACCTGGACATGACCGACGTACAGGCCGTCGAACTCGGCCACCAGGCCCTGGCCCGCCGGCTGCGCGCCGCCGCCCGCCCCGATCCCGCACGGCTGCTCTCCCTGGACGCCTCCCTCTTCTACGAGCGCCTCCTGGACACCGCCTGCCTGCACGTCCTGCACTTCTTCACCCAGCGGTCCACCTTTGTCCCCCGCACCCTCGTCGAGCAGACCCACCGGCAGCGCGAGCTGATCGCCAAGCTCGACGAGCTGATCGCCCGCACCCCGCCCACCGGCGGCACCGACCCCGCGTTCGAGCAGCGCTACCTGGCGTACGTCGCGACCCGGCACAGCCACCTCACCATCTACGGCATCGACCTGCACGACTCCCCCGACCGCTGGCCCCTGGACGCCGCCTACCTCAGCCTCCAGGCCCTCGGCCCGGCCGACGACACCCCGGACGAGCAACACCTCACCGCGGCGGCAGCCGCCCTCCCCGCCGAACACGCCCTCGCCGACCACGACCGGGTCCTGCTGCGCGGCGTCGCCGGGTCCGGCAAGACGACGCTCGTGCAGTGGCTCGCGGTGACCGCGGCCCGCGGCGAGCGCGGCGACCTCATCCCCTTCGTCCTGCCGCTGCGCACCCTCGTCCGCCGCCGCGACGGCCTCCCCTCCCCCGACGCCTTCCTGACCGCCGTACGCGTCCCGTTCCACGCCAACCAGCCCGACGGCTGGACCGACCGCGTCCTCACCGCCCGCCGCGCACTGCTCCTCGTGGACGGCATCGACGAGATCCCCCAGCGCGAGCGCGAACGCACCCGGCGCTGGCTGCGCGAACTGCTGGACGTCTATCCCGGCAACCGGTGGCTGGTCACCTCCCGCCCGTCCGCCGTACGGGAGGACTGGCTCGCCGCCGACGGCTTCACGGAACTCGCCCTCACCCCCATGAGCCAGGACGACGTCGCCGCGTTCATCACCCGCTGGCACACGGCGGCCCGTATCGACGCACGCGATCCCGAACGCCTCGACGGCTACGAACGCTCCCTCCTCGACGCCATACGCACCAAGCCCGACCTCGGCCGTCTCGCCACCAACCCGCTGATGTGCGGCCTGATCTGCGCCCTGCACCGCGACCGGCGCGGCTACCTCCCGCACGGCAGACAGGAGTTGTACGACGCCGCCCTGTCGATGCTGCTCGCGCGGCGGGACGCGGAACGGGACATGACGGGCGAGGACGAGATCCAGCTCGGCGAACTGCCGCAGATCCAGCTGCTCCAACGGCTGGCGTACTGGCTGATCCGCAACAACCAGTCGGAGCTGGACCGGGAGCGCGCCGAGCGGATCGTCGGCGAGGTCCTGCCGTCCCTGCCGTCCGCCGCGACACAGGGCGACGCCGGGGCGGTCCTGCGGCACCTGCTGGTACGCAGCGGACTGCTGCGCGAACCCGCGGTCGGCACGGTGGAGTTCGTTCACCGCACCTTCCAGGACTACCTCGGCGCCAAGGCCGCCGTGGAGGACGGCGACTTCGGGCTGCTGGTGCGCGGCGCGGCGGACGAGCAGTGGGCCGACGTCATCCGGATGGCGATGGCCCACGCCCGCCCCCGGGAGCGGGCCGAGCTGCTGTGGGACCTGACCGAGGCCGCGGACCGCGCGGAGGGCGCCGCGAGCACCCGGATACGGCTGCTGGCGCTGGCCTCGCTGGAGCACGCGACCCAGTTGGACCCGGCGGTGCGGGCGGAGGTCGAGCGGCGGGCGGCGGCGCTGATCCCACCCCGGACCGCGGAGGAGGCCCGCGCGCTGGCCGAGGTGGGCCCGCTGGCGCTGGAACTGCTGCCGGGGCCCGAGGGGCTGACGGACGCGGAGGCGCGGGCGGTGGTGGTGACCGCCTCACTGGTCGGGACGGAGGCCGCGCTGTCGGTGCTGCGGCGCTTCCGGGACCATCCCTCGGTGGGCGTCCTCGCCCAGCTGAGCTGGACATGGCACCGGTTCCCGGCCCGGCGCTACGCCGCCGAGATCGTCTCGCACCTCAGACAGGACGGTCTCTTCTTCACGGCCCACTCCGCGGAACACCTGGACATCCTGCGCGAACTCGGCGGCCGGGCGGCCGTCCAGCTCGTCGGGGACCTCGATCCGGCCGGTCTGCCGTCGGACGTGGTGACGGCCTTGCGCGTCCGCTACAACCAGCGGCTGGGGGACCTGCGGGCGCTCTCCGGTCTGCACCGGCTGGACCATCTGGAACTCGGCCGCTGCCCGTCCGTGCGGGACCTCACGCCGTTGGCCGACCTGCCCCTGTCGTGGCTGTCGATCGACGGGACGCCCGGCCTGGAGCGGCCGGACGTCTTCGCCCCGCTCTCCGGCTGGCGGCGGCTCGAACAACTCCATCTGGGCAGCGACCTGGGCGGTGCCTCCCTCGACCAGGTCCTGCCCGGCGGCTGGCCGCTGCGGTGCCTGCGCTTCGTCGGCAGCGCGCTGAACAGCACCGGCCTGCGCGGTCTGCACCGCTTCGGCTCCCTGCGTCAGCTCGGTCTCGCCGCCCTGGCCAGGCCGCTGCACGCCGAGGACTACGCGGAGATCGCGCGGCTGCCCGCACTGGAGGAACTGCACCTCGACTGGGGGCGCCTCACGTGGAGCGGGCCGCCTCTGCCGGGTGTCACCCACCTCAAGCTCAACGAGTTCCAGGGCACGGAGAACCTCTCGCGCCTCCCGGACCGGTTCCCCGGTCTGCGCGAGATCACCGTGGTCCTCGCCTCGGGTGTGACCGAGGTGCCGGACGAAGTCCTCGCGGCGCTTCCGGTGCCGCCCACGGTGACCGGCATCGGCGGCGTCGTCTGACGCACACCCCTAGCCACCTACCCGCCAGTAACCCTACGGTTCCCCACGCGCCACCCTCGTTCGCGACCATGCACACGACACGTCGGCACCGTGAAGGGACCCCCACATGACGACACGACGCCCCTGGGTGGGCCGTATCGCCGCCCCCGCCGTCGCCGCGGCGGCGCTCCTGACCCTGGCCGCGCCCGCCGAGGCCGCGACCACCACGGCGACGGCCCAGGCCGCCGCCACCGCCGCCGCGGCCGACGTCGACTACGCCACCTGGCAGCGCGACTGCCAGGCCGTGATGGACCAGGCGCTGCCCTACCTCAAGGAGCGCATCGCGGCGCCCCGGCCCGGTGAGAGGCAGGCGATCGTCCTCGACATCGACAACACCGCGCTGGAGACCGACTTCGGCTTCAGCTACCCGCAGCCCGCCAACAAGCCGGTCCTGGAGGCCGCCCGCTACGCCCAGGACCACGGCGTCGCCGTCTTCTTCGTCACCGCCCGCCCTGGGATCATCTACTCCTTCACGGAGTACAACCTGAAGCACCGCGGCTACCAGGTCTCCGGCCTCTACGTCCGTGGCCTGATCGACCTCTTCAAGAACGTCGCCGACTACAAGACGGCCCAGCGCGCCGACATCGAGTCGAAGGGCTACACGATCATCGCCAACATCGGCAACAGCGCCACCGACCTGTCCGGCGGCCACGCCGAACGGACCTTCAAGCTGCCGGACTACAACGGCCAGCTCTCCTGAATCCGGCGACGGGAAAGGGGCTGCCCCGGAACCCAGCCGGGTTCCGGGGCAGCCCCTTCCGTACTGCTCGGGCCGAGCGTGGCGGCTACGCGTCCTTGCTCAGGTTCGGACCGGCGCCGCCGGCCGCCTGCTCGATCGGCGGGACGTCCGGCAGCGCGGACTTCTCCTCGCCGCGGAAGGTGAAGGTCTTGGCCTCACCCTCGCCCTCGGTGTCCACGACCACGATGTGACCGGGACGCAGCTCGCCGAAGAGGATCTTCTCCGACAGCGAGTCCTCGATCTCGCGCTGGATGGTCCGGCGCAGCGGCCGGGCGCCCAGCACGGGGTCGTAGCCCTTCTTGGACAGCAGCTCCTTGGCGGACTGGGACAGCTCGATGCCCATGTCCCGGTCCTTCAGGCGCTCGTCCACCTTGCCGATCATCAGGTCGACGATCCGCAGGATGTCCTGCTGCGACAGCTGCGGGAAGACGACCACGTCGTCGACGCGGTTGAGGAACTCGGGCCGGAAGTGCTGCTTCAGCTCGTCCGAGACCTTGTTCTTCATGCGCTCGTAGTTGGTCTTCGTGTCACCCGCGGCGGCGAAGCCGAGGTTGAAGCCCTTGGAGATGTCCCGGGTGCCGAGGTTGGTCGTCATGATGATGACCGTGTTCTTGAAGTCCACGACCCGGCCCTGGGAGTCGGTCAGGCGACCGTCCTCCAGAATCTGCAACAGCGAGTTGAAGATGTCCGGGTGGGCCTTCTCGACCTCGTCGAAGAGGACCACGGAGAACGGCTTGCGGCGGACCTTCTCGGTCAGCTGGCCGCCCTCCTCGTACCCGACGTAGCCGGGGGGCGAGCCGAAGAGCCGCGAGACCGTGTGCTTCTCGCTGAACTCCGACATGTCGAGGGAGATCAGCGCGTCCTCGTCGCCGAAGAGGAACTCCGCGAGCGCCTTGGACAGCTCGGTCTTACCGACACCGGACGGACCGGCGAAGATGAACGAGCCACCGGGACGCTTCGGGTCCTTCAGACCCGCACGGGTACGGCGGATCGCCTTCGACAGCGCCTTGACGGCGTCGTTCTGGCCGATGACCCGCTTGTGCAGCTCGTCCTCCATGCGGAGCAGACGGCTGGACTCCTCCTCCGTGAGCTTGAAGACCGGGATGCCGGTGGCGGTGGCGAGGACCTCGGCGATCAGGTCGCCGTCGACCTCGGCCACGACATCCATGTCACCGGCCTTCCACTCCTTCTCCCGCTTCGCCTTGGCGGCCAGGAGCTGCTTCTCCTTGTCGCGCAGGGAGGCGGCCTTCTCGAAGTCCTGCGAGTCGATCGCGGACTCCTTGTCACGGCGGACACCGGCGATCTTCTCGTCGAACTCGCGCAGGTCCGGCGGCGCGGTCATCCGGCGGATCCGCATCCGGGAACCGGCCTCGTCGATCAGGTCGATCGCCTTGTCCGGCAGGAAGCGGTCCGAGATGTAGCGGTCGGCCAGGGTGGCGGCCTGGACCAGGGCCTCGTCCGTGATCGAGACGCGGTGGTGCGCCTCGTAACGGTCGCGCAGGCCCTTCAGGATCTCGATCGTGTGCGGCAGCGACGGCTCCGCGACCTGGATGGGCTGGAAGCGGCGCTCCAGGGCCGCGTCCTTCTCCAGGTGCTTGCGGTACTCGTCCAGCGTGGTCGCACCGATGGTCTGGAGCTCACCGCGGGCCAGCATCGGCTTGAGGATGCTCGCCGCGTCGATGGCGCCCTCGGCGGCACCCGCACCGACCAGCGTGTGCAGCTCGTCGATGAACAGGATGATGTCGCCGCGGGTGCGGATCTCCTTGAGCACCTTCTTCAGGCGCTCCTCGAAGTCACCGCGGTAACGGGAACCGGCGACCAGGGCGCCCAGGTCAAGCGTGTAGAGGTGCTTGTCCTTCAGCGTCTCGGGCACCTCGCCCTTGACGATGGCCTGGGCGAGACCCTCCACGACGGCGGTCTTGCCGACGCCGGGCTCACCGATCAGGACCGGGTTGTTCTTCGTACGGCGGGACAGCACCTGCATGACCCGCTCGATCTCCTTCTCGCGCCCGATGACCGGGTCGAGCTTGGACTCACGAGCGGCCTGGGTGAGGTTCCGGCCGAACTGGTCGAGGACCAGGGACGTCGAGGGGGTGCCCTCCGCAGGGCCGCCGGCGGTGGCGGTCTCCTTGCCCTGGTAACCGGAGAGCAGCTGGATCACCTGCTGCCGCACGCGGTTGAGATCTGCGCCCAGCTTGACCAGGACCTGGGCGGCGACGCCCTCGCCCTCACGGATCAGGCCGAGCAGGATGTGCTCCGTGCCGATGTAGTTGTGGCCCAGCTGAAGGGCCTCGCGGAGCGACAGCTCCAGGACCTTCTTGGCACGGGGGGTGAAGGGGATGTGGCCCGAGGGCGCCTGCTGGCCCTGGCCGATGATCTCCTCCACCTGCTGGCGGACCGCCTCGAGCGAAATCCCGAGGCTCTCAAGGGCCTTGGCGGCGACACCCTCACCCTCGTGGATCAAGCCCAGGAGGATGTGCTCGGTGCCGATGTAGTTGTGGTTGAGCATCCGGGCTTCTTCCTGAGCCAGGACGACAACCCGCCGCGCGCGGTCGGTGAACCTCTCGAACATCGTTAATCGCTCCTCAGAGCGGTCAGGCAGTGGGGGGAACTTCCCCTCCCTGTCCTTCCGCAGCTTAGTCCCGCAAGCGGGGACCGCTCATTCCAACTGCCGACACCGTCGATGGCCTCCTGACCCCGAACGCCGACATCTGCTCCAACCCGATGGTGCGAGACGATGTTCCCGCAGGCCAGGCAGATACCCCCTTCGCCAGTACGCCGATGGCGAACGTGAGACGGCCTGTCCTGCGTGTCGCCCCCTCCCACTAGGGATGTCTTACCCGTAGGGACTGACAGTCCATGCCGCGCGCACCCGTTCCCTCCGCTACGGGCGAACAACCTTGCGCCTCCCCGTACCCCCACACGCTCCCCGTTTCGGCACTCTGGGCATCCATGGGGATACCCAGCGTAACTCGCGTGCTCTTCCGGCGGTTGCACTTGGCATGGCTGGCGTCCCTCCCACGGTCCCACTTCCCCGCCGTCCTCTCGACCCGAGCGGCCCGGACCCGGACGGCCGGGTGCGGCTACGGCTGTCCGCCGAGTACTACGAGAACGATCTGGGGTGGCCCACGGTGCCCGGCCCGCCGACCGGACTCGTCGTGGGGCCGCGCTTCGACGTCCTGGACGTGCCCGCCGAGGCCGGTCTCGCCGCGCTGCGGCACCTCGTCCCCGGCTCTCCCGTGGCCGTCCAGGGCGCCCGGATGCGGCTGCTGGTGGCACCGGGGAGCGCCGAGGAACTGCCCGGGCTGCTGGAGTGGCTCGAGTGGGGGGCGCTGATGCCGGGGCTGGACCTGGTGGGGGTGGGGGCGGGAGGCGTCATGGAGGCGCCCGAGGTGCCGGGGGCGGTGGGGGTTCCGGGGACGCTGGAGGCGCTGGAGGTCCAGGGGGCCCTGGAGCCGGAACGTCCGCAGGGGGCCGCCGTGTGGCTGCGGCCCCCTTTGCCCGGGTGCGAGGTCGAGGCCTCGCTGCCGACGCTGTCGGCCATGGGAGGTGCGAGGGGTACGGGGCGGGCCCCCGATCTCGCACGGCTGGTGGACACGGTGGCAGCACAGTGCCACCGGGTCCGGTTGAGGCGCGCCCCTGCTCAGGCGTTGGCCTTCTCGTAGGCCTCGCGAATGGTCGCCGGAACACGGCCGCGGTCATTGACTTCGTAACCGTTCTCCTTCGCCCACGCGCGGATCGCGGCAGTGTCCTGGCTGCCGCCGGAAGCGGCGCGCGCCTTTCCACGTCCGCCCGAGGCGCGGCCTCCGGTACGACGACCGCCCTTCACATAGGGCTCGAGAAGGCCGCGCAGCTTGTCCGCATTCGCAGTCGTGAGATCGATCTCGTACGACTTGCCGTCCAGCGCGAACGTTACGGTCTCGTCCGCCTCGCCGCCGTCGAGGTCGTCGACAAGAAGGACCTGAACCTTCTGTGCCACCGGATTTCCTTTCATCGATAACGTGAGGACCAGGGGCCTGCGGCGTCCGCCGTTTCGCCGCGGCCCCTCTTATATGCACTACAGCAGTACGTCGGAAAGCAAACCGCTTTTGCGGGAAAAACACAAACCCCTGGGAGAGACCCACTGCCCGGCTCCGGTCCGGAAACGTGCGCGTTTCGGACATAGGGAACCTGGGCAGGGGTGTGCGCCGAATACCTGGCGGTGATCACTTGGTCATCGCTTGGTCACAGATGCAGAAGCATCCGGCTGTTGCCCAAGGTGTTCGGTTTCACTCGTTCGAGCCCGAGGAACTCCGCGACGCCCTCGTCGTAAGAACGCAGCAGCTCCGCGTAGACATCGGTGTCGACGGGCGTCTCGCCGATCTCCACGAAGCCGTGCCGGCCGAAGAACTCCACTTCGAAGGTGAGGCAGAAAACCCGGCGAACGCCGAGCCAGCGGGCGGTCTGGAGCAACTTCTCCAGCAACTGATGTCCGACGCCCGCGCCCTTGAGGCCGGGCTTGACCGCGAGAGTGCGGACTTCCGCGAGGTCTTCCCACATCACGTGGAGTGCGCCGCAGCCGACCACCTCGGCGTTGTCGTCCCGTTCCGCGACCCAGAACTCCTGGATGTCCTCGTAAAGCGTCACCATCGCTTTGTCGAGCAGGATGCCACCGCGGACGTAGGCGTCAAGGAGCCGACGTACGGCCGGGACATCGCTGGTCCGGGCCCGCCGGACGGTGATGGCTTTAGCGGTGACTTCAGGGCTCTCTGCGGACATGAGCGGGACGCTATCGCCCGCCGGTCTCCGGCGCCGAGCCGGGGTTCTCGCGGTGCGGGTTCTCGCGGCCGGGGTTCTCGGCGGTGGATTCGGCGGTGGGGGTTTCCGGGCCCTGGACGACGCGGATGGCGTCCCGCAGAGCCTGCCGCTGTTCGTCGCTCATCATCCCGAAGAAGGCGACGAGGGCGGCCGCCGGGTTGTCACTCTGGGACCATGCGTCGTTCATCAGCGCGGCGGCGTAGGCGGCCCGCGTGGACACCGCCTCATATCGATAGGCCCGGCCTTCCGCCTCGCGGCGCACCCAGCCCTTCTGGTGGAGATTGTCCAAAACGGTCATCACCGTGGTGTAGGCGATGGAGCGTTCCTGTTGGAGATCTTCCAGGACTTCTCGAACGGTCACCGGGCGGTTCCACTTCCACACCCGCGTCATGACCGCGTCTTCGAGTTCTCCCAATGGGCGAGGCACGTTCAGCACAATAGTGGCTGATCTCGGTAATCGCGTGCGGGACGGGCGCCTTCTGTGCCAAAGGGCAACAAAAAGGGCGTACGACGGGATCGAGTGGATCGTCGTACGCCGGGTGCGCCGGGTGCGCCGGGGTTGCCTGGGGGTCAGCCCTCGCGGGCGGCCTCCGTGCGCTTGAGGGCGGCGTCCACTGCCGCGTCCTCCTTGGCCTTGTTGGTGCCGCCCTGGGTCTTCACGATCACCCTGATCACGCTGATGAAGAGCACGGCCATGACGACCGGGGGCAGGAGCGCGGAGACGTAGTCCATGGCTCCAGGGTAGCCAGGTCAGCCGGCGGCCAGTTGCTGCGGGGGGCCGGCGGGGCGCTGGGGCGGTTTGCGGCGGGGGAAGACCTCGCCCGGGGTGGGGACGGGGCGGCGGGCCGGGACCGGTTTCTCGGCGGGCTTCTTCGCCGGGTCCGCGGGCTTGGCGGGCTTGGGCTTCTCGGCGGGGTTCTCGGTGGCGAGGCCGCCGGGGAGGGCGTGCAGGGGGGTGCGGGAGGCGGGGATGGCGAGGGGGGCGGCGGCGGTGGGAACGGTGCGGTCGAGGAGGGCGGCGGCTCTGGGGTTGCCGCGGAGGGCGCGCAGGGCGCTGACGTCGTCGGGGGTCGGGCGGTAGCCCGTGGGCAGGACCTCCTCCAGGAGGGCGAGGTAGCCGACTGCGGTGCCGGGGAGGGCGGCGCGGTAGCGGGCCAGGTCGGCCACGAGGAAGGCCCGCAGCCGGGCGCCCTCGCGGGCCGCCTCGTCGAGGGACTCGGCGAGACTGAGGCAGTCCTGGACGTCCTCGGCCGAGGGGCGACCGGGGTGGAGGGCGAGGGCGAGAGCACGGCGGAGCACTTGCAGCTCCTCCACACCGAACGCCATGCCGCCGCGGGATCCGTAAGGCGTGGGCATGCCCCGACAATACGCGCTAATCAGACAAACCCCAGGTACCAGGCAAGTCTGACGCGCAAGAGCCACACCATGGGCGCAGCGCGGTACGCGGTCCGTGGGGGCGCGCCCCGTCCTGGCTGCGGGCAGTCGTGCCACAGGGCGGCAGGGGTGGGCGCGGCGGCACCCCCGTAGCGCCGGGCTGCGCGATCCACCCCCCGGCCCGCCCCCGCGCCGGGGGCGGCGTCACATGCGGGACACGTTGCGTTCGTAGACCAGGCGGAGGCCGATCAGGGTCAGCCACGGCTCGTGTTCGTCGATGACGGAGGACTCGCCCAGGACCATCGGCGCGAGCCCACCCGTCGCGATCACCGTCACGTCGTCGGGATCGTCGGCCAGCTCACGGGCCATGCGCGAGACGACGCCGTCGACCTGACCGGCGAAGCCGTAGACGATGCCCGCCTGCATCGCCTCGACCGTGTTCTTGCCGATCACGCTCCGCGGCCGGGCGACCTCGATCTTCCGCAGCTGCGCGCCCTTGACGCCGAGCGCGTCCACGGAGATCTCGATGCCGGGCGCGATGACCCCGCCGATGTACTCCCCGCGCGCGCTGACCGCGTCGAACGTCGTCGCCGTACCGAAGTCGACGACGATCGCGGGTCCGCCGTAGAGGTCGACCGCGGCGACCGCGTTGATGATGCGGTCGGCGCCGACCTCCTTGGGGTTGTCGGTGAGGATCGGCACGCCCGTCTTGACGCCGGGTTCGACGAGGACCGCGGGCACGTCGCCGTAGTAGCGGCGGGTGACCTCACGGAGTTCGTGCAGCACCGAGGGGACGGTCGCGCAGATGGCGATGCCGTCGATGCCGTCGCCGAGTTCGTCGCCGAGGAGCGGGTGCATGCCCATCAGGCCCTGGAGCAGGACGGCCAGCTCGTCGGCGGTGCGCCGGGCGTCCGTGGAGATGCGCCAGTGCTCGACGATGTCCTCGCCGTCGAACAGGCCCAGGACGGTCTGGGTGTTGCCTACGTCGATCGTCAGCAGCATGGCCCTACTCCGCGGCCCTCAGGTCCAGGCCGATGTCCAGGATCGGCGAGGAGTGGGTGAGGGCGCCTACGGCGAGGTAGTCGACGCCCGTCCCGGCGTACGCACCGGCGTTGTCCAGGGTGAGGCGGCCGGACGCCTCCAGGGCGGCGCGGCCGTGCACCAGGGCCACCGCCTCCTCGCACTCGCCCGGCGTGAAGTTGTCCAGCAGGATCAGGTCGGCACCCGCGTCGACGACCTCGCGGAGCTGGTGGAGGGTGTCGACCTCCACCTCGATGGGGACGTCGGGGAAGGTCTCCCGGACCGCCTTGAAGGCCTGCGCGACGCCGCCCGCGGCGACCACGTGGTTGTCCTTGACGAGGGCCGCGTCCGAGAGGGACATGCGGTGGTTCACGCCGCCGCCGCAGCGGACCGCGAACTTCTCCAGTGAGCGCAGGCCCGGCGTCGTCTTGCGGGTGTCGCGGACCTTGGCCTTGGTGCCCTCCAGGGCGTCCGCCCACGCGCGCGTGGCGGTCGCGATGCCGGAGAGGCGGCACAGGATGTTCAGGGCGCTGCGTTCGGCGGTCAGCAGGTCGCGGGTGCGGGTGGTGACCGAGAGGACCTTCTGGCCCTCGGACACCCGGTCGCCGTCGTCGACGTGGCGTTCCACCTCGAACTCGTCCGTGCAGACGATCGAGATCACCGCCTCGGCGACCCGCAGACCCGCCACCACGCCCGCCTCGCGCGCGACGAAGTCGGCGGTGGCCACGGCGTCCTCGGGGATGGTCGCGACCGTCGTCACGTCCACGCCGTGCGCCAGGTCCTCCTGGATGGCCACGTTGGCGATGTCCTCGACCTCCACGGGGTCGAGTCCGGCTTCGGCCAGGAGCTGGGCGAGGGCGGGGTCGAGGCCGCTCTCCAGGTACGCCTCGTCGGCGCCGCAGGCGCAGCCGTCGCCGCAGCCGCCGCTCTCGGCGAGGGGAAGGTCGGGGGTGCTCACGTCTGTCACTGCTCCTGGGGCCGGTGGGGCGGGAGGGTTGGGGGGAAGTCTGCGGTGTCCGTGGTGTGCACGGCCAGCGAGCGGTCGGGATTCAGCCGTACGACGATGTGGCGGCGCCAGGTCTCGTCGTCGCGGTCGGCGTGGTCCTCGCGCCAGTGGCAGCCGCGGGTCTCCTCGCGCTGCCGGGCGGCGGCCACCAGGACGCGGGCCACGCACAGGAGGTTGGTGGTCTCCCAGGTGTCGACGCCGGGCTCGGCCGTCTTGCCGTTCTCGGTGAGCGCGTCCTTGGCCTCGGCGTGCAGGTGCTGGAGCTGCTCGGCGGCGCGGGCGAGGGAGGCGGCGGAGCGCAGAACGCCCGCGCCCTGCGTCATGGTCCGCTGGATGGTGAAGCGGGCCTCGGGGGCGAGCAGCGGGTGGGCCGGGTGGTCGGGCTGCGGGACCGGCTGGGGCACGCGCGCGTGCAGGGCCTCCCGGCGGTGGGCCACCGCGATGTCGTGGGCGATGCGCTCGGCGTAGACCAGGCCTTCGAGGAGGCTGTTGGAGGCGAGGCGGTTGGCGCCGTGCACGCCCGTGCAGGCGACCTCGCCGCACGCGTACAGGCCGGGGACGGTCGTACGGCCGTGGGCGTCGGTGCGGACGCCGCCGGAGGCGTAGTGGGCGGCCGGGGCGACCGGGACGGGCTCGGTGACCGGGTCGATGCCGTGGGCGCGGCAGGCGGCGAGGATCGTCGGGAAGCGGTGCTCCCACATGTCGGCGCCGAAGTGCCGCGCGTCGAGGTACATGTGCTCGGCGCCCTGCTCCTGCATGCGGCGCATGATGCCCTTGGCGACGATGTCGCGGGGCGCGAGTTCGGCCAGTTCGTGCTGCCCGGCCATGAAGCGCACGCCGTCGGCGTCGACCAGGTGGGCGCCCTCGCCGCGTACCGCCTCGGAGACCAGGGGCTGCTGGCCCTCGGCGTCGGGGCCGAGGAAGAGCACGGTGGGGTGGAACTGGACGAACTCCAGGTCGCTGACCTCCGCTCCGGCGCGCAGCGCCAGGGCGACGCCGTCGCCCGTGGAGACGGACGGGTTGGTGGTCGCGGAGAAGACCTGGCCCATGCCGCCGGTCGCGAGGATCACGGCGGGGGCGTGCACGGCCCCCACGCCGTCGTGCTGGCCCTCGCCCATGACGTGCAGGGTCACGCCCGCGGTGCGGCCCTCGGCGTCGGTGAGGAGGTCCAGGACGAGCGCGTTCTCGATGGTGCGCAGCGCACGCGCGCGTACCGCCTCGACCAGGGCGCGGGAGATCTCCGCTCCGGTGGCGTCGCCGCCCGCGTGGGCGATGCGGCGGCGGTGGTGGCCGCCCTCCCGCGTGAGTTCCAGGTCGCCCTCGGCGGACTCGTCGAAGTGCGCGCCGGTCTCCATCAGGCGGCGGACCGAGCCGGGGCCCTCGGTGACGAGGATGCGGACCGCCTCCACGTCGCACAGGCCCGCGCCCGCGACCAGGGTGTCGTCGAGGTGCTGTTCGGGGGTGTCGCCCTCGCCGAGGGCCGCGGCGATGCCGCCCTGCGCCCAGCGGGTGGAGCCGTCGTCGAGGCGGGCCTTGGTGACGACGACCGTCCTGAGGCCCGCCGCCTCGCAGCGCAGCGCCGCGGTGAGGCCCGCGACGCCGGAGCCCACGACGACGACGTCGGCGGAGATGGACCAGCCCGGGGCGGGGGCGTGCAGTCGTATGCCTGTGCTGGTCACAAGGCGGCTCCGAAGGTGAGGGGAATGTTGTCGATCAACCGGGTGGTGCCGACCCGGGCGGCGACGGCGAGGACGGCCTCGCCGGTGAAGTCGTCGCCGATCTCGGTGAAGTCGGAGGGGTCGACGAGGGCCAGGTAGTCCAGGTCGAGCGGCGGGTCGAGGCGGGCTGCCTCGTCGAGGACCAGGCGGGCCGCCGCGCGGACGGCGGCGGGGCCGCCCGGCACGGCCTTGGCGACGGCGTGCGCGTCGGCCGCCGCGCGGGACTCCCCTATGGCGCTGAGCGCCTCGGCACGCGCGCGCGTGGAGGGCACTTCCCGGGCCCGCGCGCGCAGCGCCTCCAGCGCGGCGTGCCGGTCCAGACCCGCGAACAGGGCCCGGGAGAGGGCGAGGGCGGTACGGCGTTCCTGCGGGGAGAGGTAACGGTTGCGGCTGGACAGGGCCAGGCCGTCGGCCTCGCGGACCGTGGGGACGGCGACGATCTCCACGCCGAAGTTCAGGTCGCGCACCATACGGCGGATCAGCGCGAGCTGCTGGGCGTCCTTCTGGCCGTACAGGGCGAGGTCGGGGCGGGTGAGGTGGAGCAGCTTGGCGACGACGGTGAGCATGCCGTCGAAGTGGCCGGGGCGGGAGGCGCCCTCCAGGCGTGCGCCCATGGGGCCCGCGCTGATCCGCACCTGGGGTTCGCCGCCGGGGTAGACCTCGTCGGCGGAGGGCGCGAACACGGCGTCGGCTCCGGCCTGCTCGGCGAGCTTGACGTCGGCCTCCAGGGTGCGCGGGTAGCGGTCGAGGTCCTCGCCCGCGCCGAACTGGAGGGGGTTGACGAAGACGGTGACGACGACCTCGCCGTCCGGTCCGGCGATCTCGCGGGCGGTGCGGATCAGGGTGGCGTGGCCCTCGTGCAGGGCGCCCATGGTCATCACGACGGCGCGGCGTCCGCCACGCGCGCGTGCCCGCAGTTCCTCGGCGGTGTGCAGCAGGGCGGTGGTCATCCGGCGTCCCCTTCGGTGCCGTGGGCGAGTACCCCGAGGAGGTCCTCGGCGAGTTCCGGCTTGAGCAGGCCGTGCGCGAGGGCGCGGTCGGCGGTGGCGCGGGCCATCGCCAGGTACCCGGCGACGGCTCCCGGGGCGTGCGTGCGCAGCTCGGTGACATGGGCGGCGACGGTGCCCGCGTCGCCGCGGGCCACGGGGCCGGTGAGGGCGGCGTCGCCGGAGCGCAGGGCATTGTCGAGGGCGGCGCCGAGGAGCGGGCCGAGCATCCGGTCAGGGGCCTCGACGCCCGCCGTGCGCAGCAGCTCCATGGACTGGGCGACCAGGGTGACGAGGTGGTTGGCGCCCAGGGCGAGGGCCGCGTGGTAGAGCGGGCGGCTCTCCTCGGCGATCCACTCGGGTTCGCCGCCCATCTCGATGACGAGCGCCTCGGCCGCGAGCCGCAGTTCGACGGGGGCCGTGACGCCGAAGGAGCATCCGGCGAGCCGCTGCACGTCGACGGGGGTGCCGGTGAAGGTCATCGCCGGGTGCAGGGCCAGCGGCAGCGCGCCGACGCGCAGGGCGGGGTCGAGCACCTTGGCGCCGTACCGCCCGGAGGTGTGGACGAGGAGCTGGCCCGGGCGGACCGCGCCGGTGGCGGCGAGGCCCTCCACGAGGTCGGGCAGGGCGTCGTCGGGGACGGTGAGCAGGACCAGCTCGGCGCGCTCCAGGACCTCGGCGGGGGTGACGAGGGGGATGTCGGGCAGCATCTGCGCGGCCCGCCTCCTGGAGGCGTCGGAGACTCCGGAGACGGCGACCGGGCGGTGTCCGGCGAGCTGGAGGGACGCGGCGAGCGCGGGGCCCACGCGTCCGGCGCCGACGACGCCGACGGTGAGCCGCGCGGGGCGGTCCCTGGGGTCTGGTTGTTGGACTGTACTCACGCGACGGCGGCCTTCCCGTTCCAGTCCGCTCTGGGTACCGGACGATTTCTCGTCATGTTAACGCGATTGGTTCGAGCGGCGTTCGGTTGTCCACAGGCTGTGGGTTTCCACGGCGCCGGGTTCCCGTGAAATGCGGGTGCCCGCGCGGGCCGCCGCCCGGCATGATTCCGGACCATGGCTGACACGCGCGACGACACCGCTGAGACGGCTCCCACGACCCCCACGCTCGAGGAGCAGCGCGAGGAGCGCTACCGACGGCGCAAGGCGGCGCAGCGGAGCGCCAAGCGCACGCTCGCGCGTCTCGGCGTGCACCAGAGCCTCCGGGACCGGCTGGCCCTCTTGGAGGCGGCCGACGAGGTGTACGACCTGGACCGGCCCGTCGACCTCTACGGCGGCGGTGTGGTGGAGGACCTGGAACGCAAGGTCGCCGGACTGCTCGGCACCGAGGCCGCCGCGTTCTTCCCGACCGGCACGATGGCCCAGCAGGTGGCCCTGCGCTGCTGGGCGGGCCGCACCGGGAACCCGGCCGTCGCCCTGCACGGGCTCTCCCACCCGGAGCTGCACGAGCGGCACGCGTTCAGCGAGGTCAGCGGGTTGCGTCCGGTCCGGCTCACCAGCGAGGCACGGCTGCCGACCGCGGCGGAGGTGCGCGACCTCGACGAGCCGTTCGGGGCGCTGATGCTGGAGCTGCCGCTACGGGACGCCGGGTATCTGCTGCCGTCCTGGGAGGAGCTGACGGAGGTCGTGGCGGCGGCGCGGGAGCGGGATGCCGTGGTGCACTTCGACGGTGCCCGGCTGTGGGAGACCACGGTCCACTTCGGCCGCCCGCTGGACGAGATAGCCGCCCTCGCGGACAGCGTGTACGTGTCGTTCTACAAGTCCCTCGACGGCTTCGCCGGGGCCGCGCTGGCCGGACCGGCGACGCTGATCACGGAGGCCAGGGCGTGGCGGCACCGGTACGGCGGCCAGCTGTTCCAGCAGTTCCCCACCGTGCTGTCGGCGCTGATCGGCCTGGAGCGGGAGCTGCCCCGGCTGCCGGAGTACGTGCGGCACGCGCGCGTGGTGGCCGCCGCGCTGCGCGAGGGGTTCGCCGGGGCGGGGCTGCCGTGGGCGCGCGTGGCGCCCGAGGAGCCCACCACGCACGACTTCCAGGTCTGGCTGCCGTACGACGTCGACGTCGTCCACGAGGCCGCGGTGCGGGCCGCCGAGGCGACCGGTGTGATGCTCTTCGCCGGGCCTTGGGACCCCAAGGGGCCGGGGATCGCCTTCACGGAGGTGCATGTGCGGGCCGCGGGCCTGGAGTGGACGGCGGACGACGTGAAGGAGGCGGTGGCACAGTTCGCCGCCCGGCTGGGGGACGTCGTCGCCGAGGCCGGGGAACGGTAGGTCCGTCAGTCGAGGCGGATGTGCCGTACGCCCACCGCCGCCTGCCGCAGCCGGGTCCGCAGCGCGCCCTCGTTGTTGGGCCTCAGGGTGAGACCGGCCAGGACGGCGATGCGGTCGGCCGTCTTGGGCACGGTCGTGCCGTCGGTCCACAGGTGCTCGGCGAACTCCGGCTCGCGCAGCCGCTCCAGGCAGTGGTCGAGCCGCCGTACCGCCCAGGTCTCCTCACGCGGGCCGGGTTTGCGTCCGGTGACGCGCTGGAGCAGGCGGCCGAGGCCGCGCTCGCGAAGCCGCCGCAGGACGGTCTCGCGCTGGGCGAGCAGGGTGAAGTGGTGGACGTCGTGGCCGAGTTCGCGCAGGCGGCCGACGGTCCCGGCGAAGCAGTCGGAGTCGGTGACCGTCATGGGGGCGATCACCACGCCGTCGTGCTTGGTCAGCGCGATGTCGAGGACCTCCACGACGCCCTGCCGCCAGGACGCCAGGTCCTGGAAGTCACCGCGCAGTTCGGGCGGCAGCATGCGGCGCAGCCCGAAACCGGCCAGCTCGGGGTCGCAGATGACGCTGCCGGGCAGGCGGCGCCGTATCTCGTGTGCGGTCTGTGTCTTACCGCCCCCGAAGGGGCCATTGATCCACAGGAGCATGCGCGGAGCCTACCGACGGCGGCGGGCGCCCGTACGGGAAAGCGCCGTCAGCCGTGGCCCCCGGCCCGGACGAGCCCCGTCTCATACGCGAGGACGACGACCTGCACCCGGTCGCGCAGCCCCAGCTTGGTGAGGATGCGGCCCACGTGCGTCTTGACCGTCGCCTCCGACAGCACCAGCCGGGCCGCGATCTCACCGTTGGACAGGCCCTGCGCGACCAGCACCATGACCTCGCGCTCCCGTTCGGTGAGCCGGTCCAGCGCCTTGTGCCGGGGCTCGCCGCCGGGGCTGGGCAGCATCGGCGCGAACCGGTCCAGGAGGCGCCGGGTCGTCGACGGGGCGACGACGGCGTCACCGCTGTGCACGGAGCGGATCGCCGCGAGGAGTTCCGCGGGCGGCACGTCCTTGAGCATGAACCCGGAGGCGCCCGCCTTCAGGGCCGAGAAGGCGTACTCGTCGAGGTCGAAGGTGGTCAGGATCAGCACCTTGGGCGGGTCGGTGTCCGCGCAGATCCGGCGGGTAGCCTCGACTCCGTCGAGCTTGGGCATGCGTACGTCCATCAGCACCACGTCGACGGGTGTGCCGCGCAGCACCTGGAGGGCCTCGACGCCGTCGCCCGCCTCCGCCACGACGTCCATGTCCGGCTGCGCGGCGAGCACCATCCGGAATCCGGTGCGCAACAGCACCTGGTCGTCGACGAGCATCACGCGGATCGTCATCGGGGTCTCTTCCTGGTCGGCGGTGGTTCGGCGGTGGTCTGCTGTTGTCGGCAGTGTCTGCTGTTGTCGGGTGTCTTCTGCTGTCGGCGCTGTCGGCGGTTGTCGTTCGTTGTCGGCTTGATCGGCTTACAGGTGTCAACGGAGGGCGCGCGTCGGCGTCAGTGCGCCGTTCTGAGCGGCAGCAGGGCGCTGATCCGGAATCCTCCGCCCGGACGCGGCCCCGCGTCCAGGGTGCCGCCGACCATGCCGACCCGCTCACGCATGCCGATCAGCCCGTGGCCGCTGCCGTCGGCGCCGCCGTCCTCGTACAGCTCGTGGGGTGCGCCCTTGCCGTCGTCCTCCACGAGCAGGCCGAGACCGTCGTCGAAGTAGACCAGGCGGACGCTGGCGCCCGCGTTCGGCCCGCCGTGCTTGCGGGTGTTGGTGAGCGCCTCCTGCACGATCCGGTACGCGGTCAGCTCGACGCCGCTGGGCAGCGGGCGGGGCGTGCCCTCGATCTTGAAGTCGACGGGCAGGCCCGCGCCGCGGCACTGCTCCACGAGGTCCTCTATCTGCTGGACGTCGGGCTGGGGGACGTACTCGCCGCTCTCCTGGTGCTCGCCGGTGCGCAGGACGCCGAGCAGGCGGCGCATCTCGGCGAGGGCCTGGCGGCCGGTGGAGGAGATGGTCTCCAGGGCCTTCTTGGCCTGGTCGGGGGCGGCGTCGAGGACGTAGGCGGCGCCGTCGGCCTGCACCACCATCACGGACACGTTGTGCGCGACCACGTCGTGCAGCTCGCGCGCGATCCGGGCGCGTTCGGCGGCGACCGCGACCTTGGCCTGCGCCTCGCGCTCCCGCTCCAGGCGGGCCGCGCGCTCCTCCAGCTGGGCGAAGTACGCCCGGCGCGTGCGGATGGAGTCGCCGAGCACCCAGGCCAGGGCGAACGGCACCGTCTGGAGGATCGCCAGCGCCAGGTTCGCCAGCGGGCTGGCCTCCTCCTGCGGCCACCGCAGCTGCGCCGCCGGGGCCGCGCACAACCCGCCGACCAGCGCGAACCGCGAGGCCCAGCGGGCGCCGTTCGCGGCGACGGTGTAGACGATCACCAGCATGGCGAAGTCCGCGGGCAGCGTCGCCACGTCCAGGACGAGCTGTGCCACGCCCACCACCGCGGCCAGCACCAGCATCCGCTCCGGCATCCGCCGACGCAGCGCGATGACCAGGCACAGCAGCACCGTGACCGGGACGATCAGGGCGGGCAGCTCGGTGCCGGTGGCCTCCTCGCCGACCACTCCGCTCGCGACGGACATCCCGAACAGGACGATGGCCCAGAAGCCGTCGACCCATGTCGGGTGCCTGCGGAGGAAGTCATAGAGGCGCTGCACGTAACCCAGCGTAGGGAAGCGTGATGCGTGCGGGAGTCAACCGATGGGCCGATCCGCACGCCCCCGGCGTACTCCGCAAGGTGGAGGCCCCCTTCCCCAGTGCGCATAGCCTTGCGGCGTGACAGAAGGTGTGACAGGCGGGTCGGCGGACGCGGTGGACGGTCCGGCCGACGCGGCGGGCCGGGACGAGCGGCGCGGGACGGCGGGCCGGGACGAGTGGCGCGGCTGGCGCGTGGCGGCGCAGGAGGCCCTGTACGGGCCCGGAGGCTTCTACCGCAGGCCCGAGGGGCCGGGCGGGCACTTCCGTACGTCGGTGCACGCCTCGCCGCTGTTCGCGCGGGCCGTGGCGGGGCTGCTGTGCCGGGTCGACGCGGTTTTGGGCGCTCCGGACGTGCTGGACTTCGTGGACATGGCGGCGGGCCGGGGCGAGCTGGCCGCCGGCGTGCTCGCGGAGCTGCCGGAGGAGGTGGCGGCCCGCACGCGCGCGTGCGCCGTCGAGGTGGCCGACCGCCCGGCGGGCCTCGACCCGCGGATCGAGTGGCTGGCCGAGCCCCCGCGCGGGATCACGGGTCTGCTGTTCGCCAACGAGTGGCTGGACAACGTACCCGTGGACGTCGCCGAGGTGGACGCCGCCGGGGTGCCCCGGCTGGTCGAGGTGCGCGACGACGGGGCCGAGCGGCTCGGGGACCCGGTCACCGGGGCGGCCGTGCGGTGGCTCGCGCGGTGGTGGCCGCTGCCCGGCGAGGCGGGGTACCGGGCGGAGATCGGGCTGCCGCGGGACGAGGCCTGGGAGGACGTCGTCGCCGGTGTGGAGCGCGGGCTGGCCGTCGCCGTCGACTACTGGCACACCGCAAACGCCCGGCCGCCCTTCGGCACCCTGACCGGGTTCCGGCAGGGCCGGGAGACGGTGCCCGTGCCGGACGGATCCTGCGACATCACGGCCCACGTCGCCCTGGACGCGGCCGCCCTGCCCGGAGCCCGCCTGCTCCCGCAGCGCGCCGCGCTGCACTCCCTCGGCGTCATCGGCGCGCGCCCCCCGCTCTCGCTGGCGTCCACCAACCCTGTGGCCTACGTGCGCGCCCTCGCGAACGCCGGGGAGGCCGCGGAGCTGACCGCGGCGGGCGGGCTCGGCGACTTCGGATGGCTGCTCCAGCCCGTGGGGATCGAGATCGAGGACGTACTGGACTGAGCGGGCGGCGACGACGGCGTCCCGCCACGTCGTGCGGAGCCATCCGGCCCGCGCCGGTCCGAGCGTCCCGCGAAGCCGCGGCGGTCGAGCGGCTGCGCCATTTCGCGGGACGCCACCGCGGCCGCCGCGCTACTTGTCGCTACTTGTCGATGTCCCCGACCACGAAGAACAGCGACCCCAGGATCGCCACCATGTCCGCGACCAGCGTCCCCGGCAGCAGTTCCGTCAGCGCCTGGATGTTGTTGTAGGAGGCGGAGCGCAGCTTCAGCCGGTACGGCGTCTTGTCGCCCTTGCTGACCAGGTAGTAGCCGTTGATGCCGAGCGGGTTCTCGGTCCACGCGTAGGTGTGTCCCTCGGGTGCCTTCAGCACCTTGGGCAGCCGCTGGTTGACCGGCCCGGGCGGGAGGTCCGCGAGCCGGTCGAGGCAGGCGTCGGCGAGGTCGAGCGAGTTGTGCGTCTGGTCCAGCAGGCACTCGAAGCGGGCGAGACAGTCACCCTCCTGACGGGTGACGACCCGCAGCACGTCCTGGAGTTCCCCGTAGGCGAGGTACGGCTCGTCGCGGCGCAGGTCGAAGTCGACACCCGAGGCACGCGCGATGGGCCCGCTCACGCCGTACGCGTGCGCCGTCTCGGGGGCGAGGACGCCCACGCCCCGCGTGCGCCCCCGGAAGATCTCGTTGCCGATCACCAGTTCGTCGAAGACGTCCATCCGTGAGCGCACGGCGGCCACGGCGGCACGCGCGCGTGCGGTCCATCCGGCCGGGAGGTCCTCCTTGAGGCCGCCGACGCGGTTGAACATGTAGTGCATCCGGCCGCCGGAGACCTCCTCCATCACGTTCTGGAGGGTCTCGCGCTCCCGGAACGCGTAGAAGACCGGTGTGATCCCGCCCAGCTCCAGCGGGTACGACCCGAGGAACATCAGGTGGTTCAGCATCCGGTTCAGCTCGGCCAGCAGCGTCCGCGTCCACACCGCGCGCGTGGGCACCTCCATGCCGAGCATCCGCTCCACGGCGATGACCACGCCCAGCTCGTTGGAGAACGCCGACAGCCAGTCGTGCCGGTTGGCGAGCATGATGATCTGCCGGTAGTCGCGGGCCTCGAAGAGCTTCTCCGCGCCGCGGTGCATGTACCCGATCACGGGCTCCGCGCTGGTGACGCGCTCCCCGTCCAGCGTCAGCCGCAGCCGCAGCACCCCGTGCGTCGACGGGTGCTGCGGTCCGATGTTGAGCACCATGTCGGTGCTCTCCGCGGCGCCGCCGATCCCGACCATGGTCTCCGTCGTAGGAGTCATGGACACAGTCTCTCCTACGTACGCTTGCGGCATGGAGACGGGGAGCCCGGCGAACAGCCCGGAGAGCACCGAGTACGGCGGGACGGCGGGGGCCGAGCCGCAGTGGACCGGCCTGCCGCCGGGACTGCTGCGCATGCGACGGCTGTTGCTGGTGGTGTGGCTGGGGCTGCTGACCCTGGCGGCCGCACTGCTGCCCGGCCTGCTCGCGGGCCCCGCGTGGGCAGCCCTCGCCCTGCTGCCGCTGGCGCTGGCGGCCTGGGGCTGGGTCATGCTCGGCCGCAACTGGCGCTCCTGGCGGTACGCCGAGCGCGTCGACGACCTGCTGATCAGCCGGGGCGTGCTGTGGCGGGCGACCACGGTGGTGCCGTACGGGCGGATGCAGCTGGTGGAGGTCACCTCCGGGCCCGTGGAACGGCACTTCGGGCTGGCCAGCGTCCAGCTGCACACGGCGGCCGCCGCGACCGACGCCACCATTCCCGGGCTCGACCCGGCCGAGGCGGAACGGCTCCGCGACCGGCTCACCGAGCTGGGCGAGGCCCGATCGGCGGGGCTGTGACGACGCCGGCCACGGACGACAGGCCGCACGAGGTGACCGAGCGGCGGCTGCACCCCGTCACCCCGCTCAGGCGGGCCTGGGCGCCCGTCGCGGTGCTCATCGGGTGGGCGCTGCACGACCCGGACCAGGCGCAGCGCCAGCTGGCCCGGCTGACGACGACCACCCTGCTGCTCGCGCTCGCCGTGCTGGTCCCGGCCGCCGCCCTCTACGGCTTCCTGACGTGGTGGTACACCCACTTCGCGGTCACCGACACCGAACTGCGCATCCGCACCGGCCTGTTGTTCCGGCGCACCGCGCACATCCGGCTGGAGCGCATCCAGGCGGTCGACGTCACCCAGCCGCTGCTCGCGCGGGTCGCCGGTGTCGCCAAACTCAAACTCGACGTCATCGGCACGGACAAGAAGGACGAACTCGCCTTCCTGGGCGAGAAGGAGGCCCGTGCCCTGCGCGCCGAACTGCTCGCGCGCGCGGCCGGTTTCGCGCCGGAGACCGCCCATCAGGTCGGTGAGGCACCGGCCCGGCAGCTGCTGCGGGTGCCGCCGCGCGTGCTCGCCGTCTCGCTGCTGCTGACCGGCGCCACCTGGGGCACGCTGGCCGCCGCCGTCGTCGTACCGCCCGTGCTGTGGCTGGTCACCGGCAGTGTGTGGACGGTCCTCGCGGTGGGCCTGCCGCTGCTCGGCGCGGCGGGCGCGAGCAGTGTGGGGCGGTTCGTCGCCGAGTACGACTGGACGGTGAGCGACTCCCCGGACGGGCTGCGCATCGACCGGGGGCTGCTCGACCGGGTGCACGAGACGGTGCCGCCGGGGCGGGTGCAGACCGTGCGGATAGTGGAGCCGCTGCTGTGGCGGCGCTGGGCGTCGCCCGGTCCGGACGGCTCCGGGAGCGGCGGCGGCTGGGTGCGGGTCGAGCTGGACGTGGCCGGTTCGTCCAACTCCCTGCTCGTCCCGGTCGCCCCGCGCGAGGTCGCCGAGTCCATCGTGGCCCGGGTGCTGCCCGGGGTGACCGTGCCGCCGCGGGCGTCACTGTCCCGGCCGCCGCGGCGGGCGGGCCGGTGCGTGCCGCTGTGGTGGCGGGGGTACGGCTTCGGCGCGTCCGACGCCGTGTTCGCCGCCCGGCACGGGCTGCTGCGCCGCAGCCTCGCCCTGGTGCCGCACGCGAAGGTCCAGAGCGTCCGCCTCACCCAGGGCCCCTGGCAGCGCCTCTGGGGGCTCACGGACGTCCATGTGGACACGGGGGCCAACAAGACCGTCACGGCCCGCCTGCGGGACGCTCAGGAGGCCAGGGAGATCCTCCACGACCAGGCCGAGCGCTCCCGCACGGGCCGCCGGGACGCGCTGCCGGACCGCTGGATGGCGTGACCGTCGCCGTCGGCGGCCGGGCGTCGCTCAGGAGGCCGCGGTGCGCAGGCCCTCCACATCGATGTGCTCGGTCTCGTCGTGGGCGGTCAGGTCGATCACCTGACCGGCCGCGCGCGTGCCCTCGTCCGCGGGCTTGAACTGCGCCTCGGCCTCCGCCTTGTGCAGGTCAAGGGCCTCCTGTCCGACGACGTCGGCGAGGTCCTCGTTCTGCACGCCGGCCTCCAGCGCGTCGCCCCCGGACTTCGTGCCGAAGAAGTCGAACCCGCCCTCGGTCGTGGGACGCCGCACGGGCGCGCTCGCCGGTACGACGGCCACCGCGGTCGGCACCGTGAAGTGCCCGCCGGGCTGCCGCGCGGGCGGGGCCGGACGGGCACCCTGTGCGTCGGCGGGCTCGGCGGCGTTCGTGCGCTGCTCGGCGGGGGCGGGGGCGGTTGCTGGGGCGGCGGCCGCGCGCTGGTGCCCGTCGGCCGCCTCGGGCTTCCCCTTGGCCTCGGCCTCCTGGGCATCGGCTTCGCGGGCATCGGCGTCACGGGCGTGGGCTTCGTGGACGTCGGCCCGCTGCGCCGTGGCCTCGCGCGTGTCCGTCGTCCGCTTCGCCGCGGGCGTCCGCGAGTTGTCCGACGTGTCGTGCTCCCGCTCCCGCGGCTCACCCTGCGACTGCTCCGGCCCCGCCGCCTCGGACTTCCCCGCGTCGGTCTCCTGGACCTCGCCGGTCGGGGCGTCGGCCGTGGACGCCACGCCCTTCACTGCCTGGTCCATCAGGGCTTCGCCCTTCGGCGCCTCGCCCTTCGGCCCGTCACCCTGCGGTCCGTCGCCCTCCGGCCCGTCAGCCTCCGGCCCGTCGCCCTGGACCGCGTCCCCCGGCGTCCCGTCGTCGGCCGCCGCGGCGGAGCCGTCCTCCCGCGCGGGCGCGTCACCGGCGAGCCGTGCCAGCGCCGCGTTCGCACGCAGGAACAGCTGCGAGCCCTCCGGCGAGAAGAGGCCGGAAATCGCCGTTTCCTCGACCGGTTCGGCCTCCTCCGCCACGGGTTCCGGCTCCACGGCCACGGGTGCGGGCGGCAGCGCGGGCGCCGGGACGGTCGCCTCGATCTCCAGCAGACGGCGGCCCTCGAGGGCGCTCGCCCGCTCGGTCTCGGCGGTGGCGTACCGCCGCAGCAGCCCCGCGTGCTCGTTGCGCAGGCCCTGCAACTCGGCGCGCTTGGACCGCAGTCGCTGCTCGAGTTTGACGCGCAGTTCGCGCGATTCGTCGAGATCGGTCTCCAGTTCGGCGATCCGTTCCTCGAAACGCCACTCGTCGCTCGCTCGCGCACGCGTGAGGTCAGCCACCTGTTTACCGGCCTGTATGTCCCAGCGGCGCATGATGAACGCGCCGGTCACCGCCGTCAGCGCGGCGGCCCCGGCCAGACCGCGGAGCACGCCCGGTTCGGTGAACACCCAGGGACCAAGTGCGCAGACGAGGGAGACGCCTGCGATCGCCGACGGCGGCAGCAGCCTGTGCAAAGGCGGGGAATGGCGGTGACGTCCACGTGGCATGGCCAGAAACTTACCGCGCGTACGCGAATCGTGGTGGCCCGGGCCGTAAAAACAAAGCCACGATGACGACTTCGAACGATCCGTGAATTCCACACGAGATCAATCAAGATCATTTCACAAGGTCATCCGGTCGTCATTGATCAAGCCGCTGCTGAACGGCGGCCCGGTCGGGCCTACGCTGAATGTATGAGCGAGCTGAGCGGACGCGGACATGTCGCGGGTCTACCGGAGTGGGACCGCTGCGCGGTCATGGGGGTCGTGAACGTGACCCCCGACTCCTTCTCGGACGGCGGCCGCTGGTTCGACACGACCGCCGCCATCAAGCACGGCCTCGACCTGGTCGCCGAGGGCGCCGACCTGGTCGACGTCGGCGGCGAGTCCACCCGCCCCGGCGCCACCCGGGTCGACGAAACCGAAGAACTCCGCCGGGTCGTCCCCGTCGTCCGCGGCCTCGCCTCCGAGGGCGTCGTCATCTCCGTCGACACGATGCGCGCCTCCGTCGCCGAGCAGGCCCTCGCGGCCGGTGCCGCCCTGGTCAACGACGTCAGCGGCGGCCTCGCCGACCCCGCGATGATCCCCGTCGTTGCCGAGGCGGACGCCCCGTTCGTCGTCATGCACTGGCGGGGCTTCCTGGAAGGCGGCAACGTCAGGGGGGTGTACGACGACGTGGTCACCGAAGTCGTGGACGAACTCCACGCGCGCGTGGAGGCCGTCCTGGCGGGCGGCATCGCCCCGGACCGCATCGTCGTCGACCCCGGCCTCGGCTTCTCCAAGGACGGCACCCACGACCTGGCCCTGCTCGCCGCCCTGGACCGACTGCGCGCCCTGGGCCACCCGCTGCTCGTCGCCGCCTCCCGCAAGCGGTTCCTCGGCCGGGTCCTGGCCGGTCCCGGGGGTGCCCCGCCGCCCGCGCGGGAGCGCGACGCCGCCACGGCCGCCGTCTCGGCCCTCGCGGCGCACGCCGGGGCGTGGGCGGTCCGGGTGCACGAGGTGCGCGCGACGGCGGACGCGGTACGCGTCGCCCGCGCCATCGAGGGAGCCCGCGCCCCGCAGCACGACACCGAGGGAGCCCTGTGAGCGCCCCCCACACCGACGTCGAGCAGGTCGAACTCGCCAACACGGCCTTCTACGAGGCACTGGAGCGCGGCGACTTCGAGGAGGTGTCCGCCCTCTGGCTCACCCCCGCCGACCTGGGCGTCGACGAGACCTACCACGACCCCGCGGACACCGGTGTGGTCTCCTGCGTGCACCCGGGCTGGCCGGTGCTGACCGGGCGGGGCGAGGTCCTGCGGTCGTACGCGCTGATCATGGCGAACACCGACTACATCCAGTTCTTCCTCACCGATGTGCATGTCTCCGTCACCGGCGACACCGCCCTGGTGACCTGCACCGAGAACATCCTCAGCGGCGGGCCAGCCCCCCAGGGCGACGACGAGCTGGGTCCGCTCGTCGGCCAGCTCGTGGTCGCCACGAACGTGTTCCGGCGCACCCCCGAGGGGTGGAAGCTCTGGTCGCACCACGCCTCGCCGGTGCTCACCGAGAACACCGAGAACACGGAGTCCGAGGACGACGACACGCCCTCCTGAGTGGGTAGGCGGGATCACAGGGGCACGACGTGGTTGGAATCACGGCGCCCCGGGTATGGGCGGCTACCAACCTGTGAGCCGCCGGGTTCCCCGGGGGAAACACTCCGTGAATCCTCCCGGCCCCGGTCCGGGCCCGCGCCCCCGTGGCCCGGCCCTGTCAGTGCCCGCAGGTAGATTCGTCCGAGGCCGGTGTACCGCCCGCACCCGGTACCGACCGGCCGCAACCGACGATTGCAGGAGTGATTCGCGTGGATCGTGTCGCGCTGCGCGGCCTGAGGGCTCGCGGGCACCACGGGGTGTTCCCCGAGGAACGCGAGGAGGGGCAGACCTTCGTCGTGGACCTCGTCCTGGGCCTGGACACCCGGCCGGCCGCGGCCGACGACGACCTGACGAAGACCGTGCACTACGGCATCGTGGCCGAGGAGGTCGTGGCCGTCGTCGAGGGCGAGCCCGTCAACCTCATCGAGACGCTCGCCGAGCGCATCGCCCGGACCTGTCTGAAGCACGAAGCGGTCGAGGAGGTCGAGGTCCGCGTCCACAAACCGGACGCGCCGATCACGGTGCCCTTCGACGACGTGACCGTCACGATCACCCGGAGCCGAGTATGACCGCGTTCTTCACCGGGGGTCACAGCGACCCGACCGTACAGCCGGTGCCCGCCTCCGTCGTCGAGAAGGTGGACGCCGCCGACACCACCCTGCACAACCCCCAGCGCGCGGTGCTCTCCCTCGGCTCCAACCTGGGCAACCGCCTGGAGAACCTCCAGGGCGCCGTGGACGCCCTCGCCGACACCCCCGGCCTGCGCGTCAAGGCCGTCTCCCCGGTGTACGAGACGGAGCCGTGGGGCGTCGAGCCAGGCAGCCAGCCCTCGTACTACAACGCGGTCGTGGTCCTGAAGACCACCCTTCCCCCGTCCTCCCTGCTGGAGCGGGCGCACGCGGTCGAGGAGGCCTTCCACCGGGTCCGCGACGAGCACTGGGGCCCGCGCACCCTCGACGTCGACATCGTCGCCTACGCCGATGCCGTCTCCGACGACCCGCAGCTCACCCTGCCCCACCCGCGCGCCCATGAACGCGCCTTCGTCCTCGCCCCCTGGCACGACATCGACCCCGACGCCCAGCTGCCCGGCCGCGGCCCCGTAGCCGATCTGCTGGGCACGGTCACCAGGGAAGGCGTCGCCCCGCGCGTGGACCTGGAACTCCGGCTGCCGGAATAGTCGTTAAGGTCAAGACGACCGGGCCACGGTCGGTGAGAGCCGGGGGAGCTGAAGGGACACCGTGAGAGAACTGCGCATCAGGGTGCTGGTAGGCGTGTTCGTCGTCGCCGGTGTCCTGTCCTGGGCGGGCGCCCGCCTCTGGAACTCCGTCGGGACCCTCCCCAGCGTCCCCCTGGCCGCCCCCATCGTGCTGGCCCTGATCGCCGTGGTCCTGCTCGCCACGGCGCTCTCGCTGCGCGCCCGGCTCAGGGCCCAGCGCGAGCGGCGCCCCGGCGCCAAGGGCGTCGATCCCCTGATGGCGGCCCGAGCGGTCGTCTTCGGCCAGGCCAGCGCCCTGGTCGCCGCCCTCGTCGCCGGGATGTACGGCGGCACGGGCGTCTTCCTGCTGGAGTCCCTCGACATCCCCGCCCGCCGTGACCAGGCCATCTACGCCGGGCTCTCGGTGGTGGCGAGCATCGGCGTGATAGCGGCGGCGATCTTCCTGGAGCATGTCTGCAAGCTCCCGGAGGACGACGACAACGACACCGCGGGGACGGCACCGGCGGCCTGAGACCAGCCGGGCCCGAGCCCACGGGCCCTCTCCTCGGAGTCGCCCGGCCCGCGTCAGCGCGCCATGATCAGGCTCATCGCCTCGGCGCGGGTCGCCGCGTCCCGCAGCTGACCGCGCACCGCCGAGGTGATGGTCTGCGCACCCGGCTTGCGAATCCCCCGCATCGACATGCACATGTGCTCGCACTCGACCACGACGATCACCCCACGCGGCTCCAGGATCTCCATCAGGGAGTCCGCGATCTGCGTGGTGAGCCGTTCCTGCACCTGCGGCCGACGGGCGTAGACATCCACCAGCCGCGCCAGCTTCGACAGCCCGGTGATCTTGCCGGTGGTGGCCGGAATGTAACCCACGTGCGCGACGCCCCTGAAGGGCACCAGGTGGTGCTCACAGGTCGAGTACACCTCGATGTCCTTCACCAGCACCATCTCGTCGTGCCCGATGTCGAACGTCGTGGTCAGCACGTCCTCGGGCTGCTGCCACAGCCCCGCGAATATCTCCTTGTACGCCCGCGCCACCCGCGCCGGCGTCTCCCTGAGGCCCTCACGGTCCGGGTCCTCGCCGACCGCGATCAGCAGTTCGCGTACGGCGTTCTCGGCACGCTTCTCGTCGAACTCGCCGATGGTGCCCTCGCCGTCCAGCGTCACGGGGTCGGTCATGTGGTGCCTCGTTCCTCTGCCTGTCACGCGTGCGGACCACGCGTCCGATCTGCGGATACACGGAAATGCCGCGCCCCCCAGGCTAGAACCTGGGGGGCGCGGCATCCATTCCTGGCCAAGTGAGGTGACCCTCACCCGGCCGGAACGGGGTGTCAGCTGTCGGAACGGTCCTCGGGGGCCGGTTCGGCCACCGGGGCGGGCTCCGTGGCGGTGCTCTTGGCGGTGCTGATCGCCGCCGGGGCGCCGTTGGCCCCGTTCGTCAGTGCCAGCTCCTTCGGGGAGAGCACCGGCGGACGAGTGGAGGGCGTACGGCGCGACGAGCCGGTCCACGCGGGCCGCGGCGGGCGCTTGACGATCGGGGCGAAGATCTCGGCGATCTCCTCCTTGCCCAGCGTCTCCCTCTCCAGGAGCGCGAGGACGAGGTTGTCGAGGACGTCACGGTTCTCGACCAGGATCTCCCACGCCTCGTTGTGCGCGGTCTCGATGAGCTTCTTGACCTCTTCGTCGACCAGCGCGGCGACCTCCTCGGAGTAGTCGCGCTGGTGAGCCATCTCACGGCCCAGGAACGGCTCGCTGTTGTCGCCGCCGAACTTGATGGCGCCGAGCCGCTCGGTCATGCCGTACTGCGTGACCATGGCGCGGGCCAGGCCGGTGGCCTTCTCGATGTCGTTCGCGGCGCCCGTCGTCGGGTCGTGGAAGACCAGTTCCTCGGCCGCGCGGCCGCCCAGCATGTAGGCCAGCTGGTCGAGCATCTCGTTGCGCGTGGTCGAGTACTTGTCCTCGTCCGGCAGGACCATGGTGTAGCCCAGGGCCCGCCCTCTGGAGAGGATCGTGATCTTGTGGACCGGGTCGGAGTTCGGTGAGGCCGCCGCGACCAGGGCGTGTCCGCCCTCGTGGTACGCGGTGATCTTCTTCTCCTTGTCCGACATGATCCGCGTCCGCTTCTGCGGACCGGCCACGACGCGGTCGATCGCCTCGTCGAGCATCTTGTTGTCGATCAGCTTCTGGTCGCTGCGGGCCGTCAGCAGGGCGGCCTCGTTCAGCACGTTCGCCAGGTCGGCACCGGTCATGCCAGGCGTACGGCGGGCGACGGCCGACAGGTCGACGTCGGGGGCGACCGGCTTGCCCTTCTGGTGGACCTTGAGGATCTCCATCCGGCCCTGCATGTCCGGGCGGTCGACGGCGATCTGCCGGTCGAAGCGGCCGGGGCGCAGCAGCGCCGGGTCGAGGATGTCGGGCCGGTTCGTCGCGGCGATGAGGATCACACCGCCCTTGACGTCGAAGCCGTCCATCTCGACCAGCAACTGGTTCAGGGTCTGCTCGCGCTCGTCGTGACCGCCGCCGAGCCCGGCGCCGCGGTGGCGGCCGACGGCGTCGATCTCGTCGACGAAGACGATCGCCGGGGCGTTCGCCTTGGCCTGCTCGAACAGGTCACGGACCCGGGAGGCACCGACACCGACGAACATCTCGACGAAGTCGGAACCGGAGATCGAGTAGAAGGGGACGCCCGCCTCACCGGCGACGGCACGCGCGAGCAGCGTCTTGCCGGTACCAGGGGGGCCGTACAGCAGCACGCCCTTGGGGATCTTGGCGCCGACGGCCTGGAACTTCGCCGGCTCCTGGAGGAACTCCTTGATCTCGTGGAGTTCCTCGACGGCCTCCTCCGACCCCGCGACGTCCGCGAACGTCGTCTTCGGGGTGTCCTTGGTGATGAGCTTGGCCTTCGACTTGCCGAAGTTCATCACTCGCGAGCCGCCGCCCTGCATCTGATTCATCAGGAACAGGAAGACGACGACGATGAGGACGAAGGGGAGCAGCGAGAGCAGCACGCCCACGAACGGGTTCTGCTTGGACGGCGAGACCGTGTAGCCGTCCGGGATCTGGTTGTCCTGGAACTTGGTTTGCAGTGTCTGGGCGAGGGTCACGCCCTGATCGCCGATGTAGCTCGCCTGGATCTTCGAGCTGTCCTCGATCTTTTCGCCGTCCTTGAGCTGGACCTTGATGGTCTGCTCGTCGCCGGTGGTCAGCTTGGCCGATTCGACCCTGTTGTCATTGATCGCCTGGACGACCTGGCCGGTGTCCACCGTCTTGTAGCCGCCGGACGAGCCGACGACCTGCATCAACACGACCACGGCAAGGACGGCCAGCACGATCCACATGACCGGCCCACGGAAGTATCGCTTCACGTCCATCCATACGGAGCGGTGCCGCCCCGTCCCTCCTGCCATAGTGAGTTTGATAAGACAGTTCTTCTGACGGTACCCCAGCATTGTGGCCCCAAGCCGCGCGGGACAGCTGGCGAACCCGTCTGCATGCTCCAACGGCGCTGGGGCCGCCGGGGTTCCCGATCTTCGTACGTGCTGGGCCCTTCGAGTCAGCCCCGGGCGCCGACCCCGGGCTCAGCCGCCGTAGACGTGGGGCGCGAGAGTACCGACGAACGGGAGATTGCGGTACTTCTCGGCGTAGTCGAGGCCGTAGCCGACGACGAACTCGTTGGGGATGTCGAAGCCGACCCACTCCACGTCGATGGCGACCTTGGCGGCGTCCGGCTTGCGCAGCAGGGTGCACACCTTCAGCGACTCCGGCTCGCGCGAGCCGAGGTTGGACAGCAGCCAGGACAGGGTCAGGCCGGAGTCGATGATGTCCTCGACGATCAGGACGTGCTTGCCCTTGATGTCGGTGTCCAGGTCCTTGAGGATCCGCACGACACCGGAGGACTGGGTGCCCGCGCCGTAGGAGGACACGGCCATCCAGTCCATGGTGACGGGGGTGGACAGCGCCCGCGCGAGGTCGGCCATGACCATCACCGCGCCCTTGAGGACGCCGACGATCAGCAGGTCCTTGCCCGCGTACTCCGCGTCGATCTTCGCGGCCAGCTCGATGAGCTTCGCGTCGATCTCTTCCTTGGTGATGAGCACCTGCTGGAGGTCGGCACCCATGTCTTTCGCGTCCACCCGCATCACTTTCGGTCGTCCCACCGGCCGTCCGGCCGCTCCTCGACTTCACCGAGGGGCGACCGGTGCCCTCCCCGGAGGGAGGAGTTTCAGCCTTGCCGAATCACCAGTCTGCCACCCTGACGCTGGGCGACGACTTTGCCGGGGAGATTGATGGCCCCCTGACCACGCCATCCGGTGATCAGGCGGTCGACTTCCTCGATGTGCCGGGCGAACAGCGAACCGGCCGGGGCACCGGCCTCGATGGCGGCGCGGCGCAGGACTCGGCGGCGTACGGCGGGCGGCAGGGCGTAGAGCTTGGCGCACTCCAGCCGGCCCGTGGCGTCGCGGACACTGGCCTCGGCCTGGCTGGCCCAGGCGTCGAGGGCGTCGGCGTCGTCCCGGGAGAGCTGGGCCGTCCGGGCGAGCGCCTCGACGACGCCCTTGCCGAGCGCCTTCTCCAGGGCGGGCAGGCCCTCGTGCCGCAGCCTGGACCTGGTGTAGGCGGGATCGGCGTTGTGGGGGTCGTCCCAGACGGGGAGGGACTGGACCATGCAGGCCTTGCGGGCGGTCTGCCGGTCGAGCCCGAGGAAGGGCCGCCGGTAACGGCCGCCGGCCCCCGAGACCGCGGCCATTCCGGACAGGGAGCGGATGCCGGAGCCCCGGGCGAGGCCCAGCAGGACGGTTTCGGCCTGGTCGTCGCGGGTGTGGCCGAGCAGCACCGCGCGGGCGCCGTGGCGTTCGGCGGCGGTGTCGAGGGCGGCGTAGCGGGCGTCACGGGCGGCGGCTTCGGGGCCGCCCTCGCGGCCCACCGTCACGGCGGTGGACACGACGGGGTCGAGCCCGAGTTCGCGCAGGCGCTGGACGACCTCGGCGGCGCGCGCGTCGGACTCGGCCTGGAGGCCGTGGTCGACGGTGACGCCGCCCGCGCGGATGCCCAGCTTGGGGGCCTCGAAGGCGAGCGCGGAGGCCAGGGCCATGGAGTCGGCGCCGCCGGAGCACGCCACGAGCACGAGCGGTGAGGGGGGACGCTCGTGGGACGGGACGGCCGGGGTGCGGCGGTGTTCGGTGAGGATGTCGTGGAGGACGCGGCGGACCGCCAGGCGTATCGCCGCGACCGCAGGATGGGGACCCATGTCCGGTTCCCTTCATGAAGTTGTCGGGGGTGAGACCCGAGGTTCGGTCACTCAGAGTGTGTAGATGGTGACAGAACCGTGCGGTTCCCCGAGCATTGCACGCCTACCCATGGCTCACGGTCCCTCGGACGGGTGATTGAAGGGGCGTTTGCCTGCCGTCGGCGGAATTCGGTTCACGACCCGGACACGGTGTTCACCCCTCCGGCTTGCGGTGCACCCGCGCGACCCAGTCCGCCGGTTTGGCGATCTCCGCCTTGGTGGGGAGGGTGTTCGGCGAGGTCCACACGCGGTTGAAACCGTCCATGCCGACCTCGTCCACGACGGCCCGTACGAAGCGTTCGCCGTCGCGGTACTGCCTGAGCTTGGCGTCCAGGCCGAGCAGCTTGCGCAGGGCGAGGTCGAGGCGGGAGGCGCCCTTCGCGCGGCGCTGCTGGAACTTCTCGCGGATCTCCGCGACCGACGGCACGACCGCGGGGCCGACGCCGTCCATCACGAAGTCGGCGTGCCCCTCCAGCAGGGACATCACGGCGGTGAGACGGCCGAGGATCTCCCGCTGGCCCGGGGTCTGCACGATCTCCACGAGGGACCGGCCGCCGTTGTCCTCCTCGCCCTCCGGGCGCCCCCCGGCGAGGCTCTGCGCGGCCTCCCGGATGCGCTCCAGGACGGTCATGGGGTCGACGTCGGTCTCCGCGAGGAACGCCTGGATCTCGCTCTCCAGGTGGTCCCGCAGCCAGGGCACCGCGGTGAACTGGGTGCGGTGCGTCTCCTCGTGCAGACACACCCACAGCCGGAAGTCGTGCGGCTGTACGTCGAGTTCGCGCTCCACGTGGACGATGTTCGGGGCGACCAGCAGGAGCCGGCCGCCGCCGTTCTCACCGGCGGGCAGGTCCCGGGTGGGCGGGGCGAAGGTCTCGTACTGGCCGAGGACGCGGGAGGCCAGGAAGGACAGCAGCATGCCCAGCTCGACGCCGGTGACCTTGCCGCCGACGGCGCCGAGGACGGCGCCGCCGGGGGTGCTGCCGCGCCGCTCCTGCATCTTGTCGAGCAACGGCTTGAGGATCTCGCGGAACCCGGCGACGTTCGCCCGGACCCAGCCGGGGCGGTCGACCACCAGGACGGGGGTGTCGTGGGTCTCCTCGGTGCCCAGACGAGTGAAGCCCCGGACGTGTTCCTCCGAGGCCCTGGCGTGCCGGCGAAGCTCCGCGACGACGGCCCTGGCCTCGTCACGGGTGACCTCGGGGCCCGGCCGTACCAGCCGGGTCGCGGTCGCCACCGCGAGGTTCCAGTCGACCATCCCAGAAGATGCGGCACCACCGATGCTCGTCATGCGTCAACCGTACGTGAGCGCATCCACTTGGGGCAGGCCGTGATGGCCGACAGGGGGTAAGGCGCCTCCGGGACCGCGGCGGGGCGGTTCATCCGCAGCCGCACCCCGCCAGCGCCGTCGCCGCGCGGTCCAGGGCGGCCTGGGCGGCGTACGGGTCGACGGTCTCCGAGGAGAGGAACCCGAAGGCCAGGAGGCGTCCGTCGGCGGTGACGACCGTGCCCGCGAGGGTGTTGACGCCGGTGAGCGTGCCGGTCTTGGCGCGTACGACACCGGCGGCGCCGTCCGTGTAGCGGCTGGTCAGCGTGCCGGTGAACCCGGCCACCGGGAGGCCGGTGAGGGCGGGGCGCAGCTCGGGGCGGGCGGGGTCGGCGGCGGTGACCAGCAGGTCGGTCAGCAGGTCGGCGGAGAGCCGGTTGTCGCGGCTGAGGCCACTGCCGTCCTTGAAGACGGCGCCGTCCAGCGGCAGGCCGAGCTTCTCCAGCTGGGCGTGGATGGCGCGTCCGGCGCCGTCGAAGTCGGGGCGCTGACCGGAGGCGATGGCGGTGTGCCGCGCGAGGTGCTCGGAGAGGTCGTTGTCGCTGTTGGTCAGCATCCGCTCGACGAGGGCGGAGACGGGGGGCGAGGAGACGGCGGCGAGCGTCTCGGCGCGGCCGGTGGCCTTGGAGGGGCCAGGGGCGGTCGACTCGATGCCGTGGTCCTCGAGGAAGCCCGCGAAGGCGCGGGTCGCCTCGGCTGCGGGGTCGGGCACGCGCGGGACGGGCCCGCGCGTGGAGTCGTCGGTACGGCCTTCGTCGGCCATGAGGGGCGTCACGCGCGCGAGGTTGTCGTTCACGCCGATGGTGTGCAGGTCGGTACCGGCGTACAGGGTGGTGTCGTACGACAGCGTCACCTGGCGTACGTCGCGTTCCGCCAGGGCGGCGGCGGTCCTGGCGGCGAGGGTGCGCAGGCTGGCCGAGCCCGCGGCGTCCTCGCGGGCGGTGAGGGTGGGGTCGCCGCCGCCGACGAGGACGAGTTCGCCGGTGTCGGGCTCGTAGGCGGCGCGGGTGGTGAGGCGGTGGTCGGGGCCGAGTGCGGCGAGGGCGGCGACGGCGGTGGGCAGCTTGGTGGTGGAGGCGGGGATGAAGGTTTCTCCGGTGGCGCTGCCGTGGAGCCGCTTGCCGGTGCCCAGGTCGACCACGGAGGCGGCGCGGCGGGCGCCGAGCGCCGGGTCGCCCAGGAGGGGGCCGAGGACCTCGCTGAGGCTCGGGCCGTCCGGCGCGGAGCGCACCGTCTCGGCGCCGAGGCCGGTCAGCACGGACGCGGCGCTGGGCGCGGGGCGCGGGGCACCGGCCGCGGTGTCGGAGCCGCCGGAGCTGTTCGAGCTGTCGGACGTACCGGAATTACGTCCGTGATCTGCGCCACCCGCCTGTTCCGCGGCGACGGCACGGGCCCGCTCGGACGTACGCTGGCCGGAGGAGTCCCAGGGGCCGGCGACGGTCACCGCACCGGCGGTCAGCGCCAGCCCCGCCACGGTGGCTCCGGTCGTGTACCGCCAGGTCGCCGCGCCCTTGACCTGCGGTTTCAGCGCTCGGGTCAGTCGCGTCACCCGCGGCCGGGCGACCCCCACGACCCGGGTGAGCCGGGGACGTACGGCGTCCGCGACCCGCGCCACACGCGGCCTCGCGGCCCGCCAAGGCCTCAGCTCTGGCACGACCACCAGCCCCTTTCGCGATCACACACCTGCGTAGGGGACACTTAACCACCAGAACTGTGTGCTGATCATGGAGGAGCCACCGGTGGAGTTCGACGTCACGATCGAGATCCCGAAGGGTTCGCGCAACAAGTACGAGGTGGACCACGAGACCGGTCGTATCCGCCTGGACCGCCGACTCTTCACCTCGACGACCTACCCGGCCGACTACGGCTTCGTCGAGAACACCCTGGGCGAGGACGGTGACCCGCTGGACGCCCTCGTCATCCTGGACGAGCCGACGTTCCCCGGCTGCCTCATCAAGTGCCGCGCGGTCGGCATGTTCCGGATGACCGACGAGGCGGGCGGCGACGACAAGCTGCTCTGCGTCCCGGCGTCCGACCCGCGCATGGAGCACCTGCGGGACATCCACCACGTCGCGGAGTTCGACCGGCTGGAGATCCAGCACTTCTTCGAGGTCTACAAGGACCTGGAGCCCGGCAAGTCCGTCGAGGGCGCAGACTGGGTCGGTCGCGCGGACGCCGAGGTCGAGCTGGAGAAGTCGTACAAGCGCTTCAAGGAGCAGGGCGGTCACTGAGACCACGTCCTGCCGTTCACGGGCCGCGTGACCCCCTGGGGGTGACGCGGCCCGTCCGCGTGTCCGCGCGCGGCACGCGTGCGTGTCCGTCCGCATGGCTGTGCGCATACTGGGGCAGTCGTTGCCGGGCACAGGAGTCGTACGTCGTACAGGGAGCGCTGCGCAAGTGACGGACGCGGAGGACCGCAAGCCGCATTCCGACGAGGCGAGGAGCGCGTTCGCACCGCCGCCGTCGGTGGACGGTGAGTCGTCGACGACGTCCGAGTTCGCGGTGCCGGTGGGCTTCGACGTCCCCAGGGTCGCCCCCGAGCCGGAGACGACGTCCGAGTTCGCCGTCCCGGACGGGCTCGACGTCCGTCCCGCGGGCGAGCACGAGGGGTCGGCGTTCAGTCCGCCGAGCACCTACAGCACCCGCAGCGCGCCGCCCGCCTTCACCCCGCCGAGCGGTGTGCCGGTCGTCAGCCTCACGAAGGACGCGCCGTGGCAGGTGCGGATGCGCACCATGCTGCGGCTGCCGGTGACGGAACGGCCCGCTCCGGAGCCGGGGCCCAAGACGGAGGAGGGCGGACCGGCCGCCCCGCGCGTGCTCGACCTGACGCTGCGTATCGGGGAGCTGCTGCTGGCGGGCGGCGAGGGCGCGGAGGACGTGGAGGCGGCGATGTTCGCCGTGTGCCGGTCCTACGGCCTGGACCGCTGCGAGCCGAACGTGACCTTCACCCTGCTGTCGATCTCCTACCAGCCGTCCCTGGTCGACGATCCCGTCACCGCCTCGCGGACCGTACGTCGACGGGGCACCGACTACACCCGGCTGGCGGCGGTGTTCCAGCTGGTGGACGACCTGAGTGACCCGGAGGCCCACCTCTCCCTGGAGGAGGCCTACCGGCGGCTCGCGGAGATCCGCCGCAACCGGCACCCTTACCCGACCTGGGTGCTGACCGGGGCGAGCGGGCTGCTCGCGGGCGCGGCCTCGGTGCTGGTCGGCGGTGGGGTGCTGGTCTTCTTCGCGGCGGCGCTGGGCGCCATGCTCGGGGACCGGCTGGCGTGGCTGTGCGCGGGGCGCGGGCTGCCGGAGTTCTACCAGTTCACCGTCGCGGCGATGCCTCCGGCCGCGATAGGCGTCGCGCTGACGCTGGCACACGCCGACGTGAAGGCCTCCGCGGTCATCACCGGTGGGCTGTTCGCGCTGCTGCCCGGGCGGGCCCTGGTGGCGGGTGTGCAGGACGGTCTGACCGGCTTCTACATCACCGCCGCCGCCCGGCTGCTGGAGGTCATGTACTTCTTCGTGGGCATCGTCGTCGGGGTGCTGGTGGTGCTCTACTTCGGCGTCCAGCTGGGCGCCCAGCTCAACCCGGACGCGGCGCTGAGCATCGAGGAACGGCCGCTCTGGCAGCTGGCGGCGTCGATGCTGCTGTCGCTCACCTTCGCGGTGCTGCTCCAGCAGGAACGGTCCACCGTCCTCGCGGTCACCCTCAACGGCGGTGTCGCGTGGGCCGTCTACGGCGCCATGCACTACGCGGGCGATCTGTCGCCCGTCGCCTCCACGGCGGTCGCGGCGGGTCTGGTGGGCCTCTTCGGGCAGTTGCTGTCCCGCTACCGCTACGCCTCCGCGCTGCCTTACACGACGGCCGCCATCGGCCCGCTGCTGCCGGGTTCGGCGACGTACTTCGGTCTGCTGTCGATCGCCCAGAACGACGTCGACAGGGGCCTGGACTCGCTCACCAAGGCCGGTGCGCTCGCCATCGCCATCGCGATCGGGGTCAACCTCGGGTCGGAGATCTCACGCCTCTTCATGCGGGTGGGTTCGCCGGAGGGCCGCAAGGGCGCCAAGCGGACGCGCGGCTTCTGAGCCACGGGCCCGGGGCAGGGCTCCCGGTGCTCCCGCGTGGGCGGGTCATAACCTGGACGGCATGTCAGCGATCCGTCTCCTGGTGCTCGGCGCGGTGCGCCAGCACGGGCGGGCCCACGGCTACCAGGTGCGCAACGACCTGGAGTACTGGGGCGCGCACGAGTGGTCCAACGCCAAGCCCGGCTCGATCTACCACGCCCTGAAACAGATGGCGAAACAGGGCCTGCTGCACGCGCACGAGATCGCCCCGTCGACGGCCGGCGGCCCGCCCCGCACCGAGTACGAGATCACCCCGGCGGGCGACGAGGAGTTCTTCACGCTGCTGCGCGGGGCGCTCGTCGCCTACGACCAGAAGATGGACGTCAAGTCCGCGGCCATCGGCTTCCTCGTGGACCTGCCCAGGGACGAGGCGGTGGCGCTGCTGAAGGAGCGCATCCGGCGCATCGAGGAGTGGCGGGCGGCGGTCACCGAGCACTACGTGCCCGAGTCCGGCCCCGAACAGCTGGGCCACATCGGCGAGATCATGAACCTGTGGGTGCACACGGCCGACGCCGAGGCCGAGTGGACCCGGGGGCTGATCGGCCGCGTCGAGCGCGGGGCGTACACCTTCGCCGGTGAGGGCGAGCCGTTCGTCGGCGTCCTGTCGGAGGGCCAGGAGAACCCGTACGCCACCGGGGAACGGCATCCGGGGGACGCCCACTAATCAAGTTTGACCAGTAGCCCGCGACGGTTTACCCTCGATCACGTAGTCAAGTTTGACTAACTAGGGGGTCATCGTGGCCGACACGGCCATCACCGTCGTGGACGCACACAAGAAGTACGGCGGCAAGAACGGCAGATCCGCACTGGCGGGGCTCGACCTCACCGTCGCCCGCGGCACGGTGCACGGCGTGCTCGGACCCAACGGGGCGGGCAAGACGACCCTGGTCCGCGTCCTGTCCACCCTGCTGCGGCCGGACTCCGGCCGGGTCGAGGTGGCCGGGTACGACGTCCTGACCCGGGCCCGCGAGGTGCGCTTCCGCATCGGCCTGCTCGGCCAGCACGCGGCACTCGACGAGGAACTCGGCGGCCACCAGAACCTGGAGATGTTCGGCCGCCTCTACCACCTGGGCGCCCGCCGCGCCCGCGCCCGCGCGGACGAACTGCTGGACCGCTTCGGTCTCGCGGACACCGGACGCAAGGCGGTCAGGCAGTACAGCGGCGGCATGCGGCGACGGCTCGACCTCGCCGCGTCCCTGATCACCGAACCGGAGGTGCTCTTCCTGGACGAACCCACCACCGGCCTCGACCCGCGCGGCCGCACCGAGGTGTGGACGGCCGTCCGGTCCCTGGTCGGCGGCGGTACGACGGTCCTGCTCACCACCCAGTACCTGGAGGAGGCCGACCAGCTCGCCGACCGCATCTCCGTCGTCGACCGGGGCCGGGTCGTCGCCGAGGGCACCGCAGGCGAACTGAAGGCACTGACGGGCGGCGACCGCATCGACGTCGTCCTGCGCGACGCCGGTCAGCTCGGCGCCGCCGTCGCCCTGCTGCCGGTGCCGAAGGACACCGTCTCCGTCGACCCCGACCGACGGCTGCTCAGCGCCCCCGTCACCGACCGGATGGCCGCGCTCTCCGGCGTCGTACGGGCCCTGGAGGAGGGCGGTGTCGAGGCGGAGGACATCGCCCTGCGCCGCCCCACCCTGGACGAGGTGTTCCTGCACCTCACGGGAGACGACGGCGACCCGGCGAAGGAGGCCGCGTGAACACCTACGCACTGACCGACTCCTGGACCATGACCCGGCGCGAACTCGCCCACTGGGCGCGGCAGCCGGTGCAACTGGCCGTGAACCTGGTCTTCGCCGTGATGCTGCTGCTGATGTTCGGCTATCTGATCGGCGGCGGCCGAGGCGTCAGCGGGCAGTACGTCGACTACCTGGTGCCCGGCATGCTGGCGCTGACCATGGCGTTCGGCCTGGAGAGCACGATGCTGGCCGTCACCCAGGACCTCAACAAGGGCGTCATCGACCGCTTCCGCTCGATGCCCATGACCAGCGGAGCCGTGCTGGTGGGCCGGTCCGCCGCCGACATGCTCCAGTCGGCACTGACCCTGGCCGTGCTCATCGGCGTCGGCCACGCCCTCGGCTGGCGGGCCGACGGCGGGGTGGGGGCGTTCCTCGGCGCGGTCGGACTGCTGCTGCTGTTCCGGTTCGCGATGCTGTGGATCGGCATCGAGCTGGCGCTGGTCGCGGGGAGGCCGGAGATGGTGCAGGCCGTCCAGATCCTGGTCTGGCCGGTCGGCTTCCTCTCCAACGCCATCGCCGAACCCGCCTCGATGCCGGACTGGCTGGGCACGGTCGTCCAGTGGAACCCGATGTCCCAGACCGCCACCGCCGTCCGTGACCTGTTCGGCAACCCCGGCGGGGAGCCGGGCCACGTCTGGGCCGCGGTCGCCTGGCCCCTGGCCCTGCTCGCGGTGTTCTTCCCGCTGGCGGTGCGGAGGTTCGGGCGGCTGAGCAAGTAGGCGGGAGGCGGCGCGGGAGAAGGCACGGGGCGGGGTGGAGCGAGGTGAGGTGGGGCGAGGTGGGGTGG
>NZ_JAGPXL010000046.1 GCF_018070565.1 Streptomyces sp. B93
TCTCCCCCGAAGACCTGCCCCGCGTCTTCGAACGGTTCTGGCGCGCCGAGGCCAGCCGCAGCCGCACCTACGGCGGCTCCGGCCTCGGCCTGGCCATCGTCGAGGCCATCGTCCACGCCCACCACGGCGAGGTCGGCGTGGCGTCGGAGCCCGGCGCCGGGACCACCGTCACCATCCGGCTGCCGCGCACTTGCTAGACCTGCGGCAGCGCGTCGTTGGCACAGCGGAACCCGAGGTTGCCCGACGACGACTCCGGGGTGTTGGAGGAGCGGGCGGCGACCCGGTAGCGGTTGCAGTAGGAGTCGTGGCAGAGGTAGGAGCCGCCCCGCAGGACCCTGGTGGTGCCGGTCTCCGGGCCGCGCGGGTCGGCCGACGGGGACCGGGCGTAGTAGGTGGGCGAGAACCAGTCGGAGCACCACTCCCACACATTGCCCGCCATGTTCCACAGGCCGAAGCCGTTGGGGCGGTACGACCGCACGGGCGCGGTCGTCACATGGCCGTCCTCGGCGGTGTTGGTGTGCGGGAAGTGGCCCTGCCAGATGTTGCAGCGCCACCGCCCGCCGGGGGTGAGGTCGTCGCCCCAGGCGTAGCGGCGGCCCACGAGTCCGCCGCGTGCCGCGTACTCCCACTCGGCCTCGGTGGGCAGGCGCTTGCCCGCCCACCGGGCGTAGGCGGAGGCGTCGTCGAAGGAGACGTGGACGACGGGGTGGTTCTGCCGACCGTTGATGTCGGAGCGGGCGCCCTCGGGGCGGCGCCAGTGGGCACCGCGCACATTGATCCACCAGGGCGCTCCGGCGGCGTTGCCCAGGACGTCGGCCGAGGGCGCGTCGACCACCAGGTGGAAGACCGCCGAGGAGCCGTACCGTTCGGCGTCGGTGACATGGCCGGTGGCCTTGACGAACGCGGCGAACTGGGCGTTGGTGACAGCCGTCTCGTCGATGTGGAAGGGCTTGAGGCGCACAGGGTGCACGGGTGTCTCGCCGTCGGCCCGGTAGCCCTCGTCGAAGGCGTCGCCCATGGCGAACTCGCCGCCCGGCAGGCGGACCTGCCCGCGTGTCGAGCGCTCGCGCAGGACGGCGGCGGGGGTCGGTGGCGCCACCGTGGAGGGCGCGGCGGCGGCCGGGGTGCAGCAGGGGCGGTGTTCGCCGGTCATGGTGCGCTCAGTCCTCGGCGGAGGTCAGATAGGTGGACTCGTCGAGCCCGCTCAGTGTCGGGTCGTGTCCCACCTGGCCGACGTCGTACATCGATGTCATCCAGTGGTAGAAGTTGTCGCCGCGCGCCCGCAGCACCTCGTACAGGCGGCGCGTCATCCGGGCGCGGACCTCGGCCAGTTCGGGGTGGTCGTGGACGTTCTGGAGTTCGTCGGGGTCGGTCCGCAGGTCGTACAGCTCGTTGACGGAGTCGGGGTTGACGACGAGCTTGTACCGGTCGTCGCGCACCATGCGCTGCGGGTACGGGAAGTGGTGGCCGTGGAACTCGCAGACGATGTCCTCCTCCCACTCCACCTCCTCGCCGCGCACCAGCGGCAGCAGGCTGCGCGAGTCGACCGCGGGCTTGGGGTCGATGCCCGCCAGGTCGAGGATGGTGGCGGTGCAGTCGAGCAGGCTCACGAACTCCGGGCGTACGACGCCGCCGGGCGCGCCGGGGACGCGGAGCAGGCCAGGGGTGCGGTAGATGTCCTCGTACATCGCCGGGCCCTTGTCGTGCAGTCGGTGGGAGCCGGTGAACTCGCCGTGGTCGCAGGTGAAGAACACCGCCGTGTCGTCGACGAGGCCGAGGCGTTCCATGGCCCGCACGACCCGGCCGATCTGCGCGTCGATGAGGGCCACATAGCCCCAGTAGACCGCGATGAGCTTGCGGGTCACCTCGATCGGCATGGTGTCGAAGGTCCAGTGCGCGCTGTAGTTGCGCTGCACCGGCGGTTTGCCGTGGAAGGTCTCCGAGACGGACCGCGGCAGTTCCACGTCCTCGGGGTCGATCAGGTCGAAGTACTCGTCGGGGAGGATGTAAGGCAGGTGCGGTCCGAAGAAGTGCAGCGCCAGGAAGAACGGCCGCTCGTGCTGACGGCTGTCCTCGGCGTACTGCTCCAGCTGTTCGATGGCACGGCTGGCGAGATAGTGCTCGAAGGTAGCCTCGACGGGCTGGTGCAGCCGGGCGGCGAGCAGGTTGCCGGGACCGCCGTTGGGCAGGGTGCCACGGATACGGTCGCTGATCTCGTACGGCGGCAGGTTCCGCTCGGCGAGGTAGGCGAGGTAGTCCGGGTGGTCCACCGGGTTGTGCCAGCCGGGGAGATGAGGGCCGTCGAAGCCGTAGTCGGTCGCGGTCCGGCGGTTGCCGACGTGCCACTTGCCGATGAGGCCGCAGTTGTAGCCGTTCTCGCGGAGCGCCCGCGAGAAGGTGAACTGGTCCTCGGCGAGGTCCTCCAGATAGCCGACGTTGCGTTCGTGGTTGGCGAGCAGTTTGTGTCGGAAGGGTGCCTGTCCGGTGAGCAGGCTGGCGCGGGCCGGGGTGCAGATCGCGGTGGGGGTGTACCAGCGGTCGAAGCGGGTGCCCGTGGCGGCGAGTTCGTCGAGGTGGGGGGTGCGGGCCAGCCGGTTGCCGTAGGCGCCGAGCGTGTCCACCCGGTGCTGGTCGGTCATGAGGAAGAGGATGTTCTTCCTGGACGCGCCGGGCCGGCCGGGCGTACTGGCCCGGCCGGGTGTGCGGGACGAGGTCACTTGCCTGCTCCCGTGAAGAGGTCGCCGGTGTAGTAGGTCTCGGGGTCGACGGGCTCCTTCAGCTTCCCCGTCTCGACGAAGTAGTCGTTCATGCCGGTCAGCCAGGTGGCGATGGTGCCGTCCCGGGTCAGGGAGTCCAGTTCCCCGACGCTGAGCAGCTTGTTGTTGGCGGCGTCGGCCCTGACCTGCTCGACGGGGACGTCGAGCTTGTCGGCCGTGATCTCGATAGCCTCGTCGGTGTGCGTGGAGCGGAAGGCGATGGCCTCGCGCAGCACGGCGAGGACTTTCCCGGCCTTCTCCGGCTGGTCGGCGACCACCTTGTTGCTGGCGACGAACGCGGTGGGGAAGGAGACGTCGTCCTCGAAGTCGGTGTTCTTGGCCAGTTCCCGCATGCCGGGCACCTGCTTCTTGATCGTCGCCGCGGCCGGGTACCAGAAGCCCGCGGCGTCGATCTGCTTGGCGGAGAAGGCGGAGACGATCGTCGACGGGTCCATGGGGACGACCTCGAGGTCGTCCTTGGTCATCCCCGCCTTCTTCAGGGCGAGCGAGAGGATCATGTCGCCGGAGGTGCCCTCGGGAACGGCGACGGTCTTCCCCTTGAGCCCCTGCATCGAGGTGATGCCCGGCTGGGCGATGACCCGGTCGGAATTGCCGAGCGTGTTGATCGCGACGACCTTGGCCTGGCCGGAGGCGGGCAGCCACATGGCGCCCGGGCCTATGTAGCCGAAGTCGAGGTTGTCCGTGCCGAGGGCCTGGATCTGGAGGGGCCCGTTGGTGAAGACCTTGCTCTCCGCGGTGAGACCGTGCTTCTTCCACAGGCCCTTGGCGTCGGCGATGGCGATCAGGCTGGCGCCGTTGAAGTCGTTGATGTAGCCGAAGCGCACCTTCTCGCCCGAGGCGCCGGAGGAGCCTTCGCCTCCGCAGGCGGCCAGGAGCGCCATCGTGGAGAGGCCGACGAGGGCGACGGAATGGTTTCTGCGGGTGGCGCGTGGTGGCATGACGGGGTGTCCCTTCCGGGTCATGTCGTTGCGGGGCTTGCGGCGAGGGCGGTGGCCGTGCGGCCTTCCTGGTGGTAGACGGAGTGCCAGACACGGTTGCGCAGGGCGGCGAACCCGGGGCTGAGGCGGAACTCCTCGTTGCGTTCGACGGCGGGGTCGACCTCGACGACGTCGTAGACGCGCCCGGGGCGGGCCGCCATGACGATCACCCGGTTGGCCAGGAACACGGCCTCGTCCACGTCGTGGGTGATGAACAGCACCGTGCGCTTGTCCCGGCTCCAGGTCTCCAGCAGCTGCTCCTGGAGCTTCACCCGGGTGAGCGCGTCAAGGGCACCGAACGGTTCGTCCATGAGGAGGATCGAGGGATCGACGGCGTAGGCGCGGGCGATGGCGCAGCGCTGGCGCATGCCCCCGGAGAGCGTCTTGGGCAGCGCGTCCGCGAACCGCTCCAGCCCCACCAGTTCGATGAAGTGCTCCGCCCGCGCCCGGCGCTCGGCCCTCGGGACCCCGGTCGTCCGCAGCCCGAACTCCACGTTCTGGCGGACGGTCAACCAGGGGAAGAGGGCGTACTGCTGGAAGATCACCCCGCGTTCGGGGCCCGGCCCGGACACGGGTGCCCCGTCCACCAGGGCACGGCCGGCCGTGGGTATCTCCAGCCCGGCGAGGATGTTCATCAGGGTGCTCTTGCCGCAGCCCGAGGGGCCGACGACGGTGACGAACTCATGGTCCGCGATGTCCATCGACACGTCGTCGAGGGCGGTGAAGGTGTCACGGCCCAGGGCGAAGGTCTTGGTGACGCCCTGGAGGGAGATCTTGGCGGGCTTGCTGGTCATCGGCGTTCCTGCCATCCGGTGAGCTTGCGTTCGGCGAGGAGGAGGACGCGGTCCATGAGCAGACCGAGGACCCCGATCGAGATGAGTCCGACGAAGATGGTCGGCAGGTCGTAGTAGAGCTGGGCGTTCTGCATCCGGTAGCCGAGGCCCTGCTGGGCGGCGATCAGCTCGGCGGCGACCAGCGTGGCCCAGGCCGAGCCGAGCCCGACCCGCATGCCGACCAGGATGAACGGGGTGGAGGCGGGCACGACCACCCGGGCGAAGATCGCCGCGTCCTTGGCGCCCAGCACCCGCGCCGCGTTGATGAGCGTGCGGTCGACGTTCACCACGCCCTGGAAGGTGGAGATCACGCAGGCCAGGAACGCGGCGAGGAAGATCACGAAGATCTTCGGGGTCTCGTCGATCCCCATGACGACCACGGCCAGCGGGATGATCGCCAACGGCGGGATGGTGCGGAAGAACTGGATCCAGGGCTCGATCAGCCCGCGCAGGACGCCGTACCAGCCCATCAGAAACCCGACCGGTACGGCCGCGGCCGTACCGAGGGCGAAGCCGATGAACACACGCGTCAGACTGGCGAGGACGTCCTCGCCGAGCGTGCCGTCCTCGATCAGCGTTCCGGCGCGGGAGACGACCTCGGGCGGGGTCGGCAGCTTGAAGCCCGCGGCGGCCAGCGCCCACCAGATCGCGATGCCCAGGGCGACGGAGACGGCGTTCAGGATCAGGGGGAGCCCGCGCCGCCCCGACCGCGAACGCTCCGGCGTCGTCTTCACGGCCTCCGTGTCGTCTGTGCCGCCCGCGGCGGGCGGACCGGCCGCCGTCCCGGGAGTTTTCTCTGGTACGGGGTGCCCCGCGCGGGCGCCCTTCTTGTCAAGGACGGACATGGGCGGTTCCTTCGGAGAGGGGGTCGCGGGTGCCGGAGTCGCCCTGCGGACCGGCGGTTTCGGGGTACCTCGCCAGCAGCGGCGAGCTGTGGAAGACGGCGGCGAGCGCCCCGATGGCACCGTCGTCGTCGGAGAGCCGTGCCGCCTCGACGACGGGGCCCGCGGACGAGGTCGGGAACAGCTCACCGGCGAGGGTGACGGCGACCTGCTCCACGAGGACCGGCGCCAGCTGCGCGATCTCGCCGCCGATGACGACCTTCGCGGGATTCAGGGCCATCGTCGCCGCTCCGACGACCCGCCCCACCGCCCCGGCGGCCTCCCTCAGCACCCGGTCGGCGACGGGATGCGCGCGGGCCACGGCGTCCGCCAGGTCGCGCAGGCTCTCCAGGCGCAGACCGAACTCCCAGCAGGCCGCGAGGATCGCGGGAACCGAGGCCACCGTCTCCAGGCAGCCGCGTTTGCCGCACCGGCAGGGCCGGCCCGCCGGTTCGACGGTCACATGGCCGAGTTCACCGGCGAGCCCGGCCGAGCCGGTCACCAGATGGCCGCCGACGACCAGCCCGCCGCCGACGCCGTCCGACAGCCGTACGTACACCAGGTCGGCGACGCTCTCGACACCGCTGATCGCCTCGGCGAGGGCGGCGAGCCGGGTGTTGTTGTCGACGATGACCGGTGCGTCGAAGCGCTCGGCGAACGCCACGTCGACGCCTTCCGGCGCCGGGCGGAGCACCGTCCCCACCGAGGTGGCACGCGGCCAGGCCGCCCCCTCGAGGGCCGGGTAGGGGCCCGGTACGCCGATGCCGATGCCCTGGAGCGCCCCGAAGTGGACCCCGGCCTCCGTGGTCAGCCGTTCCACCAGGTCGAGCGCCAGCCCGGTCCGCGTCTGCCAGGACGCGGCATCGTCGTAGCGGACGGACCCCGAGACCATGATCTCGTGGGAGGCGTCGGCCACGACGACGTGAACGCGTCGGTGACCGAAGTCGACCCCCATGAACTGCGCGGACGCCGGGTCGAGCGCCAGCCGCTCGGCGGGGCGGCCACTGCCCTCGCGCCGGGAGGCGTCGGTGTCCACGACGACGATGGCGCCTCGTTGCAGGAGGTTCCCGGTGATCTCGGAGAGGGTGGTGCGGGACAGGCCCACGACACGGGCGATCTCGCCGCGGCTCATGGCACCGTTCTCTTGCAGCGCACGCAGTACGCGCTCCTCATGGGTGCGCCTGACCAGTGCGTGCACTCCGGTGGGCATCTGCATGCCGGTCAACGTAAGGAGGCCGCATTTTTCCGTCAACACTCCGACGGAAAGTTTGGAAAACATGGCTCCGGCGACCCGCCGATGCCCGTGGTCGAGCGTGTCCGATGGCCGCTACTCGTTAACACCGCACGTCAAGCCCGGTGTTATCTGATTGTGACCCTTCGAGGTCGCTGTCAGATCCCCCACCCGACCTGCGAGATTCCCCCTCGCATGGGTCACTCCGTCACCACCCCGAACCCGGATTATTTATTCGGCCTGTTGACGTAAATCGACGGTCGTTCTCATGCTGTGCGGCATGTCACCCATGAGTACCAATGACAGAGCGCTGCGCCGACGGTCCCTGCTGGGCGGAGCCGCCGGTCTGGGAGCGGCGGCGGCCCTGCCCGGGACCGCCGCCCACGCGGCGCCCGTGCCGTCGGAGGCCGCCGCGTCGGCGCGGCGCCACCCGTCCAACTGGCCCGACCCCGAACCGTACGGCGTCGCCGACACCCGGCCGGACCTCTGGCCCCGCGCGGACAACTCCCTCGTCCTGCCCCTGGAGTTGCGGCCACGCGACCGGGAGCGGGGCACGGTGTGGATGCGGGACACCTACGTCAACTGCTTCGTCGTCGACGGCCGCCCCCTCTACGTGGCCACCGGCACCACCCGCGTACCCGGACTCCCCGCCGCCGGTCCGTGGAACGACGGCATCTTCGTCTGGACCTCCCCGTCCCTGAACGGCCCCTGGAGACTGGTCGACACCACCCGCATCCGCCCCGATGCCGAGAAGGGCAAGGTCTGGTCACCGGAGTTCGTCACGGAGAACCGGCCCGGCCGCACGGTCGTGGCCCCCTGGCAGGAGTACTGGCACGACGACCGGTTCGGCAAGCGCGGCCAGGCGTGGGCCCCGGAACTGCACCACTTCAAGGGCAGGTGGTATCTCGTCGCCTGCATGGGCGACCACTCCCGCAAGGTCGGCTCGTTCATGCTGGTGAGCGAGGGCGGGGTCGAGGGCCCCTACCGCCTTGTCGAGGGCAACCTGGGCAAGCCGTTCGGCGAGTCCTTCATCGGCGGGCCGAACTTCATCGAGCCCGGCGCCTACCACCACATCGACGGCGGCCTCTACACCGAGGGCGACGACGCCTGGCTCGTCCTGCACAACGACCTCTACGCCAGGTTCCGCGACGACATGGAGGACATCGTCCCCACGACGGACCTCCCGAGGTTCCAGCAGACGCCGTACGCCCCCGAGCCGTACCTCGAAGGCGCGTACGTGTTCAAACACGGCGGCAGGTACTACCTGCTGCACGCCGCGTGGGACCGGACCTCGGTCGACGCCTACGGCAGTGTCCGCAACGCCTACGACCCGCCCGCGGCGGGGCGGGTGCAGTACCAGTACGACGCGATCGTCGCCGTCTCCGACCGCTTCGAGGGCCCCTACTCCGAGCGGTGGACGCTGGGGGTCGGCGCGGGCCACAACAACATCTTCCGGGACCACCACGGCGACCTCTGGGCGACGTTCTTCCGCAACCCCGCGGCGGGCTACTGGGCGGCACCCTCGCGCGTCGACGAGGCGGCCGTGCCCGGTGTCGTTCGGCTGGAATGGACCGGCCCCGGCAACGACCGCCTGTACGTCAAGCGCCGCGACCCCCGCCACACCACGGACGGCTGACGCCCCCGCGCCCCGCTCATGTGTCGCGGCCGACCCGGCCCAGTGACCGGTCCGCGACGCACGCGAGCAGGAACACCGCCGTCACGCCGACGAGCAGCCAGGCCATGGAGTGCAGTCCCGCACTGGTGGCGCCGTCACGGAAGAACACCGCGTTCGCCGCCGAGGCGAACAGCGCCCCGAGGTACATGAACGTACGCAGCAGTCCGGCCGATGAGCCCATGCGGGCCGGGTCGGCCTGCGCGTACAGCGCGTTCTGGTTGGCCAGTCCGATCAGGCCGTGGGGGATGCCCACGGCCGCGCTGAGCAGGACGAGCAGCCAGACCGGGCTGTCGCCGCCGAGCAGCAGCAGGGCGGCGACGCCCAGGCACTGGCAGACGGCGCCCACGACCAGCTTGCCCCGGACCTGCCCCCGGCGTCCCGTCAGCGCGGTGACACCGATGGCGGTCGCCGACAGCGGCAGCAGAAGCAGACCGGCCTGGGACGCGTTCAGCCCCCGGCCCTCCTGCAACCACTGACTGTAGCCGTAGAAGAAGGCGTACGACGTGGTGTAGGCGAGGAGTTGTCGGGTGAACGTGGCGAGGAGGGGTATGTTGCCGCCGAGGACCCGCAGGTCCATGAACGGCTCGTCCGTGCGGAGTTCACGGCGGACGAACACGGCACCCGTCACCAGGCCGAGCACCGGCAGGTACCAGTGGGCGGCGGCCGGGTCCATCAGGAAGAACATGAACGCCGTCAGGGACCCGGCGAACAGCAGCATGCCCGTGGTGTCGGTGCGTGTCGCCCTGGCCGGGGGAGTGGCGCGCGGCAGCCACAGCGCGCCCAGGACGAGGCAGGCCAGCGACAGCGGCACATTGATGCCGAAGATCAGGTGCCAGCCGCCGGTGCCGATCAGGAGGCCGCCGAGGGCTGGTCCGACGACCGCGAAGACCTGGTTGGAGATCGACAGCGCCGTCAGGACACCGCTGGGGCTCTTCTCGCCGGTGCGCTCGGACTCGGAGCGCAGCAGCGACATCGAGGCCGGGAAGGCCGCCGAGGTCCCGAACCCGAGCAGGACGCGGGAGGCGACCAGCACCCACAGGTTCGGCGCGAGGGTGCCCAGCAGTCCGGCGGCGCCGACCAGGGCGGTGCCCAGCAGATAGAGCCGCCGCGGCCCGAACGTGTCCACGAGCCGGCCGATCACCGGCTGGCCGACTGCCGTCGCGAGGTAGAGGCCCGAGACCAGCCAGGCCGTCTGCGAGGGCGGCGCGTCGAAGGCGCGGCCGATGGGGATCAGCGCGACCGCGAGCATCGAGGAGTTGACCGGGTTCAGGACCGAGCCAAGGATCATGAGCGCGATCAGGCGCCGGTCGAAGCCGCTCCGCTCGCCCTGCCGCGGCCCGTGTGACCGTCGGGCGAGCCGGGTCACGCCTGCGCCACCCTGTCGAGCAGTGCCATGGCGGTGATGACGGCCCGCACCTCGTCCTCGGTGCCGTGCTCCTGGAGGGCCCGGGCGAGCCACTCCTGACGCGCGAGGCGGTCGCCCCGGCGCCGCTCGTACCCGCGTTCGGTGAGCGAGACCAGCTGGCGGCGCCCGTCGTCGGGGTCCTGACTGCGGACGACGAGCCCCGCCTGTTCCAGGGCGAGCACGGTCTTGGCCATCGACTGCGGCCGTACGCCCTCGGCGGCGGCGAGATCACTGGCGGAGGCGGGGCCGTTGCGGGCGAGGCGGCGCAGGACGGAACTCTGCGGCGGAGAGGGCTCCCTGTCCTCGTACCGGCCCGGGTTCACCGCTTCCTCGGCGGCCTCCAGCGCCCGCAGCTTGCGGCGGATCCGGCTCACCACCACCCAGATGTCGGCGGCCGCCTGGAGCGCGGCCTCGGTCAGGGGTTCCTCGTCCGTGGTCATACCCCGAGAGTAGATCGACAGCCCAGGCTGTACAACCTGGGCTGAAGAAATAACGCCGGACGATGCCCCGGCCCAGGCAGGCGGGAATCAGGGCTCTTTCGCGACGAAGACACGAGCCTCGTCGATCAGATCGACCCACAGGGTCTCGTCCCGGTCGCTGACGAGGACCCACTCGCGGAAGGTCCGCCCGGCCGGGGCGAACGGACTGCCGACGCCCGCCTCGATGAGTTCCTGGACGCGCTCGCGGGGGAGCTTGACGATCAGGTCGCCGGAGCGACGGTCGCAGGAGGCGAAGAACCCGCCCGCCACCCGCAGACAGGGAAAACCCATCATCGTGCCGGTGGCCACGTCGGACCGGGCGAGCGCGGACCTGCTGGTGCGGGTGAAGAAGTCGGTGGGGCGGTCATCCATGGGGCTGTCTCCCGTTCGGGTCGGGTGTGCTGCCGGGCCGTGGACCGACCCCATGATGACGGCGCGCCCCGTCGAACGGGCGGTGGCCGGCCTGGCCGTCGCCGAAATTGCCGGGCCCAAGTCCCCCGCACAGCCCTATGGTTGGGCGATGCGCGCACGCCCTGTTGATCGTCCCGCCGATCTCGACGTGGTCCGTGAGTCCTATGACCGCGTGGCCGACAACTACGCCCACATGGTGGAGACGACGGGAATCGGAGACATCCGCCGCCATCCCTGGCACAAGGCCTCGATCGACGCCTTCGCCGACACCGTGGAAGGGCTCGGGCCGGTCCTCGACGTCGGCTGCGGACCCGGAACGGTGACCGCCTACCTCGCCGAACGCGGACTGGACGTGTCCGGCGTCGATCTCTCACCCCGCATGATCGAGAACGCGCGCCGTCTCCATCCGCACTGCCGCTTCAGCGTCGCCTCCGCCACCGACCTCGACCTCGACGAGGCGTCCCTGGGCGGCGTACTCGGATGGTGGTCGCTGTTCAACCTCCCCCGCGACATCCTTCCCCAGGTCCTCGCCCTGTTCGCGCACGCGCTGAAGCCGGGCGGACACCTCATCACCGCGACCCACGTCGGCGACGAGGACGCCCTGCGCACCGAGGCCTACGGGGGCGTGCCCGTTCGCTGGACGACCCACAAATGGCGCCCGGAACGACTCGTCGGCCTGATCGAGAAAGCGGGCCTGGAAGTGGTCGCCGAACTGCGGCTGCCCCCGGAGGAGTACAGCGGGCCGGGCCTCGTCGTCATGGCCAAGCGCCCCGGCTGAGGCGGAGACGCCGCAGGCCGGCGACAGCGTGAACCCGGAAGCCGAGTGATGAGGAGGGCGCGTGCGATTCGCGCTGGACGCACTGTTCGCCGACGTGCCCGCCGAGCAGATCGACGAAGCCCGCGCCTTCTACCGGTCGAGGGCCGCGGGCCGCGGCCCCGGCACGCCGGAGGAGCTGAAGGAGGCACGGGCGCGGCTGTCCGAGTTCCGGCCGGCCGAGCCGCCCGCCACCGAGGAGACGATCGAGGCGCGGGAACGGCGCGTCCCCGTCCGGGTCCTCACCCCTGCCGACGGCCCGCCGCGGGGCGTCTACCTGGACATCCACGGAGGCGGGTTCTACATGGACCGCGCCGCGCGGGGAGACCGGCGCAACCGCGACCTCGCCGACGCCCTGAACGTCGTCGTGGTCAGCGTCGACTACCGGCTGGCCCCCGAGCACCCCTGGCCCGCGGCCCCCGACGACTGCGAGGCGGCGGCGCTCTGGCTCGTCGAAGAAGCCGAAGCCCGCTTCGGGACGTCCCGACTCGCCATCGGCGGAAGGTCCGCGGGCGCCACCCTCGCCCTGACGACCCTGCTCCGGCTGCGCGACAGGGGCGCCGACACCGTCGGCCGGTTCACCGGCGCCGCGCTCGAGTACGGGACGTACGACCTGAGCGCACGGACCCCGGCCGGACGCCGGATCGCGGACGAGTACTTCATCCAGGCGTACGTCGGCCAGGTCGAGGACCGCACCGCCCCCGACATCTCCCCCCTCTACGGCGACCTGCGCGGGCTTCCTGCCACGCTGCTCGTCGTCGGGGCCGCGGACGTGTTGCTGGAGGACAACCTGGCGCTGGCGTGCCGGTTGTCGGCGGCCGGGAACGACGTCGAACTGCGCGTCTACCCCGAGTCGCCCCACGGTTTCACCGGCCACCCCACGGCACTGGCCAGGACGGCCCTCGGCGGCGTCCACACCTGGCTGCGCGACCGGATCACACGGCCGTAGGAACGAAGGTGCGGCCGTTCCCCGAGTTGCCGGGGGGAGAGAGGGGAGCACGATGGGCACCATGAGAGTCGCTGTCGCCGGGGCAACCGGGAACATCGGGGCCCGCACCACCGCCGCACTGGAGCGGAACGGGCACGAGGTCGTGCGCATCAGCCGCCGACTGGGCGTGGACCTGATCACCGGGGAGGGCCTCGACGCCGCGCTGGCCGGAGCCGACGCCGTCGTGGACGCCATGAGCTACGAGGGAGCCGACCGGGACGATGCGGTGGCGTACTTCGGCACCAGCACCCGGAACCTGCTCGCCGCCGAGGAACGGGCGGGCGTCCGTCATCACGTCCTGCTCTCCATCGTCGGCATCCACCGGGTGGACGGCAACGCCCACTACGCGGGCAAGCGCGAGCAGGAGCGCCTCGTGAGCGAGGGGCCGGTGCCGTGGACGATCGTCCCCTTCACCCAGTTCCACGACTTCGCGGCGACGGTCACGGCCTGGACCGAGCAGGACGGTACGGCCACGATCCCACCGCTGCTCGTCCAGCCCATCGCGCCCGACGACGTGGCCGACGTCCTCGCCGAGATCGCCACCGGCACCCCGCGAGGACGCCACCGCGACGTCGCCGGCCCTGAGCCACAGGACCTGGTGGACATGGCCCGCCGCACCAACGACGCGCGCGGCCACACGGTCAAGCTGGTGCCGACATGGTCGACACTGCTCGGCCCGGAGATGGCGGGCAACGTGCTCCTGCCCGACGACGACGCCCGTATCGCGCCCACCACCTTCGACGAGTGGCTCACGGACCCCCGTTAGCCGGCACCGCCGTCGGATCAGCCCTGCGTGTCACCCGAGTCGAGCGCGGCGAGGGCGGCGTCGAGCCGACGGGTGGCCTCCTCGGCCACCGGGCGCAGGGCGTCGAGTTCGGTCAGGGCGACCATGGTGTTCGGATCGAGCGCCTGTACGGCCGTACGGTCGCCGTCGCGGCGGACGACGACGTTGCAGGGCAGCAGCAGACCGATGGAGCGGTCGGTCTCCAGGGCGCGGTGGGCGAGCGGGGGGTTGCAGGCCCCGAGGATGACGTAGTCCTCCATGTCGTGGTCGAGCTTGGCCTTGAGCGTGGCGGTGACATCGATCTCGGTGAGGATGCCGAAGCCCTGGGCGGCGAGGGCGTCGCGGACCCGGCTGACGGTGGTGGCGAAGTCGGAGTCGAGGTGCACGGTGCGGTCGTAGCGCATGATGGTGGCCTGTCCTGGTGGTCGGTCGGCGGGCGGGGGTCGACACCCATGAGTACCCATGAATCGTCGCGCCGGATCAGGCGTCCACCCGTGCGGGCTGGGCGAGCCAGGCGCCGTAGCCGCCGAGCAGGTCGGAGACGTCGGCGAGCCCCTTGTGGCGCAGCAGGCTCGCGGCGATGGACGAGCGGTGCCCACCGGCGCAGTGGACCACGAGCGGCCGGTCGGCCGGGATCTCGTCGATACGGCGGGACAGCTCGGCCAGCGGGATGTGCAGCGAACCCTCAATGAAGCCCTCCTCGCGCTCGCCGCAGTTACGCACGTCCAGCACCAGGGGAGGCTCGGCACCGTCGAGCAACCCGCGCAACTCGTCCACGGTCAGACGGCTCGCCCTCGTCATCTCCTCGGCCAGCGCGGGGAACGCACCCTCGGGTTCGCGCAGATAGCCGCCGACCTTGTCGAAGCCGATCCGCGCGAGGCGGGTGACGACCTCCTCCTCGCGGTCCTGCGGTGCGATCACCACGACCTCCTCGTCGGGGGAGACGACCATGCCCGACTGCTCGGCGAAGCGGCCGTCCGCGGGCACGTTGACCGAGCCGCGCAGGTGTCCGGGTGCGAAGTCCTGCGGCGAGCGGGCGTCGAGCACGACCGCTCCCGCCGCGCGCCGCTCCATGAACTCCCCGACCGACAGGGGCCGCGGCGCGGCGGCCGCGTCGTAGAGGCCGTGCTCCTTGCGGTTGAGGATGGCGTCGTAGACGAAGTAGGCGGGGGCGGACGGCTGACCGGCCGTCACCAGTTCCACGAACCGGTCCCGGCTCATCGGGCGGCAGGCGTAGTTGGTGGCGCGCTGCTCACCGATGGTGGACTGGCGCTGGGTGGAGAGGTTCTTGCCGCAGGCGGACCCGGCGCCGTGCGCGGGGAAGACCCGGACCGGGTCGGGCAGGGCCATCAGCTTGTTGTGCACGGTGTCGTAGAGCATCGTGCCGAGTTCCTCGGCGGTCACCCCGATGGAGGCGAGCAGGTCGGGGCGGCCGACGTCGCCGATGAACAGCGCGTCGCCGGTGAGCACGCCGTAGGGCACGGTGTCGTCCCGGTGCTCGTACACCAGGACGCTGACCGACTCAGGGGTGTGACCGGGGGTTTCGAGGATCTCCAGTGTCACGTCACCGAGGCTGATGCGCTCCCCGTCGGTCAGCTTGCGGATGGGGTACTCGGCCTCGGCGCGCTGCCCGTAGCCGATCCAGGCGCCGGTGCGGTCGGCGAGTTCCAGGTGTCCGGCGAGGAAGTCGGCGTGGAAGTGGGTGTTGACGACGGCCTCGATGGTGAAACCGTGGGTGGCGGCGTCGGTGACGTACTCGGTGACGTCCCGGCGCGGGTCCACGACGACGGCCCTGCCGGTGGTCTCGTCGGCGATCATGTAGGACGCGTGGGAGAGGCAGTCCAGGTAGTACTGGGCGAAGAACATGGTTCGGTGACCTCCGGTGTCGGGAAAGGGGTCGAGACGGCTGGGGGCAATGTGGGCAATACCCACGGGGGTATACGGGAAGGGGTCTGGGTCAGAGGCGGCCGGTCATCATGCCGTGCCAGTACACCGGCGGCAGCACGTACCGCTTGAACACCCACATGTCGCGCCGTTCCTTGAACGTGTTGATCAGCGGGAACGTGGGCGCGGGCCGCAGGTCGTAGTCGAACTCGGCGAGCAGCATCCGGTCGCGGGCCGTCACCAGCGGGCAGGACGTGTAGCCGTCGTACCGGTGCGAGGGGGCGCGCCCCTTCATCACGTCCAGCAGGTTCCCCGCCACCACCGGCGCCTGCTTGCGCACCGCCGCGCCGGTCTTCGACGTGGGCAGGTGGGCCACGTCGCCGACCGCGAAGACGTTCTCGTAGGCCGGGTGACGGAGGGTGTACTTGTCGGTCGCGACGAAACCCTGCGGGCTCGCCGGGTCGGCCAGGGGGCTCGCCTTGATCCAGTCGGGTGCGCTCTGCGGTGGAACGGCGTGCAGGAGGTCGTAGTCGATGATCTCCTCGGTGCCGGTCGTGTGGTCGGTGACGGTCGCCTTGCGGGCGTCGCCGTCGACGGCGGTCATCTCCGAGCGCAGCCGCACCTCGATGCCGTACCGGTCGGCCACCCGCTCCAGGACCCGGGACCAGGCGGGCATCTTGAACAGGGTCGGGTCGGGGATGACGAGGACGATCCGGATGTCGTCGAGCACCTTGTGCCGGCGCCAGTAGTCGGCTGCCAGGTAGGCGATCTTCTGCGGGGCGCCGCCGCACTTGAGAGGGGTCGCCGGGTGGGTGAGGACGGCCGTGCCGGAGCGCAGCCGCCGGATCAGCTCCCAGGTGCGCGGGGCGTACTCGGGCGCGTAGTTGCTGCTCACGCGGTCGTGGCCGACGGCTTCGGACAGGCCCGGGACGCCGTCCCAGTCGAGTTGGAGACCGGGGGCCAGGACCAGGTGGTCGTAGCTGAGTACGTCGCCGCCGGACAGGGCCACCGTACGGGCGTCCGGGTCGACGGCGAGGGCGCGTCGGCGGATCCAGCGGACACCGTCGGGTATGAGCGAGCCTTCGGGGCGGCGTGAGCTGCGCAGGGGTGCCTGGCCGCCGCCGACCAGGGTCCACAGGGGTTGGTACCAGTGTGTGTCAGACGGTTCGATCAGGGTGACGTCGCTGACGCCCGCGCGGCGCAGACGGGCCGCGACGCTGATTCCGGCGGTGCCGCCGCCGACGACGGCGACGCGGTGGCGGCCGGAGTGCGAGGCGCCGGTGGACGAGGGGGTGGCGGTCTCGGGAGCCACTTGGTTGCCTCCTCAAATACCCCGGGGGGTTTCTTGTCGGCGAGCGTACGGTGACTCGGGACGTCTCGTCAAATACCCCCTGGGGTATCAGGGTGGGCGCTCTCGCCATGAGCCGGAAGGCCCGGTCACGGGCTCGGGAATGCCCGGTGGGGTGACGGTGTTCTGAGGGATGTCTGACATGGCTGAGTCAATCGACTCGGATGTGAGACGGTTCCAGAGGAGGGACGTTCCATGAGGTCCGGCATCCACCCCGTCTCCCGCCCCGTCGTCTTCCGCGACCGCGCCTCGGGGTTCCAGCTGCTCACCCGCTCGACGCTCGACAGCCGGCAGACGGTCGAGTGGGAGGACGGCGTCACCTACCCGGTCGTCGACGTCGAGATCTCGTCGGCGAGCCACCCGTTCTACACCGGCAAGTCACGCGTCGTGGACACCGCGGGCCGCGTCCAGCGTTTCGAGCGGCGCTACGGCCCTACGACCGCGGCACGCGGCTGACAGCCGTCCATTCGACCCGTTCGACCTCCCGAGAGGAGACCCTCATGAAGGTGCGCAAGTCGTTGCGTTCGCTGAAGACCCGGCCCGGCGCCCAGGTGGTCCGGCGACGGGGCGTTACCTTCGTCATCAACAAGAAGGACCCCCGCTTCAAGGCCCGCCAGGGCTGATCCCGCGCGCGGGCCGAGCACTTGACCCTCACGCGGCGTCATACGGCATCGTCGGGGACGTGGAGGAACACCTGACCGTGGGACGCGTCGCCGAGCTGGCCGGTGTCAGCGTCCGCACGCTGCACCACTACGACGCCATCGGTCTCGTACGGGCGTCCGCCCGGACCGCGGCCGGATACCGGGCCTACTCGGCGGCCGACGTGGAGCGGCTGCGGGACGTGCTCGCCTACCGGCGGCTGGGCTTCGGGCTGCGCGAGATCGCGGATCTGGTCGACGACCCGGCCACCGACGCGGTCGCCCGCCTGCGCAGGCTGCGCGGCCTGCTCCTGGACCAGCGGGACCGGGCCGCCGCCATGGTCACGGCCATCGACAGGGAACTGGAGGCGCGGGCGATGGGGATCAGGCCGACGTCGGAGGAACGACTGAGAGCGTTCGGACCGCAGTTGTACGACGCCATCGGGCCGGCCTACCCGGCGACCCGCCGCACCGAGCCGCGCATCGCCGCGAGGGTCTGGGAGGCGCTCGGGGACGCCCGGACGGTACTCAACGTCGGGGCGGGCACCGGCTCCTACGAGCCCCTCGACCGCGAAGTGACCGCGGTCGAACCGTCGGCGGTGATGCGGGCGCAGCGTCCCGAGGGCGCCGCCCGGTGCGTGGCCGCCGCCGCGGAGAGCCTTCCGTTCGCGGACCGGTCCTTCGACGCCGCGATGGCCTTCAGCACCGTCCACCACTGGCGGGACCCCATCGCCGGGCTGCGCGAGATGCGGCGCGTCGCCCGCCGCGTGGTGGTGTTCACGCACGACGCCAGCGACACCGGCTGGCGGCACCGGTTCTGGCTCACCCGCGACTACCTGCCCGAGGTCGCCGGGCTGGTGGCCGGCCGTCCGTCGGTGGACCGGCTGGCCCGGGCGATCGGGGCGCGCATCGAGCCGGTCCTCATCCCGTGGGACTGCGCCGACGGCTTCCTGGAGGCGTACTGGCGCCGGCCCGAGGCGTACCTGGACGACCACGTGCGCCGCGCCGTGTCGGTGTGGACCAGGGTCGGGCCCGAGGCCGAGCGGCGGGCGGTGGACGGGCTGCGCCACGACCTCGCCTCGGGCCGGTGGGCCGAACGCAACCGCGACCTCGTCGACCTCGACGCGGCGGAGCTGGGCCTGCGCCTGCTCGTGGCCTGAACGGTCGGGCGACGGGGGTCCGCTCGGCGGGCCGACCGCGCCACGGCGTCACAGCATGCCGCGGCGGGCCAGGCTGCGCATCAGGGCCCGCACGCCGAACGACCACGGCGCCGCCTCCTCGCTGGGCACGACGGTGTTGACCAGGGCGCCGAGCGGCGGGCTGGAGATCCGTACGACGTCGCCGTGCTGGTGGGTGAAGCCCGCGCCGGGTGCGTGCCGGTCCTCGGTGGGCGCGAACAGGGTGCCGGTGAACAGCACGAACCCGTCCGGATACTGGTGGTGCGGGCCGTGTGTCGCGGCCACCAGGTCCAGCACGTCGCGGCTGATCTCGCGCATCGAGCTGCTGCCCTCAAGGACGTATCCGTCCGCGCCGTCGACGCGCAGGCCGATGTCGAGGCCCCGTACGGTGTCGAGGCCGAAGCCGTCGTCGAGCAGCCGCACGAACGGCCCGATCGCGCAGGAGGCGTTGTTGTCCTTGGCGCGGGAGAGCAGCAGCGCGCTGCGTCCCTCGATGTCGCGGAGGTTGACGTCGTTGCCGAGGGTGGCGCCGCGCACCCGGCCCCGGGAGTCGACGACGAGGACGGCCTCGGGCTCGGGGTTGTTCCACACCGAGTCGGCGAGCACGCCGATGTCGGCTCCGGTGCCGACCGCGGACAGCACCGGGGCCTTGGTGAACACCTCCGGGTCCGGCCCGATCCCGACCTCCAGGTACTGCGACCACAGTCCCTCGGCGACCAGCAGTTCCTTGACCTCGACGGCCTCCGGCGTCCCGGGCCGCAGCCCGTCGAGCGCGCCGCCCACCGCCCGCCGGACCCGCTCCCGCACCCGGGCCGCCCGCGCGGGATCGCCGCCGGCGCGCTCCTCGATGACGCGCTCCAGCAGACTCCGGGCGAAGGTGACACCCGCCGCCTTGATCACCTGGAGGTCGATGGGGGCGAGCAGGTGAGGGGTGTCGCGCCGGCCGTTCGCGGTCGCGTCCAGCAGCTCGTCCAGCGGCCAGAGACGGCCGCCGGTGGCCTCCCGGACGACTCTGGCAGCGTCGTCGCGTTCCAGCAGGTCGGAGACGGTGGGCGCGAGCGCGGTCAGGTCCACGACCCGCTCGCCGCGCACCGCGGCCACACACGGCCCGTCCCACTCCGGGTCGTGGACGCGGGCGACGAGTACGGCCCGGTCGGCGTCGTCCGGCAGGACGGAACCGGGCGTGAGGGCGGGACGGGGGCGGGACGCTGCCGATTCCACGCTGGTGGTCTCCGGGGTCGGGGCAGTGGGGGACTCAGTGGGAGTCGCGGGGGACTTCATGGCCGCGGCTGCCGCGCAGGAAACCGAAGTCGGCTCCCTGGTCGGCCTGTTCGACGTGCTCGGTGTAGAGCCAGGTGTAGCCGCTGGTGTACCGCGGCTCGGGCGCCCGCCACTCCTGTCGGCGCCGCCCGAGTTCGGCGTCGGTCACGTCCAGCCGCAGGGTGCGGTTCGGCACGTCGAGGACGATCGGGTCGCCGTCCCGCACCAGGGCCAGGGGGCCGCCGACGGCCGCCTCGGGGGCCACGTGCAGCACCACGGTCCCGTACCCGGTGCCGCTCATCCGGCCGTCGCAGACCCGCACCATGTCCGTCACGCCCGCCTTGAGCAGCTTGGCGGGCAGCGGCACGTTGGAGACCTCGGGCATGCCGGGGTAGCCCTTGGGACCGGCGTTGCGGATGACGATGACGGTGTTCTCGTCGACGTCGAGGTCCGGATCGTCGGCGACCGCGTGGTACGCCTCGGGGGAGTCGAAGACGCGTGCCGGGCCCCGGTGGGTGAGCAGGTGCGGTGAGGCGGCCGACTGTTTGATCACCGCGCCGTCGGGGCACAGGTTGCCGCGCAGCACGGCGGTACCGGTCCCGGCAGGCTGGAACGGGGCGTCGAGGCCCGTGATGACCTCGGGACCGAAGTTCTCGGCGTCCGCGACGTTCTCGGCGACACCGCGGCCGGTGACGGTGATCTGCCCGCCGTGCAGCAGGCCGCCCCGCAGCAGTTCGGCCATGACGGCGGGCAGCCCGCCCGCGTAACAGAAGTCCTCCATCAGGTACGTGCCGCTCGGCATCAGGTTGACCAGCGTCGGCACCGCGCGCGCCAGGTCGTCGAAGTCCTCCAGGCCCAGGCCGACGCCCACGCGTCCGGCGAGGGCGGTGAGGTGGATGATGGCGTTGGTGGAGCCGCCGATGGCCGCGTTGACCCGGATGGCGTTCTCGAAGGCCTCCCGGGTCAGGATGCGCGAGGGGCGCAGGTCCTCCTCCACCATCCGCACGACGCGCTGCCCCGCCGCCTGCGCGGTCTCCATCCGCCGTGCGTCGACGGCGGGCCAGGCCGCCGAGCCGGGGAGCTGCATGCCGAGCGCCTCGGCCACGCACGCCATGGTGGAGGCGGTGCCCATCGTCATGCAGTGGCCGTGGGAACGGGCCATGCAGCCTTCGGCGAAGAAGCACTCCTCGGCTGTCATCCGCCCGGTCTTGAGGTCCTCCTCGAACTTCCACACATGGGTGCCGGAACCGACGTCCTGGCCGCGGTACTTGCCGTTGAGCATCGGCCCGCCGGTGACCATGACGGCGGGCAGGTCGACGCTGGCGGCGCCCATGAGCATGGCGGGCGTGGTCTTGTCGCAGCCGGAGAGCAGGACCACCCCGTCGAGCGGGTTGGCCCGGATCAGTTCCTCGACCTCCATGGCCATGAGGTTGCGGTAGAGCATGGCGGTGGGGCGCATCAGCGTCTCGCCGGTGGCCATGGTCGGGAACTGGAGCGGGAAGCCGCCCGCCTGCCACACACCACGCTTGACCGCTTCGGCGACGCGGGTCAGGTGGGCGTTGCACGGGGCGAGTTCGGAGGCGCTGGTCGCGATGCCGATGACGGGACGCCCGTCGAACACCTCGTGGCCGAAGCCCTGGTTGCGCATCCACGAGCGGTACAGCATCCCGCCGCGGCCCTCCGCGCCGAACCACGCCTGGCTGCGGCGGCCTGTCGTCCTCGCGTCCGTCATCCGGCTTGCTCCTACGGCTCGTGTGCCGACCATGCGTGATGCCGTACCGTAAATCAATCATTAAATGATTCGATGAATGGCGTCCAGGGGGCGAACGAAGATCGTGGTGGGTTTCCGGACCATGCACCAGCGCGTGGTCGACGAACTGGGGCGGCGGATCGTCGGCGGCGCCTGGGCGCCGGGGCGGGCGCTGCCGGTCGAGGACGCGCTCGCCACCGAGATCGGCGTCAGCCGCGGCGCGCTGCGCGAGGCGGTCAAGGCCCTGGTCGCCAAGGGGATGCTGGAGGTACGCCCGCGGACGGGTACGCGCGTACTGGCGCCGGAGCACTGGAACCACCTGGACCGCGACGTGCTGCGCTGGCAACAGGCCGGAGACCCGGCGGCGTTGCTGCGCGACACGGGTGAACTGCGCCGGATCGTCGAGCCGGAGGCCGCCCGGCTCGCCGCCGAACGGGCCCGGCCCGATGACGTACGCGCCCTGTCCGACGCCCTGGCCGCCATGGAGGCCGCGGCGGCGCGACCCGGGCGCGTCGGCTATGTCGAGGCCGACATCGCCTTCCACCGCGCGCTGCTGGACGCGAGCGGCAACCGCCTGCTCGGCTCCCTGGGGCGCGCGGTCGACATCGCGCTGGAACACAGCTTCCACGTCAGCACCCAGACACCCGGCGCCGTGGAGGCCTCGCTGCCCGCCCACCGCGCCATCGTGGACGCGGTGGCGGCCGGTGATCCCGCGGCGGCGTCGGCGGCCGTGCTGTCGGTCATCGAGGCGGCCGCACAGGAGATCGCCGAGTCACCGGGGCTGCCGCGGGCCCCCGGCTGAGCCCGGCGGTGCCGTCGAGGCGCGTACGACGAGTTCGGTGGCGAGTTCGATGTGGTGGGACTCGGTCTTCTCACCGTTGGCCAGTCGCAGGGCGGTGCGCAGGGCGGCACCGCCCATCTCCCGCAGTGGCTGGCGCACCGTGGTCAGGGGTGGCGAGGCCACCTGGGCGAGATGCGTGTCGTCGAAGCCGACCACGCTCAGGTCCTCGGGGATGCGCAGGCCCCGGGCGCGGGCCGTCTCGATGACACCGAGGGCGATCTCGTCATTGCCCGCGAAGACCGCCGTCGGCGGCTCGGCCATGTCCAGCAGCGCCCCGGCACCGAGCACGCCGGACTCGTACGTGAACTCCCCGGGCCGGACGCAGCCGTCCGGTACCGGCGCTCCCGCGGCCTCCATGGCGGCGCGGTAGCCGTGCATGCGGGCCTGGTTGCACACGGCCATGGCCGGCCCGCCGAGGTAGGCGACGCGGCGGTGGCCGAGGGAGAGCAGGTGCTGGGTCGCCGCCAGGCCGCCGGCGAAGTTGGTCGCCCCGACGCTGGTGACCCGGCTGTCCGGCAGGTGCAGCGGGTCCAGTACGACCAACGGCAGCCCGGCCCGGGCCAGTTCCCTCAGATGCGCCGCGGTGTACACGCTGGTGACCGCGATGACGGCACGCCGCCCGGCGGAGACGAGGTCCCGCGCCCAGTGCGGGGCGTGGGCTGTCTTGCTGATCACCACCGAGGCCCCGGCCTGAGCCGCGGCGTCCATGATGCCCTCCAGTGCCTCGGCCACGTACGACCTGAGGCCGCCCTTGAACTGCACCTCGATCGTCGGGCTCCCCGTCGTCTCCGTGTGGCGGAGCACGGGCGCGAGGTAGTCGTGCCGGTGCAGCAGTTCCTGCACCCGGGCGCGGGTGTGCGGGGCCACTTCACCGCGGCCGTTGACCACCTTGGACACGGTCGCGACGGAGACCCCGGCCGCCTGGGCGATGTCCGCCAAGGTGGTGCGCCTGGCGTTCGGTCGCATCGGTTCCTCCCAGCAGTACGTCCACCGGTGCGGTGAGTGTCTTTCGGCCCGGTGACTCAACACCCGAAAGCTTTCGATTCACGGCTCAGACCTCTCGATACCCGTGCTCGGCCGAGACTACGCAGGTGATCGCCGGGTGACGAGGGGTGCGCACATGCCTTGACAGCACATCAGGCCGAAACCTAACTTTCACGCACTGCTCCATGCGTGAGCCCGACCGGGCCCATTCTCGAAACATTTCGAAACGTTTTCACCACTACTCACGAGTAGCCCGAGGCTCTCGAGTGCGGAGAACAAACATGGAGAAATCCCTGTCCCGGCGTACCCTCCTCGGCATCGCCGCCGCCCTGCCCGTCTCCGCGGCGCTGTCGGCCTGCGGCTCGTCCGGTCCCAGCCAGGGCGGCGGCGGAGCCACGTACTGGTACCTCAGCGGACAGCCGCAGGAAGGCGTCAGGGCCGGCGCGGTGGACGCGTTCAACAAGGCCAACCCCGACACGCAGATCAAGGACACCACTTTCCAGAACGACGCCTACAAGACGAAGATCAAGACCGCCCTCGGCGCCGGTCAGGCACCCACCATCATCTGGGGCTGGGGCGGCGGGACGCTGCGCTCCTACGTGGAGGCGGACCAGGTCGAGGACCTCACCTCGTGGTTCGACGAGAACTCCGAGGTCAAGGACCGGCTGCTGCCCGCCTCGTTCGGCGCGGCGACCGTCGACGGCAAGATCTACGCGATGCCGTGCGAGAACGTGCAGCCGATCGTCCTCTTCTACAACCAGGAGGTCTTCGACCGCGTCGGCGTGCAGCCACCGGAGTCCTGGGACGACATCATGGCATTGGTGCCCAAGTTCAACGACGAGGGCATCGCGCCGTTCTCCCTCGGCGGGCAGTCACGGTGGACCAACATGATGTGGCTGGAGTTCCTCTTCGACCGCATCGGCGGCCCCGAAGTGTTCCAGGCCGTCATCGAAGGCGAGAAGGACGCCTGGTCCCACCCGGACGCCCTCACCGCCCTGACCCGGGTGCAGGACCTCGTCAAGGCCGACGGCTTCGTCAAGGGCTTCTCCTCGATCGCCGCGGACACCAACGCCGACCAGGCACTGCTGTACACCGGCAGGGCCGCCATGATGCTGCACGGCGCCTGGTCGTACGGCATCCAGAAGGCCGACGGCGGCGACTTCGTCCCCAGCGGCAAGCTGGGCTTCATGAACTTCCCGCCCGTCGACGGCGGCAAGGGCGACCCGGGCAACGGCGTCGGCAACCCCGCCCAGTACCTGTCCATCTCCTCGAAGGCCAGCGCCGAGGAGAAGGAGATCGCCAAGGACTTCTTCGCCAACGGCGTCCTCCAGGACGAGGAAGTGAAGAAGTGGATCGGCAACGGGTCGGTTCCCGTCCGCCTCGGCACGGAGAAGCTGCTCGCCGCCTCCGACAGCGCCGACTTCCTCCAGCTCACCTACGACATCGCCAGCAACGCCAAGACGTTTCAGCAGTCCTGGGACCAGGCGCTCAGCCCGACGGCCGCCGAGACACTGCTGGACAACATCGCCAAGCTGTTCCAACTGTCCATATCACCACAGCAGTTCGCCTCCAACCTCAACGCGGTCATCGGCACATGAGCGCACTCACCAGCCATCCGCCGCGCCGCGAGCCACGCAGCATCCTGCCCTGGCTGGCAGCGCCGGCGCTGGTCGTCTTCATCGGCTTCGCCGTCATCCCGCTCGTCGGTGTCTTCGTCCTCAGCTTCACCACGTGGGACGGGATCGGCAGCATCCACGCCTCCGGGCTGACCAGCTGGCGTGCGGTGCTCACCGATCCCGGGCTGCCGCACGCCCTGTGGGTCACCTTCCTGGTGATGGCCGTGTCCTGGGCCGTACAGACACCGGCGAGCATCCTCCTCGGCACGTTCCTCGCCGGCCGCCAGCGCTACCGCGCGGTCCTGGGCGTGATCTACTTCGTCCCGCTGCTGCTCAGCTCCGCGGCGATCGCGATCGCGTACAAGGCCCTGCTTGACCCCAACTTCGGGCTCGGCGCCGGACTGAAGATCGGGGCGCTCAGCCAGGACTGGCTCGGGCGGCCCTGGCTCGCCTTCGGCGTCGTCATCTTCGTCGTCTCCTGGCAGTTCATCCCGTTCCACGCGCTGATCTACCAGGGCGGCGTCCAGCAGATCCCCAAGTCCCTCTACGAGGCGGCGCAGCTGGACGGCGCCGGGCGCGTCCGGCAGTTCTTCAGCATCACGCTGCCGCAGCTGAAGTACACCATCATCACCTCCTCCACCCTGATGGTCGTCGGGTCGCTGACCTTCTTCGACCTCATCTTCGTCCTGACCGAGGGCGGCCCCGGGGACGCCACCCGGGTCCTCGCGCTGGACATGTACAAGCGCGGCTTCCAGGCCAACCTGATGGGCCCGGCCAGCGCCATCGCCGTCATCCTCGTCCTGGTGGGTCTCGCCCTCGCCCTGCTGCTGCGCCGACTCGGCGGCCGGGACGCCGGTGACAGCCAACTCGAGGGGGCCTGAGGTGACCACCACGCTGACCGAGCCGCGACGACCGCAGAAGACCACGCACCGCGAGCGCCGGGACCCGTCCCGTCCGGCGTCCCGCCGCCGCAACTGGGCCGGTGGCCTCGCGGGATGGCTCTGGCTCGTCATCGTCGCCGTACCCCTCTACTGGACCCTCATCACCAGCCTCAAGGAGCAGAGCCGCTACTACGCGAGCAACCCGCTGGTGCCGCCGAGCGACCCCACCCTGGACAACTACCAGCTGGTCATCGAGTCGGACTTCGTCCGCTACTTCGTCAACAGCGTCGTGGTCACCGCCGGCGCCGTGGTACCGGCGGTCGTGTTCTCCTTCATGGCCGCCTACGCCATCGTGCGCGGCTGGCGCATGCGGATACTGCGCCGGATGAACTGGCTGTTCCTGATGGGCCTGGCCATCCCGCTCCAGGCGACGGTGATCCCGCTCGACCTGATCATCATCAGACTGCACCTGTACGACAGCCTGCTGGCGCTGATCCTCCCGTCGATCGCGTTCGCCATCCCGCTGTCCGTGCTGATCCTCGCCAACTTCATCCGCGACGTACCCAAGGAACTGTTCGACTCGATGCGGGTCGACGGCGCCACCGAATGGACCACGCTGTGGCGGCTGGCCGCACCGCTGACCCGGCCGGCCCTCCTCACCGTGATCATCTTCAACGCGCTGACCATCTGGAACGGCTTCCTGCTGCCACTGGTCCTCACCCAGAGCCCCGAGCGCCGCACCCTGCCGCTCGCCCTGTGGAGCTTCCAGGGCCAGTACGGCGTCAACGTCCCCGCCGTTCTCGCCGCCGTCGTCCTCACCACCATGCCCATCCTGGTCCTGTACGCGTTCGGCCGCCGTCAGCTGCTCAGCGGACTGACCGCCGGATTCAGCCGGTGACCGCCATCCCGGGACCGCCGGGTGAGGGAGGAAAGTGACCGCCAACGTGGCCGTAGAGCCCACCCCCGAAATCCCCCTCTGGAACGACCCCGCCCTTCCCGTCACCACCAGGGTCGACGCCCTGATCGACGCGATGACCCTCCAGGAGAAGACCGCCCAGCTGTACGGAGTGTGGGCGGGCGCCTCCGACGAGGGCGGCGAAGTGGCCCCGCACCAGCACGACATGGAGGAGGCCGTCGACCTCGAGGCCCTGCTGCCCAACGGGCTGGGACAGCTGACCCGCCCCTTCGGCACCGTCCCCGTCGACCCTGCCGTGGGCGCGCTCTCCCTGGCGCGCACCCAGGCGCGTATCGCCTCGGCGAACCGCTTCGGCATCCCCGCAGTCGCCCACGACGAATGCCTGGCCGGGTTCGCCGCCTGGGGCGCCACCGCCTACCCCGTCCCGCTGTCCTGGGGCGCCACCTTCGACCCGGAGACGGTGCGCCGCATGGCCGCCGCCATCGGACGCGACATGCGCTCCGTCGGCGTCCACCAGGGCCTCGCGCCCGTCCTCGATGTCGTACGCGACGCCCGCTGGGGCCGGGTGGAGGAGACCATCGGCGAGGACCCCTACCTCGTCGGCACCATCGGCACCGCCTACGTGCGGGGCCTCCAGTCCGCCGGGGTCGTCGCCACCCTCAAGCACTTCGTCGGCTACTCCGCCTCCCGCGCCGGACGCAACCTCGCGCCCGCCTCCATGGGCGCCCGCGAACGCGCGGACGTCCTGCTGCCGCCGTTCGAGATGGCCGTCCGCGAGGGCGGCGCCCACTCGGTGATGCACGCCTACACCGACACCGACGGCATTCCCGCCGCCGCCGACGGGCAACTGCTGACCGGACTCCTCCGCGACACCTGGGGCTTCGACGGCACCGTCGTCGCCGACTACTTCGGCATCGCCTTCCTGAAGACCCTGCACGGCATCGCCGCCGACTGGGCCGACGCCGCGGGCACCGCCCTCGCGGCGGGCGTCGACGTCGAACTGCCCAGCGTCAAGACCTTCGGCGACCCCCTCGTGCGGGCCGTGACCCAGGGCCGTGTACCGGAGAGGCTCATCGACCGCGCCCTGCGCCACGTCCTCCTCCAGAAGGCGGCGCTCGGCCTGCTCGACCCCGACTGGAACGCCGTACCGGCCGCACTCGACGGCGCGGACCTCGACGACCCGGCCGCTCTGCGCGGAAAGGTCGACCTGGACAGGCCCGAGAACCGCCAACTGGCCCGGGAGATCGCCGAGAAGGCGGTCGTCCTGCTCTCCAACGACGGCACCCTGCCCCTCACCCGGCCCCGCCGCATCGCCCTGATCGGCCCCAACGCGGCCGAGCCCACCGCGGTGCTGGGCTGCTACTCCTTCCCCCAGCACATCGGCGTCCGCCACCCCGGAACCCCGCTCGGCATCGAACTGCCCACCCTGCGCGACACCCTCGCCGCCGAGTTCCCCGACGCCGAGATCACCGTCGCCCGCGGCACCGGCATCGACGACGGGGACGTCTCCGGCATCCGCGAGGCCGCCCGCGCGGCCCGCCGGGCCGACATCGCCGTGGTGGCGCTCGGCGACCGCGCCGGGCTCTTCGGGCGGGGCACCAGCGGCGAGGGATGCGACGCCGAGGCGCTGGTCCTGCCCGGCGCGCAGCAGCACCTGCTCGACGCCCTGCTCGAAACCGGGACGCCCGTGGTCACCGTGCTGCTCGCGGGACGGCCGTACGCCGTCGGCCGGGCCGTGGACGCGTCCGCCGCGATCGTGCAGTCCTTCTTCCCCGGCGAGGAGGGCACCCACGCGATCGCCGGGGTGCTCAGCGGCCGGGTCAACCCCTCGGGACGTCTCCCCGTGAGCGTGCCGCGCCTGCCGGGTTCCCAGCCGACCACCTACCTCGGCGCCCGCCTCGCGCACGCCAGCGCGGTGTCCAACATCGACCCGACCCCGGCGTTCGCCTTCGGCCACGGCCTGTCCTACACGCGGTTCGACTGGACCGACCTGACCGTGGACGTACACGAGACGCCGACGGACGGCGAGTTCACCCTCGCGCTCACCGTCCGCAACACCGGCGAACGGCCCGGTACCGAGGTCGTCCAGCTCTACCTGCACGACCCCGTCGCCTCCGTCGTCCAGCCGGTGCAGCGCCTCGTCGGCTACACCCGGGTGGACCTGGAACCCGGTGAGGCCCGCCGCCTCCGGGCCACGGTCCCGGCCGACGTCGCCTCCTTCACCGGCCGCGACGGCCGACGCGTCGTCGAACCGGGCGAACTGGAGCTGCGGTTGGCCGCCTCCAGCGCGGATACGCGCCTGACGGCGAGGGTCACGCTGACCGGAGCCGCGCACCACGTGGACCACACGCGGCGCCTGCACGCCACGATCGAGCGGGACTGACGGGGCTAGGACCTGATGAACTCCAGGATGTCGCGGTTGAGGACGTCCGGGTGCGTGGCCAGCATGCCGTGGGGGTAGCCCTCGTACGACTTCAGCGTGCCGTTCTTGAGGAGCTTGACCGTCAGCGGTGCCGAGTCCTCGTAGGGGACGACCTGGTCGTCGGTGCCGTGCGCGACGAGGACCGGGACCTCGATCTTCTTGAGGTCCTCGGTGAAGTCGGTCTCCGAGAACGCCTTGATGCACTCGTAGTGGGCGTTCGCCGCGCCCATCATCCCCTGCCGCCACCAGTTGTCGATCAGGCCCTGGGAGACCTCCGCGCCGGGCCGGTTGAACCCGTAGAACGGGCCCGAGGGCACCTCGATGTAGAACTGCGCGCGGTTGGCGGCGAGGGCCGCGCGGAACTGGTCGAAGACCTCGATCGGCGTACCGCCCGGGTTGCTCTCCGACTTCACCATGACCGGCGGGACCGCGCCGACCAGCACCGCCTTCGCGACCCGGCCCGGCTTGGCGCGCGCGACGTAGTGCGCCACCTCACCACCGCCGGTCGAGTGCCCGATGTGGACGGCCCCTCGCAGGTCCAGCTCGTCGGTCAGTGCCGCCACGTCCGCGGCGTAGGTGTCCATCTCGTGGCCGGTCGGGGTCTGGCTGGAGCGCCCGTGGCCCCGCCGGTCATGGGCGATCACCCGATAGCCCTCGGAGAGGAAGAACAACATCTGGTTGTCCCAGTCGTCGGCGCTGAGCGGCCAGCCGTGGTGGAAGACGATCGGCTGTCCGTCGCGCGGACCCCAGTCCTTGTAGAAGATGGTCGTACCGTCGGAGGTCGTGACCGTGCCCATTGCTAATCCTTCCGCGTGCCTCGCCGAGGTGGCCGGATGATGGGGAAGCGCTGAACCGCGGCACTCACGTTACGCCTAAATCGGACACTCCTCATCCGGTGGAAGCGGCGTGTAATCGTCCCTTTGTGCGATCTGTCCGACTCCTGCCCCAACCAGATCATTCATGCGCTACGTTCCGCGCACCGGAGACCGGCGCGACCGTACGAGGGCAGGGCGCCGTTCCGGGTGAGGGGGGAACTCATGCAAGAGCACACGTTTTCTGCTTCCGGTTCCGGCATGGGCCCCGGCACCGGGGCGGGCCCGGGCCGGACGGCCCCCTACGCGGTGGGCGGCCGGTGGCCGCAGGGCACCCTCATGGTCAGCCTGACGCCCGAGGACCAGCGAGCACTGCTCGGACTGGGCCGCATCGACACCGACTCGACCGCGATGGACGACGACCACTACTGACACCAGGCGCCGTCACACCACCCAGGCATCGCACGCAACCGCAGCGGCACAGGCGACCACCGCCGCACACAACAGCCACATCGCCGACGCGACGGCCCGGTACTTCACCGCCGCGAATCGGGACCGCCGCGGTCACACGGCACGCGGCAGCATCCCCACCCTCGCGCCCCCGGCACCGAAACCCAGCCACCACAGCCACTGCGCCGAGGCGTCCAGGGACCGCGGGGACCACGACCCGGCCAACAGACCACCCGCGAGCGCACCGGCACCGATTCCAGCCCCGGCCCCGGCCCCGGCCAGGAGCATCTGCGCCTTGTTGTCCGCCCTGTCGATCTCACGCCACGGCTCGACGCCATCAAGTACCGCAGAAGGAAGCCATACGCCGGTTCTGCCGCCCCCGGCCCGAGCAGCCGACGCGGTCACCCATCACGACACCGGAATGTGCCACGGTTCAACGCCCCACGCCCACTCCCACTCCGACCCCGTCCCTGATGAACCGCTCCGCGACGGCCTTTTTGGCGGGCTCCAACTCCCGCTCCACCGCCCCGACGGCCACATCGTCGGGCGCCACCATGGCGGGACGCACCTCCGCCTCCCTCAACACCCGGACGCGCATCCCCACGCCGTGGTGGGGGTGAGCCATGTCGCCGGAGACGCCCGCGGCGTGGGCGGCCACCTTCTGCCACAACCCCTCAGCCGCACCGGCCCGGCCGAACGTCCCGGCCTCGACCGCCAGCCGCCGCAACTCGGCGGTCACCACTCCCGACAGGCCACGGCACTCCAGCGCCTGTACGACCGCCTCCGTGGACGCGACACGGGCGGCGAGGGCGTCGGAGCGCAGTTCGGTCTCCTCGGCCAGGGACGCGGCAAGACGGTGAACCAGCCGGGCGAGCTGCCTCTGCGGCCAGGAGACGATCCACAGGCCCCATCGGGAGAGCGCGCTGTCCACGCGGAAGCGGCCGGTGGCCTGGGCCATGTCCTCCGCGAGCCGGCTCCGCGGAGAGGCGGCCATCGCCTGCTCCCGCAGCATCCCGGCCTCGTCGGCCGACGGAGCGACGCCACCGTGCACGAGCGGCAGAACGGTGCGGACCATCAGGTTGTGCCGCACATCGCCGACGGCGAAGTGCCCCAACTCGTGGGCCACACAGGCGATGCGCTGCTGCGGCGTGAGCGACTCCCACAGGGCGAGGCCGATATCGAGCCGCCTCCCACGAAGACCGAAGGGCACCGCGCTGATGGAGAAGTCATGACTCACCCGCACGGCATCGAAGCCCCGGGTGCCCAGGGACTCGGCGATCTCGTCCAGAAGCGCGAACAACCGGGGAGCGTCCTCTCGCCCCAGAACCGGCTGCTCCTGGCTCACCTTGCCGCGAGGGGGCCGCAGCGCCGCGGCCAGACAGATCAGCAGGAGCCCGAGGACGGGCTGGACGACCGTCTCCCACCCCAGGACGATCAACAGCGCGCCGCCGACGGCCAGAGCACCGATCATCAGGTGCACCACCACGGAAACGCCCACCGCGACCGCCACCGTGGCCGCCCCACTCCCTCTGACCAGCCGCACGACGCCCCGCCCCCACGAAACCGGCAACGTTGAAGCGGTCATGGGATACGTCCTGTGAGCAACGTTGACCCCACGGCACGCTCACGATTGCATGCTTGTGGTCCTCCGGTGGGGAGCCGGAGGGGGAACCGTGCCCTGTCTGGGGGGAAGATGAGGAAGAACTCGAACCGGAGCACCATGAGACGCGCCCGGACCGCCCTGAGCGCGGCGGTCGCGGCCTGCGTGGTCACCGTATTACCGAACGGAGCGGCGGCCGAGACCACGGCCGTCGAGGGCGTCGCGGGCGACGCGGGAGCCGGTGTGGAGAGGATCAGCGTCGCGCCCGACGGCACCCAGGCAGACGACCACTCCACCGGCGCCTCGATCACTCCCGACGGCCGCCACATCGTCTTCGCGTCGTCGGCCCAGAACCTCACCTCCGACCCCCCGACGGCAGGCGACAGGGTGTTCGTCCGCGACCAGCGGACGGCGCGGACCAGACAGCTGGGGAACCTGACCCCGCTTCAGCCCCCGGTGATCAGCGGCGACGGCGCGTACCTCGCCTATCCGGTGCAGTGGATCACCAACGTCCGCGTCCGCCTGTACCAGGTGGCCACGGGAGCGACGGCCGCCGTCAACTGCCTGGCCTACAGCTGCAACCAGCCCTCGATGAACGGGGACGGCCGCTACACCGCCCACGTCGTCTACTTCAACAGCCCCTCACCCGGCCAGCGCGTCGAGGTCCAGGACTCGAACACCGGCGCCAAGGAACTGATCGCCACCTTCGGCCACACCGCCTCGTCCAGGCCGTCCATCAGCGGCGACGCCCGCTACGTCGCCTACCAGGACGCCCAGGCGAAGGACGTCTACGTGTGGGACCGCACCACCGCCACCGCCTCCGGCCCGCTCGAAGGCCCCTCCATGGCGGCGACCCTCGTCCAACTCAGCGACGACGGCCGCAAGGTCGTCTACCTCTCGGGCACCGACACCTACGTCCACGACCTGACGGCGGGCACCGCCCAACTCGTACCGAACGTGCGCGGCGTCGCCATCGACCCCACCGGCCGCTACCTCCTGTACGCCCCCCACGACCCGGACGCCCCCTCCCTCACACTGCGCGACCTGCACACAGGCACCGACGAGACCGTCTCGACGCAACCCGCCACAGCCGGAACCGACGCGGTCAGCAGCGGCGGCCGCGACGTCGTCTTCCACTCCACGGCCGACGACATCGTCCCCGACGACACCAACAACAAGTCGGACATCTTCGTCCGCCACTACTACTGATCTCCGCGACCGCGAAATCGGGCAACTTCCCTGTCCTGCCCTTTCACATTTCTTGTGTATCACCATCCAGAAGTTGCGGCTCGTCGACGATAGGAGTAGCGCTCAGAACTGTTCCGCAAAGGATCTCCGTGGTCAGTCGGTGGACGCCAGGCGGGGGAAGAGGGCTGCGGCGGACCGGCGCTGCATCGCCTGTTGCTGTTCGGCTGTGAGCGTCTCGTCACGGGCGAGGGCTTCCGCCAGGCCGTGGACGACCCAGTCCGGCGTGAACGGGTAGTCACTGCCGTAGAGCAGCTGGTCCGTGTCGGTGAAGGTCAGCAGAGCGGGCAGGAGCCGGGGCAGTGCGAAGCCGGCCAGGTCGTAGTGGAGCCGTCGCAAATGGCCCAGCACATCCACGGGTCCGTCACGGACGACGAGCGAGAACACGGCGATCCGGTCGGCGAGCGCGGGCAACGCCGCTCCCGCGTGCGGGACGATGAAGCGGATGCCGGGATACCGGTCGAGAACACCGTTGAGGATCAGGCCCGTGACCGCCCGGGTCGTCTCGAAGGGGAACTCCAGCATGGGCCGGGGGAGGCCCATGCTGGTCGCCTCCCAGCACGGTGGGGACACCGGGTGCAGCAGGACGGCCGCGGCCCGTCGGTCCAGCTCGGCCATCAGCGGTTCGTAGCAGGGGTCCCCGAGGTACCGGCCGTCGTAGTGGGTGTGGAGGGTGATGCCGTCGGCGCCCAGGACGTCGTACGCGTGACGCAGTTCGTCCAGGGCGCCGGGCAGGTCGGGCAGGGGAAGCGAGGCGAGGAGTCCGAAGCGACGCGGATGGGCGCCCACGTGTGCGGCGCCTTCTTCGTTGACCGCGCGGGCCAGTTCACGTGCGGCCGCGTCGTCTCCGAAGTGGACGCCGGGCGAGGAGACCGACAGCAGGGCGGCGGCGATACCGGTGTGGTCCATCGCCTTCAGGGCGGACTCGGGGGTCCAGTCGGGAATGGCGGGCATGCCGTCGGGTCGGCCGTGTCCGGCGGCGTGCATCGCGGCCCGCAGCCGGGGAGTGATGAAGTGGGCATGCACGTCGATGGCATCCACCAGCGGCGACATGGGTTCTGCGGTCACGTACTGTTCCTCTCTCGGGCTACTGCCGACGCCAGGCGGACTGCCCGCCCTCCCCATGGTCCGCCCCGACGATGAAGACAGCCTTCGGGATCAGCCTGGTTGATAGGCTCCCTGCATGCCGAGTGCAGCCTTACCCAGCAACCGCTTCGAGCGGCGTCGTGCCGCGACCAGGCGGGCGCTCGTGCGTGCGGCCCGGGAGATCCTCGCCGACACGGGCGACACGGGTGTGAGCATCCAGGCGATCGCGGAACGGGCGGACGTCGGCTTCGGGTCGTTCTACAACCACTTCGAGTCGAAATCGGAACTCTTCGACGCGGCAGTGGCGGACGCGCTGGAGGAGTTCGGCCGGGCCATCGACGACCGGTTGCACGGGGTGGAGGACCCGGCCGAGCTGGTCGCGGCGGGCTTCCAGCTCAGCGCCCGGATGACCTGCTCGCACCCCGAACTCATGCAGGTCCTGCGCCGCCGCGGACTCGGACACCTGCACTCCGACTTGGGGCTGGCTCCGCGTGCCCTGCGTGACGTGATGCGCGGCATCTCGTCGGGCCGCTTCGCCCCCGTTGATCCCGGCGTCGCGGTGCTGGCGCTGGGCGGCACCCTGCTGGCCCTGGTGGAACTGCGGTTCTCGCGCCCCGACATCGACGGGGATGCCGCCGCCGTCGACATGGCCGATATGGCGCTGCGGATGCTGGGCCTGCCGCCCGAGGAGGCCAACGAGGTCGCCCGGCGCCCGCTGCCCAGCACCGTCTGAACCGCCCACGCCGTCGGCCGGGCCCTCCTCCGCCCGGCCGTGGGAGCCATGACCCGGCGGAGGAGGACGGTTGAGCATTCCACCGTCCCGCAGGCGTCCGCGCTCCTAGAGGGCCGGGTCCGGGTAGGGCAGCAGGGTGGCGTCGATCTTCTCCCAGGCCGCCTTGAGGTCGTTCAACAGGGCGGGTTCCTGAGCCGACTTGTCGGCGCACTCGCTGGGGTCCGCCGCCAGGTCGAACAGGACGTCCTTGCCCTTGTTGGGTGGGATCTTCGGGGCGTCGGAGCGGTGGTACTTCCACTTGCCGCGGCGCAGCGCGCGTTCGCTGCCCTTGCGCCAGAACAGATCCCGCTGCGGAGCGGCTTCGCCGCGCAGGAGGTAGCCGGCGAGGCTCGCGCCGTCGAGCGGAGTGTCCGGGGCCGGGCGTGCGCCTGCCACCTCCAGCAGGGTCGCCGTCCAGTCGGGCGTGAACACGGGAACCCGGCTGACCTGGTGGCTGTTGATACGGGCCGGCCAGCGCAGGATGTTCGGCACCCGGATACCCCCTTCCTGCAAGGTGCCCTTGATTCCCGCGAAGGGCCAGCTGTAGGCGAAGCGCTCGCCGCCGTTGTCGCTGGAGAAGAGGACCATGGTGTCCCTGGCCTGGCCGGAACGGTCCAGCGCCTTCAGGATCTGACCGATCGCTCGGTCCATGCCCTCGATCATCTTGCGATAGGTGTCCAGCGATCCTCCGTCGAGGTGGGCCAGCGCCAGCCTGGCCTTGCTGGGGGGAAGCTCACGCACGAGCTTCTCCAGACGGGCCGCCTCTTCCCGGTCGCCCTCGGCGATGAACGGCCAGTGCGCCGCGGTGAAGTTGAGGTTGAGCAGCCAGGGCCTGTCATGCTTGCGCCGGACGAAGTCGCTGGCCCGTTCGGCCAGGATGTTCGTGTAGTAGCGCAGGTCCTTGACGGTCGTCTCGCCCTCGTAGAGGTCGTAGGAGCCGTTCGTGGTGAGCTTGGAGTAGTACTCCAGGGACCCGCCGAAGTTGCCGAAGAACTCCTGCCAGCCCGACTTCGTGGGCGCGTAGTCGGGCAGAACACCGCAGTGCCACTTGCCGATCATGGCGGTGGTGTACCCGGCGTCCCGCAGCAGCGAGGCCAGTGTGGGATGCGTGGGATCCAGCCCCGTCCTGTCCGTGTCCTCGATGGGCTCTTCCAGGCCCGCCCTGATCCGTCCCGGGTAGCGGCCGGTGTACAGGCTCAGCCGAGTCGGTGAACAACTCGACGATCCGGCGTACCCGTCGGTGAAACGCAGACCCTGCGCGGCGAGCCGGTCCAGGTTCGGCGTACTGATGTGACGCGCGCCGAAGCACGACAGATCGGCGTAGCCCAGGTCATCCGCCAGGATGAACAGGATGTTCGGCCGCTTGGACGTCCGGTGGGTGGCCGCCTTGAAGGCCCGCTCCTCCGGCTCGCCCGATGCCTCCACCGACTGTGCCGGCTGTGCGCCCGACACCGACACCCCGACACCCACGGCGGCGACCGCCGCCCCGGAGCCCACCGCACCCGTGAAGCTCCGACGACTGATCCCTCTGTTTGAACGCGCCACTTCCACTCCTCATTACAGGGGGACCCGGGCATGCCGTGAGACGTGGAGGACACCCGGGTCGCAGGCGGGCACTTCGGCCGGCCCGCATATGGTTCATCGCACCGCGGCTCGTACCAGGTGCGTGGTGTGTGCTGCCGAGGCCCGCTCCCATGGCTGGGCCTCCAGAGCCCGCTCACGGGCAGGACTGATGCGGCTCAGCGAGATGGCGCCCCGGCTTCCCGTTCCGGAGGCGGACTCGCTATTTGTTGATGAAATCATCGATTCTGATTCAGAGTTCAGTCAAGAGGTGTGACTGACGATTTCATCAGGACTTGCTGGAGTCAGCCCTTCGGCCGGTTGCGGCGTTCAGCGCCCAGACGGGTGTAGTAGCCGATGAGGTCGGGGTCGTCGACCGCGGCGGCGCTGACGACCTGCTCGGCCGGTGCGCCCTGGAGGAGGCGCTTGACGGGGACTTCCAGCTTCTTGCCCGTGCGGGTGTGCGGGATGGCCGGGACTTCCAGGATCTCGTCGGGGACGTGGCGGGGGGACGCTCCGGTACGGATCGCCTCCTTGATCCTCTCGCGGAGGTCGTCGTCCAGGCTGACGCCCGCGGCAGGGACCACGAACAGGGGCATCCAGTAGCCGCCGTCGGGTTCCTCCGCTCCGATGACGAGGGCTTCGGTGATCTCAGGGAGGCGCTCGACGGCTTGGTGGATGTCGGCGCTGCCCAGGCGGACGCCGTTGCGGTTCAGCGTGCTGTCGGAGCGGCCGTGGACGATCACCGAGCCATGAGAGGTGAGCGTGATCCAGTCGCCGTGCCGCCACACGCCGGGGTACGACGCGAAGTAGGCCTCGGCGTAGCGGGTGCCGTCGGGGTCGTTCCAGAAGTACAGCGGCATCGACGGCATGGGCCGGGTGACGACGAGTTCGCCCACCTGGTCGACGACCGGCGAGCCTTCGGCGTCGTAGGCCGCCAGCGCCACTCCCAGGTGGGGCGCGGACAGCTCGCCCGCCCACACCGGGGTGCTGGGCGCGCTGCCGGCGAATCCGGACACCACGTCGGTGCCGCCGCTGATGGACGCGAGCAGAGTATGGTCGCCGACGTGGTCGCGGACCCAGGGGTAGGCCGAGGCGGGCAGGGCGGAACCGGTGCAGCCCACCACACGGACGGACGACAGGTCGTGCCCGGAGGGGTCGATGCCGAACTTCGCCATCCCCAGCAGGTACTGGGGACTGGTGCCGAAGACCGTGACGCGGTGACGCGCGGCCAGCTCCCACAGCACGTCGAGCTTGGCGAAGGGTGCCGGGCTGCCGTCGTACGTGCAGGTCGTGGCACCGGTCAGCAGAGTGGAGACGACCAGGTTCCACATCATCCAGTGGGTGGTCGTGTACCACAACAGGCGGTCGCCGGGGCCGAGGTCGGAGTGCAGGCCGAGGGTCTTGAGGTGCTCGAGCAGGACGCCGCCGTGGCCGTGGACGATGCCCTTGGGCAGGCCGGTGGTGCCGGAGGAGAACACGACCCACAGTGGGTGGTCGAACGGCACCGGCACGCAGGTGAGTTCTTCGGTGCGGGTGGCGGCGTCCTCCCACGGCACCACGAGGGACGGGTAGGCCGTCGTCGGGCCGGGCAGGCCCAGATGGTCCACCAGGAGCGCCGCCTTCAACGTCGGCAGTGACGCGGCCAGTTGGAGGGTGGCCTCGCGGCGGTCGTGACGGGCGCCGTTGAAGAGGTAGCCGTCGGCAGCGATCAGGACCGTGGGAGCGAGCTGGGCGAACCGGTCGGCCGCGGCCTGGGGCGCGTAGTCCTGCCCGCACACCGACCACACGGCGCCCAGACTCGCGGCGGCCAGGAAGGAGACGATCGCGTGCGGGGTGTTGGGCAGGTAGCCCACGACCCGGTCCCCCTGCCCGACGCCCAGCTCACGCAGTGTCGCGGCGACCGAGGCGACCTGGGAGCGCAGCTCGCCCCCGGTCACCTCGCCCGCGGCCCCGGTCTCGTCGAGGGAGAGGACGGCCACGCCGTCTTCGGTGAGGTGGCGCAGAGCGTGGTGGGCGTAGTTGAGGGTGGCACCGGTGAACCAGCGGGCGCCCGGCATGGTCTCCGTGGCCAGGACGCGCTCGTACGGGCTGTGCGCCTCGACGTCGAAGTACTCCCACACCGCACCCCAGAAGCCCTCCAGGTCGGTGACCGACCAGCGGTGCAGTGCGGAGTAGTCGGTGCCGTCCACCCCGATGTGACGGGCGAAGTCCGCGATGCGGCTGGCGGCCACGGCCTCCGGATCAAGCAGGAAGAAGGGGTCGGGCGTCTTCATGGGGCGGGACTCCTCAGCGGGCTTGCGGGGGTGGTTCGTCGGGAGGGGAGGGGGGTTCGTGCGGAGTGCAGCAGGGGAGCCCAGGCGGCGGTTGCCGTGAAGTCGCGTCCGCCGGACGGGATGACGTCCATGACCACGCGGTCCGGGCGCAGTATCACGGCATCGGCTCGTCCCTCGCGGAGCCACGTGATGAGTCGGCCGTCGTCGCCGAGGCCGGTGGTGTGAAGGGTGCGGGCGCCGAGGGCGTTGGCGATGGCTTGCAGCGTGGGGGAGGGGGGTGGGACCGTCACGATGGCGAAGGAACTGCCGAGCAGGTCGTCGAGGCGGGTGCGGTGTCCGTGGGCGGTCACCCATGGCTGTGGGCAGTGGCGGCCGACGAGTCTGCGCCCGGCGCCGTGGGTGCGGCGGTGGACTAGAGGTCCGGCGGCGAGGGCGGGGCTGAAGTCGCGGGCGGCCGCCGGGCCCAGCCCGGGGGTGCGCAGGACGGTACTGAGGACCCCTCGTCGGATGGCGGCGGCACTGTCCTGGCCGCCGGTCATGGCCCAGCCCATCGCGACGGCGAGGCGTATGACGTGCCGGGCGTGCGGCTTGCGTTCGCTTTCGTAGGTGTCCAACAGACGTTCGTCGGCGCCTTGTTGGAGTACACGGGCGAGTTTCCAGGTGAGGTTGTAGGCGTCGCGCAGCCCGGCGCAGAGCCCCTGTCCGATGAAAGGCGGGGTGAGGTGGGCGGCGTCGCCTAGCAGGAAGACCCGGCCGAGGCGCCAGCGGTCGGCGACGCGTGCCCGGAAGGTGTACCGGGCCTGTCTGAGCACTTCGAAGTCTGCCGGGCGGGTGCGGTCCACCCAGGGGGCGATCAGTTCCCGCAGCCGTTCGTCGTCCGGTTCCGGGCCGTTCTCCAGCCGGAACTCCCACCGGTAGCGGTCGTCGCCGACCCGCATGAACGTCGCGGGCTGTCGTGGGTCGCAGATCTGGTCGACGCCTTCCCAGCAGCGGACGGGCAGGCTGGTGCGCACGTCGACGACCGTCCATTGCTCCTTGAAGCGCAGGTCCTCCCACACGGCGCCGATGGCGTCACGGGTGAGGCTGTTGGCGCCGTCGCAACCGAGGACGGCGTCCGCGCGCACCAGGTGTTCACCGGTGTCGTCCCGGTAGGTGACGCGGACGGGACCGTCGTCGGTCTGTTCGACGGCCACCACTTCCACCCCGCCGCGCAGGTCGCACTCGGGGGCGCGGGCCAGGGCCCGGCGCAGGATGCGCTCCAGTTCGGGCTGGTCGAACATACTGGTCTGCGGGAAGCCGTGGGCTCCCTGTGCGGTGCGGGGAAACTCGGCCATCACCCGGTGCCGGGCGTCGAGCAGCCGCAGCCCGCGGGCGGGGCGGGCGATCGCGGCGAACTCCTCCTGCACGCCCGCGGCCTGGAGGATGCGGCGTACCTCGTCGTCGGTGGCGACGGCGCGGGGCAGCGGGTAGACGTCGTGATGGCGTTCGAGAATGACGGTCCGCACCCCGCGGCGGGCCAGGAGGAGGGCGGCGGTCACGCCCACCGGTCCGGCTCCCACGATCAGTACGGGTACGTGTGTCGAGTCGTGCTGGGCGGTCATGTGCGGCTCGCTTCGGATGTCAGTGCTCGTCGGCCACGGGCGTGCGCTGGCCGCCCAGGTCGATGCGGCCGTCCGGGGTGGCGATGCTCGTGGTCACCACGTCGCCGGGCCGCAGGTAGTGGGGGTTCTTCGCCTGGCTCTTGAAGAACGCCTTCCACTTCACCGCGGGCGGCAGCAGCGCGCCGATCTTCTCGACCAGCTTGGGCGGGGCCTTGAGCGCGGTGCCACCGGGGGTACCGGTCAGCAGCAGGTCGCCGGGGTCCAGGGTCTGGAAGCGGGCCAGCAGGGTCAGCGCGCGTGCCGGGCGGACGATCATGTCGGCGAGGGTGCGGTCCTGACGCAGCTCGTCGTTCACCGACAACCTCAGCCGCAGGTCCAGCAGATGGGCGAACTCGTCCGCCTCCAGCAGGGTGAGGTACGGCCCGGTCGGTGTGAAGGTGGGGTAGGACTTGCTCTCGTAGAACTGCGTCTTCGGCAGCTGTATGTCACGGGCGCTGACGTCGTTGGTGATCACCAGCCCGGCTACGTACGACGGCAGGTCGCGTTCCTCGACGACGGTGCCGACGGGCAGCGGCGCGCCCATCACCAGGCCCAGTTCCACCTCGTAGTCGAGGAGCTTGACGTGTCCCGGGCGGACGATGTCGTCGTACGGCCCGCTCACGGAGCCGGAAGCCTTGCGGAAGAAGGTGGGCGGGATGTCCCCGGTGAAGCCCGAGTCACGGGCGTGGCTGTGGTAATTGACCATCTGCGCGACCACCCGGCAGGGCACGGTGACCGGGGACAGGGGTGTCAGGTCGGCGACGGGTGTTCCGGCCGCGCGGGAGGCCGCGGCCTCGTCGACGGCGGCCCGGTCGGCAAGTAGCCCGGCGGTGGTGACGGCCTTGGTGTCGACGGGAACGGCGTTGTCCCCGTCCACGACCCACCAGCCGTCGGCGGTACGCAGGACGTTGGTACTCATGGCATGGCCTTCTCTGGAGAGGGGATCAGGAGTGCATGGCCTTCAGCAGGCCCACCAGGCGCGCCGTGTCCATCTCGTTGTCGCCCCGCAGGGCCTGGATGACGTCGCGGACCCGTTGAGGGGAGGGGCTGGCGCCGAGGAAGTCGCGGGTGGCCGGCGGGCCCCACTGGGCCAGGCCGCTGGTCGACATGGGTGCCCAGCCGGGCTCGATGTCACAGGAGAACAGGTCGCCGTCGGCGAAGTGCTCCAGCATGAAGTGGTCGGGGTCGCGCCAGTAGTCGAAGAGCTGGCTGCCCTGGATGTGCCGCCCGATGCCCCAACTGCGCTGGTATCCCCGTTCCTTGAGGTACTCGCCGCCAGCGGCGATCGTGTCCAGGTCGGTCACCTGGTAGGCGGAGTGGACGTACCCGGTGCCCGGTCCCAGGTGCATGGCCAGCGTGTGGTGGTCCACGGCCAGGCTGCCCCGGTCGCAGCGGACGAAGGCCATGGTGGGGCCGCGGTCGCGCTGTCCGTCGAGGAACAGGAAGTCGGACACGATCATGCCCAGCGTGTCCAGGTACCAGTCCAGTGCCTGGGCGAACACCCGGGTCTCCAGGACCACGTGGCCGAGTCGCTGGATGCGGGACGGTTCGCGCGGCGGGCGCTGGGTGGCGTTGACGCGGCGGTGATCGGTGCCGAAGTTGAGGAGCAGCGGCTGCTGTTCGGGCAGAGCGGGCAGTTCCTCGCCACAGTGCACCACACGCACGGGAAAGCCCGAGGGGTCGAGCAGGTCGACCGTCTGGCCGCCGCCCGGCACGTCCACGGGCCGAACGCTCGTCCCCGTCACCCGGGCGAGTCGCTCCAGGTCGGACCGCTCGGCCGCGCGGAACGCCGGGCCGATGAAGCGCGAGGTCCGGCCGCGCCGGATCACCATGCAGGGCGATCCCGCGAAACTGCCGCGCAGCCAGAGAGCGCCGGGTGTGCGCGCGGCGACACCGAATCCGAAATCGCGGGCGAAGACCTCCGCCCGGTCCAGATCGGGCTTCTCGAACTCCAGCCAGGCCAGGTCCGCCACCTTGATCACGGGGTTGCGGGCACGGCCCGGGTGTTCGCCGCGCAGGGCGCCCTCTTCGCTGTGGAGGTCCTGGTGGGCCGTTGTGACGTCTGCTCCGTCGGCTGCGTCGGCGAGGGTTTCGGACATGGTGCCCTCCAAGCAACATCGTCGTAATGAGGAAATCATCAACTTTGACTCTTTGATCGTCAAGGGCTGGCGTCCGGAAAGGGGCGACGGCACTGCATGGAAGGCGGAGCTGCCCGAGGCGACGGTGCGCGCTGGGTGTCATACGGTGGGCGCGCCGTGGCGGAAGGTGACTGCCGTGCCGGTGAGACGGACGCCGGTCCCACCCTCGCGCTCCGGGGCTTCCAGCCGAGCGTGGCCGACGGGTCCTCGTACGGGCTTGCGCGTCGACACCGCTGAAACTGGCGGGTAGGTCAGCCGATCCCCATCTCGCGTCCCTCGCGGCGGCAGCGATCCGCAATCGTCAGTGGTTCACTTGAGCCGGGGGAACAGACGGCGGGCGTTGCCGTGGAACAGTGCCTGCTTGTCCGGCGTTCTGAGCACGCGGGTTTCGGCGAGGGCTTTCGCCTGTGCCGAGGCGCTGGGGGCAGGGGTGAAGGGGTAATCGCTCCCGTACAGCAGGCGGTCGGGGTCGACGAGGTCGAGCAGGGCGGGGAGTGCACGCGGGAGAGGGAACCCGGCGACGTCGTAGTGCAGACGTCCAAGGGCGCCCAGTACGTCTGCGGGTGGTCCGCCGGCGGCAAGGGCGAAGGCCGAGATCCGGTCGGCTACCACCGGCAGCGTGGCTCCGCTGTGCGGAATGATGAACTCGATGCCGGGATACCTGTCCACCACTCGGTTCAGGACGAGTTCGGTGACGGCTCGTGTCGTGTCGAAGAGGAACTCGATCATGGGGCGCGGGTAGCCGAGACTGGTGGACTGTGAGCAGGCGGGCGACGTGGGGTGGAGGAGGACGACCGCCTTACGACGGTGCAGTGCCGCCATGAGGGGTTCGAACGCCGGGCTGCCGACGTAAGTGCCCTGGTAGTTGGTCTCCAGGATGATGCCGTCCGCGCCGAGGTCGTCCAACGCGAACTCGACCTCGCTCACCGCGGCCGGGACGTCTGGCAGGGGGACCGACGCCAGCAGCCCGAAGCGGGCGGGATGTGCGTGGACGATGGCCGCGCCTTCCTTGTTCACCGTGCGCGCGAGGTCACGGTTCGCGGCCGTGTCGCCGAGGGAGATCCCGGGTGAGGACACGGACAGCATGGCGGTCGCGATGCGGTTGGCGTCCATGAAGCGCAGGGCCTGTTCGACGCTCCAGTCGGGGATGCCCGGCATGCCGTCCGGGCGGCTCTGTCCGGCCGCGATCAACGCCGCGCGGTAGGTGGGTGTGACGTAGTGAGCGTGCACATCGATGGCACCGGCGCCTCTGTGCCGCCCCGCGACAGCGGCCGCTGTGCTCATCGCGCCGGTGGCGAGCGTGCCGGCGGCCAGGGACCCCATGCGCAGAAGATGACGACGACTGGTGGACGGCATGGCGGCTCCCGCGGTCGAGAAGAATCGACATCTGACCCGGAGACCATAGATGATGATTTCATCAGAATGAAGGGATGTCGCGAGAGTGGCGGCCGTGGAAAGGAGACGGGCCGTAAGTCGCGTGGGACCGTAACCCGGCTGATCAGGTGGGGTCGGTGCGTTCGGTCCGGACCCGCTGGGCCACGTCGCGGAGTTTGACGTTGTGGTGCTGGGAGATGCTGCGCAGCACCTGGAAGGCGTCGTCTTCGCTCAACCGGTGGCGTTCCATCAAGATGCCCATGGCCTCGCCGATGGCGTGCCGCGTGTCCATGGCGTGCTCGAGCTGGTCGATGGTGCGGGCGTCGGCCAGGGCGACGGCGGCGTGCGAGGCCAGCAGCCAGACCGCGGTCTCGATGTCCTTCCCGAAGGTCCCGGGCCGGTGGGCATACAGGTTGAGCGCTCCGAAGTCCTCGTTGTCGGCGTAGAGCAGGATGCCGGTCATGCTCCCGATGCCCAGTTCACGCGCTCCCGAGGCGAACCGCTCCCAGCCGGGCTGCGGCTGGGACAGGTCCGCGATCGGGTACGCCCGCTCGCTGCCCTTGTGCCGGGCAAGATCGAAGCAGGGTCCTTCACCGAGTTCACCCTGGAGACGGTCGGACTCCCGCACCATGTCGCCACAGGCCGCCAGAGTCACGGCCCGGCCCTTGCGCACCGCCAGGATCCCGGCCGCGTCGCAGCCGTCCACCAGCTCGACCGCGGCCGCCGCGACCTTGTCCAGCGTCGCCTGTACCGAGTCCTGGGCCAGCAGATCCCGCGCAAGCAGGGCCATCTGCTCGGCGTACGCACGCCAATCCACCGCCACCACCCACCTCGATCAAGGTACAGCCACAGTATCGCCAGTTCTCCACGTCGAGGTCAGCAGCGCCGGCTGCCGCGTCGGACGAACTGCTCTGCTCGCCAGCGGGCCCAGCGGGCGCGCTGGCATGGACCTCCCGGTGCGGGGCACTTGAGGGCTGCCTGACGTGCGCGGCGGTACTCCGTGCCGATCAGAGCCTGCGTACAGCGAGGCGCGGCGATGTCGGCCGCCTTGCGGAGGGGTTCGAGGAGAGGGAGCTACGTGATCATTCCGGCGGAGAAGGAACTGCGCGCCGTACTGGCCCGGTTCGCTCAGGCGAGGATCGAACATGACGTGTGCCCCACCGGCCGCACCAGTCGCAATCTTGAGGACTCCGCGTACACGCTGTGCGTGATCACCGGAGCCCGTACTGTCGAGCAGGCCCTGCTCGCGGCCGATGCGCTGTTGGAGCAGTACGGCGCGGCCCGGGGCGGCATCGGTCAACGGGACGAAACGCTGGCCGCGTAGGACGTCTCCTTTCTTCCCCGCTCTGCCCTGTCACCCTGTCCGCCGACGCTGGCGCCTGCGCGCCCGCCGCAGAATTCGCTTCATGCTGCGGTGGGAGTGCGCAGGGCGAACAGGACGATGTCGTCGTCGGTGTCGGTGGGGCGGACCCGGTGCAGTAGCTGGTCGGTGAAGGCCGGCAGGGGGCGGTGGACGAGGGCTGCGGCGTGCCGGCGCAGTCGATGCAGGCCCTCGTCGAGGGAGCGGCCAGGGGCTTCGATGAGACCGTCGGTGTAGAGCAGGAGGGTCGATCCGGGCGGGAGGGAGGCCACGGCGTCGGGACGCGACTGATCGGTTCCGGTGCCCAGGAGAATACCGTGCCCGTCGCTGAGGTAGTGGGCCAGGCCTTCCTGGGTGACGAGCAGGGGTGGCGGATGGCCTGCGTTGGTCCAGGACAGGTGCCACCGGCCGCGGCCCATCTCTTCGATCCGGCCGAAGATCAAGGTGGCCATGGGGACGTCGGCGATGTGCGTGACCGCTTGGTCGAGCCGCTTGACGATGCGGCTGGGAGGTTCTTGCTGGGCCCATGCGTAGGCGCGGAGGATATTGCGCAGCTGGGCCATTCCGGCCGCGGCGTCCAGGTCATGCCCGACGACGTCTCCGACAGCGAGGGCGGTGGCGCCGTCGGCGAGGGTGAAGGCGTCGTACCAGTCACCGCCGACCTGCGAGGCGTCGGGTGCGGGCAGGTAGCGGGCGGTCATCTGGAGCCCGGGCACCTGTGGCAGCTGGGGCAGCAGATGCCGTTGCATGGTCTCGGCGACCGTGCGCTGGCGCTGGTAGAGCCGGGCGTTGTCCAGGGCGAGACCGGCGCGGCGGGCGATGTCCTCCAGCAGGGCAAGATCGGCCGGGGTGAAGGGCTGCGGGGTCTGGGAGCGGCCCAGGGTCACCGCGCCCAGGACCTCGCGGGTGCTGCGCAGCGGCGCGATGGCCGCGGAGTGGATGCCAGTGGTCTCGAACAGACGGCGCTGTTCTGCCGTGATACCGGAATCCGGTGGCTTTTGGTAGGTCTGCGGGCTGGTGAGGGTGGAAGCGGCACCGCGCAGGGCCCGTGACAGGGGCATGGAGGAGTGCTGCGGCACCGGCGGCATGGGGCCCTGGAGGTCTTCGTGATACGTGACGGCGCCGTTCTCGGCATGGGCCACGACGACCCGCCACACCTCGTCGCGTTCGCGGATCAGGTCGACGACCACCCAGTCCGCCAGCCGCGGCACCACCAGGGACACGAGCCTGTGCACCGTCTCGTCGGCGTCCAGGGTGGAGGTCAGCTGCGTGGTGGTCTCGGCCAGCAGCGCCAGCCGCTCCAGCTCCGGCAGCGGCTGCGCCACCTGGCCCGACGGCCTACTCGGGGATTCGACGACCTCGGGGGTGTGGAAGATGACCAGCGTCGCCCTCTCGTGGTCACCGGAGCCGCTCAGGTTGAGAGGGGAGGTCAGCCAGGAGATGGGCAACGGGCTGCCGTCCCCGCGCGCGAACCACTCCCGGTCCGCCTGGGCCGTTCTACCCGCGAGAAACGCCGGCCGCATCGCGCACTGGGCCCTTGGCAGCGGCTGACCATGCGCGTCGCGGTGCAGCAGGTCGTGCGCGCCGTGGCCGACGAGTTCCGTCGCGGCCCGGGCGAGCATGCGCTCGGCGAGGGCGTTGACGGCGATGATGCAGCCCTGCTCATCCACCGCGTAGGCAGCCGTCTCGAGAGCGGCCAGAACCATGGCGACCGTCTCTCCCGGGGGCTGCCCCGACGCACTGCCCGTGGAATCCCATCCCGTCACCTGCCTCGCCTCCTCCCGCACTCGCCGGTCATCGCCTGCCCTCTCGTCCTGCATCCTGTCTCGGATGCCCACTGAACGCGAAGCGAGGCATCCACAGCGCGTCCCATCGGTTCATGGTGCCTTCCTCCGGCCCACCAGGGGCGACCGCCGAGCCCATCTGTTCCTTCAGTGTCAGGCAGCGGACTCCGACAGTGTGCACGCCCCGTCACGATCATGATCAGACACAGTCACGACCTCCATGCCGGTGCGGTGGGCCTCCGTCGTTTCTGCCGAACGACGTCGAAGCGGTGTGGGAGGTCGCCGAGCACCGCTTCGTATACACCGGTGCGGGGCCCGGACCCGCAACCGCTCGCCGGGGCATCGACCCCACCAGGCGCGAGACATACGAGGACGGCGTCACCAAGGTGACCTGCCGAGCCCCGCACGGCACTGAGATCAGCTTGGGCGGCACGTCAGGCTGACGCCCCCCCGACACCGAAGGTTACGCAACATCGCGTCGCGTGAGGGCATGCGACCGGACGGCCATCTGTTGAAGGCGCACGCCGTCGCGCCCTTTCCTCCGCTTCCTCTGCCGATCGATCCAGTCGACGGCGGAGCCGCAGGTCGCCGGTAGGCTGAGGCGGTGCGCACGGTCGAACTCCTGTTGGATGAGGCGGCGGAGCTGGCGGTCCGGGAGGCTTGGCGGCGGCTGGCGGACGCGGGGCTGCCCAGCCAGGCGCGGCACCACTCACCGACTAACCGCCCACACCTCACCCTGGCCGCTTGCCCGGAGCTGACCGGCCCGATCCGCTGGGAGCTCGCTGAGGTGGCCGCCTCTCTGCCGCTGCCAGTCCGGTGCACCGGTGTGGTCCGCTTCGAGCGGCCCACCTCGGTACTGGCTTGGGCACTGGACCCGGACTCCGCGCTGGTCGGTTTGCACCGCCGGGTGTGGGAGGCGGTGACCTCCGACAGCCCGTCCGGAACCCTCAACCCCTTCCACGCCCCCGACCGCTGGAGCCCGCACATCACCCTGGGGCGGACTCGGCGGGTAGGCGCTTTCACCGACCGGCGAATTCCCGAACTGCTGCCGTCGCCGCCGCTGCCGTTCCACCTCATCACCCTGCGAAGCTACGACACCGAGACAGGCGCCCTGGAGGTGCTGGAGCCCCGCCCTTGAGCGCCCTCGCCCGCGGAGCCGACGGGGGGAAGCCGGACCGCCTGTGGTTGCCCGTGCCTCCAGCGAGCGGTTGAGGATCTCGTCGTGCACCTGGCCGCCGTACGCGTGGGACGGGTGTCGCTCAGGACGCGGGCTAGTCGGCATGGACCAGGGCTGTGGCAGGGCGGCGCTACAGGTGCGTGCCGCCGCTTGCGTCGATGGTCTGGCCTGTGATCCAGCGGGAGTCGTGGGAGGCGAGGAAGGCCGTGACGTCCGCGATGTCGCTGGGGTCGGCGATGCGGTTGAAGACGGAGTGGCCGGCGGTTTTGGCCTCCTCCTCAGGGGTGTCCCAGCGGTGGCGGTTGAGGTCGGTCTTTGTGTAGCCGGGGGCGACGTTGTTGATGGTGATGCGTCGATGGCCGAGATCCCTGGCCAGGGCTTGGGTGAGGCTTTGGAGGGCGGCTTTGGCCATCGTGTAAGCGAGGGCGGTGGGGTGGGCGATGCGAGTGGTGACGGAAGTGATGTTGATGATGCGGCCACCAGAAGGCATTCGAGGGAGGGCATGTTGGATGAGGAAGAGAGGAGTACGGGCGTGGATGTCGATGAGTCGGTCGAAGTCGTCGGGGGTGATGTCGCTGATAGTGCCCGGGATGTGGAAGCCGGCGTTGTTGACAAGTATGTGGAGGGTGGGAGGCTCCCCGAACTGGGACAGCTGGGTGTCGAGTTCTGCGTAAAGGCCGCTGATGGAGTGGGAGGCGCCGAGAGGAGCGTGGAGAGGGAAGGCGCGCCCTCCGTTGGTGATGATGTGGTCAGTGGTCTCTTGGGCCGCGGCGTGGTTGGTGCCGTAGTGGACGGCGACGAGGGCGCCGTCGGCGGCTAGCCGTTGGGCGATGGCGCGGCCGATGCCGCGGGACGCACCGGTGACGAGGGCGGTTTTTCCGGTGAGTGAGCCCATAACCTGGTTTTCCCCCGAAATGGCGTGGCGTTGGTAGGTTGGTCGTTGTTCAATTCGGATGTGCGGTTGGCGCTTTGCGTGCGGGGGGTTTGTCGTGAGGTTTGCGAGTGATTTGCGGCGTGTGCAGCTGGTCGCGCTGAATCTTGACGGGGTGTTGCTGGACGATTCCTTCGGCCCGGTAATTCATCGGTTCGTGGTGGAGCGTGGGTTGACCTGGTCGCCGCAAGCGGAGCAGGTCGTTTTGTCGCAGTCGCCGTCGGGCGCGGTCGAGGCGTTGGGGCTGGGAGGTTCACCGACGGACGTAGTGGGGGAGTTCTTCCGGATGCGGGAGGCGTGGGTGCGTGAGCATCCGGTGCGGGTGGCAGGAGGAGTAGGAGCGCTGTTGGGGCGGTTGAGGGCGTTGGGGGTGCAAGTGGTGTGTTACGGGGGCTTGGGGCGTCAGCATTTCGATCGTTATCTGTCAGGGTTCGCGGGATTGTTCGATGGACCGGGCTATGTCTGTACGGCGGATTTCCGCCCAGGATTGAGGGAGATCGCCGAGGAGGTGTTCTCGATCGGAGGTGAGCACGTTCTGTTCATTGATGACGTGGCACGGGTGGCGGAGGCGGCCAGGGGCCTTGGGGCGGCGTTCATCGGACGTCCGTCGTCGTCCGAGCACTCTTTCCAGCGGGAGTTGATGGTGCGGGCGGGAGTGAGGCACATGGTGGACTCACTGGAGGAGATCGACGGGCGGCTGCTCAGGCGGGTGGACGAGGAGGCGGCCGACGGTCGACTGTGGCCCGCCTCCACGGCCTCGGCTGCCGGGTACACCGACGTCCCGCTCCCCCCGGAGACCACCTCGGATACGGCTCCGCCGGATGGCCTGGGTGTCAAGGGCCTTTCGGCCGTAGCCGACACGGCTGGTTGCTGAGAGCCTCTGCGGTGGGAGTCTGCGCTGGTGGCGAGGGGTCGCGTGGAAAACGCGTGCTGTCGTTTGCGTTCGGTTAACGATAAGGTACCTCCTGGACGGTTTGTTTCTGGCTGCTCCGGTGGGTGGTGGGGGTGCGGAGTGAGTCAGGGTAAGGAGAGTGCGGTGGCCCGGCAGGAACGAGCGGTGCGGACTCGTCGTGCTGTCCTGGAAGCCGCGGCAGCGGTGTTCGCGGAGCACGGCTACACGGCGGCGACCGTGGCGGACATCCTGAGGACCGCCGGGGTGACCAAGGGCGCGCTTTACTTCCATTTCGATTCCAAGGAATCGCTGGCGCGAGGGGTTCTGGAGGTCCAGACGGACCAGGTGCTTCCCCCGCGTGACATCAAGCTCCAGGAAGTGGTCGATCTCGCGATGACGGTCGCGCACCGGTTGCGGAACGATCCACTGTTGCGGGCGGGTGCCCGGCTGTCGGCTGATCCGGCGGGACGTCGACAGTACGGCAGTGCATGGCCGCTGTGGGTCGAGGTGCTGAGCGGAGTGATGGGGGAAGCACACCGGCGCGGGGAGACCCTGGCGCATGTGATTCCGGCGGAAGTCGCTGAGTTGTTGGTGAGTTCTTTCAACGGGGTGCAGTTGTATTCTCAGCTCGAGAACGGGCTGAGTGATGTGGAGCATCGAGTGTCGGTGCTGTTGAAGCATCTGCTGCCGTCGATCGCTTCGCCTGCCGTACTGATGCGGCTGGACGTGGCGGAGGACCGAGGGGCTCGAGTGCTTGCCGAGGTCACCCAGAGCGAGGCCCAGGGGCAGGTCCCGGTTTCGGCCTGAGGGCCCCGATGGGGCACGTTTCACTGCTCGGCGATCTGAGTCTCCCGCGCGGTGCCGGAAGGCCTCCTGGCCGACGGGTCCTTGAGGCCTGTCTCCGTGTGTTCTGCCATCTGCGCGCGGTGCTGCTCGGCATGGGTGCTCCTGGATATCTCAGACGGGTGATGGGCCGGGGCTCCATGGGGCGCTAGGAAGATACATACCATCCGGTTTACGCTCCAGCGGTATGAGGCGTTCCGGCTTGTGGTGTGCGGAGGATTTTGCTCCGTTTCGCGGTGTGGGCTGGTGTGTTGACCTGAGTGAGGGTGTGGCCGAGTGGGTGCTTCTCGAGTGGTTCTCGAGCGGCACGCCTGACGATGGCCTGGTCCGGTGATCGGCATCAGGACCCAGCCGGGATCAGCTCACGGGTCAAGAACAGAACGACCAGGGCGATTCAACGCGAGAGTTGGTGAACCCACTCGGGCGGTGGTCCGTGTCTTTCACTGTTGTGTGATGACTGGGCCGGTCTCGGTGGTGTGCGTGTGCTGAACGGGGTGGAAGCAGTTGGCGTGGGCCGCCATCCGGCCGGATTGGTTGAAACCCGTACGTGGGCCTTGGCCGATCCCAGCGGTGAGGTGCCGACGGCGCAGCAGGCCAAGGGCGAGTTGACGGCCCGGGAACGGATCACTCTGTTATTCGACGCGGGTTTCTTCTATGAGACGGAGAAGTTACGTCGGCACCGTGCGCTCGGGTTCGGTGCGCTCGGGTTCGGTCTCGACGCCGGGAAGCCGTACGCGGACGGAGCCGTGCACGTGGCCGTCCCGGCGGCTGCGCCGTTGGCGGCCCTGAACGATGGTGCGGCTCACAACCCGGCCCCGAGGGACTTCGTGTCCACGGTTCGTGAGCCCTCCCCGACGCTCGTCACCCTCATCCAGAACGGCTTGAGTGGCGCGGACATCAAGGCACCGGAACAGGCCGCTCGGTTCGTGCAGATGTGTGACGCCTTCAATGTCCCGTTGGCGACGCTGTCGGATGGGCCTGGTTCCCTTCCGGGCGTGGGTCCGGAGCGCAGGGTGATCAGCCGGCACGGGGCGAAGCGCCTGTGCGTGTATGGCGAGGTGACGGTGTCACGGACCTCGCTGATCCGGCGTGGGGCGTATGGCGGTGCGCACGTCGTCATGGACGAACAGTCGATCGGTGCGGATCTGACGTTTGTGTGGCCGCGGCTCGGCCGACGCCCGCGACGCCCTCAACAGGTCGATCGGAATGCTCCACGCCAGCACGTCGTTTTGTTGGGTGTGTGGGGGTGGGTGAACGGCGGGGTTGGTTGGTTTGTGGGTGGGTTGGTTGGCTTGTTTTTGGGGTGGGTGCCGGTTTGTGGG
>NZ_JAGPXL010000047.1 GCF_018070565.1 Streptomyces sp. B93
ACGAGATCGCCGTGATGGGCGCCGAGGGTGCCGCGGGTGTCATCTTCCGCCGTCAGATCGCCGAGGCCGAGGACCCGGAGGCGATGCGCGACAAGATGGTCAAGGAGTACAAGTCCGAGCTGATGCATCCCTACTACGCGGCGGAGCGCGGTCTGGTCGACGACGTCATCGACCCCGCCGAGACCCGCGAGGTACTCATCAGGTCGCTCGCGATGCTCCACACCAAGCACGCCGACCTGCCCTCCCGCAAGCACGGCAACCCCCCGCAGTAACCGGCGTCCCGCGCCATGTCACAGTTCCTCGCCCGCGTGCGTCGGTCCTGTCAGGAGAGCACCTGACGGACGGCGGACAAGGGGGCCACGGGATGGGCACAGACGTACGAGAAGCAAGGCAGGTGAACCCCTGGCTGGTGCTGGGGGTGCTCTGCGCCAGCTTCTTCATGACCCTGCTGGACACGACCATCGTCACGGTCGCCATTCCGGAGATGGCCGCGGGACTCGACGCCTCGCTCGACGACATCCTGTGGTTCGCCAACGCCTACATGCTGGTCTTCGCGACGCTGCTGCTGCTGTCCGGGCGCCTCGGGGACCGGTACGGCGCCCAGCGGACCTTCGTCGCGGGGCTGGCGCTGTTCACGCTGGCCTCCGCGGTGTGCGGCATGGTCGACACGCCGGAGCAGATGATCGCGGCCCGCGCCGTCCAAGGGCTCGGCGCCGCGGTGATGATGCCGCAGACGCTGGCGCTCATCAGCGCCGTCTTCCCCGCGGAGCGCCGTGGGGCGGCGTTCGGCGTGTGGTCCGCCGTCGCGGGTCTGGCGACCGTCGCCGGTCCCACCGTCGGCGGTGCGCTGGTCTCCGGTCTGGACTGGCGCTGGATCTTCTTCATCAACGTACCGATCGGGGTCGTGGCCCTGGTGGGTGCCGTCCTCGTGGTGCCGGACGTCCGCTCGCCGCAGCGGTCCTCGCTCGATCTGCCGGGTGCCGTGCTGTCCACGGCGGGACTGACGCTCATCGTGTACGCCCTCATCGAGGGTGAGCGCTACGACTGGGGCACCATCGAGTCGTTCCTCAGCATTCCGCTGGTGCTGGCCGCGGGCGTGGTGCTGCTCGGGCTGTTCGCGTTCCAGCAGCGCACCCGGCAGGCGAGCCGTCCGCTGGTTCCCTTCGAGCTGTTCCGGGACCGCCAGTTCACCGTCTCGGCGACGCTGGGCGCGCTGCTGCTGTTCGGGTCCATCGGCGTACTGCTGCCGCTCACCCTCTACCTCCAGTCGGCGCTGGGACTGTCGGCGGGGGAGGCGGGACTGGCGCTCGTACCGGGTCCGCTGGTGTCCCTCTTCGTGGCGCCCGTGGCGGGGAACGCGGTCGAGCGACTGGGTGGCCGCAAGCTCCTCGTGCCCGGACTGCTGATCTTCGGCTCCGGTATCGCGCTCACCGCGCTGATGGCTCAGGCGGACTCCAGTGTGTGGGCCATCGTCCCCGGCCAGATCGTCTTCGGTATCGGCATGGGCCTGGTCTTCGCGCCGACCAGCACGCTCGCGATGCGGAACATCCCGCCGCGGCTGACGGGTGTCGCCTCCGGCATGTTCACCACGTTCCGTCAGATCGGTGCCGTGGTGGGCGCAGCGGCGGTCGGAGCGCTGCTCCAGAACCGGCTCGCCGCCGAGGGCGTACCCGAGGAGGTGCGCCAGCAGGCCGGACGCCTCGCGGACGCGGTGTACGCCGAGGGCCTCACCGACGCCGTGCGCCACGGGCTCTTCCTGACGGTGGCGGTCGCCGTCGTCGCCGCGGGCCTCGCGCTGCTGCTGCCGACGCACCAGCGGCCGAACGCTGTGGAGGCGGACGGGGAGCCGCAGGGCGGCGCGGCCGGGGCCGGGGCGGGCCTCACCCGCGCGGCGGACTAGTCGAAATGCCGGTATTCCAAGGAGGAGTCACCCATGGCTGAGAACACCGAGAACACCGAGAACACGGTCATCCAGCGGTACGTCACGGCGCTCGGCGATCAGGACTGGCCGGTCCTCAAGGACCTCTACGCTCCGGACGTCGTCCTGTACACCCCCTTCGCCTGGGGGGTGAAGGGCGTGGAGTTCCTGCTGAAGTTCTGCGAGGAGGTCCACCGCGCCCACCCCGGTGTCCGGGCCGTCCTGCACGACGAGTTCTACAGCGCCGACGGCACCCGGGCGGCCTTCCGGTTCGCGCTGCACTGGCACAACACCGGACCCTACTTCGGCCACGAACCCACCGGTGAGCGGGGGACGAGCATCGAGCAGCACACCGTACGGCTGGAGAACGGGAAGATCGTCGAACAGGTGGTCGGGGTCAGCGCCCTGCAACTGCACCTGTTGCAGAAGGAGGCCTGGGGGATGGAGCCCGTCCGGGACGTCGTCGATCCGGGACTGGAGATCGTGTCCGCCCCCGCGGCGGGCGGCGCTTCATGACGGAGCCCTTCACCGGGCTGGACGTCGCCGGGCTCCGCGTGCCCGGCGACGTCGCCCGGCGGTTCCGTGAGCGCGGCTGGTGGCGGGACACCTCCGTCCTGCACGATCTGCTGCGGGTGGCGGCGGAACGCCCGGACCATCCGGCGATCGTCGGGTACCGGGCGCAGGAGGGCCGCACGACGACCGTGCGCTACGCCGAACTCGCCGCCCACGTACGGCGGTTCAGTGCCGCGCTGACCTCCCTTGGGGTGCGCCGCGGTGACCGGGTCGCCTTCCAGATGCCCAACCGGTGGGAGGCGGCGGCGCTGCTGCTGGCCTGCCGGTGGACGGGCGCGATCGCCGTACCCCTGGTGCCCACCCTGCGCGCGCTGGAGCTGGAACGCATGCTGGCGGCCGCACGCGCCCAGGTGTGCGTCGTCCTGGACACCTGGGACGGCTACGACTGTGTGGCGGCGCTCGAGGAGATCGCGCCCCGGCTGCCCTGGCTGCGGCACAGCGTGGTCCTGGGGGACCGGGTGCCGCCGTGGGCCGTCGACTTCGGCGCGTACTTCGTGCGCACCCCGCACGAGCAGCGGGTTGCGCCGCCCCGCCTGCCGCGCGGGGAAGCCCTCGACCAGGTCTGCATGATGCTGTTCACCTCCGGCACGACCGGTCGGCGCAAGGCCGTCCTGCACACGGAGAACACCCTGTACGCGGGCACCGGCGCGGGCGGCAGCCCCCTGGAGCGGGGCTGGGCCGAGCGGGAGGTGTTCAGCACCCCGCACCCGATCACGGGCCCCGCCGGGACGCTGTACTGCGTGCTGGGGCCGATCCTGGCCGGGGGCACCGGCGTCTACCAGGACGTGTGGATACCGGAGCGGTATCTCGAACTGCTGTCGGAGGCCTCGGTGACGCAGACCTTCGTGGCCCCGGCCTTCGCCCAGCAACTGGTCGCAGAACAGGCGCGGCGGCCCCGTTCCCTGCCGTCGCTCCGGTTCGTCATGTCCGGTGCCGCTCCCGTGCGGGCCGAACTGGTCCGGGCCCTCTACGACGGACTCGGCGTCCCGGTGCGCTCCTGCTGGGGGATGACCGAGGCGGGCATGGGGTTCAGGACGCGCGAGGACGACCCCTGCGACTGGGCGGCCAAGAGCGACGGCTCGCCGCTGCCCGGCCTGGAGGCGGACCTGCGACCGGTGCCCGGCGACGACGTGTTCCGGCTGTGGGTGCGGGGCGCCTCGGTCGCCGTCGGGTTCTGGCAGCCGGGATCCGACGAGCCGTTCCGCGAGACCTGGCGGCACGACGACGGATGGCTCGACACCGGAGACCTCGTCCGCGCCGACGGCCGGGGCGGCATCCGGTTCTCGGGACGGGTCAGCCGACGGGTCGGCAGCACCCTGATGGTCCCCGTCGCGGAGGTGGAACAGGAGATCCTGCGCCATCCCGGCGTGCGGGAGGCGGTGCTGGTCGGTTACGAGGACGAGGACGGCAACGAGCGCCAGTGCGTGGTCGTGGTGGGCGACGGTGACCGCTGCCCCACGCTGGCGGAGCTGGTCGGCATCCTCGTCGAACGCGGCATGACGCAGTGGTACCTGCCCAGCAGACTGCTGGAGATCGAGAAGGAACTGCCGCGCAACGAGAACGGCAAGATTCGGTACGAGCGGTTGAAAGCCATGATTGTAGACTCGCAGGAACCGTCGGCGGCCGATCGGGAAGGGCGCTGATCCCGATGAGATGGGGAGGCATGGCCGAGGCCGCAGCCGTCTCCGGTGCGTCCGGGGTCTCCGATCCGTTCGAGCGGCACCGTCAGCTGATGTTCGCCATCTCCTACCGGATGCTCGGCAGTGTGGTCGACGCCGAGGACGTGGTCCAGGAGACCTGGCTGCGCTGGCGACGTGTCGACCGGGACCAGGTGGCTGACCCACGGGGGTACCTGGTCCGCGCCGTCACCCGCACCGCCATCGACCAGATGCGCCGCAGCCAGGCCCGCCGCGAGGAGTACGTGGGCCCCTGGCTGCCCGAGCCGCTGCTGGTCTCCTCCGACGTGGCGGTGGAGAAGTCGCTGCTCGGCGAGTCGCTGAGCCTGGCGGTCCTGGTGATGATGGAGACACTGTCGCCGCTGGAACGCGCGGTGTTCGTGCTGCACGAGGTGTTCGGCTTCAGCTTCTCCGAGGTGGCCCGGGCGGTCGACCGCTCCGAGGCGGCCGTGCGGCAGCTCGGCAGCCGCGCCCGGCGCCATGTGAAGGGGCGCAACCGGCGCTTCCGGCCCGATCGCAGGCAGGCCCGGGTGGTCACCGAACGCTTCGTCGCCGCCTGTCTCGACGGGGACGTGGAGTCGCTCATGGAGGTGCTGGCCCCCGACGTCACCCTGTGGGCGGACGGCAACGGGCACGCGGAGACCCCGCGCGTGCCGCTGCACGGGGCGGCCACCCTCGCCGAGTACTTCGCCTCCACCGCGGGCCGCTACCCGGCCGGGCTTGTGGTCCGCATGAGCGAGCAGTACGGCGACGTGCCCGCTGCCGTACTGGCGACCCCCGAGCAGGTGTTCGCCGTCGTCACCGTCGAGCTGGAACTCGTCGACGGACGGCCGGTGATCACCGCGGTGGGCGCGGTACGCAACCCGGAGAAGCTGGGCCGGGTCCCGGTCACCCGCTGAACGGCGCGACCGGGACCCGGGTCACTCGGCTCCGTTCCCCGAGCCGTTGCGGCGCTGCCGGTGCAGCACCCACTGCGCCACATGGATGCGCGAGGGCGCGTCCAGCCGGCGCATGACCTGCCGCACGTGATTGACCACCGTCCACTCCGACAGCCGTAACTGCTGGGATATCTGACGGTTGGTCAGGCCCTGGCTGACCAGCATCGCCACCTCGTACTGGCGGGCGGTCAGCTGCACCGGACGGGACAGCGCCGACGCGGGCTCGTACGAGGGCGGGTTGACGGCGAGCGCCTCGCTCGCGGCCGCGTCGGCGGACAGCACCCGGCCCTCCCGCCGTCCGGCCTCGTACTCGGGCCCGGCCAGCAGCGTGCGGCCAGCTTGCCGCGCATGGCCTGCACCAGCGCCTCGCCGCGCACGTCCCGGGCCCGCATGAACCGCGCGTTGGCCGCGTCCAGCAGATCGGCGGCGAGCTTGACGTCCAGGAGCCGACAGGCCATCGCCAGCTCCAGGGTGGCGCTCGCCAACTGGCCGTCCGCCCCGTCGTCGGCGGTCGCCCGCAGCAGCTGCCGCGCCGCCTTGGTGACCGGCGCCGGACGCGGAAAGTGCTGGGCCACGGCGAGCCGGGCCAGCACGGCCCGCTCCTGGACGTGCTCGCCCTGCTCCTGGAAGGCCGTGGCCGCGTGCCGGAAACAGTCCGCCGCCAGCCGGGTGTCGCCACGCAGCATGGCCAGTTCACCCCGGGCGGCCTCGGCACGCGGGGCGAGGTGCCGGTGGCGCGGGTCGGCGAGGAACGCCGTCGGCGCCCTGGCCAGCCACTGCTCACCCACGCCGAGATGGCCGCGCACCAGCCAGAAGCGGTGCAGGGCGAGCGAGGCCCGGGCGGCGTCGCCGTGGCGGCCACTGGTCTCCAGGTGCGTCAACGCGGCCAGCAGGTCCTCGTGGAGCAGCGCGAGCCGCTGGAGCCACTGCGGCTGCTGCGGCCCCGTCAGATGCGGCTCCGCCTGGAGAGCCAGCGACAGCAGGTGCTCGGCGTGCCGCTGCCGGGCGTCCTGGAGTCCGTCCGTCGACTCCAGCCGCTCCAGGCAGAACTCGCGGACGGTGTTGTACATCGTGAACCGAGGCTCGCCGTCGCCCGGGCTGACCCGCAGCAGGTGGAGGCCGACCAGGGTCTCGACGACCTGCTCGGCGCGATGGGCGGGCAGCCCCAGCACCTCCTGGGCCATGGCCAGGTTCATACAGCCGGTGAAGACGGACAGCCGGGTCAGCAGCGAGCGCTGCTCCTCGTCGAGCAGCCGGAAGCTGCGCTCGGTGATGGTGCCGATGGAACGGTGCAGCGGCGAGCGGGCGACGTGCTCGCCGCCCAGCACCGGCCTGCCCTCGCGCAGCCGCGTCAGCAGGCTGTCCACCCGGAACAGCCGCAGCCGCTCGGTGACGAGTTCGATCGCCAGCGGCAGACCGTCCATCCGCTGACAGATCTCCGCCACCGCCTGCGCGTTGTCCGTCGTCAGCGCGAAGGCCGGATCGATCGCCCGCGCCCGGTCGACGAACAGCTCCACGGCGGCGTAGTCCTGGAGTTCCAGGACGTCCTGCCGGTACGGCGGTGGCGGCGTCGGCAGCGGGAGCACCGGGAACAGCCGCTCGCCGTACACCCGCAGCGGACGCCGTCCGGTCGCCAGGACGCTCAGCCGCGGGAAGCGGTCGAGCAGGGCCTCGACCGCGGCGACGGCGTCGTCGGTCAGCTGGTCGCAGCCGTCGAGGAACAGCAGGGCCGGTTCCTGCGGCGGCCGGACGCCGAGGATCTCGCCGAGTGCCTCCTCGTCGGTGGTGCCGTGCAGGTCGAGACGGGTGCCCCGGGCTCTCTGGAGGTCGGCCACGGCCGCGCCGGCCAGTCTGCTCTTGCCCACGCCCCCCGGACCGGTGAGGGTGACCAACCGGTATGCCGCTTGCCGCAGTTGGGCGGAGAGGGTGAGGATCTCGACGTCCCGGCCCACCAGCGAGGTGGGATGGCCGGGTTCCTGGAACGCGGTGCCGGAGTTCAGCTCCCGGCGCAGCCTGCCGGGGCCGATCGCTTCGGACCTCACGATAATTGTCGGGTTGTGGCCCATTCGCTTTGAGGTACGCGAAGTTCATGTTCCAGCATGAGAATCCCCCTACCTTGCCCGCGGAAATGGCTCAGCAAGTATAGTGTCAACAATGTTGAGAAGTCTTCTGGATATTTAATTGGATCATTTGCGCTCCACCCGTTCTCCAGCGGTTCTCCGGTCCTGATCCGGCCGCCTCAGCACCGCCCGGCAGACGACCCCGAACACCAGGCCCCAGAAGGCCGCGCCCAGGCCGAGCAGCGTGAGACCACTGGCCGTGGCGAGAAAGGCGACAAGCGCCGCGGTACGGTCCTCGGCCTCGGTGAACGCCCCGGAGAAACTGCCGCCGAGGGCGCCGAGGAGGGCGATTCCGGCCGTGGCGGCGATCAACGCGGGCGGCAGTGCCGCGAACAGTCCGGCGACCGTCGTACCGAACAGACCGACGGCGACGAAGAGAATTCCGCAACTGAGTCCGGCCACATAGCGGCGGTCGCGGTCCTCGTGGGCATCGGGGCCCGTGCAGATCGCCGCGGTGATGGCGCCCAGGTTGAGGGCGTGCGCGCCGAAGGGTGCGAAGACGACCCCGGCCACGCCGGTGCCGCGGATGAGGGAGCCCGTGGGCACCGGGTACCCGGCGTCCCGCAGGGCCGCCACGCCCGGGGCGTTCTGTGCGGACATGGTGACGAGGAACAGCGGCAGCGCCAGGCTCACCAGCGCCTCGGCGGGCCACGCGGGCACCGTGAACACCGGTGTCGCCAGGGAGAGCCGGGTGCCGGACGGGGACAGCGAGCCGGTGACGGCTGCCACGGCGACGCCCGCGGCCAGCGGCAGCGCGATGGCGTACCGGGGCGCGGCCCGCTGGCACAGGACGTATCCGGCCAGTACCGCCGCGGCCAGGGCGGGGCTGTCCTCGAGCGCCCGGAACGCGTCGAGGCCGAAGCGCACCAGCACCCCGGCGAGCACCGCGGAGACGACCGCGGGCGGAATCCGCCGCATCAGGGCGTCGAACAGACCCGTCACCCCCACCAGGACGGTCAGCGCGGCGGCGGCCAGATACGCCCCGATCGCCGCCTCGTAGCCGATCTCGTCCAGCTGCCCGACGAGCAGTGCGGCGCCCGGCGTCGACCAGGCCGCCACCACGGGCGCGCGGTGGCGCAGGCTGAGGGCGAGTCCGGTCAGCCCGCTGCCCAGGGAGATCGCCCAGATCCACGAGGACAGCTGGGCCTCGGTGAGGTGCCCGGCGTGCGCGGCCCGCACCACGATCGTCAGCGGTCCGGCGAAGGAGACCATGACCGCGACGGCTCCGGCGGTGACCGCCGACAGGGAGGCGTCCCGCAGGATGCGTCGGGCACCGCCGGAGACGTCCGGCATCACAGAACCTCGACGTTGGCGGCCGGGGGCAGACGTCGCCGGCAGTCCAGGACGTGCCGGGCCTGCCGCTGCACCAGGCCGTAGTCGAAGTCGTCGTGGTCGGTGAGCAGCACCACGGCGTCGGCGGCGGCCACCTCCCTCTCGGTCAGCTCCACGCGCCGCACCCCCGACACCAGCGGCGGGGCCTCCCGTACATGGGGGTCCACCGCCCGCACCTGCGCCCCGGTGCGCACCAGCAGCTCCGCGACCCGCAGCGCCGGTGACTCACGGGCGTCGCCGCTGTTGCGCTTGTACGCCAGCCCGAGCAGCAGGATCCGGGAGCCGTTGGCGGACCGGTGGAGCCGGTTGAGCGCCCGCACGAGACGCTCCACCACGTAGTGCGGCATATGGGCGTTGACGTCGTTGGCGAGGTCCACGAAGCGGAACCGGCGGCCGAGTTCGCGTTCGACCCGCCAGGACAGGTACCGCGGGTCGACCGGCAGACAGTGCCCGCCCACCCCCGGCCCCGGGGTGAACGGCATGAAGCCGAACGGCTTGGAGGAGGCGGCGTCGATCGCCTCCCACACGTCGATGCCCAGCTCGCGCGCGATCACGGCCATCTCGTTGACCAGCGCGATGTTGACGTGCCGGTAGGTGTTCTCCAGCAGCTTGGTCAGCTCGGCCGTCTTCGGGTCCCGCACCGGGACGGTCCGCTCCACGATGGTGCCGTAGAACGCCGTGGCCCGCCGCAGTGACTCCGCGTCCACCCCGGAGACGACCTTGGGGGTGCTCTCCAGCGTCCAGCGCCCGTTGCCGGGGTCGATGCGCTCGGGACTGTAGCCGAGGTGGAAGTCGGTGCCGGGAACCAGACCGCTCTCCTTGTGGAGCAGCGCCCCGAACACGTCCTCGGTGGTGCCGGGATAGGTGGTGGACTCCAGCACGACCAGGGCGCCCGGCCGCAGGTGCCCGGCGAGCGTCAGGGCCGCGTCCTCCACGGCGGTCAGATCGGGTACGTCGTCCAGCAGCGGCGTGGGCACGGTGACCACGGCCACGTCGAAGTCCGCGAGCGAGGCGGCGTCGGTCGTCGGGAGGTAGGCCCCCGACTCCAGGGCCTTGACCAGGCGGGCCTGGTCCACGTCCTCCACGAAGGACTCACCCGCCCGCAGCCGGGCGATCCGGGCGCTGTCCACGTCGTAGCCCACGACCGTGTAGCCCGCCTCAACGGCCCGTACGGCCAGCGGGAGGCCCACATACCCTTGGCCGACCACGGCCACCTTGCGGCCCTCACGCCGCGGGGAGCCCTTGCTCGTCGATGGGGACATCAGGGGTTGCCCTTTCAGCCGTAGTGCACGAGGAGCAGATTGGCGACGATCAGCAGGGCGACACCCCAGCGGTGAATGGTGACGCCCTGCTTGCGGGCCGACAGCACCTGGCCCGCGACCAGCCCGGCCCGCATCTGCCGGGCGCGCAGCACCAGCACCGGGACCAGGAACGCGCAGAACCACAGCGGTACGGCGCCGACCGCCAGCGCGAGCACGATCGCGCCGGTCTCGGCGAGGGAGAGCGCGGCGACGAATCCCCGGTAGGCGCGAGCCGAGACGCTCGTGGCCAGGTTGCGGCGGCCCGCCTCGCGGTCGCCCTCCACGTCGTTGATGTTGGAGTACACCGAGACCAGCAGGCTCCACAGCCCGAACAGGAAGCACTCCAGCCAGGCGGCCCCGGTCATCCCGCCGTTCAGCAGCGCGAACGGCACCAGCACGCTGATGGCCGTGCTGAGCAGGATGACGGCCTCCTGGCCGCCCCGGTAGCTGAGCTTGAGACCGTAGGAGTACTGCACGCTGATGACGGCGGAGAACGCCGCCGCGGCCGGGGCCCACCACGGGTGGTGCGGTGCGACCACCGCGGCCAGACCCCACAGCAGCGCGCCCGCGCCCGCGCACAGCCAGCCGAAGCGCAGGGCCTGCCGGAGTGTGAGCCGTCCGTCGAGCAGCGGCTTGCGGTCGCGGGCCCGCAGGGACTCCCGGGGGTCGTAGTTGCGGGCGTCGCTGCCGTCCCGCACACCGGTGACGTCGTCCAGTGAGACGGTGGCGGCGACGATCCCCACCCAGCCCAGGTCGAACAGGACGAGCACCCACCAGGTCCGGGGCTCGTCCCAGGCCGCCGTGGGCAGCAGCGCGAGCACGACCAGGACGCACAGGTAGTAGTCGTAGAAGGAGAGCTTGGCCAGCTTGGCGTAGGCGCCGGCCCGCTCCCGGACCCCGGCGCCCGGCAAGGCCGATGTCGCCGTCATCGCCGCGTCTCCCCCCGGCCGTCCGCGCCGCCCGGCCTGCGGCCGACCGTGCTGATCAGCACCTGGCTCAGCCAGTGGTGCGCCGGGTCGGCCATCTCCGCCAGGGCCTGGTCGATGCGGGCGTCGTCCAGGAGGCCCGCGTCGACGATGCGCCGTCGCATGAACTCCAGCCACAGCATGTAGTGCCGGGCCTGCTCGGAGCCGCCGCGCACCATCACCGCCCGGCCCTCGGCCGTCGCGTCCAGACCGGCGGCCAGGACCAGCCGCAGGTCGACGTGGCCGCCGCGCGGGTCGTGGCCCGAGTCGCGCATCAGCCCGTACCCGGCGGCCCGCACGTCCTGGAGGAAGTCCTCCGACAGGAAGGAGCGGAAGAGGGTGGAGGAGTCGGTGTCCTCCAGGAAGAGGATCCCGCCGGGACGCAGGGCGCGGACCATGCGGTCCACGGCGGCGGCGCGGTCGGGCAGGTGCTGGAGCACCATGCGGGAGTGGACGAGGTCGAAGGCGGCTTCGGGCAGGTCCTCCTGCCGCAGGTCATGCCGTACGACGCTGACCTGGTCGATCTCCTCGAGTGCCGCCAGCCGTTCGGTCTGGAGGTCGGTGGCGACCACCTGGCCCGAGGGGCCCACCCGGTCGGCCAGCCAGCGGGCGACGGAACCGGAACCCGCCCCGATCTCCAGGCAGTTCCAGCCCTCCGCGACGCCCAGCCGGTCCAGGCGTTCCAGGGTGCCGGGGTCCCAGATCGCCTCGTTGGTGCGCAGACGTTCGGTCTCCTTCTCCCACGCGGGGTCGAAGACGTACTCCTGCGGGGCGAGCGAGCGGGTCATGAGGGTCTCCACGGTGTCTCGGGCGCTCATGCGAAGAACTCGCAGACGCTGTCGGCGATGAACTCGACCTCCGCGTCGGTCAGATGGGGCCAGATCGGGATGGCCAGGTTGCGTGCGGAGACCCGTTCGGCGTTCGGCCAGCTGCCGTCCGCGGGGGCCCACGGCGCGAACGCGGGCTGGCGGGGGAGGGGCACGGGGTAGTAGATGTGCGTGCCGATCTGGCGTTCCGTCAGGTAGGCGCGCAGGTCCTCCCGGCGCTCCACGAGGAGGGAGTAGACGTAGTAGCAGCGGCCGTTGCGGCCCGCGGGCGGAGCGATCACACCGCGCTCGCGCAGTGGCTCGAAGCGCTCGGTGTAGTAGTCGGCGATCCGCGCCCGGCGCTCCAGGCGCGCCGGGAAGCCCGGCAGCCGGTGCAGCTGGAAGGCCGCGATCACCTCGTCGAACCGGCTGTTCTGGCCGATCCGGTGGTGGAGGAAGCGGTGCACGCCGTCCTGACCGTGGTTGCGCACCATCCGGCAGGCCCGGGCCAGTTCGTCGTCGTCGGTGAGGACGCCCCCGCCCTCGCCCGCCGTACCGAACGACTTGACCTGGAAGAAGGAGAAGACCCCGAGGTCGCCCCACCGCCCGGCGGGACGGCCGTCGAGCACGGCGCCCTGGGCGACCGCGGCGTCCTCGATCAGGGCGATCCCGTGCTCGCGGGCCAGCTCCCCCAGCCGTTCCATGTCGGCCATGATCGAGAAGACGTGCGCGGGCATCACCGCCTTGGTGCGCTCAGTGATCAGCGACTTGGTGGCGTCCGGGTCCAGGACCATCGTCCAGGGGTCGACGTCGGCGAAGACGGGCGTGGCGCCCACGTTGGCCACGGAACTGGCCACCGGCTGACAGCAGAAGGCCGGGACGATCACCTCGTCGCCCGGCCCGATGCCCAGGGCGCGCACGGACAGCTCCAGGGCCCCGGTGCCGCTGCCGCAGGCGATGACGTGGCCCGCGCCGGTCGCCTCGCGCAGCGCCTCCTCCAGCTGGGCGGTGCGCTCGCCCAGGATGAAGCGCTGACCGGGGCCCGTACCCAGCTCGAAGACGGTCGACAGCAGGGCCTCGCGGTCCTCCTCGAAGAGGTCGGGAGGGAAGAAGGGCAGAGTCCTCATGCGGCGGCCCCCGTGTAGAAGCGGCGGACGGTGTCGCACACCCGCTCCACCTCGGTGAGCGCGAGGTCGGGGTGGAAGGGGAGGGCGACGGTGCGTTCGCAGGCGGCTTCGGCGTGCGGGAAGTCGCCGCGCCGGTGGCCGAGTCCGGCGAAGCAGGGCTGGAGGTGCAGCGGGGTCGGGTAGTAGACCTCGGTGCCGACGCCCGCGCGGGTCAGGTGGTCCACGAGTTGGTCGCGCCGCTCGACCTCGATGACGTACACGTAGAAGACCGGCTCGGTCCCGGGTCCGCGCCGGGCGACCGTGGGCAGCCGCAGCACACCGGGTACGTCCCGCAGCCGCTCGGTGTACGCCGCCGCCAGCTCCGCGCGGCACGCGATCGCCGCGTCCAGCCGGGGCAGCTTGCCGAGCAGCACGGACGCCTGGATGTCGTCCATCTTGCTGTTGGTGCCCGAGGCCCCGGAGAGGTTGGAGATGCCCGCGATGTGGTCGACGGTGCGGCCCATCCGGCCGTGGTGGCGCAGGATCGCCACGCGTTCGGCGATCTCCGGGTCGTCGGTCAGCACGGCCCCCGCGTCACCGAGCGCGCCCAGCGTCTTGGTGGGGAAGAAGGACAGCACGCCGCCGTGGCCGAGCCGTCCGGCGTGCACGCCGTTCCAGCGCATCCCGATCGCCTCGGCGCTGTCCTCCACGACCTTCAGACCGTGCCGCCCTGCCAGGGCGCCGAGCGCGTCCATGTCCGCCAGCTGCCAGAACAGGTGCACCGGCATGATCGCCCTGGTGCGCGGGGTGACCGCGGCCTCGGCGGATGCGGGGTCGAGGGCGTAGGTCTCCGGGTCGATGTCGGCGAAGACCGGCTTGCCGCGGGCGAGCGCCACCGAGGACGCCGAGGCGACGAAGCTGAAGGCCGGTACGACGACTTCGTCACCGGGCTCGATCCCGCAGGCGCGCAGCAGCAGGACCAGCGCGTCGGTGCCGCTGTTCACCGCGACCACGTGCCGTGCTCCGGTGTATTCCGCCAACGCCTTTTCCAACAGGGCGACCTGTTTTCCGTGGGAGAATTTCCCCCGGTCGAAGAGGCCATTGAGGTGGCGACTGATATCCGGCCAGCACTCCGTGAAGGTGCCCGCCTGAGTAAAAAAGGGAACCGGCGGTTCAGTTTCCGATTCCTCGGTGCTGCGTTCGGTGCTCCGGGTTGGTGAGATCACGCGGTGGTCCTCCGTGTGCCGAGACGGAGATATGGATGGCCGCAGCTAAGCCCGGTCCGCATTGCAGCGGCAATAGCAAACCCTTGCCAGGGCAGGCGGTGGGGACCAGGCAAACATCTGTCATGTATCAACCAGACAGGCCGGAGAACCCCAGGTCAGGGCCAGGGGGCGGGGGAGCGTCCGGTGAGCTGCCCCAAGGGAGGGCGCTTGACACGGCGAGCGACCTGCCCGCAGGTTTGCTCTGGGCCGCCGCCCCGCCGTATTTCGTCCGGCACCGGGAAGCCGGCCTTCCGAGCCGGCCGCCACGCCGTATCCCGCCGTATTCGTCCGCCGGACGCGGGGGGTCCCAGAAAACCTCGACCAGGCCCATGTGTGTCTGCTGAGCGGATGACGGAGGATGTGCTGTCTTGAAGACGTTGGGTAATGCGGGCGCTCCGACCGAAACGGCCGAGGACCGCGGAAACGAAACGGCCGAGGACCTTGGAAACGAAACGGCCGAAGACTACCGAAACACCGGAATCCGCACCGCACCGCGCCGCCCCCACCGAGGCGCGCGACCGGCCACCGCGTTCACCGGCGGGCGGACACCGGCCGGAACGCTCCAGAAGCGCGGCCCGGCATGAGCGACACCCCGGACCTCCTGTCCCGGTCGCTGGACGCCGTACAGCGCCGCATCGACGCCGTCCTGAGCGCGGAGAACGCGCGCTGGACCGCCGTCGACCCGCGCTGCACCCCGTTCGTCGACACCGTCACCGCGATCACCACCGCCAAGGGCAAGCTCCTGCGCCCGCGCTTCTGCCTCCTCGGCCACCTCGCCGCCGGCGGCGACGCAGCGGACCCCCGTGTCCTCGACGCGGCCGCCGCCCTCGAACTCCTGCACAGCTTCGCCCTGTTGCGCGACGACGTCCTGGACGACTCCCCCCTGCGGCGGGGCGCCCTCACCGCCCACCAGCGGCACGCGCGCGACCACCGCACCCGCGGTATGCGCGGCGAGGCACGCCGCTACGGCGAAGGCGTCGCCAACCTTGCCGCCGACCTCGCCCACGTCTACGCCGACCGGCTCACCCGCGAACTGCCCGCACCGGCCCGCGCGGTCTGGGACGAGACACGGATCGAGGTCACCGTCGGCCAGTACCTGGACATCGCCGTCGCCGCCGAAGGCGTGGCCGACCCCGAGCTGTCCCGGTGGATCGCGGTCTGCAAGTCCGGCCGCTACACCATCGAACGCCCCCTCCAACTCGGCGCCGCCATCGCGGGGCGCCCCGACCTCACCGAGGCCTTCGAGGCGTACGGGCTGCCGCTGGGAGAGGCCTTCCAGCTCCGGGACGACCTCATCGACACCTTCGGCGACTCCGAGGACACCGGAAAGCCCACCGGACTGGACGTCGCCCAGTTCAAGATGAGTTACCTGCTGAGCCTCGCCGTACGGCGCGACGAACGCGTCAGGGCCCTCGCCGCCGCACCGGCCGGGCCCCGGGGAGCGGCCACGATGCGCGACCTGCTCGTCGACAGCGGCGTGGTCGCCGACGTCGAACAGCGCATCACCCACCTCGTCGACCGGGCACGGCACGCCCTGGCCGAGGCACCGCTGGTCCCCCGCTGGCGCACCGAATTACTGGATCTGACCACAAGCGTGGCCTACCGGGATCGCTGAGAGGAACCAAGTCCCATGGAGCGGACACTGATCATCGGGCTCGGCCGGGCGGGACTCGGGCTGCACTGGGCCGTCCTGCGCAGACTGCGCGCCACCGGGCGCCACACCCACCTGCTGGACCCGGCGCCGGCCCTCTGCCTCGACCCGCTCGTCCCCGTGACGGCCCCGCCCGCCGAGGGACTGCGCCCCGTCGCCTCCATCGCGGAGGCCCGCACCCTGCTGGACCCCGAACACACCGTCGTCCACATCTGCACCCCGCCCGTCGCCCGCCTCGACCTGTTGCGCGAGCTGGCCGCAGCGGGCTTCCGCAGGATCATCGTGGAGAAGCCGCTGGCGGCCGGACGCGACACCGCGCACGACGTCCTCGACCTCGCCCGCACCGAACGGCTGCGCCTGTCGGTCGTCGCGCCCTGGCTGGCCAGCGCGCTCACCGCACGGCTCGTACGCCTCGTGGACGGCGGCACCCTCGGCGAACTGCGGTCCATCGAGGTACGGCAGTACAAGCCGCGGATGCGCCGCACCCTCGCCGACAAGGGGCACCCCACCGCGTTCGACATCGAACCCCCGCACTCCCTCGGCGTCTGCCTCCGACTCGCCGGAGACGCCCACCTCACCCACGCCCAGCTCGACGACATGCGCATCGGCGACACCGTCATCCCGAGCATGGGCCGCGCCCGGCTGGAACTCCGGCACCGGACCGCGGTCAGCCGCATCGTCTCCGACCTCACCGCACCGGTCCGGGAACGCAGCATGCGCCTGGAGTTCACCCACGGCCACGTCGTCGCCCACTACCCCAACGCCGAGGACGACCACTACGCCCAACTGCGTGTCAGCCGCCCCGGGCACCCCGAGACGTGGGAGGTCTTCCCCGACGACGCCCTGTCCGCCTATCTCCTCGGCGCCTACCGGGCGCTGCGCGACGACACCCCCCTGGAACCCCAACTCCAGCTGGGGGTCCGTGTCGTGGAACTTCTCGCGGACGCCAAGACGGCGAGCGGCGCGGCCCGGGCGGCAGCCCAGCGCAGCGGAGGGCAGGTGGCCCATGCGGGCTGAGACGGAGGCACCCAACCCGACCGCGAGCACCGCCGTGGCCGCACCGCCCCCCGGCATCCGCTTCGCCGGTATCGGAGACGAGGCCGCTCCCGCCCTGGCCGACCAGATCCGGGCCCACCAACTGCTGGGCTGGTCCGCCATCGAGCTGCGGGGCATCGACGGCGTCGCCCTCGCCGACCTCGACGACGCGGCGTTCGACTCGGCCCGCACGGAACTGCACGACGCGGGCCTCGACGTCGTCTGCGTGGACTCCCGCATCGCCAACTGGGCCCGCCCCGTCACCGGTGACTTCCGGCTGGACCGCGACGAACTGGAGCGCCTGATCCCGCGGTGCGCCGCCCTGGGCACCCGCTACATCCGCGTCATGTCCTACCCCGACGACCCCGACGGCCGCCTCGAAGAACCCGAGTGGGGACGACGCGCCACCGCCCGGCTGAAGGCCCTCGCCGGGCAGGCGCAGGACGCCGGGCTCGTCCTGCTGCACGAGAACTGTGCGGGCTGGGCCGGATCCCACGCCGACCGGGCCCTGCGCCTGCTGGAGGACGTCGACAGCCCGGCGCTGCGCCTGCTCTTCGACACGGGCAACGGCATCGCGTACGGCTACGAGGGCTACGACATGCTCACCGCGCTGGTGGACCGGGTGGAGCACGTCCAGATCAAGGACGCCCGGGCCGAGGCGGGCGAGGTGCGCTACACCCTTCCCGGCGAGGGCGGCTGCCGGGTCCACGACTGTCTGCGGCTCCTGCTCGACCACGGGTACACCGGCACCTGGACCATCGAACCCCACCGGTCGGTACGCCCTCACGAGGGCCGCACCGACCCCGGCCGGGACGGAGTGGCCGAGTTCGTCCGTTACGGACGCGCCCTGGAACGGCTGGCCGCGGACCTGCCGCACGCCGGGAAGACGGGGGACACGCGATGATCCGAGCCCGGCTGACCCAGGACGACCGCGACCTGCTGCTGGCGCTGCTCGACCTGCCCACGGCCGGGCCGCTGGAGGACGACGGCGCACCCCGGCTCTGGGAGGCCCAGCGCACCTACGCCGCGGCGGCACGCGAGATCGGGTTCGACGTCGTCCACCACGCCGCCGCCGAACCCGTCGACCTGGTGGGCGCCCCCGTGCCGCTCGCCGTACGCCGCGCCGTCGAGAACGACCCGGACTTCCTCGCCGTACAGCCCTCTTTGGTCCTGGCGCTCGGCCCCGAGCTGCCGCAGGCCGACACCGTGATGTTCAACGTGCACCTCGACACCGTCGCCGGAAGCGAACCGGTCGACTTCGACGGGCGGCGCTTCACCGGCCGGGGCGCCATCGACGCCAAGGGCCCGGCGGTGGCGCTCCTGGCGGGCGTGCGCGGCGCGCTGCACTCCGCACCCGGCCTCGCCTCCGGCACCCGGGTGCTCATCCAGGCGGTGTCCGGTGAGGAGGGCGGAGCCATGGGCGTCTTCGGGACCCGCCCGCTGGTCCGCCGCGGCTGGTACGGCAGGCTCAACCTGTTCTGCGAGCCCACCGGCATGCGGCTGCTGCCCCGTTCCACCGCGTCGATGACCGCCTGTGTACGCGTCGACGGCGACGACGCCATCGACGACCGTCCCGCCGCCGGACACAACGCCACCGTCCTGCTCGGCCACCTCGCCCAGTGGCTCGCCACCCGGCTGCCCGGGCACACGGACGGCGGACAGGTCTGCGTCGCGGGCCTGCACACCGGCCACCTCCACAACCGGGTCTACGGCACCGGCCGGTTGCTGCTCAACTGCTCCTACGCGGACACCGCTTCCGGCGATGCGCTGGCCACCCGGCTGGAGGCGGAGGTCGCCGCCGCCGTGGGGGAGTTCCGCGAGGCGTACGGCACCCACCGGGACCTGGCCAGGACCGCCGCCGACGCCGCCGCGATCACCCGCGTCGAATGGCACAAGCGCGGCCTGCCCGCGCTCCCGCCCTCGGACGACCGGTGGGCGACACACCTGCTGGAACGACAGGGCGGCCTGGCCCGCTGGCCGGACGACGAGCCCGCGTTCACCTGCGACGCGCTGTGGATGGCCGGGCTGCCCGGCGCCCACACGGCCGTCCTCGGCCCCGGCGACCTCGACCGCAACCACGCCCACGCGGCGGGGGAGTACGCCGACCTGACCGATCTCGAAGCCTTCGCCGAGGCGGTGAGCGGCATCCTCGTCCGCTTCGCCGCCCGGCACCACGCCGCCACGGGAGGAACACACCAGTGAACCAGCCCAGCAAGGCCCCGCGGTCCGACAGCATGACTGCCGCCCACGCCGAGGATGTGACCGTCGCCCACGCCGAGGGCGTGACCGTCGCCCACGACGCCCTCGTGGCCTTCACCGCCGACGTCTTCGCCGACCGTGGCGTGCCCGCGCCCCGTGCCCGTACCGCGGCCGAGGCACTGGTCCACGGCGACCTCACCGGACTGACCTCGCACGGACTCGCCAACCTCACCCGGCTCTACCTGCCCGCCCTCGACGAGGGCCGCATCGACGCGGGCGCCGAACCGGAGAAGATCACCGACACCGGCGCCGCCGTCCTCCTCGACGGACGCCGCTCACTGGGCCTGTGGGCGGCGACCGAGGCCCTGGAACTGGCCGCGGACCGCGCCCAGCAGACCGGCGTCGCCCTGGTGACGATGCGCGACGCCACGCACTTCGGCTGCGCGGGCTACCACACCGCCCGTATCGCCCGACGCGGCATGGTCGCCCTGCTCGCCTCCAACTGCGGCCGCCAGCGCATCGCCCGCCCGCCGGGCGGCCGGGCCGCCCTGCTCGGCACCAACCCGTTCAGCGTGGCCGCGCCCGCGGGCGAACACCCTCCCTACGTCCTCGACATGAGTACCACGGTCGTACCGACCGGCAAGGTCCGCGCCGCGGCCCGCGCCGGGCAGCCGATCCCCGAGGGCTGGCTGGAGGACGCCCAGGGACGGCCCGTCACCGACCCGGAAGCCCTGGACACCGGCCACGGCTTCCTGCGCTGGCTCGGCGGCGACCCGGCCACCGGTGCCTTCAAGGGCTACGGACTCGGTCTGATGGTGGAGGTGCTGGCCGCCCTCGTCCCCGGGGCCGGGCTGGGACCCGACCGGGAGGCCCTGTCCGGCGACGGACGGCCCACCGGCCGCGACGACGACATCGGCCTCACCGCCCTCGTCCTCGCACCCGGAGCACTGCGCCCCGGACCGGACTTCCTGGGCGAGGCGGACGGCATGTTCAGCGCGCTCCTCGACTGCCCGCCCCTCGACCCCCGGCGGCCGGTGAGCTACCCGGGCCGCCCCGAGGCGCTGACCGCCGGCCACCACCGCGAACACGGCGTCCCCCTGTACGCCGAGCAGTACGCCGAGCTGACGGCCCTGGCCGCCGAGCGAGGACTCACCGCCCCGCCGCCGTCGCCCCCCGTCCCCGCCACTGCCCCGGCCCCCGCCACCGCCCCGGCCCCCGCCTCCGGAAAGGACACCCGGTGACGCACCCCACCCGCGTCGGCCTCATCGGACTCGGCGTCATCTCCAAGTTCTACGTCGCCGCCTTCGACCGACTGCCCGACGTCGACCTGGCCGCCGTATGCGATCTGCGGCCGGAGGCGCTGGAGCCGTTCCACGACGTGGCGAGGTGCCACACGCGCCACACCGACCTGCTCGCCGACGCGACCAACCTGGACGCGGTGGTCGTCAACGTCCCCAACGACGCCCACGCCAAGGTGTGCGGCGACGCCATCGCCGCCGGACTCGGCGTGTGCGTGGAGAAGCCGCTCGCCACCCGGATCGAGGACGGCCGTGCTCTCGTCGCGGCCGCACGGAAGCGGAACGTCACCCTCTTCACCTCCTTCCACCGCCGCTACAACTCCGCCGTCCTGCGCCTGCTGGACGACGTGACGGCCGCCGAGGCCCCCGTACGGTCCCTGACCGTCCGCTACCTCGAACGCATCGAGGACCACGCCGGGGACGACCGCTGGTACCTGGACGCCGACCGCTGCGGCGGCGGCTGCGTCGCCGACAACGGCCCCAACGCCTTCGACCTCGTCCGCCTGTTCCTCGGCGCGACCGAACTGGCCGACGCCAAGGTGGTACGCGACGCCCACGGCACGGACCGCCAGGCCGACATCACGCTGCGCTCCCCGCACGGCGTACCCGCCCGCGTCGAACTCGACTGGTCCTACGACGGCGAGGTCAAGGACGTCACCGTCGAACTGGCCGACGGCACCACGCTGTCCGCCGACATGCTCGCCGGACACACCGAGTTCAAGGGCTCCCTCTGGCACGAGTACGCCGGCGTGCTGGCCGACTTCGACCAGCGCCTGCGCTCCGGCCAGGACACCGCAGACGACGGACTCGCCGCCCTGGACCTCGTAGACGCCGTCTACCGCGCCGAAGGAGCCGCACGGTGAACCCCCGCGAGGACGGCGCCAAACGCGCCGTGAGCGCCACCGTCGTCAAGGTGCTCACCCACCGCCGCCACGACCGCGGCATGACGCTGGAGCAGTTCACCAGCCGCTGCGTGCGGCGCGGCGAGGTCCATGAACTCGTCACCACCGACCAGGCCGAGAGCCCTCCGGGCGCCCGCATCGACCGGGTCGGCTTCCTCGGCTTCGCCGAGATCCAGGACGCCGGGGTCCTCGACCGGGGCGACGAGGTGTGGGCCGACGGCCGCCTCGTCGGCACCGTGCTCGGCTTCGACTCCTGCCACTTCCCCAACCACTACAACGTACTGATCGCCGTCGACGCCCTGGTGACGGGACCGGAGCTGAACCTGCGGCCGGAGACCTCGGTGTCCTTCCGGCAGGTCCCGGCACCCGTGGCGGCGGCCACGCCCGGGGGGTGACGGACCGCGCCCCGCGAACTCCCGCACCGAGCACCGACCACCACCAGAAGGACACCATGCGCATGCGAACCGTCGACTTCCACGTGACCCCACCACAGACCCCCGGCACCAGCTGGCGGCTGAGCGCACAGCTGCACCTGCCCGCGGGCGCCCCGCCCGACACCGTGCAACTGCTGCTGCCGGGCCTCACCTACGACCGCCGCTACTGGAGCGCCCCCGGCGCCCTCGACTACACCCGGCACGCCGTCGGCGAGGGCTACGCGGTCCTCGCCCTCGACCGCCCCGGCACCGGCGCCAGCGAGCATCCGCCCGCAGAGCAGGTCACCGTGGACAGCAACGTCGAGGCCGTGCACCAGGTGATCGACGTTCTGCGCCGGGGCGCCCCCGGCATCCCCGCCTTCCGGCACGTGGTAGCGGTCGGGCACTCCCTCGGCTCCGGTATCGCCCTCATCGAGGCGGCCCGCCACCAGGACCTGGACGCGCTCGTCGTCACCGGCCTGCTGCACGCCTTCGGCCCGCTGTACGCGGAGGCGCTCCCGGCGCTGTACCCCGCCGCACAGGACGAACTGCTCGCCCCGACGGCCCCACCGGAGAATTACCTGACCACCCTCCCCGGCCGCCGCGCCGCCCTCTACGAACACCCGCCCGGGATGGACCCCGAGCTGTCCGAGTACCACGAACACACCAAGTCCACCGTGACCGCGGGCGAGGGAATGACCCTGGAGTCCATCTACGACCCCGCCGTGGCGGCCGGGGTACGGGTGCCCGTCCTGCTGGTCATGGGCCGGTGCGACCGCCTCTTCGGCGGCGGGGACGTCACCATCGACGACGCGGCCTCCGTCCTCCAGTACGAGCGCAAGTTCTACACCGGCACCACCGACCTGGACGCCTTCGTCGTCCCCGAGGCGGCCCACTCCCTCAACGTCCACCGCACCGCGCCGAGCTGGTACACCGCGGCACACCAGTGGCTCGGCGGCCGGGTGCCCGCCCGCACACCCCGCCCATGAGCGCCGGAAGGGAGGGGCATCACATGGCCGACCGCAACACCGGTCTCCCGCACCGCGGCAGCCACGCCGTCGTCCTCGGCGGCAGCCTCGCCGGAATGTGCGCGGCGGCGGCGCTGGCGGCGCACGTGGACCGGGTCACCCTGGTCGAGCGGGACCGGTACCCCGAGGAGCCACGCTGGCGCCGAGGCGTCCCCCAGGCCCGCCACACCCACAACCTCCTGGGCGCCGGACAGCAGGCCCTGGAGCGCCTCTTCCCGGGCCTGCTGGGGGAGTTGCGGGACCTGGGCATGGTGCCGGTACGGATGCCGCGGGACATGCTGCTGCTCATGGCGGGCGGCTGGGTGGACCGCTTCGACAGCCACCACGTCGTCCTCTCCGGCACGCGCGACCTGCTCGACTGGGCCGTGCGACGACGGCTTCGCCAACTCCCCAACCTCGAGATCCGCGAGGAGACCGAGGCGGCCGGACTCGTCGCGGGCTGGGGCGACTCGGTGCGCGGCGTCCTGCTGCGCGAACGGGACAGCTCGGCCCGCACCGGGTGGGGCGCGCCGTACGAGCAGCGGACGGACCTCGTCGTCGACACGACCGGCCGCGGCTCCCGGGCCCCCGCCTGGCTGCGGGACCTCGGCTACGACACCCCCGAGGAGACCACGGTCGACGCGGGCTGCGCCTACGCCACCTGCGTCTTCGAACCGCCCCCCGGCCACACCGCCGACTGGAAGTGCGTCCTGCTCCAGTCGACCCCGGACGAACCCGGCTCGGGCATCCTCAACCCCATCGAGAACAACCGCTGGATGGTCTCCGTGGCGGGCCTCGGCGGTGAGCGCCCGGCACTGGACCACCAGGGCTTCCTCGACTTCGCCAAACGCCTGCGCAGCACCGTCCTGTACGACGCCGTCCGCGACGCCAAGCCGCTCGGCGAGGTGTACGGATCGGGCCGTACCGAGAACCGCTGGCGCCACTACGAGCGACTGAAGCGCTGGCCGGACCGCTTCCTCGTGCTGGGCGACGCGGTCGGCGCCTTCAACCCGGCCTACGGGCAGGGCATCTCCGTCGCCGCGATGAGCGCGCTCACTCTGGAAGAGGCGCTGGAGGACGCCGGAGCACGCCGCTCCGGCCGGATCCCGACCGGATTCGCGGGCCCCCTGCGCCAGCGCATCGCCCGGCACGTGCAGGCCGCGTGGATGCTGTCGGGCAACGCCGACCTGGCGTACCCGGGCGCCACCGACGGCCCCCTGCCACTCGCCGCACGTCTCGGCAAGCGCTACACCGACCGACTGCTGCGGGTGGCGACCACCGACCAGTTGGTGGCCACGACCCTCTTCGACATGACCCACCTACTGGCCCCGCCGCAGGTCGTGTTCCGCCCGAGGGTCCTGGCCTCGGTCCTGCGCGGCCCGCGCCCAGGCTCCTCCCACTCCTCCCACTCCACCCCACCACCCGGTCCACCCGGACCGGCCGACCTCACCGGGGGACGCACATGACCACGACGGAGTCCCACCGCATGGTCGAGGTCTACCGCAAACGCGCCAAGCGGTACGACCTCACCTCGAACCGTCTCTACCTCATCGGCCAACGCACCATGGCCTACAAACACCTGGCCCTCGAACAGCTCGCGCTGCGCCCCGGCGACACCGTCGTCGACGCGGGCTGCGGCACCGGCCACAACCTCCCGCTCCTCGCCGAGGCGGTCGGCCCGACCGGCAAGGTCATCGGCGTCGACCTCACCGACGCGATGCTGGAACAGGCCGAGGACCGCGTCCGCCGGGCGGGCCTGTCCCAGGTCTCCCTGGTCCAGGCCGACCTGACGGCGTACGAGTACCCGGAGAACGTGCGCGGCATCATCGCCTGCTTCTCCCTGACCCTCATCAGCGAATACGCCAAGATCATCGAACGCGGCTACGAGGCGCTCGCCCCCGGCGGCCGGTGGGTCGTCCTCGACTACCGGCTGCCCCGCTGGTGGCCGGACCGGCTGATCCCCGCCCTGGGCCCGATGATCGCCCCCTTCGGCGGCGACACCAGCATGGTCAACCGCCACCCCTGGGAGCCGATCGAACGGGGCGCCGCCCGCCACCGCATGCTGACCCGCTACGGCGGCTGGGTCTACGTCTCGGTCGGAGAGGCCCCGGGCGCGTGACGGCCGTCGACGCCTTATCCCGCTCTCCATGAGCACCGAACCGCCCCGCACCCAGGCCCACTGGTGCGGGGCGGTGTCTTCCGGCAGTGTCCTGTTTTGATGGGGCATGAGGGTGACTGAACGGCGGGGCGGGTCGGTTATTGGATGGGTGGGGCGGCCGGTTTTCACGTGAGCGCCCGTTTGTCGGGGGTGGCTGGCCGGGGGTACGAGGTGGGGTCGGTGGATGGTTGCGAGGGCGATGAGTTGAGGGTTTTGGCTGGTGGGCGGTAGTGTCGAGGTGAGGTGAAGGTCATTGCCGAGTCGGAGGTCGGGCGGGTTGAAAACAGCGCGGGTGGTTTGCTGTTGACAAACCGTGCGGACTGTTTTGTACTCGTGGGGTGCCGGTTGCCAGCACTCGTCTAGGGGGAAAACGGCGTGCAGATCGATGTACTGGGCATATTGGATGTGCGGGTGAACGGGGTTTCGGTGGCGCCGACGGCGCCGAAGCCGCGTCAGGTGCTGGCGTTGTTGGCGCTGCATGCGGATCAGGTGGTGCCGGTGGCGGCGTTGATTGATGAGTTGTGGGCGGGTCGTCCGCCGCGCAGTGCGCGGACGACGTTGCAGACGTATGTGCTGCAGTTGCGTGACCTCATCACGGTGGCGCTACAGGAGCAGGGGTCGGCTGCGGGCGGGGCGCCTGCGGTGTCGGCGAAGGATGTGCTGGTGACGGCGCCGGGTGGGTATCTGCTGGTGTCGGGTGAAGGGACCAGTGACGTACGGGAGTTCGAGCGGCTGACGGGGCAAGGTTACCGTGCCATGGACGCCGGTGACTTTCCGGGCGCAGCCGGCTTGCTGCGGCAGGCGCTGGACTTGTGGAGTGGTCCGGCGTTCGCGGATGTGCAGACGGGTGCCCAGCTGGAGATGGAGGCCAAGCGGCTGGAGGAGAGCCGCCTGTGCGCGCTGGACCAGCGGATCGAGGCGGACCTGCGGCTGGGCCGTCACCGCGAACTGCTGGCAGAGCTGACGGTGCTGACGAGCCGTTACCGGGCACACGAGAACCTTCATGCGCAGTTCATGCTCGCGTTGCACCGTTCGGGGCGGCGGGGTGAGGCGCTGGACGTGTATCACAAGCTGCGGAGTACGTTGGTGCGGGATCTGGGGTTGGAGCCGTCGGCGCGGTTGCGTCGGTTGCAGCAGTCGATTCTGGTGGCGGCGCCGGAGACGCCGCTGGGTGCGGAGGGGCCGCTGGCGACGGCGCGGGCGGCGAGCGACGCCTGCTGACCGTCGCGGCCCGTGGGCCTCTGGTGGTCTCCATCTCGCAGCTGACGGAACCTGTCGCCCCTGCCTTCCACACGCGGCCGGTCAGGCTGGTGACGCGCCTGCCACCCACCTACACCGGGCTGGTGTCGGCGGCGTCGGTGGTAGGTCCGCTCGATCCACGTCACGATCGCGGTCCGCAGTTCTTCACGGGTAGCCCGGATGCGGCGGTCGAGGACGTTCTTCTGCGGCAGGCTGAAGAAGGACTCCCTGGCCGCGTTGTCACACGCTCATCTCCAGTAGCGTGGCCTTCAGGGTGGCGCGTCGAAGATCTGCTCTCTGTCCCCGCGGTGGGCTGCGTGGCCATGCTCGCCTCGACCTACTCGCTCGCAGTGCCCCTGGAGGCGCGCGACCAACTGAACGCCGCGCGTCGGGACGGGCGTCCTGGTAGGCGGCCAGGAGCTCGGACAGCCCGGACAGCCATGCCTCCCAGCCCAGGAGGAGGCTGCGCGGATCGCAGGCGATGCGGGCGATTTCCCAGGCCGCGTAGCGCGGGTTCGGAGGCTGGAAGTCGAATGATGGCGGCCACCTGGGCGCCGTGCAGCAGAAGGTTCGGGCTGGCGAGATCGCTGTGCAGGATCTGGAATGTCAGTTCCGGGGGCCTGCCGAGGATCCGCCCCAGTTTCCCCCACAAGCCCTGCCGTTCGCGAGCCGCCTCAAGAGCCCAGGCCTCGAATCCGCCGAGGGCGGGCTTGCGGCCGTACGCGGCGATCAGGCGTTCATGCCGGGCCCGGTTCGTGCGCAGGTCACACACGGCGGATCCGGCCCGCAGTTCGGGACGTGCGGCGGGATGCTCGGCGAGACGGCAGTGCAGGCGGCCGGCGGCCTCACCCACCGGGACGCCAGCGATCGTTGGTCATCGGGCCTTCCGCGGTGTGCACGTCGGGGATGTACTCCCACAGGGACATGCTCAGCCGTCCGCCCGCTTCGACAAGATCGCCGTCGACGGTGCGGCGTACCGCGGGAACGGGAACGGCGCCGTGGCGGGCGTACTCGGCGAGCTCGACCGCTGCGCGCTCGCGCGGCAGCTGAGCGACGTCACGGTAGACCTTCGCGAACCATGGCACGCCGCCGTCGTGCGTGGTGACACGGTAGTTGTCCGTCGACGTCCCGCCGTGGATCTGCGTCACCTCGGCCGGCTCGAGGCCATAGGCCCGCATGAGCGTGCCGGCCAGTGCGGTGATCTCCTTGTCGTCGTCCGGCGTCACCCGCGCGCCTCCCGCCGGCCGGCATGCTCGCGGCCAGTGCTTCGTCGGCATCGGCGGCGACCGGTGTGGACGCGGATGTGGGTGAGGTACGCGAAGGAGCCGTCCCGCACGAGGGCGGCCGCGTCCGAGCCCCGGGGCAGCTCGGCAAACCGGGATCCCGTGGTGCCGGCTAGGCGGCAGAAGCCGGGCAGCGTGGTCGCGAGGTAGAGCGGCAGGGTCTCGAACGACTCCTGACCGGCGACGGTCACCCCGGTCGGCACCTCGCACCGCGGCGCCACCAGGGCGTCGTCCGCTCCGGCGCTGGCCGGCACGGGGCCGTCTTCGAAGCGCAGCTGCAGCTGCCCGTCGGCGAGGTCGACGGTGGGCGTGGGGCGGGCGGCCGCGCCGAGGTCGCGGACGAACCCGCAGAGGGTGAAGCCGGTGAACCGTCGGGTGCGCTCCACGACCCAGCCGTCGATATCGACGCTCACGACCCGTCCGTCGGGGGCGACGACGTGGGCGATCAGTTCGGCGTTGTATCCGCCGGAGCCGACTTCGAGGACCGTCATCCCTGGCTTCAGGCGCAGGCTTTCGAGCATGCCGGCCTGGAGCCACGGCGCCGAGACCGAGCTCGTCGCCCGCCCGGCGTCGTCGCGCCGGGTGACGGGGGAGCGGTCGTCGTCGTACGCGATCCGCAGGGGGCTTTCCGGGGTGTAGCGGTGGCGGGGCACCTCCCGGAGAGCGTGCTGGACTGCGGGGGAGGGCGCCCATCCGCCGTCGCTGCAGCCACGCTCGGCACCGAAGCCGGGGCCCTCGGACCGGCCGAGGCTGGTGTCTCCCGCGCTTGCCTGTCCAAGTGGAAGCGAGCGTTCGAACTTTCGATCGACGTTCGGAAACTCCAGGCGCCCCACGGATGCTAGAGAGACGGCAGGTCATGTCAACACCCCCTCACTGAGCGGGATTTGTCGCGTGATCGGCGAGGGGCAAGGCTGAGTCGCGCCTACCCCGCGCGAGCCGCTTCGAATATTGCGAAGCGGCGCACGACTTATGCGAGGAGGGTTGACGGGCCATGCTGGCCTCCTATCATCCAGACTGCTCGACAAGTCGCACGATGTTCGGTATCTCGAATGCGATAGGGCCCCTCCGACCGATGAACCAGAGGTGAACACCTCCATGGACCTGTCATGGGCGCATCAACCCCTCACGCGTCGCCGCACGCTCGCGGCTGCCACCGGCCTGGCCGCCGGCGCCCTCCTCCCCCCTGGGCCCGCCCTCGCGACCGCCGCGGCGCAGTACACGAACCCGGTGATCTGGCAGGACTTCGCGGACATCGACATCATCCGCGTCGGCGACACCTACTACGCCTCGGCCTCGACGATGCACTACTCGCCAGGCGCGCCCGTTCTGCGGTCCTACGACCTGGTGAACTGGGAGATCGCCGGTCACTCGGTACCCGTCCTCGACTTCGGCGCCAAGTACGACCTGAACGGCGCCCGCGGCTATGTCAGAGGAATCTGGGCATCGTCACTGGCCTACCGGCCCAGCAACAGGACCTTCTACTGGCTCGGCCAGATCGACTTCGCCCGGACGTACCTCTACACCGCCACCGCGGTGGAGGGGCCGTGGAGCAGGCTGACGACGATCAGCACCCCCTACTACGACGCCGGGCTGCTCGTCGACACCGACGACACCCTCTACGTGGCGTACGGCAACACCACCATCAGCGTGGCCCAGCTCTCGCCCGACGGCCGCAACCAGGTCCGTACGCAGGAGGTGTTCAGGACACCGTCCAGCGTCGGCACCTTGGAGGGCGCCCGGTTCTACAAGATCAACGGGCAGTACTACATCTTCCTGACCCGCCCCGCGAACGGCCAGTACATCCTCAAGTCCTCAAGCGGTCCCTTCGGCCCGTACACGATGCGGCAGGTCCTCCTCGACCTGCGCGGACCGATCCCCGGCGGCGGCGTCCCCCACCAGGGCGGGCTGGTACGGACGCAGAGCGGCGCCTGGTACTACATGGCGTTCGTCGACGCCTACCCCGGCGGCCGCATGCCCGCCCTGGCACCGGTCACCTGGACAGCGGACGGCTGGCCCGTCGTACAGCTCGTCAACGGCGCGTGGGGCACCACGTACCCCAGTCCGGCCGTTCCCACCCCGCCCCGCCAGGTCACCCCGATGACCGGCGTCGACACCTTCGACGGTACGGCCCTGAAACCGAGATGGGAGTGGAACCACAACCCCGACAACACCAAGTGGTCGGTCGGCGACGGCCTGACGCTGCGGACCGCGACCGTCACCCACGACCTCTACTGGGCCCGCAACACCCTCACACACCGCATCCAGGGCCCCACCTCCACCGCCACGGTCCAGCTCGACCACTCCGCGATGCGGGACGGCGACCGGGCCGGGCTCGCGCTGCTGCGTGACTCCTCCGCCTGGATCGGCCTCAAGCGCGACGGCGGTGCGACACGGGTGGTGATGGTGACCGGGCTGACCATGGACAGCAACTGGAACACCACCGGCACCGGCACCGAGATCGCGAGCGCGCCCGTCTCCGGCGGCCACGTCTGGCTGCGCGCGAACGCGGACATCCGCCCCGGCGCACCGCGCCCCGGGACCTTCTCCTACAGCACCGACGGCATCACCTTCACCCGCCTCGGACCCGCCTTCTCCATGGGCAACGACTGGCGGTTCTTCATGGGCTACCGGTTCGCCCTCTTCAACCACGCCACCCAGGCCCTCGGCGGCGCCGTCCGCGTCACACGGTTCGAGCTGTCCACACCCTGAACCAATCCATCGACCGCACCACCCGGCCTGGTGCGAGGGTGGCGTTCGGCCAGACCGTCGTCACGTCGTCGCCCAATTCGCACGAGGCGTTACCCAGACGGGAAGCCCTTGACCTCCAGCTGACGGCGCCCTGGCGTGAAGCCCGTGCGCGCGCTGACGGACGCTCCCCACAGGGGTGCAACTGGCGCCCGTTTTCGTCCGCTTGGTCACGGCTGGGAAAACCGGCTGTCCGGTCAGAGCACAGTGGTGATGATCGGGGGACGGCAGGTCTCGGGGGACGCCGCCGGCGGCGCTACTGGCAGTTGATCGGTGTCCTGGGCACCCTGATGGTCGCGGTGAGCACCGTGCACGCGGTCCGGCCGATCATCCGCGGCGGTCTGCAGCCGACCGACACCGCGGGCATGCTGAGCCTGCCGGTGGGCGTGGCCGCTCTCGTACTCGCGATGTGGGCGCTGCACAGGCCGGTCCAGGGCAACGACGCCGAGGTCTCCCGCGCCCTGGGCGGCGACACTGGCCGGCCAGGTCCAGGACGGGGAGAGCAAGGTGTGGCGGCAACTGCCGGGCGACGACACCCGCCGCATCAACCTTGCCTACGTTCCGCACGCCGCCATGGTCCGCCCGGGCACCGCCCGGCCGCCGGGCGACTGACCGCCGACAGTCCAGACGCGGTGGCACCGCCGGACATCGTCACCTACTACCGCACGGTTCGGCCGCTATCCATGATCACGTGGCGTGACAACTCCGCTACCGGTAATCCTGGTTGACCTTCCCGGCCACCGCGGACTCGGCACCCGCGGCGGCCCGGAAGTTCCCTGCCAGCGCTCCGGATGGGACTGGCGGGTGGGAAGCGACCAGCTCTCCCGGGTCGATGCTCAACCAGGAGGTCCCTTGTGGAAGTTCGTTCGATAGGGATCATTACCTGTGCCGTTCTGGCGTGGAGTGTGGTGATGGTCTTCGTCGGCCAGGCCGTGGCGATCGCGGCCCTGGCTCCGGCGCTGGGGGTGACGGCGCAGCAGATCGTCCGCGCCGCCCGCCCCCGCAGTGGCCCGGCATCCGGGCACCGGGTCGAGGCAGTACCGGACCGCGAGGAGGACACGCCATCATGACGTCCTTCTACCCGGTCGATCCGGACGAGCCGCCCGGGCCGCCGGGCCGGGGACGGCTCGGACGGCCGCTCGGGCCCATCGTTGCCCAGTGCCCGGCCGAGCACCGCGCCTGGCTGGAGCTGGTGCGTCAGGCCTACCTGGAGTCCGGCCTGACGATGACGGTGCTCAGCAGGCGCGTGCACATGGCCCGCTCGAAGATCTCGGAGCTGATGAGCGGCCGCAAGTACCCCCGCTGGGAGCTGCTGGCGACGATCGCGGCGGAAGTGCGGCTCCCGGCCGGCCCGCTGTACCGGCTGTGGCGGCAGGCCGCCCCGGAGATCCGCCGCAAGTCCCGCGCCTGGTCCGCGGAGACAGCCGCCACCGTCGCCGTCCAGCACAGCCCGCCCCTGCACCACACCGGCTTCCGCGACCTGACCGAGTCCGGCTACGGCTTCTACGCCAGCGTCTTCCTGCCCGGCCCGGCCCGCGCGGCCGCCGTGGAGGAAACCTACGACCAGCTCTGGCTGGCTTGGGCCAAGGCTCTGAGCAGCCCCGACATCCGCCGCCACGGGTGGGGCGTGCTGCGCACGAGCGTGATGTCCCGCACCCCCCACATCGACAACTGCCACCACTTCCTGCACACGGCATTCGACACGCTCGCCCTGCACAACCTGTCAGGCCTTGAGCATGCCCAAGCCGCCTCGGAACAGCTCGCTGAGACGCAAGACCTGCTCCGCGCGATGAGCAGGCTGCCCGCCCCTCAGCTCGACGTCATCGTCCTGCGCTTCCTGGGCGGCATGACCGAGGACGAGGTCAGCGATCTGCTCGGCGTACCGCTCGCCGCCGTCCGCTCAGACGAACGGCACGCGATCCGGTTCCTCGACAGCGTCCTGTGCCCCCCACCCGACACCGAAGGAACCCCTTCATGAACACGATCGAAGGCATCCTGTCGCGCGCTCTGCTGGTCTGCGACCGCACCGTCCCCGAGACATCGTCCCGCCCGCCTGCGACACCGCCCACCAGCCCCAGACACCGCACCCCCCAGCCCCCGCGCAGGCGACCGGCAGTGAGGCCACCGAAGCCGCCGAAGACTTGCGGGTCCTGTGCGAGACCGTCCTCGCCCGCACCCCGAACACCGATGTCGCCGACTTCGTCGCCGACCAGCTTCCCGCACCCCGCAGCGCTCTCGCACTCGCCTGCGTCATGCAGCTCACCTACACCGACGACGGCGCCCGCTTCTGGTGGCAGTACGCCGCCGGCGCTGGCCAGAGCGCCGCCGCCTACTGCCTCTACCTCCACCACCTGGCCAACGGCGAAGAAGACCTCGCCCAGTGGTGGCACCAGCAGACCGACGCCACCGCCACCCCCGCCCCTACCGACGACGAACCCCTCCCGGACACCGATCCAGAACCGGAAGAGTGGGCGCCCGCCACCTACCCGCTCAGCACCAGCCCCACCACCATGCTGCGCGTCCTGCGCCAACTGGCCCGCAGCAGCAGCCGAGCCCGCACTCTCAACCGGCTCATGACCTATCTGTCCACCGCCGTCGACGTCGGCTACCTCCGCCACGACTTCGAGATCCCGCTGCCCGGGCCGGACTTCGCGCACCGCATCACCACCCTCGTCCACGACGCGCCTGGGGGACCCGCCGTCCGCGGGGAGTGCAGCCGACGGCGTTCCGGTGGACTGCCCAGACGGCACGATGCACCCGTCCCGGCGGGCCAGAATCTGCCGGCACCAGCCGATCACTGACAGCCCGAACGCCGGCAACCGGGATGCACCACCCAGCGGTGCAACATCGTCCGCTGGTGCCCGAGCAACGGGCCAGCGGCTTACCGCCCTCGGCAAAAGGGGGCAGACTGCTGGCCGGTTGCCCGGCGGCTGCGGCCTGCCCCGCCGACTGGTCAACTGCCGCCCGAACGGTGCGGACGCCGAGGCGGCCCGGAAGTGCACCACGGAGCACCGGTCGACAGCCGCGGCTGGAGCGGCTGCGCGAAGGAGCGGCGGACCGGACCGAGGCGGCCGTCCCCGCGTAGCGGCGCATCGGCGCGGTCGTATGCCGCGACGGCCGCGAGCCGCTCGGGCTCGGCAACGCCATCAGCCGGTGGATCCGGCGTCGGCGACCTGGGCGGAAGCCGTGAGCTGACAGGGACCAGCGCCCCACAGCGGTCCCCCCAGCCTGGCCACCCATCCGGCCGGCGCGAGCGAGGCGCCGCTCAGTCTGCGGCAGGGCGGAGGGAGGCGGAGGCAGCCGCTGACGGCTGGTTGGCGAGCAGGCCTGGCAGCCTCCCGGTGAGGGACGTGTGCCACGGCAAGCGCGGCACCATCCACCAGGCGTACCGCGACTGGATGGAGGACCAGCTCGGCGCGCTCGGCCTGGTCCTCAACGCCATCGTGCTCTGGACCACGAAGTACATCGACGCCGCCGTCGCCCAGCTCCACGCCGAGAGCCACGAGATCCGGGACGAGGACATCGCCCGCCTGTCCCCGCTCAAGCACCGCAACCTGAACCTGCTCGGCCGCTACAGCTTCACCGCCTCGACCCCAGCCGCCGGCGCCCTGCGCCCGCTGCGCGATCCGGACGCCCCAGAGCTGGACGAGGACGAGACCGGCGCGGAATGAATCCGGGGCGGCCTGGGACAGGCTCGCCCGGTCGCTCAGAGGAGGGCGCCGCCGGAGACCTCGATGCGCTGGGCGGTCATCCAGCGCAGGCCCTCCGACGCCAGTGTGGCGACGGCGTCGCCGATCTCCTCGGGTTCGCCGACGCGGCCGAGCGCGGTCTGCCCGGCCAGACCCTGGCGCATACCGGCGTCATCCCGCATGGCACCGCCGTTGAAGTCGGTGGCGGTCGGCCCCGGGGCGATGGAGTTGACCCGGATACCTCGGGGGCCAAGCTCTGCGGCCAAAGTGCGGCTCAGGGCCTCGACGGCGGCCTTCGAGGCAGAGTAGACCGAGGTCGCGGGGCTGGCGTGGCGAGTCAAAGACGATGAGACGTTGATGACGCGGGCGCCTTTCGCCAGCATCGGCACAAGCGACTGGATGAGGAAGAACGTGCCCCGCACGTTCGTGCCGAATACCGTGTCGAAGTCGTCGGCCGTGACAGCTTCCAGGGGGCCGAAGACACCCACCCCCGCGTTGTTGACCATGATATCGAGCCGCGAAGCCCCCCAGCGCTCAAGCAGTGCGCTCAGCTCGGAAGTGAAGGCTCCGAAAGAGGAGACGTCGCTGATATCTAGACGCATGACAGCGGCGGTCCCACCCGTAGCGTGCACGTGCTGCGCCGTCTTCTCGGCCCCGGCCGCATCACCGCGATGAGTGACCACGACCCGCACCCCGCGCGCCGCCAACGCAAGAGCTGTACTCCGGCCCAGACCGCGGTTGGCACCGGTCACCAAAGCGATCCTGTCGGCTGTCATCCGCTACTCCCTCATCACGTGGCACCAAAGAGACATCGGGCACCGCCATCGGATGCGAGTCGCTCGACTCGCCTTTCCATTGCAGCGTAGGCAACCCCAAAGAGGCGAGTCAAGTGACTCGCCTCGGATCTGGGGCATACTGCACACATGGCAGCAGAGCTCTCCGCACACCACCGCCGTCTCGCCCAGCAAAAGCGTGAGGCGATCATCTCCGCAGCCACGGACCTCTTCCTGAACCACGGCTACGACGGAACATCCCTCGCCCGCATCGCCGAAGGGGCGGCCGTCTCGAAGTCCACCCTGTTCAAGCAGTTCCCCACCAAGGCAGCCCTCTTCGAGGCCATCGTCACCGAGTCATGGCAGCGTGACGCCACCGGCGCCGTCGCGCGACCTCAGGCCGGAGACCTGCGTTCCGGCCTGACCTCCATCGGCCACCGCTACGCCGACCTGATCGGCCGGCCCAGCATGACAGCCCTCTTCCGCATCGTCATCGCCGAGCTGCCTCGCTTCCCCGAACTGGGACGGATGCAGTTCCAGCTCGGCAAGCTGCCCTACTTCACCTCTGTCCAGCGCTACCTGGAGTCGGAACACGAGGCTGGCAACGCCGACGTTTCGGACGCCGAGAGCGCCGCCAACCAGTTCCTCGGGATGATCGCCAATTACGTCCTGTGGCCCCGCATGCTGCTGACCGACTGGAACCCCACAACCTCCGACATCCGCTACGCCGTCGAGCAAGCGGTAGAGACCACGCTCGCCCGGTACGCCTCCGATCGACCGGCCTGATCCAAGGGCTGGAATTTGTGGGCCGCCGCCCTGCGCGGTAGGGCCCGTGGCGGAGTCGCGAGCGCGTTGGAGCCCCGTAGCCGTCGTCAAACGATGGCACCCGCGAAGAGAATCTGCGCTGGTACGACGCGCAGATCGCCGCCGAGGCCGACGAGGAGCGGCTGAAGCACCTGTGCGAGGGACGGGCGTACTGTGCGGCGGGGCACCCCGTCGACGCCCGCGAGGGGGCACTGCGCTCCTATGACGCAGTCCGCGCCCAGCTTCCCGTCCTGCTCGAACTGCTCGACGACCAGGACCCGGAGATCCGCACCAAGACCGCGTACCTCCTCGGCTGGTTCCCCGACGGGGCCGACGCCACCCTGCTCCCATTGCTGGCCTGCCTTGACGGCGAGCGGGACCCAGTCTGCGTCGCCACGGTCCTCGTCTCGGTCGGGCTGATCGCCGACCACGACCCGGACGGCCGACTGCGGCATCACCTCGACCACGAGCACCCCTTGCCGCGCTGGGCCGCCGCAACCGCCCTGGCCCGCTTGCTGGTCGCACACCCGGCCACCGCATCCGGCCTGCCGCCGGCGGAGCGCATTGCCGCCGAGCTGGCGGCCTTCGGCGCCGGGCCGGCCCCCGAGACCGCCACCGCCCACCACGCGGGCGACCTGCACAGCTACACCGTCCGCAGCCTGCTGCACCTGATGGGCGCTGCCGAGGACCCGGACGGGGTCCTCCTGGAGATCGTCCGTGCCCTGCCTCGTATCAAGGAGACCGGAGTCGTGCCCCGCCCGCTGGCGGTTCGCGCCGAGAACCTGCTGGAAGCCCTGTTCGACCCCGCGGACACCGTACCGGTGTTCGCCGAGCTCTCCCCTGGGCGCCGGGAGTTGCTGAGGGTCCTGGCCGAGCTGCTGACCGCCGCGGACTTCCAGCCCGTGCCGTTCGGCTCCGACCTCCACGAGCGGTTCACCCAGTACGGCGTCCCCGGTACCCGCCCCGCCCTACGCGCCTACGTGGGACTGTCCACCGAGGGTGAGGACCCGAGCGCTCCCCTCCCCGACCCCTGGGCACCGTTCCGCAACCACTGATCCCACCGCCCCTCACCGAGCGCCGACCGCTGGCCGAGATCGCCGTCGTCCTCGCAGGCAGTGCCCTCCTGCCCGCTCACAGCCGGGTGCTGGTGTAGGGGACGCTCGCCATGGCCTACCTCGCCGGGTGCGCCGCCATGATCGTCACGTCACCGCCCGCCCGGGTGGCGGCCACCCTCACCATCACCGACGCGCTCACCGAGCGGTTCGGACTCCTCGTCATCATCATGCTCGGCGAAACCGTCAAAGGCGTCGTCGACGGTCTGGCTGGCGCGCCTGGCGCTCTTTCCATCACGACCGGACTCGTCGCCGTCGTGGTCGGATTCGGGGCGTGGTGGACGTACTTCGACTTCGCCGGACACCGCCGGCCCAGAGCGACCCCCCTGGCCACCGTGCAGTGGATCCTCACCCACCTGCCGCTGGCAGGGGCGATGACCGCCATGGCCGCCGCGATGCCCACGCTCGTCGAGTACGCACACGACAGCCGCACACCCGCCGCGGCCGCCTGGGTGCTGTGCGGGAGTGTCGCCGTCGTGCTGTGCGCCACGATGGTGCTCGTGGTCGGCCTGCAGGCCTGGGACGAGACCCCCGGCCTCTACCGGCCGCTCGCCCGCACCAGCGTCGTGGTGGCCGTCATCGTCGTGGTCCTCGGTACCATCATCCCGCTCCGCTGCTGCTCGCCCTCGCGCTCGTGCTTCTCCTCGGCGTCCCCTGGGGCTTCGCCGTGGCGTACAGCGTCGCCCGAAAGGAACCGGACGGCCTCACACGGGAGGAACCGGAGCGGGAGCGGCATGCCCCGCCCTGCTGACAGACCTGCGGGGCGGATCGCCGGCAGGGCTAGGGAGGCCGGGCGCGGCTCGGTCCGGTCGGCCATCAGCCGTCATTCGGCGCACAGCCACCCGCCGTCGGCGTTCCTTGACACGTCCGCCGAGAGTGAGCGGATGGAGGCGATGTGACCTGCCGCCCCCGGCGCCGGGAACCGGTGCCGAATGGGCCTCGAGGCGGGCCCGAAACATGCGCCCAAGGGGTGTCAGACGGCGGTGCGGCCACCGTCCACGGGCAGAAGCACGCCCTGTACGAAGCTTGCGGCGGCGCTTGCGAGGTAGAGGACGGCGGAGGCGATTTCCTCGGGTGTCGCAGGGCGGCCGACCGGTGCCTGTGCGGCGAGGGCGTCGAGGTCCTCGCCCATGAGGGCTGTGCCCTCTGTGCGGGTCGGGCCGACGCCGACGGCGTTGACGCGAACCCCGTGGGGGCCGTATTCGGCGGCCCACGCTTTGGTCAGCAGGTTGACTGCCGCCTTGCTGGATCCGTACAGCGACATCCCCGGCACACCGTACGACGCGACCTGTGTGCTGATGTTCACGATGACTCCCTCGCCGCGCTCGGCCATCGCCGGTGCCAGCTCGGCGACGAGGAAGAACTTCGCCTTCACATTGAGGTCGTAGACGGCGTCGAACTCTTCCTCGGTCACCTCGTGGGTGGGCCGGAACGGGTATGCACCCGCGTTGTTGACGAGGATGTCCACCCGGCCTCCGCCTGCCTGGCGGGCGCGCTGTGCCAGTGACCGTGCGGATGCGGCGTTGCGCAGGTCGGCCGCGAGGAAGTCGGCTTTTCCGCCACGTGCGCGGATCGCGGCCACTGTTTCCTCGCCGCGTGCGGTGTTGCGGCCCGCCACGAGGACGTGAGCGCCGTGTTCGGCAAGCGTCGCCGCGGTCGCCGCGCCGATGCCGCTGGTTGCTCCGGTCACGAGGGCTACGCTGCCGTTCAAGAGGGGGGAAGTCATCGCATGTCCTTTCGGATTGGGGTCGGTGTTTCAGGGGTTGCGCGGAGAGGGAGCGGCGAGCGCTGGACGGCCCCGCACGGGCGCACGGCAGCCGTGACCGTTGCCGGGTCTGGAGCTCGGGCGGCAGTGCGTGCCGCTGCCGGTGGGTCAGCCGGTGCTCGCGCCGCCGTCAACGCGCAGGATTTGACCAGTGATGTGTGCCGCTTCCTGCGAGAGCAGGAAGCACACGGCCGCGGCGATGTCGTCCGGCCGGCCCAGCCGCCCGGAGGGTATGCCGGCGAGGTAGCGCTGCTCCGAGGGGGACCCGGCAGGATTGTTGGCACGGAACAGTTCCGTCTCGGTCGGTCCGGGGGCAACGGCGTTGACGGTCACTCCCGTCGTGGCCAGCTCGCCCGCCCAGGCTCGGGTGCAAAAGTCCAGCGCCGCTTTGGCCGCTCCGTAAGCCGTGCGTTCCGGTTTGCCCACGGTGACCAGGCTGGTGATGTTCACGATGCGGCCCCAACCGTGCGCGGTCATGGCTGGCAGGGCGGCCTGGACCACCTGGACGGCGACCCGCACGGTCATGTCGTAGACCGCGTGCAGATCGTCCAGCTCGACTTCGTGTACGGATGCGGGTCGAACCAGACCGACATTGTTGACCACGGCGTCGACGGGGCCCTGGGCGAGGACAGCCCGAAGGGCTGCGTCTGTGGCTGCCCGATCGGACAAGTCGACCTCGTGGAAGTCCCCGGGGAAGGCGTTGGTCGAGGTCCGAGCGAGGCCGATGGGCCGATGTCCCTGACGGGCCAGGCGTTCGGCCACGGCCAGGCCGATGCCGCGTGAGGCTCCCGTGATGAGCACGCGTCGAGAGGCCATGGTGGGAAGAGGTCCTTTCTCGTCCCCGCATCCCAGGGCGGTTGCTCCTGCGGTGCGGGGAGGGGAGGGGCGAAGGCCACGGGTGGCCGATGCCATGGGGCTATCGGCCACCTGGGCCGGGCGAGGTCAGAATCCGGGGAAGAGGGCCGTCAGGTCGGTCAGGGTGACGGCGCCGCTCACCTGGACTTCGTCCGTGGGCTGGTGGCGGCCGTAGACGAGACGCAGCACAGCCTCCGCTGCGCCCGTGACGGAGCCGGCCGGTTCGGCCGGCTCACACGGGTACAGGTGCAGCTCGGCACCGAGGTCCAGCAGCACGGTCCGGGCCGGGCTGGTCAGGGCGATGGTGAGCTGTGCCGGAGCGAGCCGGGCGAGAGTGGTGGCGTCACGGAAGCGGGTGGCGACCAGGTCCAGCCGCTCCCACAACAGATCCACCTCTCCCACCGGAATCGTCGCGCCCGGAGTGAGGGCGGCTTCGATGTCCCAGGCGTGGACTGAGTGCTCCGAGAGCCGGTACCCGGCGTAGGCGGGAAGGTTGAGCAGGCCGGCGAAGTACGGAACACGCACCCGCATCTGCTGGGACATGTCGAGCGAGCCCAGAAGCTGCAGGTGTCGCGTATCAGCTTCCTGCCACGCCTCCCGCTGCGCCAGCGGTGGCAACGTGTTCCACCGCTGCCACACCGGCTCCAGGTCCTCCCGTACCGGCCCCCTCTCATCGCCCGCGATGCCACGCTCAAGCAGGCCGGTGGAGATCTCGGCGGCGCTGCCGACATGGGACAACACCTGCGCAATGCTCCACCCGGCGGCCATCGAGGGCTGTTTCAGCTCCCGCTCGGACAGGGAGGCAACGGTGTCGGCCAGGCGGCGGGAGCTTGTGTGGAGGGCTTCGAGCCAGACCTGCAGGCTGCCGGCCCCGTCGGTGGGGGAGGGTGCCATCACATCCTCGCTCACTGCTGCTGGTAGGCGAGGTCGGCAGCGGTGAGGCCCTCGAGAGCCATACCGAGCTGAAGACCTTCGGCCATGCGGCGGCTGATGCGCTGGCGCAGGGTGACGGCGAGATAGCGGGTGAGCAGCTGCGGCTTGGCGGCCAGGTCCTCGGCGAGCTGCTGGGCGCGGGGCAGGACCTGCTCCAGCGGCAGTACCTCGGCCACCGCGCCCCAGCGCTCGGCCTGCTCGGCCGTGAAGGAGCCCTGCGTCAGGGTCAGATAGCGGGCCCGGTTGACGCCTAGGGCCTCCTCCCAGGCGATCTGGATGCCGTCCCCGGGGACGATGCCGAAGGTCAGGTGGGGGAAGTCGGAGAAGACGGTCGTGTCGGCGGCGATGACGACGTCCGCCAGCAGGGCATACTCGCTGTGGACGGACGCGGGACCGTTGACCGCGGCGATGACGGGCATCTCCAGGTCGACCAGGCGCTGGAGGACGCGGCGGCCCTCGGCGACAGTGCGGTCCCACTGGGCGGGCTTGGTGATGTCGCCCAGGCTGGCGCCGTCGATGTCGGTCATGAACCGGTCACCGGTGCCGGTCAGCACCAGAACCCGGTTGTCGCGGTCCTCGCCGATCTCGAAGAGAGCACGAGGGAAGTCGGTGTGCGTCTCACCGGTGAAGGTGGCCGGACCGTCGTCGGTGTGGAAACGCAGCGTGAGCACGCCCGACTCCGTGCGGCTCATCGCCAGGTTCTTGAACGCGGTGAAGTAGGAAGGGTTCTGCTGGGACATGGAAGGCTCCTGAAGTGGACTCGGGCGGTCGCTCCGCCCTGTGCCCTACTCAACTCCTGCCGCAGCAGCATGCATAGCGCCTGGCCAGAGGGCTTGCCGAGGGCTGTCATAAGACGCCATCTCATTTGGTGAGTCGGCGATAGCAGATGAGGGTGCAGGCGATGCTGGTGAAGGCCAGGAAGTGCTCGGCTTTGCGCTCGTAGCGTCGGTGCAGTCGGCGGCATCCTGCGAGCCAGGACATCGTGCGTTCTATCGTCCAGCGGTGGCGGCCCAGGCGAGTCGAGGACTCGATGCCCTTGCGGGCGATGCGGTGCCTGATGCCTCGCCTGCGTAACCATCGCCGCAGGTGGTCGTAGTCGTATCCCTTGTCGGCGTGGAGCTTTCCCGGTTTGCGCCGCCGTCGTCCGCGCCGGGAGCGGATCGGCGGTATCCCCTTCACCAGCGGGATCAGCGCCTGACTGTCGTGCAGGTTCGCCCCCGAGATCCCGACGGACAGGGGCAGACCGGTCCGCTCGGTGATCAGGTGGATCTTCGAGCCGTACTTGCCCCGGTCGACAGGATTCGGACCTGTCAGCTCCCCCTTTTCAGGGCCCGCATGTTCACCGAGTCGATCGCACAGCGGGACCAGTCCAGCTCGCCGCGGGCACCAAGCTCATCGAGGACCAGGCGGTGGAGTTTTGCCCACACCCGGGCCTTCGACCACTCGGAAAAGCGCCGGTGAGCCGTCGCTCCCGATGGCCCGAACGACGCGGACGGCAGCTGCTGCCACGTGCAGCCCGACGTGGCCACGAACACGATTGCAGCCAACACCTCCCGGTCGCCATGCCGACGCCGACCGCCGCCCTGAGGCCGCGAGGGAGCCTCCGGGACCACCCGCTGGAACAGCTCCCACAACTCATCCGGCACCAGCCGCTCAACGATCGAAACCACGACCGATAGGCTACCGATCCAAATGAGATGACGTCTAAGAATGGGTGATGGCGCAGCGCGGGGCATGCCGCCGCACGGCGCAAGCCCTTACCGGGTTCCCGCGGACCGCCTCAGCGGCGGCCGCACCGCCCTGGACCCGCCCGGAAACCGAAAGCGCCGCGCTGCACGGACAGCCACGCCACCATCGGGCCACGCAGCGCGCCTGACCCGCCGCTCGCGGCTCGTGATGCGATAGGGGCATGGAAATCCGAGCGATGCGCGCGTTCGTCACCGTGGTGGAAGAAGGCGGCCTGTCGGCGGCGGCACGACGGCTGCACATCAGCCAGCCCGCCCTGTCCCAGACCATGAGCGCCCTGGAACGCGAATTCGGTCAGCAGCTACTGATCCGCTCCTCCACGGGCGTGCAGGCCACGGACACCGGCCTGCTGCTGCTCGCGGAATCACGTGCCGTACTGGCCCGCTACGACCAGGCACTCGCGGTCATGACCGCGCGCACCGGGGAGAGCGCGACCACGCTTCGGATCGGCATCCCCCTGGAACTACCCGCGGACCTGCTGTCCAAGGCACTGCTCGAACTGTCCGCCGCCCACCCCGACACGCGGGTCCAAGCCCGGCACCTGTCCACCTCGGCGCAGGTCACGGAACTGCACCAGGGCAACCTTGAGCTCGGCCTGCTACGCGAACGCCCCCAGGGGCAGGAACTCGACGCCATGCTGGTCGTCGAGGAGCGCCTGGGTGTTCTGCTCGCGGCCGAGCGGGCCGCGGAGCTGGCCGGCCCCGACGGCATCCGCCTGGACGCGCTGAACGCACTCGCCTGGGTCGGTTTCCCCCGTTCCGGCAGCCCCGCCTGGTACGACGAACTCACCGCCATCCTGCGCAGCCACGGTATCGACCCAGGCCCACAGGTCCCCGACGGACAGCCACTGATCGCCGAGGTCAAACTCGCCTCCGTCAGCGCCGGACACGCCTTCACCCTGGCACCCCCAGGCTGGTCCCAGCCCCTGCCCGACTTCGTCACCTGGTTCCCGCTGGTAGGTCACCCCATCGTCCGGCGCACCTGGGCTGTGTGGAACGCAGGCTCTCGCCGCCGCGATCTCGGCCATCTGGTGGCGGCCCTGGACCAGCCCGCCAGGAAAGCGGCGCCCGACGCGACGCTCTGACGCATGCAGCCCGCCAGCCGAGACGGAGGACGGACGGGACGAGGGCCGACCACGGAGAACCCTGTCCACGGTTTCGGCCCGGATCTCCGGTCTTCGACAGGCTGCCGCGCAACGGCGAGCCGGACTGCGGGCCCCAGAACAACGAGTCCCACAGCTGGAAGCCACGACTTGTTTCCCGGCAAACCCTTACAACGGCTAACACAATGACGTGGCTCTGCCGCCTGGTGGCCGTGTCTCGTCGACGAGTTCAGCGTCAGCTCGCGGCCCATCGGAGCGCCACTACTTTGCGGTTTCGACCTTGCGTAGGGCGGCCTGTGCCGCCCAGTATCCCGACATGCCGTGTGCACCGGCTCCAGGAGGTGTGGCGGCCGAGCAGATGAAGACCCCGTCGACTCCGGTGGCGTAGGGGTGAAGCGTGACGCGGGGGCGGAACACGAGCTGCAGCGGGTGGTTGGAGCCCGCCACGATGTCGCCGCCGACGTAGTTGGCGTTTTTGCGGGTCATCTCGGTGGTGCTACACACGGCCGTGCCGCGGATGCGGTCGCGGAAGCCGGGCGCGAAGCGCTCGATCTGGGCGACGACTGCCTCCGTCGCGTCCCCGGTGTAGCCGGCCGGCACATGGGCGTAGGTGTAGAACGGGTGCACACCGTCGACGGACCGCGACGGGTCGGCGACGTACTGCTGCGCCGCCAGGACGAATGGCCGGTCCGGCATGCGGCCGCGGGCGACGGCCGCCTCGGCTGACGCGATCTCCTCGAACGTCCCGCCGACGTGCACAGTGCCGGCGTGCCGGCTCGGCTCGTGCGTCCACGGCACACCACCCTCGACGGCGAAGTCGACCTTGAAGGCGCCCGGGCCGTGGCGGTAGGCGCGGTACGCGCGTGCGACGTGCCGTGGAAGTCGGTCACCGATGATGTCGGCCGCGGCGCCGGGAGCGGTGTCGAGCATGACCAGGTCGACGGGTCCGAGATCGTCAAGGCTGGTGACCGTGCGCCCGGTCTCGAACAGCACGCCCCGCTGCTGCGCCGCGGCGATCATCGCCGTGGAGATGGCGGCCGAGCCTCCGACGGCGGCACCCCAGCCGTACCGGTGAGCGGCCGTGCCGAGTGCCACGCCGATTGCCGAGGACGCGACGGCGTCGAGCGGGCGGAAGGCGTGCGCGGCGAGCCCGGCGAGCAGAGCGCGGGCCTCGTCGTGGTGCCAGCATTGGGCCAGTAGTGAGGCAGGTTGCCCGGCGTACAGTCCGAAACGGCCGAGGTGGAGCGGATGCCTTGGAATGTGGAGCACCGGTTGCAGGAACTCGTCGGCGATCGTGTCGAAACGGTCGTTCAGCGAGCCGAACACGCGGGTCCAGGTGCGGCCGTCGCGCCCTCCGAGGTGACGGCCGGTCTCCTCGACCGATCGGTAGGCGGCGGCGCCGCGTCCGTGGTCGAGCGGGTGGGAGTACTGCACTGGCGGCTCCACCCACGACAAGCCGTGTTCGGCTAGGTCGAACGCCCTGGAGAACCGCGTGGCAACCGCCAGTGGGTGGATCGCCGTGCACACGTCGTGCACGAGTCCCGGAAGGGTCAGTTCCGCCGAGCGTGTGCCGCCTCCCAGGGTGTCGGCAGCCTCGACGACGCGCACCCGGATCCCGGCATCGGCCAGTACGAGCGCAGCCGCAAGACCGTTGGGACCCCTGCCGACGACGACTGCAGTCGTCACGATGTCTCCTCACTCGACCTCACGGTTGATGCGCTCGTCGATGCGGTGGTGGTGCGCAGACGCGGCTTGTCGAACTTGCCGAGGGGATTCTTCGGCACCTCGTCGATGAAGGTCACCAAAGTCGGCAGCTTGAACTTCGCGATCCGCTGCGTCAGAAACGCGACGAGTTCGTCCTCGTCGAGGGTCGCGTCTTCCCTCAGGGCGACGAACGCGACGGGCTCCTCACCCATGACAGGGTGGGGGCGGCCGACCACCGCGGCCTCGAGGACGGCGGGGTGCGCGTGGATGGCGTGCTCGATCTCCTGGGGGCAGATGTTCTCGCCACCGCGGATGATCATGTCCTTCACCCGGTCGACGATCCGCAGGTAGCCGTCCTCGTCGAGGACGCCGACGTCGCCGGTGTGCAGCCAGCCGTCCTTGAGGGCCTTGGCGGTCTCCTCAGGCCTGTTGAGGTAGCCGCGCATCACGGCAGGCCCCTGGATGACGACCTCGCCGCGCTCGCGCCGCGGCACCAGGGTGCCGTCGGGGGCCATGACGGCGGCCGTCTGGCCGGGGAGGACGAGGCCGACCGTACCGGGCTTGCGGACACCGTGGAGCGGGTTGCTCGTCGAGGCGCAGGTACCCTCGGAGAGGCCGTAGCCCTCGATGAGCACCACGCCGAAGCGTTCCTCGACCCGAGCGATGAGTGCGGCTGGCATCGGTGCTGCTCCGCAGGCGACGAAGCGCAGCGAGCTGGTGTCCGGCTCGACCTCCAAGGGCAGGTTCGCGAGCATCGTGTAGATCGCCGGGACTCCGGAGAAGTAGGTGGGACGCGCGGTCTCGAGGGTCGCGAACAAGGTCTGAGGGTTGAAGCGGCCGGTGATGGTCGCCTGCCCGCCCGCGCGCAGGGGCGACAGGACGCTGACCACGATGCCGTTCACGTGGAACAGCGGCAGGATGAGCAGGCCGTGGTCGTCCTCGTCGAGTGCCAGCGCCTCGACCATTGTTCCCGTCATTGCGTCGAGGTTGGCGTGGGTGAGCTCGACGCCCTTGGGGCGTCCGGTGGTGCCACTCGTGTAGACGAGCAGGGCCAGGTCGTCGAAGTCCGGTTCGGCCGGGCCGTCGTCGACTCCTGCACAGGGAGCGGTGAGGTCCTCGGGCGCGAGCGTCGTGACGCCCTCCAGCGACAGGCCGTCGTGGGTGACCAGCACGCGCGACCCGGAGTCGGTGACCTGGTACTCGGCCTCACCGTGGGCCAGGGCGGGGTTCACCGGTGTGACGGCGGCACCGAGGCGCCAGGCGGCGAAGAGCGTGACCACGAGGTCCACGCGGTTCGGCAATCGGACCGCGACCACCGTGCCGCGAGCCACTCCGTGGGACGCGAACACGCAGGACGCTGCCTCGACCCGTGCCGCGAATGCCTGGTTGGTGAGCGTGCCGACGGTCTCGTCGGACAGACACGGGCTGTCGAACCGGGCGTCGGCGCGCGCCGAGGGAAGAGATGCGAAGTGCATGGAACGTCCTTCAAGGGTCGGGGGCAGCCGGCGAGGGGTCAGACGGGTGTCTCGTCGGGCCGGTTCGGGTTTGCTCCCAGGGGCTGCCGACGGTGGTAGCCGGCGGCGGTCCAGGTGACGCTCAGCGGAACGGGACCGTTGGGCAGCCACGGCTGCTCCGCCACGCAGTCGGCGACCTTCCATGTGCCCCGCTCGACGACGCCCAGCGCGGCGTCGATCACCTGGTACCGCTGGGTGCGCCGGTGGATGGGCTGGGACTCGAGCCAGACCACGACCAGGTCGCCGGGCTTGAGGCCGAGGCGCCTTTGCCCGGCCGCGACGAGGCGGGCGTCATGCATGTGGCCGTCGCCGAAGTTGAAACCGAGGATGGTGTTGCACACGGACTCCCCCTCGCGGACGGTGCGTGTCTCGATGTCGGCGAGGTGCGCGTACAGGAGCGAGAACAGGCCACGCCCCTGGCGGTGCATCGAGCGCCAGGCGAGTGCCTTCTGCAACGTCATCTCGGCATCGTCATGCTCGTACGGAGTCGGAATCATGCGCTGCAGCTGGTCGACCTGGTTCTCCACGCCGGGCAGCTCGTTGAGCCGCTCCTCCACGCCGGGCTTCATCGCCCACACGGCCGAGGCCCAGTTCCCGGCGTACTGGCGCATGGAGGGCAGGAAGGAGACGAGGTCGGGACGCAGGTTGCCCAGGACCGGCCCGAACATCAGCAGTGCGAAGACCGGGACGAGCAGGAGCGGCTCGGAGAAGTTCCTCGGCCACCGGCGCGCCCTTGAGTGGGTGGCCGGGGAGCTGGCCGGCGTCGAGCCGGACGGCAGGATCTCCTTCGCGGCGTTGCAGATGCTCCAGGATGCCGCCTTCGCCTACATCGACCGGGTTTCCGAGCAGGTCGTTGCGGAGTACGAGACTGAGCGGGAGCGGTGGCTGGCGAATCGCAGCACGATCCGCACGGTCACGCTGAGCATGCTCCTCGCCGGAGACGAGTTGGACACGGCCGCGGCGGAGCAGATCCTTGGCTACCGACTCCGCCAGGAGCACCTTGGACTCGTCCTCTGGGCGGACGAACGGATGACATCACCAGGCCCGCTGGAGTGTCTCGGGCAGCTGACCAGCTCCATAGCCCAGGAGGTTGGTTCGGAGTCCTCGCCGCTGTTCGTCCCGCAGGACCGCTCGCTCGGCTGGGGCTGGATACCGCTGCGGGCAGGGACACGTGTCGACCTCGACCGCCTGGCCCGAGTCCTCGGTGAGGCAGGAAGTGAGGTGAAGGCCGCGATCGGCGCGGTCGGGACAGGACTCGCGGGCTTCCGTGCGACACACCGCCAGGCCCTGCGAGCTCACCAGGTCGCCGTCATCGGGGCCGAGCGGGCCCACCAGGTCACGTCGTTCACCGCTCCCGGAGTCAGGCGCAGGACGACGAAGGTGTCGCGCGGCTGCGGGAGACTCTCACCGTCTTCCTTCAACAGAACCAGAGCTTTGTCGCGACCGCCGCGAAGGTCCACCTGCACACCGGCTGGGGCGGGCGGGCAAGCAGTGGAGACGCCTCTTGCGGGGGAGGGTCGGGGCTGAGTGGCGAGTTCCAGCGGCGTGGCCGGGGAGAAGCCAGCCCGGACGCGGCGTGATACGGCCCACCGCCGAGATCGGCTCGGTTTGGTCGGCCTGACGCTGCAGAAGCTGGTAGACGGCGGGCGGCAGCGGCACGGGATGCTCGCCAACGCGCAGGTGAGGCGTGCTGCCGCCCGTGAGGTCGGAGCGCGTGAGAACAGCGATGCGTGTGATCGGCGTTCCGTACAGCAGCATAGGGCCCCTGTCACCCGCACATCCAGGGGCAGCGTTTCGTCATGCAGACAGCGTCGCAGGTGCGTCCAGTGCTCGGACTCGCTGCACCAGCAGTGGGGTTCATCGGGAGGGCGGTCGCTCAAGGTCCCCAGTGAGACGACGCTCGTGGGCCCAGCGTAGGAACAGCCGGACATGGCGGCGATCCCGGCGCTCAGACAGCCACGTGTCGATGTCGCCTTGAGTCAGGCTGGCCAGCAGTATGTCGTGGTCATCCAGCCAGGTGAGAAATGCGGCAGTACCGCGAATGGCATTGCGTACCGCTGCCGCGCTGGCCGGCGTGAAGCGCCCTCGGGCCGCCCGCCGTCGGGCCCGTCGCAAGAGGGCCTATCTGCGTAGATGTGCAGGGTTCGGCGGTGTTGCGCCGGTAGCGGCGTGAGCGTGTGCTCCATCCAGGGATGCAAGCCTGCCAGGGACTCATTGCGTGCCGGAAGGGCACCGATGTGGACCGGGTGGACCAGGGTGGCTCGCAGAAATGCCAGCCCCTGCCCGGGCCCGGCCGAGTCAAGCGTTTCGTGGGTGAGTGGGAGATCGTCATCGACCAGGTGACGCCGACATCCACCACCAGCCCGGCTTCAACCAGGACGATGTCCAGCGTCTCCCGGCTGCCCCAGCCCGCGGATTTCCTGTCACGTCTTGCGTGTTGATTCCGCCCTGGAGAGAGTGCCCTCGTAGATCACCGGGACCTGAACCACATCAAGCGCCAGGTGTTCGGTCGCGCAGGCTTCACCTTCCTGCGGAAGCGCGTCCTGCCTTCCTCATGACAGCCGCTGTCAGTGGTCGCTGCAATGATCGCCGCACGTCAGCGAGGAGACCACCATGGGAACTTGGGATATCGGCCCCTTCGAGAACGACATGGCTGCGGACTTCGCCTACACCCTGGACGAGACAGCCCCGGACAAGCGCAAGGGCCTTGTTCGAGCGACGCTCAGCAGCACCATCCAAGCCCGGGACTACCTCGAAAGCCCAGAAGGCGCAGAGGCTGTCGCAGCTGCCGCCCTTATCGCGGCACAGTGCCCGGGCGGTGAACCGATCAGTACAAGCTACGGGCCCGAGCAAGCCCTTCCGGCTTTCGCCGACGATCTTCGACCGCTTGCTGTCGAGGCACTCGACCGGGTGGTCGCCGAGGAGTCTGAGCTCGCCGAACTCTGGGATGAGACACCAAGTGGCCCGACGTGGCGGCTGAGTATCAGCCGCCTTCGCGCCGTCCTCGCACCCGAATCCAATCCTCAGGAAGAGGCACTGTTCAACATTTAACTTGATGACCAACTGTTACTGGGCACGGCTTCGGGAGGCACCTGGCGGCTAGGGCCTGTTGTGAAAGTGCTGGTCACAGCCACTCGTTGATGGCTGCGATCAGCACGGTCGCTTCGTAGCGGACGGCGAGTTTGTCGTAGCGGGTGGCGACGGCCCGGTGGCGCTTGAGCCGGTT
>NZ_JAGPXL010000048.1 GCF_018070565.1 Streptomyces sp. B93
TTCATAGTGTTTCGGTGGTTATAGCGTGAGGGAAACGCCCGGTTACATTCCGAACCCGGAAGCTAAGCCTTACAGCGCCGATGGTACTGCAGGGGGGACCCTGTGGGAGAGTAGGACGCCGCCGAACTTCTTTTACAGCTCTGGCTCTTGGGTCTCTGACCCGAGGGCCAGAGCTTTTTTGCGTTGAGGTAGGGTCAGGGGGCATCGTTGGCTCGTTTCCCACAGGAGGCTCCCGGGTGGAGGTCCAGGAGACCCGTGTCCAGACGGATCGGGTCCTCACCATCCCGAACATCCTCAGCATGGCGCGGCTCCTCGGTGTGCCGCTCTTCCTGTGGCTGATCCTCAGGCCCGAGTTCGGGGGGCCCAAGAGCGACGGCTGGGCGCTGCTCGTCCTGGCGCTGAGCGGTGTCAGTGACTACCTGGACGGTAAGCTCGCGCGGCGTTGGAATCAGATCAGCAGCCTGGGTCGACTTCTTGATCCCGCGGCGGACCGGCTCTACATTCTTTCGACTTTGGTGGGGCTCACCTGGCGGGAGATTCTGCCTCTCTGGTTGACCCTTGTACTGCTGGCACGCGAGCTGGTTCTGCTGGTGATGGTGGGCATCCTCAGACGGCACGGCTATCCGCCGCCGCAGGTGAACTTCCTGGGCAAGGCCGCGACCTTCAACCTGATGTATGCGTTTCCGCTACTGCTGCTCAGTGACGGATCAGGATGGATCTCGTCACTCGCTGCTATTTTCGGATGGGCGTTCGCCGGATGGGGTACAACCCTGTACTGGTGGGCAGGAGTTCTCTACGTGGTACAGGTCCGCCGTCTGGTTCGGGCGGACGCCATGGCCGATTGACCTCGCCGATTGACGCAGCCGCTGCGGTGCGATGGCCCGCGACGGAAAGGTGCGGGACAATTCTGGCGAGAGTAGTCGGCTAGACCGTCGTCTCTTAGAGGAGGACGCTTCCGACATGAAGGCCGTCGTGATGGCCGGTGGCGAAGGAACACGCCTTCGCCCCATGACCTCAAGCATGCCCAAGCCGCTCCTGCCGGTGGCCAACCGGCCGATCATGGAGCACGTTCTGCGGCTGCTCAAAAGGCATGGGCTCAACGAGACCGTTGTGACAGTCCAGTTCCTCGCCTCGCTGGTCAAGAACTACTTCGGTGACGGCGAAGAACTCGGTATGGAGCTGACCTATGCCAACGAGGAGAAGCCACTCGGCACCGCCGGAAGCGTCAAGAACGCCGAAGAGGCGTTGAAGGACGACACGTTCCTCGTCATCTCCGGTGATGCCCTGACCGACTTCGACCTCACCGACCTGATCAGCTTCCACAAGGAAAAGGGAGCACTGGTCACGGTCTGTCTGACGAGGGTGCCGAATCCTCTGGAGTTCGGCATCACCATCGTCGACGAAGAGGGCAAGGTCGAGCGTTTCCTGGAGAAGCCGACCTGGGGGCAGGTCTTCTCGGACACGGTGAACACGGGCATCTACGTCATGGAGCCCGAGGTGTTCAACTATGTCGAGGCGGATGTGCCCGTCGACTGGTCCGGTGATGTCTTCCCGCAGCTGATGAAGGAAGGCAAGCCGATTTACGGCTATGTCGCCGAGGGCTACTGGGAGGACGTCGGCACCCACGAGAGCTATGTGAAGGCGCAGGCCGATGTCCTGGAGGGCAAGGTCGACGTCGAACTGGACGGGTTCGAGATCTCCCCGGGCGTGTGGGTGGCCGAGGGAGCCGAGGTGCATCCCGACGCGGTGCTGCGCGGGCCGCTCTACATCGGGGACTACGCCAAGGTGGAGGCCGGCGCCGAGATCCGTGAGCACACGGTCGTCGGCTCGAACGTCGTCGTGAAGAGCGGCGCGTTCCTGCACAAGGCCGTGGTGCACGACAACGTGTACGTCGGGCAGCACAGCAACCTGCGGGGCTGCGTCGTCGGCAAGAACACGGACATCATGCGTGCGGCCCGGATCGAGGACGGGGCGGTCATCGGGGACGAGTGCCTGATCGGTGAAGAATCGATCGTCCAGGGCAACGTCCGTGTCTATCCGTTCAAGACGATCGAGGCCGGCGCCTTCGTCAACACCTCCGTCATCTGGGAGTCCAGGGGCCAGGCGCATCTGTTCGGTGCGCGGGGCGTCTCGGGAATCCTGAACGTGGAGATCACACCGGAACTGGCGGTACGGCTCGCCGGTGCCTACGCGACGACGCTGAAGAAGGGCTCCACCGTCACCACGGCCCGCGACCACTCCCGTGGCGCGCGGGCGCTGAAGCGGGCGGTGATCTCCGCGCTCCAGGCCAGCGCCATCGATGTACGGGACCTGGAGAACGTACCGCTGCCGGTCGCCCGGCAGCAGACCGCGCGGGGGAGCGCGGGCGGGATCATGATCCGGACCACGCCCGGTGTGCCGGACTCCGTGGACATCATGTTCTTCGACGGGCAGGGCGCCGATCTGTCGCAGGGCAGTCAGCGCAAGCTCGACCGGGTGTTCGCGCGGCAGGAGTACCGGCGGGCGTTCCCCGGGGAGATCGGGGATCTGCACTTCCCGGCCAGTGTGTTCGACTCGTACACCGGATCGCTGCTGCGGAACGTCGACACGACCGGGATCGCCGAGTCGGGGCTGAAGGTCGTCGTCGACGCGTCGAACGGCAGTGCCGGGCTCGTGCTGCCCAGTCTGCTGGGCAAGCTGGGTGTGGACTCGCTGACGATCAATCCTGGTCTCGACGAGTCGAGGCCGACGGAGTCGGCGGAGGCGCGGCGGTCCGGGCTGGTCCGGTTGGGAGAGATCGTCGCGTCCGCGAGGGCCGCCTTCGGCGTGCGGTTCGACCCCGTCGGTGAGCGGCTGTCGCTGGTCGACGAGAAGGGGCGGATCGTCGAGGACGACCGGGCGCTGCTGGTGATGCTCGACCTGGTGGCCGCGGAGCGGCGCAGCGGGCGGGTGGCGCTGCCGGTGACCACGACGAGGATCGCCGAGCAGGTTGCCGCGTACCACGGCACCCAAGTGGACTGGACCACCACCTCGCCGGACGATCTGACGCGGGTCGGGCGGGACGAGTCGACGGTCTTCGGCGGTGACGGCAAGGGCGGGTTCATCGTCCCCGAGTTCAGCAGTGTCTTCGACGGTACGGCTGCCTTCGTGCGGCTGATCGGGCTGGTGGCGCGGACGCAGCTCACGCTCAGCCAAATCGACGCGCGGATCCCGCGTGCGCACGTCCTGAAGCGGGATCTGGCGACTCCGTGGGCCGTCAAGGGCCTGGTGATGCGGCGGGTCGTCGAGGAGGCCGGAGAGCGCGACGTGGACACCACTGACGGGGTGCGGGTAGTGGAGCCCGACGGGCGCTGGGTGCTGGTGCTGCCCGACCCGGCGGAGGCGGTCACGCATCTGTGGGCGGAGGGGCCGGACGACGCCTCCGCGCAGGCCCTGCTCGACGAGTGGTCGGCCGTGGTGGACAGCGCGGGACGGTAGGTAGAACGCCCTGCACGCGCGCGTGCCGGACAAGTGTCCCCAAGGGGGCCTGTCCGGCACGCCGGTGGGGCCGTTCGGAGGTACTGGCCGCGACATGCGACGATGTGCGGCATGCCGCAGCAGCCCCCCGTTCGGAGCACACCGACACGCCCCCCGCGTCCGGACGCCTCCATGTCGCTGCTCACCAACGTCATGGATCACAGCCTCGACGACGGGTACGCCGAGGCGGCGGCCCGCAAGGAGGCCGCGGGGGCCGGGGGGCTGCCCAAGACGCTCCGGGCGAAGCTCGGTCTGGCCGCCGGTCTGGTGCTCGCCGCCCTGGTCGTGACGGTGGGTGCGGCGCAGGCGCGGGTGGCGGCCCCGGTCGTGGCCAAGGAGCGCGAGGAGCTGATCGACCGCATCCAGAGCGAGACGGCGGCCGCCGACGAGCTGGAGAGCAGCATCGACGACCTGCGCAACGAGGTGAGCGCACGCCAGCGCGAGGCGCTCAAGGAGAGCGGCGGCGACCGTACGGCCCTGCTGGGCATTCTGTCGGGCGCCGCCGAAGTGCGTGGGCCCGGTGTGAAGTTGGTCGTGGACGACGCCGAGAACGCCTCGGCGGGGGGTGACGGCGACCCGCGCGGGACGTCGGGCTTCTCCGACACGGGGCGGGTGCGGGACCGGGACATGCAGCGCGTCGTGAACGGGCTGTGGGAGTCGGGCGCGGAGGCCGTCTCGATCAACGGACAGCGGCTGACGGCGCTGTCCGCGATCCGGGCCGCGGGTGACGCCATACTGGTCGACAACAGGCCGCTGGTGCCGCCGTACACGGTGCTCGCGGTGGGGGACGGGCAGGGGATGCGCAGCCGGTTCCAGGACAGCGCCGACGGGTTGTACCTGGCCGCTCTGGAGGAGAGCTTCGGCATCCGTACCGACATCTCCGTGGCGGACGATCTCCGGTTGCCCGCGGCGCCGAGCGTGATCGTCCGGACCGCCGAGCCGCGCACCGAGACAGCACAGCCGAGAACCGAGAAGAACTGAGGAAGGCACAACGTGATCGCCGTACTGGGCCTCGTCGTGGGAGTCGTGGCCGGCCTGTTGGTCCGGCCCGAGGTTCCGGCGGCCGTCGAGCCTTATCTGCCGATCGCCGTCGTCGCGGCGCTCGACGCCGTCTTCGGTGGCCTGCGGGCCATGCTCGACGGCATCTTCGACGACAAGGTCTTCGTGGTGTCTTTCCTGTCGAACGTGGTGGTCGCCGCGCTGATCGTCTTCCTCGGCGACAAGCTCGGTGTGGGGGCGCAGCTGTCCACCGGTGTGGTGGTCGTCCTCGGCATCCGGATCTTCTCCAACGCCGCGGCGATCCGCCGGCACGTGTTCCGGGCGTGAGGGCGATGAACGAGAAGGAAGAGGCGCCGGAGAACCGGCTGCGCAGGGAACTGCCCGCCGAGGTGCCCGCTCAGGTACCCCGGGCCGAGGCTCCGGAGCAGGCCGCCGAGCCGCGGCTGACCGGTCGGCAGCGGCTGGTGAACGGGCTGTGGCCGCCAAGGGTGACCAGGGCGCAACTCATCGTGGCGCTGCTGCTGTTCGGGCTCGGTTTCGGGCTCGCCGTCCAGGTCGCCTCCAACAGCGACGGCGACGACGCGCTGCGCGGTGCGCGTCAGGAAGATCTCGTACGCATTCTCGATGAACTGGACGACCGTACTCAGCGTCTAGAAGACGAGAAGCAGGATCTGGAGGAGCAGCGGGACGAGCTGGAGAACAGTTCGGACCAGGCCGAGGAGGCCCGCAAGCAGCGGATCGAGAAGGAGCGGCAACTCGGCATTCTGGCCGGGACGGTGGCGGCGCAGGGGCCCGGCATCACGATGACCATCGACGACACGAAGGGGACGGTCGAGGCGCACATGCTGCTCGACGCGGTCCAGGAGCTGCGAGCGGCCGGTGCCGAGGCGATCCAGGTGAACGGGGTACGCGTGGTGGCCGGGACCTATCTCACGGAGTCCGGGAAAAGCGTGAGCGTCGACGGGAACAAGATCGACGCGCCCTATCGTTTCCAGGTCATTGGCAAGCCGCAGGACCTCGAACCGGCGCTCAACATCCCAGGAGGCGTGGTGCAGATGCTGGAGAAGGAGCAGGCCACCGTTACTGTGGAGCGGTCGGACAAGATCGTTGTGGACGCCTTGCGAGCGGCGAAGCGGCCTGACTACGCTCGGTCGTCCTCCTCGTGAACCGGGGGTGCATGAGGGACAGCCGGCCAGGGCATGAGGTTGCGGGGGGTCGGCGCACCGAATGGGTGGTGCGTGGTGGAAACTGTCTGGTGGAGACGGACGTTGTGAGGATGTCCGGGTCGGCCAGTGTGTGCAATCAGGGTTCGTCCTGCCCCACGGGCGGGTCTGTTTCGGTCAAGGGGAATCGCCCGTGAAGTTGTTTGCGAAGTTGTTCGGCAAGAGCGCGCGAGAGGGTAGCGACAACGCGACCGCTCGGCATCGCGCACAGCCTGACGCAGAGGGCCAGCGCCCGCTGTTCCGGGACCAGGTGGGTGGCCCCGGCGGTGACGTTTCCGGTGGTCAGGGCGCGCCGTCTGTTGACCCTGCCCAGGCGGGAGGCATAGGTTTCGGGCAGCCGTCGACCTCAGGTGCGGGTGGAGGGTTCGGTCCCGGTCCGTACGCGTCCAACGCCCCCGCGGGGCAGCCGCGGCAGGAGGATCCGTCCATGTCGGTCCTGGTGTGTACGAGGTGCGGCAACCGCAACGCGGAGAACAGCCGCTTCTGCTCGAACTGCGGCGCGCCGCTGCGCGCCGGTGCGGTGCCGGAGCGCCCGTCGGAGACGACGTCCACGATCTCCATCAGCGGTCTGGAAGCCTACGACGCCGAGGTGACCGGCCAGACGCCGGTCCCCGCGCTCTCGCCAGAGGCCCAGGCGGCCGTGGACGCGCTGCCGCTCGGCTCGGCGCTGCTGGTCGTGCGCCGTGGGCCGAACTCGGGCAGCCGCTTCCTGCTGGACAGCGACCTGACCACGGCCGGGCGTCACCCGCAGAGCGACATCTTCCTGGACGACGTCACGGTCTCGCGCCGCCATGTGGAGTTCCGGCGCAGCCCCGACGGCTCGTTCACGGTCGCCGACGTGGGCAGCCTGAACGGCACGTACGTGAACCGCGAGCGGATCGACCAGGTCGCCCTGTCCAATGGTGACGAGGTCCAGATCGGCAAGTACCGGCTGGTCTTCTACGCCAGCAGGCAGCAGGGCATCTGACCGGCCCCCGGACGAGGTCCGGGGGAACCCCCAGGGAAGGTCCATGCTTCGAACACCGAGCGGCGGTGCCGGGCGCGGTACCGCCGCCACGGACAGTGAGCTGATGAGCATCGGCACGGTGCTGAACGTGCTGCGCGAGGAGTTCCCCGAGGTCACCATCTCCAAGATCCGGTTCCTGGAGTCGGAGGGACTCATCGAGCCGCAGCGGACCCCCTCGGGCTACCGCAAGTTCAGCGCCGAGGACGTCGAGCGGCTCGGCCGGGTCCTGAGGATGCAGCGGGACCACTATCTGCCGCTGAAGGTGATCCGCGAGCATCTGGACGCGATGGAGCGCGGTGAGAGCGCGTCGCTTCCGGCGGTGGGGCGTCCGGGGCAGCCGGGGCAGGGCTGGGACGCGGAGACCGCGCCGGAGCCCTGTGAAGGGCCCACGGCGTCCCGTATCGGACGGGCCGAGCTGCTGGCCGCGGCCGGGATCGGGGAGGCCGAGCTGGCCGAGTGGGAGTCGTACGGCCTGATCGCGGCGCTGCCGGACGGAGCGTACGACGCCGAGGTGGTGACCGTCGCGGAGCTGGTCGCCGAGCTGGGGCGGTTCGGGATCGAGCCGCGCCACCTGCGGCTGATGAAGGCCGCCGCGGACCGTGAGGCGGGACTGGTGGACCAGGTGGTGGCTCCCCTGCGGCGGCACCGCAATCCGCAGACCAGGACCCATGCCGAGGCCCGTACGAGGGAGCTGGCGGGGCTCACGATGAGGCTGCACGCGGCGCTGGTGCAGAGCGCGCTCGGGGTGCGGCTGCCGTAACCGGGCCTGTCGGGCTCGTGGCGGGCCGCGTGCCTGGCCGGAGGGCCGGGGAGCGGGGTGGATCGGCCGGTCGATGGTGGCCCGACTACCCAAACGTCCCGGGCACGTCCTAGGGTTGCTGTGTGAACGAGCTCGATGTCGTAGGTGTCCGGGTCGAAATGCCCTCCAACCAACCGATCGTGCTCCTGCGTGAAGTGGGAGGCGACCGCTACCTCCCCATCTGGATCGGGCCGGGGGAGGCGACGGCGATCGCCTTCGCGCAGCAGGGCATGGCCCCCGCACGACCGCTGACCCACGACCTCTTCAAGGACGTCCTCGAGGCCGTCGGCCAGGAGCTGACCGAAGTGCGGATCACCGACTTGCGGGAGGGCGTCTTCTACGCGGAGCTGGTCTTCGCCAGCGGCGTCGAGGTGAGTGCCCGCCCGTCCGATGCCATAGCGCTGGCCCTGCGCACCGGAACGCCGATCTACGGCAGTGACGGAGTGCTGGACGACGCCGGTATCGCGATCCCGGACGAGCAGGAGGACGAGGTGGAGAAGTTCCGCGAGTTCCTCGACCAGATCTCGCCGGAGGACTTCGGCACCAGCAGTCAGTGAGCCAGGTGGTCGGCCCGGCGGACCAGCGGTCCGTACGGGCCGGCCCACGGTCGGTGACCGCTCGTGGCCCGGCATGTGCCGGGGGCGAGTGAGGGCGTCACGCGGCCTCTCGCCAGAGCATTCGGCTAGCCTTTCCCCGCGACGGGGTGCGGGAAACCACTCCTAGGGTGATTATCACTCGGCGTGCCGAGTGTGGCGATCGTTGACGCACCCTTGGTGACTGCCTACCGTCGAGAAGGCAGGTCAAGGACGGAGGTCGGCGTGAGAAGCAGCGGCGACGGTACGGCTGGGGGTGCCCACGGACGCAGTCCGGGGGGAAACGGTCCGTACCCTCCCTCAAGCTCTCGGCTCCGCCCGGGCGGGGGATATCCCCAGGTCAGGGCGGCCGATCACGCTGTGCAGCGCCCGGCGGCCGTGCCCGTCGGCGGAGGGGCGGCGTCCATGGCGACCGAAGAGATCGGCTATCGGGGTCCGACGGCGTGTGCCGCTGCCGGCATCACCTATCGGCAGCTGGACTACTGGGCCCGTACGGGGCTCGTCGAGCCGAGCGTGCGGCCCGCGCACGGATCGGGGACGCAGCGGCTGTACAGCTTCCGGGACGTCGTCGTCCTGAAGATCGTCAAGCGGTTCCTGGACACCGGGGTGTCGCTTCAGAACATCCGTAGCGCGGTGCAGCATCTGCGGGAGCGCGGGTTCCGGGACCTTGAGCGGATGACGCTGATGAGCGACGGTGCCACGGTGTACGAGTGCACCTCGCCCGATGAGGTCCACGCGCTGCTCCAAGGGGGCCAGGGGATCTTCGGGATCGCCGTGGGTGTGGTGTGGCGGGACGTCGACAGCGCGCTGTCGCAGCTGCACGGGGAGCGGGTCGACACCGGGGAGACGCTGGTCGGGCACAACCCGGCGGACGAGCTGGCTCGGCGGCGTAACCGGGCGGTGTGAGGCGGCGCCGCGGGGCGGCCGTGGGCGTTGTCAGTGGTGTGAGGCAGCATCGGAGATGTGAGAGCCGCGCCCACGATCCTGCATCTCGACATGGATGCCTTCTTCGCCTCGGTGGAGCAGGCGTCCAAGCCGAGCCTGCGCGGGAAGGCCGTCATCGTGGGTGGGCTGGGACCGCGGGGGGTCGTCGCCACTGCGTCGTACGAGGCGCGGGCCTTCGGGGTGCACTCGGCGATGCCGATGGCCCAGGCGCGGCGGCTCGCGCCGAATGCCGCGTATCTGGTGCCGCGGTTCCAGCTGTACCGGACGATCAGCGAGCAGGTCATGGGGCTGTTGCGGGAGCTGTCGCCGTTGGTGGAGCCGCTCAGTCTGGATGAGGCGTTCGTCGATCTGGAGGCCGCGGGCGCGGCGTGGGACGAGACGTCTGCGCGGCTGGTGGGGGGTGGGCTGCGGGCGGACATCCGGCGGGTCACGGGGCTTACGGGGTCGGTGGGGCTCGCGGCTTCGAAGATGCTGGCGAAGATCGCCTCCGAGCAGGCGAAGCCGGATGGGCTTGTGGTGATCGAGCCTGGTACGGAGCGGGCTTTGTTGGCGCCCATGTCCGTGCGGACGTTGCCAGGGGTGGGGCCTGCGACCGGGGACCATCTGCGGCGGGCCGGGATCACGACGGTGGGGGAGATGGCCGAGGCCGGGGAGGACGAACTGGTCCGGCTGTTGGGGAAGGCGCATGGGCATGCGCTGTACGCCATGGCGTTGGCTCGGGACGAGCGGTCGGTGGTGGCTGAGCGGGAGACGAAGTCCGTGTCCGTCGAGGACACGTATGACGTGGACATCCATGACCGGGTGCGGGTGGGGGTGGAGGTTCAGCGGCTGGCGGAGCGTTGTGTGCGGCGGTTGCGGGGGGCCGGGTTGTCGGGGCGGACGATCGTGCTCAAGGTGCGGCGGTACGACTTTTCGACGCTGACGCGGTCGGAGACGTTGCGGGGGCCCACGGACGATCCGGCGGTGGTGCGGGAGGCGGCGGCTCGGTTGTTGGAGTCGGTGGACACGACCGGGGGTGTGCGGTTGTTGGGGGTTGGGGTGAGTGGGCTTGCCGATTACACGCAGGAGGATCTGTTTGCGCAGGCTGCGGGGGAGGGGGGTGGCGGTCTTGGTCTCGGGGAGGGGGACGGGGATGGAGAGGGGGCCGGTGCGGGTGATGTGGAGGGCGTGGTTGAGGCTGCCGTTGGGGAGCGGCGGTGGGTGCCGGGGCGGGATGTGCGGCATGCCGTGTATGGGCATGGGTGGGTGCAGGGGAGTGGGGTGGGGCGGGTGACTGTGCGGTTTGAGACGCCGGGGTCGTTGCCTGGGCGGGTGCGCACGTTTCTCGTCGATGATCCGGAGCTGGTGGAGGCGGACCCGTTGCCGTTGGTTGCGGAGGGGTGTGGTGGGGCCGGGGGTGCGGGGGCCGTGGGCGGGGTTCTTGCGTGACCGTGGGTTCGTGCTGGGCCGGGGTGGGTGCGCAGCCCGGCGCGGCGGGGTGCCGCTGCGCCCACCCGTGCCGCCCCAGCGGCACGACCGCCCGCAGCTACGGCGGCATGGTGGGGTTATGTGGCGTCTGCGTCTTCTGTGGGAGTCGGGGGTGTGACGTCCAGGCCGTAGTGGTGGTAGAGCTGGAGTTCCTGTTCGGGGGAGAGGTGGCGGCCTACGCCGAAGTCGGGGGCGTCCTTGATGAGGGCGCGGTCGAAGGGGATGTGCAGGGTGCCTTCGACGAGTTCGCTGGGTTCGAGGGGGACGAAGGCGTCTCTGCTGAAGAGGCCGGTGCGTATGGCGGCCCACTCGGGGACGCCGGTGGCGTCGTCGAGGTAGACCTCGTCGATGGTGCCGATCTTGACGCCTTCGCGGTCGAACGCCTTGCGGCCGATCAGGTTGCGCGGATCGATGTCGGTCTGCACGGGCCCTCCAACTGGTCGCAAGTCATCCGTTACGGTTTGGCTCGTAGCGGTTTGTAGCGGTTTGTGCTCGACTACTACGAAAGAGCACATTGGAGGTGGCGGCCACTCGAAGGACCGGGTCTTGTGTGCGCTGGTACGCTGGCAAACGGCTGCTGACCCCGTGCGGGAGAGTCCTCCAGACACCATCGGAGGCGCCGAAGGAGCAAATCCTCCCCGGAATCTCTCAGGCCCACGTACCGCACGGACGAGGTCACTCTGGAAAGCAGGGCGGGTGTCGACGGCGTCCGCTCTCACCGACGGTGAAAGCCGGAGGCCCGAAGGGTGTCCGGTGAAGCTCTCAGGTTGAGATGACAGAGGGGGAGGCCGTCGGGACATCTGTGTCGTGGTGTCCCTCGAAGGTCGTGTCAGACCATGGAGGCCTCCGTATGACCGCCCATCGCATTCCCCTCGCCGAGCTTGAGAAGGGCATTCCCTTCGAGCAGCGCCATATCGGACCCGACCAGGAAGCGCGGGCGAAGATGCTCGCTCAGGTCGGCTACGGCTCGCTCGACGAGCTGACCGCCGCAGCGGTCCCGGATGTGATCAAGAACGCCGAGTCCCTGGAGCTGCCGGAGGCGCGGAGCGAGGCCGAGGTGCTGGCCGAGTTGCGGTCGCTGGCCGACAGCAACCAGGTGCTGGGGTCCATGATCGGGCTCGGCTACTACGGGACCTTCACGCCTCCCGTCATCCTGCGCAATGTGATGGAGAATCCGGCCTGGTACACGGCGTACACGCCCTACCAGCCGGAGATCTCGCAGGGGCGGCTCGAGGCGCTGCTGAACTTCCAGACCGTGGTCGCCGACCTCACCGGGCTGCCGACCTCGGGTGCCTCGCTGCTCGACGAGGGCACGGCCGCGGCCGAGGCTATGGCGCTGTCGCGGCGCATGGGCAAGAACAAGAAGGGCCTCTTCCTGGTCGACGCGGACGCGCTGCCGCAGACCATCGCCGTCATCCAGACCCGCGCCGAGCCGACCGGTGTGGAGGTCGTCGTCGCCGATCTGAGCAGTGGTATACCGGCTGACCTCGCGGAGCGTGAGATCAACGGGGTGTTGCTTCAGTATCCCGGTGCCTCCGGTGTCGTACGCGACCTCGGGCCGGTTGTCGAGCAGGCCCATGGTCTTGGTGCCGTCGTTACCGTCGCCGCCGATCTGCTCGCGCTGACGCTGCTGAAGTCGCCGGGGGAGCTGGGCGCTGACATCGCCGTCGGCACGACGCAGCGGTTCGGCGTGCCGATGGGCTTCGGTGGGCCGCACGCCGGCTACATGGCCGTACAGGAGAAGTTCGCACGCAGCCTGCCGGGGCGGCTCGTGGGTGTCTCCGTGGACGCCGACGGGCACAAGGCCTACCGGCTCGCCCTCCAGACGCGTGAGCAGCACATCCGCCGGGAGAAGGCCACCAGCAACATCTGCACCGCTCAGGTGCTGCTCGCGGTGATGGCCGGGATGTACGCCGTGTACCACGGGCCCGAAGGGCTGAAGGGCATCGCCGCGCGTACGCACCGGTACGCCGCCGTCCTGGCCGCGGGGCTCGCCGCCGGGGGCGTCGAGGTCGTCCACGGCTCCTACTTCGACACGGTCACCGCGCGGGTCGCCGGGCGCGCCGGTGAGGTCGTCGAGGCCGCGCGGGGCAACGGGGTCAACCTGCGGCTCGTCGACGCCGACCACGTCTCGATCGCCTGCGACGAGACCACCACGCGGGCGCAGCTGGCCGCCGTATGGGACGCCTTCGGGGTCGAGGGCGACGTCGAGGCGCTGGACGCGGAGACCGAGGACGCTCTGCCGGGGGCACTGCTGCGGGGCGACGAGTACCTGAGCCACCCCGTCTTCCACCAGTACCGGTCCGAGACCGCCATGCTGCGGTACCTGCGGCGGCTCGCCGACCGGGACTACGCGCTGGACCGGGGCATGATCCCGCTGGGCTCCTGCACCATGAAGCTCAACGCGACCACCGAAATGGAGCCGGTCACCTGGCCCGAGTTCGGGCAGCTGCACCCGTTCGCGCCCGCCGAGCAGGCGCAGGGCTACCTCACGCTCATCCGTGAGCTGGAGGAGCGGCTCGCCGAGGTCACCGGGTACGACAAGGTCAGCCTTCAGCCCAACGCCGGGTCCCAGGGCGAGCTGGCCGGGCTGCTCGCCGTACGCGGGTACCACCGGGCCAACGGGGACGAGCAGCGGACCGTGTGTCTCATCCCGTCCTCCGCGCACGGGACCAACGCGGCGAGCGCCGTGATGGCCGGGATGAAGGTCGTCGTCGTGAAGACCGCCGAGGACGGCGAGATCGACGTCGAGGACCTGCGGGCCAAGATCGAGCAGTACCGTGACGAGCTGGCGGTGCTGATGATCACGTACCCGTCCACGCACGGTGTGTTCGAGGAGCACGTCGCCGACATCTGCGCCCGGGTGCACGAGGCCGGTGGGCAGGTCTACGTCGACGGGGCCAACCTCAACGCGCTGGTCGGGCTCGCCAAGCCGGGGCACTTCGGCGGTGACGTCTCCCACCTGAACCTGCACAAGACCTTCTGCATCCCGCACGGCGGCGGTGGTCCGGGCGTCGGCCCGGTGGCCGTACGGTCCCATCTGGCGCCGTACCTGCCGAACCACCCGCTCCAACCCGCGGCCGGGCCGGAGACGGGCGTCGGGCCCGTCTCCGCCGCGCCCTGGGGCTCCGCGGGCATCCTGCCCATCTCCTGGGCGTACGTCCGGCTGATGGGCGGTGAGGGGCTGAAGCGGGCCACGCAGGTGGCGGTGCTGAGCGCCAACTACATCGCCAAGCGGCTGGAGCCGCACTACCCGGTGCTCTACACCGGCCCCGGCGGCCTGGTCGCGCACGAGTGCATCATCGATCTGCGCCCGCTGACCAAGGCGACCGGCGTGAGCGTCGACGACGTCGCCAAGCGGCTCATCGACTACGGCTTCCACGCGCCGACGATGTCGTTCCCGGTGGCCGGGACGCTGATGATCGAGCCGACCGAGTCGGAGGACCTGGTCGAACTTGACCGGTTCTGCGAGGCGATGATCACCATCCGGGGCGAGATCGAGAAGGTCGGGTCCGGTGAGTGGTCCGCGGACGACAACCCGCTGCGGAACGCGCCGCACACGGCCGCGGCCGTCGGTGGGGAGTGGGAGCACGCCTACAGCCGGGACGAGGCCGTCTTCCCCGCCGGGGTGTCGGCCGCGGACAAGTACTGGCCGCCGGTGCGCCGGATCGACCAGGCGTTCGGGGACCGGAACCTGGTGTGCTCGTGCCCGCCGCTGGACGCGTACGAGGACTGAGGTTCTGGTCGGCGGGGGACCGTGCGTCGTCGGCTGCGGGTCTGCCGTGGCCGGGCGCGCGGTTCCCCGCGCCCCCAAGGAGCGTCAGGGGGCCAGGTAGCCCGCGTCCGTGAGGATCTTGCGGCCGTCGGGGAAGCGGACGAAGTCGACGAAGGCCTGGGCCGCCTCGGCGTGGGGGGCGTGCTTGAGCCGGGCTATCGGGAGGTTGTCGATGGCCGGGGCCGACTCCGGGAACGTCAGGCCGACGACCGTGCCCCCGGACGCCCGGATGTCGGTGCGGTGGACCAGGGCCGCGTCCGCCTCTCTCCGCCGGACCTCGGCCAGGGCGCGCTCGCCGTCCGGTGCGTAGGTCGGCTGGGCGACGGTGACGCCGTTCGGGGTGAGGATCCGCTGGGCGGCGGCGCCGCAGGGCGCGGTCTCGTCGCAGAGCGCGACCTTCACGCCGGGCCTGGCGAGGTCCGCCAGCGAGACTATGCCCTGAGGGTTGCCCGGCAGCGTGGCGATCTGTATCTCGTTGCGGACGAACGTCGCGGGCGGGCCCGCCGTGAGGTCCTGGTCGGTGAGGGTCTCCATGGTGCCGGGACCCGTGGCGGCGAAGACGTCGGCCGGGGCGCCGCCGGTGATGCTCGTGGCGAGGCCGGCGCTGTCGCCGTAGCGGAAGGTGACCTCGGCGCCCGGGTTCCGCTTCTCGAACTCCGCGCCCAGCTTGCCGAAGGGCTCCCGGAGGGAGTCGGCGGCGAAGACGGTGACCGGGCCCGAGACCCGCACCGTCGTCTGCGGGACGAACCCCGAGTCGAGCGGCGGCGGGGCGGTGCAGGCGGCCAGGAGCAGCAGGGCGGAGACGCCGACCGTGCGCGCCGCGAGGGTGCGGCGGGGCAGGCGTGTTCGGCGTGCGGGGCGGTGGGTCACAGGGGCCTCGATCGGTGTCCGGGCTGGACGGGCGGGTCCGTCCGATCCGCGCGTCAGGCGCGGTCGATGTGTACGTTTGTCGACTTCACGCGGGCGGTGGCGGCGGTGCCGACCTCCAGACCCAGCTCCTCGACCGCCTCACGGGTGAGGAGGGAGACCAGCCGGTGCGGGCCCGCCTGGATCTCGACCTGGGCGGCGACATCGCCGAGCTTGATCGCGGTGACGATGCCGGGGAAGGCGTTGCGTGCCGAAGTGTACGGCGTGTCCTCGTCGGCGCTGTCGGCCCTGGCGAGTTCGACGGAGAACGCGGCGAGGTCCCGTCCGTCGATGAACCGCCGCCCGTTGTCGTCCCGGTGGGTGGGCACCCGGCCCGCGTCCGCCCAGCGGCGTGCCGTGTCGGGACTGACACCCAGCAGACGGGCGGCCTGGCCGATTGTGTAGGACTGCATGGCGGTCACGATAAGGCGGCCGGTGAGCCGTCGGGGAGGCGGGGCGGGTGTGCGGCGGGCCGCTCGCGGGGGTACGGGACCCGCTACGCGCAGTGACCGGCCTCGGACACGCGTCGGGGCCGGTTCGCGGTGGTTCTCCGCGGGCCGGCCCCCTCAGGATCCCGGGCGGTGCGGCGTACCCGCCCGGTGGTGTTCAGGCTGCCGTCATCACCTGGAGCGGACGGTGCGGGTCGATGATGCGGCCGTCCGGCAGCAGCTCACCGGTGTCCTCGAAAAGCACGACTCCGTTGCACAGCAGGCTCCAGCCCTGTTCCGGGTGGTGCGCCACGAGGCGGGCGGACTCCCGGTCGGCGGACTCGGCTGACGGGCACGGTGGCTGGTGCTGGCACATGGGTGGGGTCTCTCGGTCTGGTGTGAGGTGTGCGATGGATTCGTTCATGGCCGCCCCCGTTGAATAAGTCGGTCGGAACCCAGTGTTGCCCTACCGGCGGCGATCCGCAGGCATTTCGCGGCACCGCTTCTCACAGGTTCAGGACGCGTCACCCACGCGGACGGTTCATCCCAACTGCACGGTCACTTCGGGTGGTTCGCCGTGGCCGGATGGGGCTAGTCATATCGCCGCCCTGACGCCGTACCCCGCCGTCGGGCCCGGTGGGGGCGCGGCGGCGGGGTACGGCGTCGGCTTCGGTTGACCGCGGTCGGCTTCAGGCGGGCGAGCCGAGCAGCGGGGTGGGTGTCGCCCGGTGGGTGAGCACCGGGAGCAGGTCGGCGACGCGGTGCGGGCGGTGGGCCGCGATGCCGGGCGGGGCGGGGGCGAGCGGCACCAGCAGGTCGGCGGCGGCGGGATGGCCGGCGGCGCCGTCCGCGGCGCAGTCGCCGTGCAGCCACAGGGCGAGCATGTACAGGCCGGGCAGGGACAGCAGCCGCGGCTGGTACGGCTGCGGCAGGGTCTCCGCCTGGCGCAGCGCGCGCTCGGTGGAGGCGACGTAGGGGCCCTCGAAGAAGCGTGAGAAGGCCCAGCCGTCGGGGGTCAGCATGGCTTCCGCGGCGGCCAGGGCGCGGTCGCCGGAGCGGATCATGAAGCGCCAGCCGGCGAGCCGGGTGGCGGGCGTGCCTTTCGCGGAGATCCGGTCCAGTACGTGGACCGGAAGCGGCAGTTCTGGTGTCGCGGGGCCCTGGGCGGTGCGCAGGGAGGGCGTACGTGCCTCACGCACGGCGGTGGGGGAACCGAGTGCCGTGAGGACGGTGCGGAGCGCGGGCGCGGGAGCCTCGGGGACATGCAGCGGCATGGTGGGTCGCCTCTCATTCGACAGGCACGGTGGAGCGAGGTGGCGGGGCGGACGGCGCTGTCAGCTCACCAGGTCAGGGAGGCAGGGGCCGGGGTCGGGGGAAGTGCGGGATGGGTGCGGTCCGCCGTACCACTGATCGGCGGCAGGACTCCGTGACCGCGGGCGCCAACCTTCTGCCTTGTTCGCGGAGTTTATACGACACGTGTTCAGGCTGTGTTTCGTCTAGTCGTTTCCGCCGAGTATGGCAAGGGTTCATTCGGTCGGCGATACGCGGAAAACTTCCCGTTTCCGGGGCCGTCGTACCGCGCTGACCTCGGGATTCTTCGCCGCTGCGGTAGGCTAATTCTCATCGGCGTTTTTCACGAGGTTCGGGGGGCCGGAAAATTCATCGGGCAACTTGCCGGATGAATGTGCCACCGTTCGTCCCGGGCCCGCGAGGACCACAGTAGCGCGCCGGACGATCGGCGGGGGACGTTATCGATCGCCTCGGCGGGGCATCATCCACCCTGACCCGGACACCGTGCGAGGAGGGACGCCCCATGGGGGAGAAGGTCGTGGCGGGCGCGTTCGACCTGTCCGATCGGCAGCGCTACCGCGACAGGCTCCGGCGATGCCTCGACGGACTCGGCCGGCTGCTGGAGCACGGACGGTTCGACCGGCCCAGGAATCTCATGGGTCTGGAGATCGAATTGAATCTGGTCGGGCCCGACGGCATGCCGAAAATGTTGAATGCGCAAGTCCTGGAACGGATCGCCAGCCGGGACTTCCAAACAGAACTCGCCATGTTCAATCTGGAAGTGAACATAGCTCCACATCGATTGGGTGGTCGGGTATTCGATCAGCTCGCGGAGGAACTCCGTACGTCACTGGCATATGCCGACCGAAAAGCGGGGGAGCTGGCCGCGGGAATCGCGATGATCGGCATTCTGCCCACCCTCGACCGCGATGACCTGGTCTCCTCCAACCTCTCCGACGTCGACCGCTACACCCTGCTCAACGACCAGATAGTCGCCGCCCGCGGCGAGGACTTCGCCCTGGACATCGCGGGCGTCGAACGCCTCACCTGCACCTCGAAGTCCATCGCCCCCGAGGCCGCCTGCACCTCCGTGCAGCTTCACCTCCAGGTCACTCCGGACCGGTTCGCCGACGTGTGGAACGCGGCGCAGGTGGCCTCCGCCGCGCAGATCGCCGTCGGGGCCAACTCGCCCTTCCTCTTCGGCCGTGAGCTGTGGCGGGAGTCGAGGCCGCCGCTGTTCCAGCAGTCCACCGACACCCGCCCGCCGGAGCTACAGGCCCAGGGCGTACGGCCGCGCACCTGGTTCGGGGAGCGGTGGATCTCCTCGGCGTACGACCTGTTCGAGGAGAACCTGCGCTACTTCCCCGCCCTGCTGCCGATCTGCGACGACGAGGACCCGCTGGCCGTCATCGACGCGGGCGGTGTCCCGGCCCTGTCCGAGCTGGTGCTGCACAACGGCACCGTCTACCGGTGGAACCGGCCCGTGTACGGCATCGCCGACGGCGTCCCCCATCTCCGCGTCGAGAACCGGGTCCTGCCCGCCGGGCCCACCATCGTCGACGTCATCGCCAACGCGGCCTTCTACTACGGGCTGGTGCGGGCCCTCGCCGAGGAGTCCCGGCCGGTGTGGACCCGGCTGCCCTTCGAGGCGGCAGCCGCCAACTTCGACGCCGCGTGCCGGTACGGCGTCGAGGCCCGCTTCCAGTGGCCCCGGCACGGCCGCCACGGCGGGACGACCGAGGTCGACGCGGTGGACCTGGTGCTCGACGAACTGCTGCCGCTCGCCGAGGTCGGCCTCGACGCGTGGGGCGTGGAGCCCGCCGACCGCGATCTGTACCTCGGGGTGATCGAGCAGCGCTGCCGGCGCCGGTTCAACGGCGCGTCCTGGCAGGTCGCCACCTTCCACCGGGCCCTGGAGGCGGGGCTGTCCCGGGATGTCGCGCTGGCGGCGACCACCCGGCGCTACTGCGAGCTGATGCACGTGGGGGAGCCGGTGCATGCCTGGCCGGTGGGGCTGCCGGAGCCGGTGCCCCTGGGGTGAGCGCCACCCGGGCCACCCGGGCCACCCGGGCCACCCGGGCCACCCGCGCCACCCGGGCCACCGCGACCATCCGTCGGGGTCGCCCCCCGATTCTGCCGACGCGAGGGCGAGCGGCGAAGATGGGGGCCTGGCGGACGGTCTGAGCGGAGGCGGGTGTGCGGGTGGAGGCGGTTTCGGGGGCCGGATCACTGCCGGGGGATGATCTCTCGCGGCGCCGGTTGCGCGACGAGACGCTGCTGGTGCTGGCCGTCTCACTGGGGGCGAGCGGAGTCTCCGCCCTGATCAGCTTCGTCGGGTCGGTGACCAGGCCGGGCGGGCTCAAGGACCAGGCGGCCACCCTCAACGCCTCGGCGGCGCCCGGGCGGCCCTGGCTGGACCTCGCCTGGCAGCTCTTCGGGATCGCCACGGCGCTGGTGCCGGTGGCGCTCGTCGCGCACTTCCTGCTGCGGGAGGGCCGCAGTCTGCGCACCCTCGGCTTCGACCGCACCCGGCCGTGGTTCGACCTCGGGCGGGGCGCGGTGATCGCCGCGGTGATCGGCAGCAGCGGGATCGCGTTCTACCTGGCCGCGCGAGGGCTCGGCTTCAACCTCACGGTGGTGCCGGAGGCGCTGCCGGAGGTGTGGTGGAAGTACCCGGTGCTGATCCTCTCGGCGATCCAGAACGCCGTGGTCGAGGAGGTCATCGTCGTCGGCTACCTGCTGCGCAGGCTGGGGCAGCTGGGCTGGTCGCCGGGGGCCGCGCTGATGGGGAGTTCGGTGCTGCGCGGCTCGTACCACCTGTACCAGGGCATCGGCGGGTTCATCGGGAACCTGGTGATGGGCGTGGTGTTCGTCTACCTGTACCGGCGCTGGGGGCGGGTGGGGCCCCTGGTCGTCGCGCACTCGCTGCTCGACATCGGGGCGTTCGTCGGCTACGGGCTGCTGGCAGGGAAGGTGGGGTGGCTGCCCACGGCGTGAGCGGCCGGGCAGGGCGTACGACGGTCTCGTACGCCCTGCTGCGTGTCGGCTACGCGTGCAGCTCGCCGTCGATGACCGTGACCGCGCGGCCCGTCAGCAGGGTGCGGTCGCCACGCAGACCGGTGCGGACCCGGCCGGAGCGGGGCGAGGCCTGGAGGCCGGTGAGGTCGGGGTGGCCCAGACGCCCGGACCAGTGCGGGGCGAGGGCGGTGTGGGCGCTGCCGGTGACCGGGTCCTCGTCGATGCCGACGTTCGGGAAGAAGCAGCGGGAGACGAAGTCGTAGCCGCGGGCCGGGTCCTCGGCGCGGGCGGTGGCGATGATGCCGCGGGCGGAGTAGGCGGCCAGCGACCTGTGGTCCGGGCGCAGCGCGTGCACGGTCCGCTCGTCGGCCAGCTCCAGCAGCAGGTCGCCGACGTGCGGGCCGGTGTCGTAGGCGGCGAGCGGCTCGGCGCCCAGCGCGTCCGCGACGCCGTCCGGGACGTCGACGGCGGTGAGCGGGGCGGTGGGGAAGTCCAGGGTGATCGAGCCGTCCTCGCCGGGCGTGGCGATGAGCACGCCGCTGCGGGTGGCGAACCGCACCGGTCCCTGGTGGGCGCCCGTGGAGTGCAGTACGTGGGCCGTGGCGAGGGTGGCGTGGCCGCACATGTCGACCTCGGTGGCGGGGGTGAACCAGCGCAGCGCCCAGTCGGCGTCGCCGCCCTCGGGGAGGTGGTGCGCGAACGCGGTTTCGGCGTGGTTCACCTCCATCGCCACGCTCTGGAGCCAGGCGTCGTCCGGGAAGGCGTCCAGCAGCAGGACACCGGCCGGGTTGCCGGAGAAGGGGCGCTCGGTGAAAGCGTCGACGACACGAATTCGCATGCTCCGACGCTAGGCCCTGTCGTCGAATCCCCGCCTGCCCGGCGGAGCCTGGCACGCACCCCCGGGGGCGGGCCATGGCCGATTCGGTGGTTCTGGACTCGTTCGCGGTGCCGGTGCCTCGTTCAGCCGGTGCCGGTGCCCGCTCCGTAGGGGGCGTACAGGTCGAGGAGGCGGGTGCGGGCCGAGCGGAGGCGGTGGGCGAGGACGTCACCGACCCAGCGGGCGACGCTGTTGCCGAGGGCGGGGTCGTCCTGGCACAGGGAGCGCACCGCGGTGGCGTCGAACTCGTAGGCGCGGACCGGGGAGGTGGCGACGGCACCGAGGTGCCAGACGTGCGGGGAGAACAGCCAGGACCAGCCGATCAGCTCGTTGTGGCCGAGGGACTCGATGACGGCGGGGCGGCGGCCGGGCACGTGCATGTCGAGTTCGACGGTGCCGGTACGGATGATCCAGAACCGGTCCGCGCGCCCGCCCTCCTGGAAGATGCGGGTGCCCTGCGGGAAGGCCACCTCGTGGGCGAGCCGCATCAGCCGCTGGCGGTGCTCCAGGGGCAGGGCCCGCAGCATGCTGGGTGTGGGCGGGGTGTTCATGGGGCCTCCTGGGCGAGGGGTTCGGCTGTCCTCAGCTTGTCCCGGCACCGCGTGTCCCGCGTGGGCCGACCAGCCCCCTTCGCCGCGCCACTGGGCCTTCACTCACCCGCCGTCGCGGGCCGTGAGGCGGATGCCCGTGACCAGGTCGGGGCGGATCCGCACCGCGTGGTCCATGTCCAGGGACGGCGGCGCCCACGGGCTGAGCAGGGACTTGAAGCGGGCCAGCTCCACCGGATCGGTGACCTGGTACGCGTAACCGGTGACCACCACGCTCCAGCCGAGATGGGTGTCCGGGTCGATGGCGTCCGCCTCGTAGGCGACGACGACGCCGTGGCCGTCGGACCCGCGCGCCACCGACGTCAGGGCCGCGCCCTCATGGGTGCGGATGATGATGTCGCCCGCGTCGAGGACGTGGTTGACGGGCCGGACGGTCGGCAGGGCGTGCCGGGTGAAGACGATTCTCCCCAGGGACACGCTGCCGAGCAGCCGCAGGGCCTCCGCGCTGGCGAGTTCGATGCTCTGGCGGGGCCCGGCGGCGACGGTCCGGGCGTGGTCGAAGGTCATGGCTGCTGCTCCGAGGGCTTGGTCCGGCTCATGGAACGACGTCCGGGTCGCCGTCCGCCAGGGCCGAACGGCCCCCGTCGGCGACGCACGCACGGATCAGGGCCGATCGGCCCTGGCCCTTCGCCCCTGGGTGCGGGCAGGATGGGGGAGAAGGTGCGGCCCCCGCCGCACCGCGGTCGAACAGTGGAATCAGGAGCGCATTCATGGCGGACAGTGAGCAGAGCGGCCCCGGCACCCCCATCCGGGTCTTCCTGCTGGACGACCACGAGGTGGTACGCCGCGGAGTGCACGACCTGCTGGACGACGAACCGGACATCACCGTGGTCGGCGAGGCGGCCACCGCGGAACAGGCCCTCGCCCGGGTGCCCGCGCTGCGCCCGCAGGTCGCCGTGCTGGACGTCCGGCTGCCCGACGGCGACGGTGTGAGCGTCTGCCGTGAGCTGCGCTCGCGGATGCCCGATCTGGCGTGCCTGATGCTGACGTCGTTCGACGACGAGGAGGCGCTGCTGGACTCGATCATGGCCGGTGCCTCCGGCTATGTGCTCAAGCAGATCCAGGGCTCGGACCTCGTCTCCGCCGTCCGTACGGTGGCCAAGGGACAGTCGCTGCTCGACCCCAGCGCCGCGACCAAGCTGATGGCGCGGCTGCGCGGCGGCCAGGAGCAGGAGACCGAGGTCGACGTGCTGCCGGGCCTGACCGGACGCGAGCGCGAGATCCTCGCGCTGATCGGGGAGGGCCTCACCAACCGGCAGATCGGGCAGCAGCTGTTCCTCGCCGAGAAGACGGTGAAGAACCACATCTCCCGGCTGCTGGCCAAACTCGGTGTGGAGCGCCGCATCCAGGCGGCCGTGATCGCCACCCAGGCACAGGACCGGCTGCGGCAGAACGGCGGCGGCCACTGAGCCGGACCGACGGCGGAGTAACTTCTTTCGCGTCCGCGCATTAACGTGTCCTCTGATCGGCACATCATCTTCGGTGCGCCGCGCGATCTGGAGGAAGCACAGGTGGGAAGCTCCGACGAGCCCCGGGAGGCGCGGGTACAGCTGCCGCAGCTCAGGCTGGACGAGCTGCTCGAGGAGCTACAGGCCCGCATCGACGCCGCCCGCGGCACCCGGGACCGGGTGCACAGCCTCCTGGAGGCCGTGCTCTCGGTCGGCCGTGAACTGGATCTGGAGCAGGCGCTGCGCCGGATCGTCGAGGCCGCGGCCGTCCTCGTCGACGCCGAGTACGCCGCCCTGGGCGTGATCGGACCGGACGGCAAGCGGCTGTCGGACTTCCACACCGTCGGGGTCAGCGACGAGCAGATCGCCAGGATCGGCCCCTTCCCGGAGGGGCACGGCATCCTCGGCGAGCTGATCCGGCACCCGGAGCCACTGCGCCTGGCGAAGCTCTCCGACCACCCCGCCTCGTACGGCTTCCCGCCGCACCACCCGCCGATGAACTCCTTCCTCGGCGTCCCCATCCGGGTCCGCGAGCAGGTCTTCGGGAACCTGTACCTCACCGAGAAGCGCGGCGGGGCGCAGTTCGACGAGGAGGACGAGTCGGTCCTGGCGACCCTCGCCGTGGCCGCCGGGGTCGCCATCGACAACGCCCGGCTCTACGAGGAGTCCCGGCTGCGGGAGCGCTGGCTCCAGGCCAACGCCGAGATCACCCACGGGCTGATGTCGGGCACCGAACGCGCGGAGGTGCTCGGCCTGATCACCGGCCGGGCGGCGGAGATCACCGGCGCGGCGCTCGCCGTGTTCGCGGTCCCTATGGAGGACACCGGCACCCTCGCCGTGGAGGTCGCCGTCGGCAAGGAGTCGGAGAAGCACCGGGGACTGGTGCTGCCGGTGCGCGGCACCCTGATGGGGGAGGCCTTCGCCGGAGCCGCCCCCGTGATCAGCCGGGACGCCTCCAACGACGAGCGCATCTCGGCCGGACCGCCGCGCTTCACCGGCCTCGGCCCGGCCGTGGCCGTCCCCGTCGGCACCGGTGAGGGCGGGGTGCAGGGCGTGGTCCTGCTGGTGCGGGAGTCGGACCGGCAGCCGTTCTCCGAGGAGGAGATCGAGCCGTTGCAGGGCTTCGCCGCGCAGGCCGCGGTCGCCATGGAGCTGGCCGAGCGCCGGGCGGACGCCGCGCAGATCGCCGTGCTGAAGGACCGGGACCGGATCGCCCGGGACCTGCACGACCTGGCCATCCAACGGTTGTTCGCCACCGGGATGACGCTCCAGAGCGCGGGCCGGTTCATCGAGCACACCGAGGCCGCGCAGCGCGTGGTGCGCGCGGTGGACGACCTGGACGAGACCATCAAGATCATCCGGTCGACGATCTTCGGGCTGCGGGCCCGCGACGGGGCGGCCGGGCCCGGCCTGCGGTCCCGGGTGGTGCGGGTCGTCGGCGAGGCGGCACCGGTGCTCGGCTTCGCGCCCAGCCTGCGCATGGAGGGTCTGGTCGACACCCATGTGGGGCGCGAGACGGCCGACCACGTCGTCGCCGTGCTCTCCGAGGCGCTGACCAACACCGCCCGGCACGCGCACGCCGACCGTGCCGACGTGGCGCTGGAGACCGACGGCCGCGAGGTCCGCCTGACCGTGTCGGACAACGGCGTCGGCATCCCCGCCGAGGGGCGCCGCAGCGGACTGCGCAACATGGCCGAGCGCGCCCAGCAGCTCGGCGGCGACCTCGAACTGAGCAGCCCGCCCGGTGGCGGCACCACCCTGGTGTGGCGGGCGCCGGTGGCGGCGCAGTAGCACCCCCGCTCCGGTGGGGCCGGTCGGCCCCGGCCGGGGACCTGCGGCCCCTGCACCGCACCCCTCCTCCCGCCTGATCCTGGAGTCACACACCAGGTCAGGGGAGGAAAACCATGGAGCGCATCGTCGTCACCGGACTCGACGGATCCGCGGAGAGCCGGGCGGCCGCCGAGTGGGCGGCCCGTGAGGCGCAGTTGCGCGATCTGCCGCTCAAGCTGGTCCACGTCTGGGAGCCGGTGCCGGAGCCGATGGCGCAGGCCCCGCTGCTGGGCGCCGAGACCATGCAGCACTGGAGCGAGCGCATCCCCCGGGACGCGGTGGACGGCCTCCGGCTGCGCCACCCCGGTCTCCAGGTGTCGGCCGAACAGGTGCCCGGCGGTCCCGCCGAGGTGCTGACCCGCGTCGCGGGCGACGCCGAACTGCTGGTGCTCGGCTCCCGCGGGCTGAGCGGCGTCGGAGGCTTCATGGTGGGCTCCGTCGGCCTGTCCGTCGTGGCGCACGCCGAACGGCCGGTGGTCCTGGTCCGCGCCGGGGAACAGGCCGCCGACGAGCACGAGCCGGACCCGGCCGGCATCCCGTCCGCCGCCACCGCGTACCGGCCGGTCGTCCTCGGCCTCGACGTCGACAGCGCGGACGAGGCCCTGCTCCAGTTCGCCTTCGAGGCCGCCGCCGTACGCGGCACCACCCTGCGTGTGGTGCACGGCTGGAGCCCGTCGCCGTACGAGGTCTACAGCCTCAGCGTCAGCCCCGAGACCCAGCAGCTGCTCGCCGGGCAGCGGGCCGTCGCGCTGGCCGCCGCACTGGAGCCCTGGCGCGCCAAGTACCCGAACGTCGAGGTGGTCGAGGAAGCGGTTGTCGGGGTACCCGCCCACCATCTGGTGGACGCCTCCCGCACCGCCTCGCTGGTGGTCGTCGGCCGCCGGATCAAGCGGCGCCGGTTCGGCGCGCGCATCGGGGCCGTCGCCCACGCCGTCCTGCACCACGCCGCCGCGCCCGTCGCCGTCGTCGCGCACCACTGACCCGCCCCATCACGCAAGGAGTCCCGTCATGAAGGCAGCCGTTGTCCGAGCGTTCGGCGAGCCCCTCGTCATCGAGGAGCGTCCCGACCCCGAGCCGGGCCCCGGCCAGGTACTGGTCCGGGTGGAGGCCTCCGGGCTCTGCCACACCGACATCCACGCCGCGCACGGCGACTGGCCGGTGAAGCCGAACCCGCCGTTCGTGCCCGGCCACGAGGGCGTCGGCCTGGTCGAGCGCCTGGGGGACGGCGTGACGCACCTCTCCGTCGGCCAGCGGGTCGCGGTGCCGTGGCTCGGCCGGGCCTGCGGCCGGTGCGAGCACTGCCGTACCGGCTGGGAGACGCTGTGCGAGCAGCAGATCAACACCGGGTACGGCTGCGACGGCGGGTACGCCGAGAAGATGCTTGCCTGGGCCGACTTCGCCCAGCCCGTGCCCGACGGCGTCTCCGCCCTCGACGCGGCGCCGCTGACCTGCGCCGGAGTCACCACGTACAAGGCGCTCAAGGTCGCCGGGGTGCAGCCCACGCAGCTCGTCGCGATCTCCGGCGTGGGCGGCCTCGGGCACCTCGCCCTCCAGTACGCGAAGATCGCCGGGGCCACGGTCGCCGCGATCGACGTCACCGACGAGAAGCTGGAACTCGCCGCCGAACTCGGCGCCGACTTCGTGATCGACGCCCGCAAGGACGACGTGGCCGAGGTGCTCAGGCAGCACGGCGGAGCGCACGCCGCGATCGCGCTGGCGGTCAACGAGGCCGCGTTCGAGGCGGCGTACGCCGGACTGCGGCGCGGCGGGAAGCTCGTCATGGTGGCGCTGCCCGCGCACGGCACGGTCCGGGTGCCGATCTTCGACACCGTCCTCAACGGAACCTCGGTCATCGGCTCCATCGTCGGGACCCGGCAGGACCTCGCCGAGGTCTTCCAGCTGCACGCGGCCGGACGCACCCGGGTGGTCCGCGAGAGCCGCCCGCTCAGCACCGTCAACGACTCCATCGAGGACGTGCTGCGCGGCGACGTCCGCGCCAGGATCGTCTTCGACATGGGCGCCGGGGGGTGACCGCCGTGGACTTCCCGCTGGTCGTCGGCGTAGACGGTTCCGAGCCGAGCCTGCGGGCCGTGGACTGGGCGGCCGACGAGGCCGCCCGGCGCGGCGTCCCCCTGCGGGTGGTGTACGCCTCGCTCTGGGAGCGCTACGAGGGACCCGCACCCGGGTACCACGCCTCCCACGTCCGGCCGCGCGGCGACGATGTCGTGGAGGTCGCCGGGCGCCGGGCGAGCGACCGGCAGCCGGACCTGAAGGTGACCGTCGAGGTCGTGTCCGAGGAACCGGAGTACGCGCTCGTCCGGGAGGGACGGCAGGCCACCGCGGTGGTCGTCGGCACCCGCGGCCACGGCGGCTTCGCCGGGGCGCTGCTCGGCTCCGTCAGCGTGACGGTGGCCGCCAACGCGCACTGCCCCGTGATCGTGGTGCGCGGCGGCGACGCCACCCCCACCGGCGGCCGGATCGTGGTCGGCGTCGGCGAGGGCGCCGAGACCGCCGCGACCGTCCGCTACGCCGTCGAGGCCGCCCGGCTCCGCGGGGCACCCCTCGAGGCGGTACGAGCCTGGCGGCGCCCCGTCCGGGACACGACCGGGAACCCGCTGCGCGCCGGAGGACCGGCGGGACCGGCGTACGAGGAGGAGGCCGCCCTGACGCTGGACGAGGCGCTGCGGGACACGGGCGACGACGTGCGGGTGATCCGGCGCACCGTCGAGGGCCACGCCCGCCGGGCCCTGGTCGACGCCTCCCACGACGCCGCGCTGGTGGTCGTGGGGGCCAGGCGGCGCGGCGGCCGCTTCGGGCTCCAGCTCGGCCGGGTCGCCCACGCGGTGCTGCACCATGCGGCCTGCCCGGTCGTGGTGGTGCCGCAGCGGGTGGCGTGACGGGGCGCGCTCCTTCGGGGCGGGGGTGCTGGCGGAGGTGCCACCGGTGCCGGTCGCCGTGCTGCCCGAGGGGTGGCGTGGCCGTGGCCCGCGGTCGTGCCTGAGGAGGGAGGGCGACCGTCGTAGGCCGTTGTAGGCCGTGCCACTGGCGGCCGTGGTGCGGCGCGGGTGGCGTGACCGGCGGATTCGGGGGCACCCCGTGGCGGCCCATGCCCCCGAGCGGAATTCGGTGGCCTCGGGCGGATAGCGGCCGGGGAGGTGCTGGTACCCATCCCTGGTGCGGGGCAGTGTTCCCGGCAAGCGCCCGACGACTCATCTCGACGACGACCGACGGAGCTTCATCCATGCCCACGGCAGACGACCAGGACAGCCGAACCGTGCTGACCGACGACGAAGTGCGCCGACTCGACGCCCACTGGCGGGCGGCCAACTACCTGGCAGCGGGCCAGATCTACCTGCTCGCCAACCCGCTGCTCACCGAGCCGCTCCGGCCCGACCACATCAAGCCGCGGCTGCTCGGCCACTGGGGCACCTCACCCGGGCTCAACCTCGTCCACACCCACCTGAACCGGGTGATCCGGGCGCGTGACCTGGACGCGCTGTGCGTGTGGGGACCCGGGCACGGCGGACCGTCCGTGGTGGCCAACTCCTGGCTGGAGGGCAGCTACAGCGAGACCTACCCGGACGTGTCGCGGGACGCCGAGGGGATGGCGCGGCTGTTCCGGCAGTTCTCCTTCCCCGGCGGGGTACCGAGCCATGTCGCGCCGGAGACGCCCGGCTCGATCCACGAGGGCGGCGAACTCGGCTACGCCCTGGCCCACGCCTACGGCGCCGCCTTCGACCACCCCGACCTGCTGGTCGCCTGTGTCGTCGGCGACGGCGAGGCGGAGACCGGCCCACTGGCCGCCTCCTGGCACTCCAACAAGTTCCTCGACCCGGTGCACGACGGCGCGGTCCTGCCGATCCTGCACCTGAACGGCTACAAGATCGCCAACCCGACGGTGCTCTCCCGGCTGCCGGAACCGGAACTCGACGCCCTGCTGCGCGGCTACGGCCACGACCCCCTGTACGTCGCCGGCGACGACCCCGCCCAGGTGCACCGCGACCTCGCCGCGACCTTCGACCGGGCCCTGGACCGCATCGCCGGGATCCAGCGCGCGGCACGCGGGGGCGGGGCCACCGAGCGGCAGCCCTGGCCGGTGATCGTGCTGCGCACCCCGAAGGGCTGGACCGGCCCGGCCGAGGTCGACGGCGACCCGGTGGAGGGCACCTGGCGCGCCCACCAGGTGCCGCTGCCCGGCGTCCGGGAGAACCCCGAGCACCTGCGGCAGCTGGAGGCCTGGCTGCGCTCGTACCGCCCCGAGGAGCTGTTCGACGCGGCCGGGCGGCCCGTCGCGGACGTCCTGGCCTGTGTGCCGGACGGCGCCCGACGGCTGGGCGCCACCCCGTACGCCAACGGCGGGCTGCTGGTCCGCGACCTGCCGGTGCCGTCCCTCGACGACTTCGCCGTGCCGGTCGACAAGCCGGGCGTCACCCTGCACGAGCCCACCCGGGTCCTCGGCGGCCTCCTCGAACAGGTCATGCGGGACAGCGCGGCCCGCCGGGACTTCCGGCTGGTCGGCCCCGACGAGACCGCGTCCAACCGGCTCCAGGACGTCTTCGGCGCCACCGGCAAGGCCTGGCAGGACGCCACCCTGCCGGTCGACGAGCACCTGGACCGGCACGGCAGGGTGATGGAGATCCTCTCCGAGCACCTGTGCCAGGGCTGGCTCGAGGGCTATCTGCTGACCGGGCGGCACGGACTGTTCTCCTGTTACGAGGCGTTCGTGCACATCGTCGACTCGATGGTCAACCAGCACATCAAGTGGCTCAAGACCTCCCGGGAGCTGCCCTGGCGCGCCCCGATCGCCTCCCTCAACTACCTGCTGACCTCCCATGTCTGGCGGCAGGACCACAACGGCTTCTCCCACCAGGACCCCGGCTTCGTCGACCACGTCCTCAACAAGAGCCCGCAGGTGGTCCGGGTCTATCTGCCGCCGGACGCCAACACGTTGCTGTCCGTGGCCGACCACGCGCTGCGCAGCCGCGACTACGTCAACGTCGTCGTCGCCGGGAAGCAGCCCTGCTACGACTGGCTGACCATGGACCAGGCCCGCGCCCACTGCGCGCGCGGCGCCGGGATCTGGGAGTGGGCCGGGACCGAGAACGGCGGCGAACCGGACGTGGTGCTGGGCTGCGCCGGTGACGTGCCCACCCAGGAGGTACTGGCCGCCGCCCAGCTGCTGCGCCGGAACCTGCCGGACCTCGCGGTGCGGGTCGTCAACGTGGTCGACATGACGACCCTGCTGCCGCGCGAGGAGCATCCGCACGGGATGACCGACTTCGAGTACGACGGCCTCTTCACCGCCGACAAGCCGGTCATCTTCGCCTACCACGGCTATCCCTGGCTGATCCACCGGCTCGCCTACCGCCGTACCGGGCACCCGCACCTGCACGTGCGCGGCTACAAGGAGTCCGGGACCACGACCACACTGTTCGACATGGTCGTCCGCAACGACCTCGACCGCTACCGCCTGGTCATGGACGTCATCGACCGGGTCCCCGGCCTCAGGGTCCGCGCCGCGGCGGTGCGCCAGCAGATGGCCGACGCCCGTACCCGCCACCACGCGTGGATCCGCGAGCACGGCACCGACATGCCCGAGGTGGCGGAGTGGAGCTGGGGGGCCTGACCGGGGTGTTTGCCATGCGAAGTATTCCGATATATCGTTGAGACATCGCGATGGATCAACGATGGATGGAGTGATGGCGATGCGTCCCCATGGACACGAGTACGGACACGAGCGTGGACACGGCCCCTTCGCGCAGGGCGGTCGCGGCGGCTTCGACGGACGGCGTGCGGCCTTCGGGCCCTTCGGCCCGGGTGGGCACGGCTTCGGGCCCGGCGGCCCGGGTTTCGGCCCCGGCCCCTGGGGGCGAGGACGCGGCGGACCCCGGGGCCGGGCGCGGCGGGGCGACGTACGGGCGTCGATACTGGCGCTGCTCAAGGACCGGCCGATGCACGGCTACGAGATGATCCAGGAGATCGCCGAGCGCAGCGGCGGGGCGTGGAAGCCCAGCCCCGGTTCGGTGTACCCCACCCTCCAGCTGCTGGAGGACGAGGGGCTGATCGCCAGTGAGACCGAGGGCGGCAAGAAGCTGTTCTCGCTCACCGAGACGGGCCGCACCGCGGCCGAGGAGGGTCCGGAGGCGCCCTGGGAGGAGGCCTCGCGCGGCGTCGACTGGGAGGCCCTGACGGAGATCCGCCAGGCCGGGTTCGGTCTGATGGAGGCCTTCGGCCAGGTCTGGAAGACGGGCAGCAAGGAGCAGCGCGAGAAGGCGCTCGCCGTCATCAACGAGGCCCGCAAGAAGCTGTACCTCATCCTCGCCGACGAGGACTGAGCCGCGTGGAGTGGGCGCCCCCTGGTGTACGCCAGGGGGCGCCCACGCGCGCGTGGCGGTGCCCTCAGGTCACCAGCGCGGCCAGCTTGCGCAGCGACTCGTTCAGGGCGGCCGTCGCCGAGTCCTTCAGCCTGCCCGCCATCAGGGACACCGCGGCGCCCGTGAACTCCCCGTCGATACGGACCGTCGTGCCCCCGTCGTCGGGCGTCAGGGTGTAGCGGGTGGCGACCGTCACCGACATGGGGCCCTTGCCGCGGATGGCCAGCACCCGCGCGGGCTCCACCTCCTCGACGGTCCACACGACCTCGGCCGGGAAGCCCATCAGCTTCATGTTCTCCTCGAAGGCCGCGCCGGTCTCCAGCACCTCGGGGCCGCCCTTGGGGAAGCCGGTGTGGGTCGCGTTCCAGTCGCCGTGGGCGGGCCAGTCCACGAGTCGGGCCCACACCTTCTCGGCCGGGGCGGCGATGTGCGCCTGTGCGCTGACTTCGGCCATGCGGCCACCTCTTCCTCTCGGGCCGGGTGTCGCGGAACGTAGCCGCGAGGGCTCCAACGTTCAATACTGACGACGCGTCAGATGAGTGCGGCTACCGGCTCTCGGTGCCGTGGGCCGCCTCAGCCGACGCGTCGTATCAGCGCCGCGTCGAACAGGTCCCACGCGCGCGGGAAGGCGCTCTCGTCGTGGCAGTGCCAGGCCTCCCAGAACAGGTCGGCGAGCAGCGCGTCCTCCGGGGCGTACACCCGGTACACGTACTGTCTGCCGTCGACCGCCGGAAGCGCGACCAGCCAGCAACCGCTGTCCACGCCCTTCAATGACGTACCGCCGGACACGCCGGTTGCCTGCCGGGCGCATGGCAAGGCGACGCGCGCCCCTATGACGGTTTCGGCCTGATCTCATCCGTAAGGAGGAGATGTCGGCCGAGGATGTCCCCTTTCTGTGGGACGCGAAGATGCATCCCGCCGGGGATGACCCGATCTCCGGGGGCTGATGGGGTAGGGGATGTGCAACACCGGATCCCCCATCAGGTGCCCGCCGAGCCGGGCGCCCACCGCACGGACGACGACGCCAGGCTCAGTGCGGAGCTGGCCGCGGTGGTGGCGGGTGCCCGTAGACGGGCCCAGCGGGACGGGGACCGGCAGATCGACTCGGCGCACCTGCTGCACTCGCTCCTGGAGTACGACCCCGAAGTGCGCGCCCTCTTCGACGACGGGCCGCAGCTCGCGCGGCTGCTCGGCTATCTCGTGCAGCGCAGCATCGGCTACGGGCTGCGCTGGCAGGCCTCGGTCGAGGACTCGGGCGCCGTCCCCGTCGTCGCCCCCGCCGCCCCGGAGGCCGACGGGTGCTCACCGCTCGTCGTCGGCGCGATGGAGCGGGCCCGTGAGCGGTCCGCCGGGCGGAACGGCGAACCGGCCCGGGGTGTCGATCTGCTGGCCGCGGTCGTCGCGGAGCCGCGCTCGCGCGCCGTGGAGGTCCTCGGGCGGGCCGGGGTGGACGTCGGCGGGCTGCGCAGGGCGATCGGGGGCGTGGTGGGTGAGGTCGTCGTACGGCCCGTTCGGGGAGCCGGTCGGTAGGCGCCGTTCGGGACCGGCCGGTCCCGAACGGCGGCTGCGCGTGTACGCGTCCAGTCGCTGAGACAGGTGTCATCGGGGGTGACGCTCCTGTCGTCGCCTGTCATCATGTGCCGGTGCATACGTCCAACAGCAGTCAGGGCAGTCCTGGCAAGGGGCTCGGCCTCGGTCTCGCGCTCGGGTCGGCGCTCGCCTTCGGTGGCTCAGGGGTGGCGGCCAAGCCGCTGATCGAGGCGGGGCTCGACCCGCTGCACGTGGTGTGGCTGAGGGTGGCCGGCGCGGCCCTGGTCATGCTGCCCGTCGCGGTGCGGCACCGCGCGCTGCTGCGCCGCAGGCCCGCGCTGCTCGCCGGGTTCGGACTGTTCGCCGTCGCCGGTGTGCAGGCCTGCTACTTCGCCGCCGTCTCCCGGATCCCGGTGGGCGTCGCCCTGCTCGTGGAGTACCTGGCGCCCGCGCTGGTCCTCGGCTGGGTGCGGTTCGTGCAGCGGCGGCCGGTGACCCGCGCCGCCGCGGTCGGGGTGGTCCTCGCGGTCGGCGGCCTGGCCTGCGTCGTCGAGGTCTGGGCCGGTCTCGGCTTCGACACCCTCGGGCTGCTGCTGGCCCTCGGGGCGGCCTGCTGCCAGGTCGGCTACTTCGTCCTGTCCGACCAGGGCAGTGACTCAGGCGCCGACGCGCCCGACCCGCTCGGGGTCATCGCCTACGGCCTGCTGGTCGGCGCCGCCGTGCTGACCCTGGTGGCCCGGCCGTGGGGCATGGACTGGGCGGTGCTCGGCGAGAGCGCGTCCATGGACGGCACCTCGGTCCCGGCGGTGCTGCTGCTGGCGTGGATCGTGCTGATCGCCACCGTCGTCGCCTATGTCACCGGCGTGGTCGCCGTGCGCAGGCTCTCACCGCAGGTCGCCGGGGTCGTCGCCTGTCTGGAGGCGGTCGTCGCGACCGTCCTGGCCTGGATCCTGCTCGGTGAGCACCTCTCCGCCCCGCAGCTCATCGGCGGTGCGTTCGTGCTGGTCGGCGCGTACATCGCGCAGTCCTCGACGCCCGCGAGGGCGGCGCCGGAGCCGGTCGCCGCGGGCGGCGCGGAAAGGGATGTGGCGACGAGGGGCACGGCGGTCTAAGGTGTCGATCATGCATTCGGACGCACGCGTTCTCCCGCCCCCGGCCGCCTGAGGCGGGCGGTCCTTCACGGCTGACGCCCGGTGACCGGGGATCGACTCCCCGACCACCGCCGGGACGCGCCGTGCTGCCCGCAGACGAAGTCCGCGGACCCCGCCGTCGGGCGGCGGTCCTTCGCCGAACTTCCGCGCATCTCGCGCACTGCGGAGAGAACACGTGTCCACTGTTGCTTCCGGCCTGCCCGTCGGGCGAGGCCTGCTCTATCTGATCGTCGCCGGCGCCGCCTGGGGCACCGCGGGCGCCGCCGCCGCACTGGTCTACCGGACCAGTGACATGGGCTCCGTCGCCCTGTCCTTCTGGCGCTGTGCGGCCGGGCTCGCGCTGCTGGCCGCCGCCCGGCTGCTGACCCCTCGCGCGCGAGGCGCCCGCACGGTCGCGGCCCCGCGGTCGGGCCGTCGTACGGCGCTGCGGATCGGCGCCACCGGTCTGGGCCTCGCGGTCTTCCAGACGGCTTACTTCGCCGCCGTGTCGGCGACCGGGCTCGCCGTGGCGACCGTGGTCACGCTCGGCGCCGGGCCCGTGCTGATCGCGCTCGGGGCGCGGCTGACCATGGGGGAGCGGCTCGGCCGGGCCGGGGCCTTCGCCGTGCTCGGGGCGCTCGCCGGACTCGGGGTGCTGGTCGTCGGCGACGGTGCCGCGACCGTACGGCCGTCGGGGGTGCTGCTCGCGCTGCTGTCCGCCGCCGGGTACAGCGCGATGACCCTGCTGACCCGCTGGTGGGGCCGGGACGGGGCCACGGACTCCGCGCACACGACCGTATGGGCGTTCGCGGTGACGAGTGCCTGTCTGCTGCCGTTCGCCCTGGCGGAGGGGCTGGTGCCGGAGACCGCCGATCCGCAGCGGCTGCTGTGGCTGCTGGCGTACATCGCGGCGGTCCCCACGGCGCTCGCGTACGCGCTCTACTTCGCCGGGGCGGCCGTCGTACGGTCCGCGACGGTGTCCGTGATCATGCTGCTGGAGCCGGTGAGCGCGGCGGTGCTGGCCGTCGGTCTGCTCGGTGAGCGGCTCACCGCGGCCACGCTCATGGGCACCCTGCTGCTGCTCGGCTCGGTCGCGGGGCTCGCCGTGGCGGAGGCGCGCGGGGCGCGGGAGGGCTGAGGCCGACGTACGGCGCCCCGGGTCCGGTGGACGGTCCCGGGGCGCCGTGCGCTTTCAGCGGTCATCGCCGCCGGGTACGCGGTTCAGCTGGTCGCCGCCGGGTACGCAGTTCAGCTGGTCATCGCCGCCAGGTAGTCGGGGAAGTCGACGCCGGGGGCGAGGTCGGCGTTGGGGACGGGGGCCTCGTAGCCCTTGCGCAGGGGGAGGACGCCCGCCCAGTGGGGGAGGGCGAGGTCCCCGGGGTCGTCGTTGGCGCCGCCGGTGCGGAGCTTGGCGGAGACCTCGTCGAGGTCGAGGCGGATGACGGCGGTGGCGGCCAGCTCCTTCTTGTCGGCGGGCCGGGAGTCACGCGAGCGGCCGGGGACGACCTGGTCGACCAGCGCGTCCAGGGCGGTGCGCTTCTCGTCGGGGTCGGTGACGTCGTGCGCGATGCCGTGCACCACCACGGAGCGGTAGTTCATGGAGTGGTGGAAGGCCGAGCGGGCCAGTACCAGGCCGTCGACATGGGTGACGGTCAGACAGACCGGGAGGCCGGGGTCGGCCTTGCCCGTCATCCGCAGCGGGCGTGAGCCGGTCGAGCCGTGCACGTAGAGCCGCTCGCCGATCCGGCCGTACAGCGTGGGCAGGACGACCGGGGTGCCGTCGCGCACGAAGCCGAGGTGGCAGACGTAGCCCTCGTCGAGGATCGCGTGCACCAGCTCCCTGTCGTAGGAGGCGCGGTCGGCCGAGCGGGTGGGGACGGTGCGGTCGGTCGGTGTGTAGGCGGCGGGCCGCGACTGCGGCTCCCGGGTCCCCTGCATGGCGCTCTCCATTGCATTAGTGCATAATTGGCTTTGTGCTAGAAGATTATCCGATCAGTGGGCGGCGTGCAGCGGAGATTTCCGCCAGCGTGGAGCGCGCGGTGGGTTCGGGGCACCTCGAACCCGGGCAACACCTGCCGCCGATGCGGGAGTTGGCAGAGCGGCTCGGGGTGAACCCGAACACCGTCGCCGCCGCGTACCGCACCCTGCGGGAGCGCGGGGTCATCGAGACCGCCGGGCGCCGGGGCAGCCGTATCCGGGCGAAACCGGCCACCACCGGGCGCGAGGAGATCCGGGTCGACGTGCCCGAAGGCGTGCGCGACCTGTCCGACGGCAATCCGGACCCGGCGCTGCTGCCGTCGCTGGCGGCGGCCTTCGCGGCGGCGGCCGAGCGCGGCGACCGGGAGCCGGTGCTGTACGGGGCCGCCCCGGTCGATCCCGAACTGGCCCGGCTCGCGAGGGCCGACCTGGACGCGGGCGGCGTGCCGGACGGGCCGGTGACGGTGGCCTCCGGCTCGCTCGACGCCATCGAGCGGGTGCTCACCGCCCATCTGAGACCCGGGGACACGGTCGCCGTCGAGGACCCCGGCTGGGGCGGACTGCTGGACCTCGTCCCGGCGCTCGGACTGCGTACGCGTCCGGTCGGCTTGGACGGCGACGGGCCGCTCCCCGACGCCGTGCGTGCCGCCCTGGCGGGCGGGGCGCGCGCCCTGATCGTCACGGACCGGGCGCAGAACCCGACCGGGGCGGCGGTGAGCGGCGCACGCGCGCGTGCGTTGCGCTCGGTCCTCCTGGAGTACCCCGAGACGCTCCTCGTCGAGGACGATCACGGGCACGGCATCGTCGACCTGCCGCTGCATCCCCTGGCGGGCGGCACCCGCCACTGGGCTTTCGTCCGCTCGGCGGCCAAGGCCTACGGGCCCGACCTGCGGCTCGCCGTGCTCACCGGGGACGCGGAGACCCTCGACCGGGTGCGTGGACGGCAGCGGCTCGGCCCCGGCTGGGTCAGCCGGATCACCCAGGGGGCGGTGGCACGGCTGTGGGCCGTCGGCGCGGTGGACGCGCGGGCGGTGGCGGCGGCGTACGGCCGTCGGCGGGACGCGCTGATCGCGGCGCTGGCCCGGCGCGGGGTGCCCGCCCAGGGGCGCAGCGGCCTCAACGTGTGGATCCCCGTGCCCGACGAGACCGGTGCCGTGGCCCGCCTGCTGCACTCGGGCTGGGCCGTCGCCCCCGGCGCCCGCTTCCGCCTCGACGCGCCGCCCGGCATCCGCGTCACCGTCTCCACGCTGACGGAGGCGGAGACCGGGCCGCTGGCCGACGCGATCGCTTCGGCGGTCGGGGGGTGGGGGCCGGGGCGGAGCAGGGTGTAGGGGGTCTGCGGGGCTTCGGTGGATTTGCGGCGCGGGCAGGGGTGCGGTCTGCGCCTTTGCACACGCCGGGGCGAGCGGGCCGGCGGCAGGGGCTCGCGGCCTACGGGACTCAAGGCCCCGCGCCCGGCCCGGGCGCTACGATCCCCCGCGACACGGCGCTACGGTCGCATCCGTATCTGCGTCAGCGCCGCCCCCGCGACCACGATCACCGCGCCGACCGGGGTCGACCAGGTCAGCGGTTCGCCGAGGAGGGCGATGCCCGCGGCCGTGGCGATGACGGGGACGAAGTAGGTGACCGTCTGGGCCGTGGTCGGGCCGACCTCGGCGACCAGACCGTACTGGACGAGCATCGCGATGCCCGTGCCGAGGGCGCCCAGGGCGGCGATCGCGAGCAGCGGCAGGACGGGGAACCGGCTCGGCAGGTCGGTGAAGAGCGGGGTGACGACGGCCAGCTGGACCGTCGCCAGCAGCAGTTGGGCGCCGGTCATGGACAGGTGGGAGTGGCTCACCCCGGCCAGGGTGCGGCGGACGTAGATCCAGCCGATCGGGTAGCTGAGCGAGGCGAGCAGGGCCATCGCGGCGCCCGGCCCGTCCAGGCCCCGGAAGCCCTGCCAGGCGCCGAGGACGGTCAGGACGCCCAGGAAGCCCAGGCCGAGTCCGGCGACCCGGAGCCGGGTGGGCCGGTCCTCGGAGAGGGCGACCAGGGAAAGGGCCATGCCCCACAGAGGAGAGGTGGCGTTGCAGATGCCCGCCAGCGTGGACGGGATGGTCAGCTCCGCGTAGGCGAACAGGGAGAACGGCAGGGCGTTCAGGAAGAACGCGGCGACCGCCAGATGTCCCCAGGTCCGCGCCCCGCGCGGCAGCCGCTCGCGCTTGACCAGCAGGGCCGCCGCGAGCACCGCCGTACCGAACACCAGCCGCCCGAGGGTGACCTGGAAAGGGGCGTACGCCCCGGTGCCGACCTTGATCAGCAGGAAGCTGAAGCCCCAGACCAGGGAGAGGGCGCCCAGCCGCAGCCGCCAGTCGAGGCGGGGACGGGGGCCGGGAGTGGGCTCGGGCTGGGCGGTGGCCCGGTGTGCGGAGGTGGTCGCGGTGGTCATGGACGCAACGATGGGGCAGACGATCTCGTAGAACAAGCGAGAATTGGAGCGCAGTATCTCGTAGCATCGCTTACATGTTGAACCTGGAGCGGCTGCGCACCCTGGACGCCCTCGCCCGGCACGGCTCGGTCAGCGGCGCCGCCGAGGGGCTGCACATCACCACCTCCGCCGTCTCCCAGCAACTGGCCAAGCTGGAAAGGGAGGTCGGCCAGCGTCTCCTCGCCAAGCACGGCCGGGGCGTGCGGCTCACCGACGCGGGGCGGCTGCTCGCCGAGCACGCGGCGCGGATCCTGTCGCAGGTCCAGATCGCGCAGTCGGATCTGGAGGCACAGCGCGGGCAGGTCGTCGGCGAGCTGCGGCTGTCGGCGTTCCCGACCGCCGCGCGCGGACTGTTCCCCGTCGCGCTGGCCGCGCTGCGCGCCGAGCACCCCGCGCTGCGGCTGCGCTCCTGCGAACTGGAGCCGGAACGCGGCATCGCGGGCGTGGTCCGCGGCGACCTCGACCTCGCCGTCGTCCTGGACTGGTACAACAAGCCGATGCCGCTGCCCGACGGTCTGGTCAAGGCGCCGCTCCTGGACGACCCGGCCGATGTGGCGATGCCGGTCGGCCATCCGCTCGCCGGGCGGGAGGAGGTGGACCTGGAGGAGTTCGCCGGGGACGAGTGGATCACCTGGGGCGAGGGCGAGTTCTGCCACGAGTGGCTGGTCTTCACGCTGCGCTCGCGCGGCATCGAGCCGATCCTCGGCCACCGCGCCGCCGAGACCCACACCCAGCTCGGCCTGGTCGCGGCCGGGCTCGGCGTCTTCGTCGCGCCCCTGCTGGGCCGCCACCCGCTGCCCGCCGGGGTCGTCACGGTCCCGCTGCGCCCGCGGGTGCGCCGCCATGTCTACGTCGTCTGGCGGGCGGACGCCGACCGCCGCCCGTCGATCCGGGCGGCGGTGCGGGCGCTGCGGGTGGCGGCGGAGGGGATCGACGCGGGGGACGCCGGGGTAACGGGGGCCGCTGGGGCTATGGGGGCGATCGGGGCTCAGGGTGTCCCTGGGGCTATGGGTGCCCTTGGGGCTTCGGGTGCCGTCAGGGCTTCGGGTGTCCCTGGGGCTACGGGTGCCGTCAGGGCTACGGGTGTCCCTGGGGCTACGGGTGCCGTCAGGGCTCCGGGTGCCGCCGGGGCTCCGGGTGCCGCCGGGGTTAGCGGGCGGCCAGCTTCCGGAAGTCCCACGAGCTGATCGCGTCCGGCGTCAGCCGCAGCCAGGCGTGGCGGCCGTCGTGCGGGAGTTCGTCGATGGCGAAGTACTTGCGCGCGAACACCGGCTCCACGTCAGCGAGTTCGGGGTGCGGGGCGCCGGTGCGCGGGGCCTCGCCGACGAACTCGACGGTGCCGGACAGCTCGGCGCCGCGCAGCTCGTCGTACCCGTGCCCGGCGTCGACCACGACGGCGACCCGGGGTTCCTGGCGCAGGTCGGCCCAGCGGCGGCTGCGGGTGAGGGAGTACAGCCACAGCGAGGTGCCGTCCCAGACGAACCACAGGGGGCTGACGTGCGGGGTGCCGTCGGCGGAGACGGTGGCCACCCGGCAGGTGCGCTCGGTGGTGAGGAACGCGTCCAGCTCCTCGGATGACATCATGATCTTCCGGCCCCGGCGCTTGGTGACGGCCATGCGGTTCCCTCCACGGCGACTTCAGGACGACCGGCGGTTCGTCAGCCCGGTTGGTCTCTGACAAGTCAGCCCAGCTGGTTACTGACGGCCCGTCAACTCGTCGGTTCGTGGGGAGAGCATGACCCGGCTTCCCTCCGTACGCAATGGCGGCTACCCTCGCCCGCCCGGCGCCGCTGACAAGGGAGGGTGCCATGCCGTCGTCCGCACGGCTCGCCGAACTGCTCGACCCCGCCGCCACGGTGCTGCTCACCGTCGAGTGCCAGCAGGGGGTCGTGGGGCCGCAGGGCGCGCTGCCCGAACTCGCCCGGGAGGCGCGGTCCTCCGGCGCGCTCGCCAATGTCGCCCGGCTGGTGGCCGTGGCGCACGAGAGCGGCGTCCAGGTCGTCCACGCCATCGCCGAACGCCGCCCCGACGGCCGGGGCGCCAACCGCAACGCCCGCCTCTTCCGCGCCGCCGAACGGCTGCCCGTCCAGCAGCTGGCGGGCACCACGGCGGTCCGGGTGGCGGCCCCCATCGAGGTCGCCGAGGAGGACTTCGTGGTACGGCGGCTGCACGGCCTGTCGCCCGTCCAGGGCACCGGTGTCGACGCCCTGCTGCGCAACCTCGGCTGCCGCACCCTGATCGTCACCGGTGTCTCGGCCAACGTGGCCGTGCCCAACGCCGTGTTCGACGCCGTGAACCTCGGTTACACGGCGGTCGTCCCGACGGACGCCGTGGCCGGGGTGCCCGCCGAGTACACCGCCGCGATGATCCGGCACACCCTCGCCCTGGTCGCCACCCTGGCCACCACCGACGAGGTGCTGGGCTGTCTGAAGCGCCCGCGCCGCCGCTGAGGGCAGCGTGGTCGCTTACATCCGCATGATCGATTCCCCGTCCACGGTGATCTCGGCGGCCGCCAGCGGCTGGGTCGCCGGGCCCTTCTGGACGCTTCCGTCGGCCGCCGAGAACCGGCTGTCGTGGCAGGGGCAGATGATGACGCCGTCCGTGATGTCCTTCACCGCGCAGCCCTGATGGGTGCACTTGGAGGAGAACGCCTTGTACTCGCCCGCCGTCGGCTGGACGACGACCACGTCACCGATCACCTTCCCGCCGCCCTCGGGAATCTCCGACGTCCTGGCGATCACCGTGCCGCCCGCGGCCCCGCCCTCGCCGCCGGACTGCGACGATCCGGCCCCGGCGTCCACCTCGGTGCCGGTCCCGGCCCCGCTGTCGTCCTCCGACCCGCACGCCGTGAGCGCGGCGGCGATGCCCGCGGCCCCGGCCGCCGCGATGACGGCCCGCCGCGCCGGGCGCGACGACGGCTGTGCGGACGCGGGCCCGGCGGGGTCGGGCCGGGTGGGCTCGGGCCGGGCGGGTGCGGGCTGAAACGGTGCGCTGGTCATGCGGGGAGTCCCTTCCAGGGGATGTGTGTGCCGCCGTGCACGGGCCCGGGACGGCACCGCCCCGCGACCCCGGTCCACGACCGCCTCTCGACGTGATCCACCCTGAGGTACGGCCCGTGCGCCGCGCCCGTTCAGACGGCCGAGTGCCGCGGCCCCTACGCGGCCGTCACCCGCAGTGTCTCGGCGGTGGGGTCGGCGGCGTCGGGGAGGAGCATGCCCGCCTCGACGCCGCTGCGCAGGTACTCGACGACGGTCTCCGTGATGACCTCGCCGGGCGCCACGACGGGCACGCCCGGCGGATACGGGCTGATCATCTCCGCGGCGACGCGCCCCACGGCCTTCTCGGCGGGCACGTGCTCCGCCGCGGCGAAGAAGGCGTCGCGGGGCAGCATGGCCTGCTCCAGCTCCAGACTGCTGGGCGGATCGGGGAGCCGTACCGGAGGGCCGGGCTCGATGGAGTCGGCGTTCTCGACGAGTCGGCGCAGCGAGTCGACGAACAGGTGCTCGGTGTGGTCGTCGTCCGCGTGGGTGATGGTCCCGCTCAGCCGACAGGTGTCGGACGCCCCGAAGTCGACATGGCAGTGGGCGCGCAGCCACTCCGTGGCCCGCATGCCGCTGATGCCCAGGTCCCGCACGTCGACCGTGATCTTCAGCCGGTCCACTTCCGCCGCCAGACCGGCCTCGACGATCTCCTCACCCATCAGCCGCAGCCCGGGCAGGTCGTCGACGGCCGCGCGGATCCGGGCGGCCCGGGCGAGCGCCGCGCCCATCAGCTCCTGCCCCCGCTCGGCCATCTGACGGCGCCAGCCGTCGAGCGTCGCGTACACCAGGGAGGAGGCGCTGGTGGTGCCGAGCAGGTCCTCGCGCTGCTTGAGGACCTCGGGGGAGATCCGGTCGCCCTGGAGGTGGAAGACGGAACTCTGCTCGACGGCACCGCCCATCTTGTGGACGCTGGTGACCACCAGGTCCGCCTCGGCGTCCATGCCCCACGCCGGGAGATCGGGGTGGAAGGGCAGATGGGCTCCCCACGCCTCGTCGACGATGAGCGGCACGTCGCGTTCGTGACAGGCGTCCGCGACCCCGCGGATGTCCGCGCAGGACCCCCAGTCGGTCGGCGTGATCAGCAGGACGCCCTTCGCGTCCGGGGCCGTCCGCAGTGCCCGCCGCACGTCGTCGGGCTCCGGAGGATGCGCCAGGTGCCGCTCGGCGTCCAGCTTCGGATGCACCCAGACCGGCTCGACGCCGTTGACGATCAGGGCGGCGATCACCGACTTGTGGGCGTTGCGCGAGATGAGCAGCTTCTCGCCCGGCCCGGCCACCGCCAGCATCGCGGTCTTCACCGACAGGGAACTGCCGCAGGTGGAGAAGAACGCCCGCTCGGCGCCGACCGCGTCCGCCATCAACTCCTCCGCCTGCTGGACGACCCCCTGCGACTGGCGGCGGTCGTCCAGCCCGTTGAGGGAGAGCACGTCCGAGGCGAACACGCCCTCACCCACGACATCGACGACCCGGGGATCGGCCCCCCGCCCCTGCTTGTGCCCCGGCGGCCCGTACACCACGTCACCACGACGCCGGAACTCCTCCAACGCCTCCAGTACGGGAACCCGGGAATGATCCATCACTGCCTCCTCGTGCGATACGGCTCCGCGGCCGCCGTCACCACCGAGTTGCACGGTCACGGTCACCGAAACGCCGCGGCCGGGGGAGGCGCTCACCCCGGGCCTAATGCCAGTTGCTGATCCTGATGTCGTGCGGGGCGGGTTCTCCCTTGCCCGTCTCGACGAGGTTCTTGAGGCTCATCAGGAAGGTCGCCCACTTGGTGGTGCAGTGGTGCATGAACTCCACGGGCTCCTTCCAGCCCTCGTGGCTGAACAGCACGATCGTGTAGTCGTCCTCCTGCTTCAGCAGGAAACGGATCCTGGTGCCGAGCCACTCCTCGGGACCGTCGACGACCTCCCAGACCACGCGCTCGCACGGCTGTGCCTCCAGGACCTTCATGTCGAACCCGCCGGGCTCGAAGCGGAACCGGAGCACGCCGCCGACCTCCGGGTTGCCGTCGGTGTCCTGTGTCCACCAGCCCGCCAGCCCGTCGACCGTGGTCAGGGCTGCGTAGACGGCGTCGGGGGACGCTGTGACTCCGATCCTGTGCAGGATGTCCACCATGTCGGTATCTCCCTCTCGTAATGGCGCTGTCAGCCGTCTTGATCGTGTCGTTGGGGTTGTTCGAGGCGCTCGCGCTGGATCGCCTCGGCGATGCGCTTGATGCGCCGCAGTCGGGCGTCCCAGCTGGCGCCGACCGACGCCAGTTGCGCGGTCGCGCGGGCGAGTTGGGCCTCGTCCACCTCGTACAGGCGCTCGCGCCCGGACGGGGTGACGTGCACCAGTCCGACCCGCTGGAGCACGCCCAGGTGTTTGGTGACCGCCTGCCGTGTGACCGGCAGTTGCTCGCTCAGCGTGGTCGCGGTGCCGCCACCGGCCGTCAGCAGCAGGTCGAGCATCCGGCGCCGGGTGGGGTCGCCCACCGCCGACCAGAGTTCGTCGTCCACCGGGGTGCTCATCGCGTCGACGCCAGCCGGGCGGAGTACGCGACCAGGCGGGGCAGGAAGTGGTCCCAGCCGGTGACGTGGTCGCGGTACTGCTCCTCGAGCACGGCCGCCTCCCAGCCCTTCTCCCGGAACCCCGTCTCGGTGAAGCGCAGCAGCGTTCCGGTGCCGGAGGGGAGGAGGTCGAAGGTGACCAGGAGGGAGTTGGCCGGGGTCGCGGTCTCGCCCTCGTCGTACACCCAGCGGAAGGCGAACCGCCGGGGCGGGTCGGCCTCCACCACCGTGACGGGGACCTCGACCCCCTCGGGCGAGGTCTTGTCGCCGAAGACGATGTGTCCGGTGGCGCCGGGCACCGGCTCCAGCACGGCCTCGTCCGGCCACCACTCCCGCAGGTGCTCGGGCGTGCTGATGACCTTGTAGACCACCTCGGGCGTGGCCTCGATGTGGATCTCCCGCTCGATGCTGCCGTACTCCGTCCGCACTCAGCTCACCCGCTCTCTCGCAACCTTTGGTTGCGTATCACTGTAGGCCTGTTCTCCAACATGTGCAACCTTTGGTTGCTCTAGAGTCGGGCCGGGTGTGCGCTGAACGTGCGGCGATACGTGTCCGGAGGCACGCCGAGCGTGCGGTTGAAGTGGCGGCGCAGGGTCGTGGCGGTGCCCATGCCGGTGGCCGCCGCGATGGTGTCGACGCCCGCGTCGGTGGTCTCCAGCAGTTCCTGGGCTCGACGAATGCGCTGCGTCAGCAGCCATTGCAGCGGTGTGGTGCCGGTCACCGCCCGGAAATGGCGGCCCAGGTGGCGCGAACTCATGCCCGCCTGCCGGGCCAGGTCCTCTACCGTCAGTGGCTGGTCCAGCCGCTCCAGCACCCAGGGGAGGAGAGCGGCGAGCGGGTGGTTGTCCGGGGCGGGCACCGGTGTGGTGACGAACTGGGCCTGCCCGCCGTCCCGGTGCGGCGGCACGACCAGGCGACGGGCGACGGCGTTGGCGACCGCCGAACCATGGTCGAGGCGGACGAGGTGCAGGCACAGGTCCATGGCGGCGGCCTTGCCCGCGGAGGTGAGCACGCTGCCGTTGTCCACGTAGAGGACGTCCGGATCCACCTCCACCCGCGGGTAGCGGTCGGCCAGGGCCCGGGTGTGCGCCCAGTGGGTCGTGGCGCGGCGGCCGTCCAGCAGACCGGCTGCCGCCAGTACGAACGCGCCCGTGCAGAGGGAGGCCACCCGTGCGCCTGCCTCGTGGGCCGCCCGGACGGCGTCGACGAGGCCGGCGGGCGGGTCCTCGTCGACGTCGGCCCAGCCCGGGACGATCACCGTGCCAAAGTGCGGGAGCCGGTCCAGAGCATGGTCGGGCTCCAGCCGGAACCGGCCGAACCGAACCGCGTCCGACCCGCAGACGGCGAGGTCGTACCAGGGAACCGTCACATCGTCCGGAGCGGAGCCGAAGACCTCGTGCGCCACGGACAGTTCGAAGTGCAGCATCCCGTCGGTGACGGCCAGCGCGACAGTGTTCACGTCCGGAATTGTACGGGTCATGTCGTTCCGGACACTGGTCCGTGGGTCACCCCCTCGCCAGGATGTGAGCACTGGATCGGCCAGGCGCATGGCCGCACGTCCGGGCATCCGGGCGCGTCCGAGCGTGTTGGAGCAGGGGAGAGACGATGGAACCGAAGCGCACAGTGGCGGTGTTCGGCGCGTACGGGCACACCGGGCGCTTCGTTGTGGCGGAGCTGGTGGAGCGCGGGTTCGTCCCCGTCCTGTCCGGCCGTGACGCCGACAAGCTGAAGGAGTTGGCGGCGGCCCGGCCCGGACTCGACGTCCGCCCGGCGTCGGTCGGCGACCCGGTCTCGCTCGACCGCGCGCTCGCCGACGCGGACGCGGTCGTGAACTGCGCCGGTCCCTTCGCCACGACCGCCGCGCCCGTGATCGAGGCCGCCTTGCGAGCGGGGATACCGTACGTGGACGTGGCGGCCGAGATCGAGGCCAACGCCGATACGTTCGCCCACTTCACGGAGCGGGCCCGGGCCGCGGGAACCCTGGTCGTGCCCGCGATGGCCTTCTACGGCGGCCTCGGCGACCTGCTGGCCACCGCCGCGCTGGGCGACGACATCGAGGCCGACGAGGCGCACATCGCGTACGGGCTGAGCGGCTGGCACCCGACCGCCGGAACACGCGCCGCGGGCGAGGTCTCCCGGGAGCGGCGCGGCGGCCGACGCGTGCGGTACACCAACGGGCGGCTGGAGTACCACGGGGACGACCTGACGACGCTCACGTGGCCCTTCCCCGACCCCCTGGGCCCCCGGCCGGTCATCGGGGAGTTCACGATGGCCGACGTCGTCACCCTCCCCAGCCATCTCGCCATCCCCGAGGTGCGTACCTACATGAGCGTCGAGGCGGCCGGGGACCTGTCGGCCCCGGACACCCCGGCACCGGTCGCGGCCGACGAGCACGGGCGCTCCGCGCAGACCTTCCTCGTCGATGTCGTCGTGCGTCGCGGCGACGTCGAACGGCGCGTCGTGGCAAGGGGCCAGGACATCTACGCCGTCACCGCGCCGCTCGTAGTCGAGGCGGTCGACCGCGTCCTCACCGGGCGGACCCGGACGCTCGGCGTCGCCTCCGCGGGCGCGGCCTTCCACGCGGCGGACTTCCTCGGCGCGTTGTGGCCGCACATATCCGTCGAGACACGTCCGTAGCGGCGGAGGCGCACTTCATGCCGGAGGCCGCCTCTTCAAAGCTGGCCGTGGAAAGCAAGGTTGAAGAGAAGGACGGCCTGGGACAGTGCTGAAAGAGGTCGCCGCGACCCGGTACATCACGCCTCTGGGGGGAAGGCGGCTCCTTGCCGTGCGGAACTCAGGCCGCCGTGCGCGGGCGCCGGACGGCGGGGTTCGGAGGAGTGCCGCTAAGGGCTTGCCGGGAAACAAGTCGTGGCTTCCAGCCAGGCTGCGAAGTAACTCGTCGCTGTCGCGGCTGGGGTCCGGGAGGGCACGGACTCGCGCGGAGCGGCTGAACTGGATTCTGGTCAGGCCCTATTGGGGCGGGTCCGCCGTCCTGGCGGGGGCCGGAAGGGGACTGTGGACCTTGCTCCGGGCCGCGGTCGGCCCGCACGCGGTGACACGCTGTTCGAGTTCACGGACGCGATGCTCTGCGAGGACGGCCCGGTGACGGGGTGGGTCCGGAATTCGCCAGAAGCCTGCCTTCTGCCAGTGGCAGAACACCGGCCCGACCGGGCTCGAGATCACTACAGTCCAGGCTCATGACGACGGTGACAACGCGCACGATCGAGTACCCGGCCGACGGCCTGACGATGATCGGGCACCTCGCGCTCCCGGCCGGTGTCGACCGCCGGCCCGCGGTCCTGGTCGGGCCCGAGGGGGTGGGGCTCAGCGACGTCGAGCGCCGCCGGGCCGATGTACTCGCCGAGCTGGGATACGTGGCCCTGGCCTTCGACCTCCACGGCGGGCGCTATCTGGGCGACCCTGAGGAGATGCTGGCCCGTTGCATGCCGCTGCTCGCCGACCCCGACCGGATGCGAGGCATCGGCCACGCGGCGCTCGACGTGCTCCGCGCCGAACCGCGGACCGACCCGGACCGGATCGCCGCCATCGGCTATGGCACCGGGGGCGCCATCGCGCTGGAACTCGGCCGCGACGGCGTCGACCTGCGCGCGATCGCCACAGTCAATGGACTGACCACGGGCCGACCAGAGGAAACGGCGCGCATTCACTGCCCGGTATGGGCCGGGGTCGGATCAGATGACCCGATCATGCCGCCCGCGCAACGGGACGCATTCACGGCCGAGATGCAGGCTGCGGGCGTCGACTGGCGCCTCGTGGTCTACGGCGGCGCCTTGCACGCCTTCCATCACCCACCGGTCGAGCACACCGTGCTCCCCGGCGTCGGTTATCACCCTCAGCACGCGCAGCGAGCGTGGCGGGACGTCGTCGACCTGCTCGCCGAGTGCCTGCCCCTCACGGAGAAGGCCTCCCCCGGTCCGGACTCAAACGTCTCGCCGACGGTGTTGTCCACGGCAGTGGACCCTGCGTAGTCACGCACATCCGACTCGAGAAGCCCGAGGCTCAGCGACCGCGCGTCGGCCGCCGGTTCGATGTGGGTCAGGCTGTGGGGCCCGGATCCAGCCCTCTTGCCGTAGTGGCCGTCCCAGAGCACGTCGTACGCCTCCCGGGCGGCTTGTTCGCTGTCGTAGGCGATGATCAGGAAGGTGACGGTGGCGGCGCTGTCGTCGTGCCGGAAGGTGGAGGCGCCGTAGAAGCGGGACTTCTCGCAACCCTCGTTCTTCCTGAGGGGGCACGCTTGCGAACGGTAGAGCCTGTCGCCGTTCCCGCTGTCGCTCTCCGGACCGCCGCCGCAACCGGCGAGCAGCAGTGCCGCCGAGATCACCGCGCACCATCGGCGGTGTCTCATGGTCATGCCATCACTCCCCGGGCGGCGATCTTAGGCCCTCGGGGAGTATCCGGGTCTGTCCGCAGGGACGGTGGCAGGGGCGGCGGAGGCGAATGAGGTGACGTCAGGCGGGGGCGCCGAGCGGCGGGTGCTCGAGCACGCGGGGCTTGTACTCGACCAGCTGGATGCGGCCGTCGAAGGTGCGGTGCTCGGTCATCTCGAGGGCGACGTCCGGATAGCCGTCGTAGATGCGTTCTTGGCCCGTGGCGCCGGTGATCACCGGGAACATCACGACCCGGAAGCGGTCGACGAGTCCGGCTCGCAGCAGGGACCGGCACAGGCTGAGGCTGCCGATCGTGCTCAGGAGCCCCGTGCCACTCGACTTCAGGGCGCGGACCGCCTCAACGGCGTCGTCGCGGACGAGTGTGGAGTTGGCCCACGTCAGTGGCTCCTTGAGTGAGGAGGAGAACACCACCTTGGGCGCTTGCGTGAGCTCGTCGACGGACGCCTCCTCTTCGGGCCGGAACTCGTCCTGGCCCTCCGGGACCTCACCTGCGGCGAAGCCCGACATCAGGCGGTAGGTGTTCGCTCCCATCAGGTAGGTGGCCTTCGGCTGCTCGCCGAGCCATGCGAGGTACTCCGGGCCCTCGAGGCCCCAGAAGCCGGGCCATCCCTCGCCCGATGCGTATCCGTCGAGGGAGGTGATGAAGTCGACGAGAAGCTCCGACATGGCGGTGTCCCTAAGAATGTGAGGCGGTCCGGGAGGACCGGGTGTGGCTGATGGTGGTCTGCCGCTTGTGGCTCGGAAGGAATGGCCGCCCGGTCCTCCGGGACGCTCCGACTGCTGATTGAGAACTGCGGTCA
>NZ_JAGPXL010000049.1 GCF_018070565.1 Streptomyces sp. B93
CACCCCCGCCCCTCTCCCCGGGATCCGCCCCCCGCCCCTAGCGGTAGGCTGCGCGGGCGGGGACCGCCACCGCACGGAGGGGCTGACGATCACGTGAACCTGCGCGACAAGCTGCGCGGCCTGCTGGTCAGGCTGTACGCGCGCCGGGTGGAAGGCCACCTGGACCACGCTCAGGTGCCCAAGCACATCGGCGTCATCATGGACGGCAACCGGCGCTGGGCGAAGGCGGCGGGCTCCTCCACCATGCACGGTCACCGCGCCGGTGCCGACAAGATCGAGGAGTTCCTCGGCTGGTGCACCGAGACCGATGTCGAGGTCGTGACCCTCTGGCTGCTGTCGACGGACAACTTCGACCGGCCCAGCGAGGAACTGGTCCCCCTGCTCGGCATCATCGAGGACGTCGTGCGCACCCTCGGCGCCGACGGACGCTGGCGGGTGCACCACGTCGGCACGCTCGACCTGCTGCCGGACGGCATGCAGCGCACGATCAAGGGGGCGCAGGAGGCCACCGCGCACGTCGACGGGATAGTCGTCAACGTGGCCATCGGCTACGGCGGCCGCCAGGAGATCGCTGACGCCGTCCGCTCGATGCTCCTCGACGCCCATGACAGCGGCGTCTCGATGGAGAAGCTCGCAGAGTCCGTCGACATCGACATGATCGGACGTCACCTCTACACCGGCGCCCAGCCCGACCCGGACCTGGTCATCAGGACCAGCGGCGAACAGCGGCTGTCCGGATTCATGCTCTGGCAGACGGCACACTCCGAGTACTACTTCTGCGACGTCTTCTGGCCCGCCTTCCGCAAGGTCGACTTCCTGCGCGCCCTGCGCGACTACGCGGCCCGCCACCGCCGCTTCGGCGGCTGACGCACATCTCACGCAGGCCCCACCGGGCAGCACGTAACACGGAGTTCACCAGCTCGCCGTCATATGCCCTGGCATGGCGGCGGGTGTTCGAGGGCATAAACCCAACAGGTCGACTCCCGAACCACGGGTGTCGGATCTCAGCGGGCGGCACGGGGCCGTCCGCCCGGGAGGCCCTTTGCACCAGCCCGATCGTGCGTTCACCGCACGGACGAAGCAGCGGAGGGCCGGTTCTCGGCCCGCAGTGCAGGGCGGCCGCAGACCGGTCCAGCTCCTCTCCGTCGCTCCCCGACCTCATCCGAGGGGGTACGTCCTTCCGTGGTGACCAGCACAAAGCGCCACAAGCCCGACCGGCGCACCTATGTTCTCGACACCAGCGTCCTGCTGGCCGACCCGAACGCCCTGAGCCGCTTCGAGGAGCACGAGGTCGTGCTCCCCGTCGTCGTGGTCACGGAGCTGGAGGCCAAGCGGCACCATCCCGAACTCGGCTACTTCGCCCGGCAGGCCCTCAGGCTGCTGGACGACTACCGCGTCCGGTACGGCCGTCTGGACGCCCCCATCCCGATCGGGGAGCTGGGCGGAACGCTCCGGGTCGAGCTGAACCACTCGGACCCCAGCGTGCTGCCCAGCGGCTACCGCCTGGGGGACAACGACTCACGCATCCTCGCGGTCGCCCGCAACCTCCAGGCCGAGGGGTTCGACGTCACCGTCGTGTCGAAGGACCTCCCGCTGCGGATCAAGGCGTCCTCCGTGGGCCTCCTCGCCGAGGAGTACCGGGCGGAACTCGCCATCACGGACGCCTCCGGCTGGACCGGGATGTCCGAAGTCACCCTCCCCGGCGAACAGGTGGACATCCTCTTCGAGGAAGGGCACCTGTACGTCCCCGAGGCCGCCGACCTGCCCGTGCACACCGGCCTGACCATCCAGTCGGAGCGCGGCAAGGCGCTCGGCCGGGTCACGCCGGAGGGCAGTGTCCGGCTGGTGCGCGGCGACCGGGAGGCGTTCGGCATCAAGGGGCGCAGCGCCGAGCAGCGGATCGCGCTCGACCTGCTCCTCGACCCGGACGTGGGGATCGTGTCGATGGGCGGCCGGGCGGGCACCGGCAAGTCGGCGCTCGCGCTGTGCGCCGGTCTGGAGGCGGTGCTGGAGCGCCGTCAGCACCAGAAGGTGATGGTCTTCCGGCCGCTGTACGCCGTGGGCGGGCAGGAGCTGGGCTATCTGCCCGGCACCGAGGCCGAGAAGATGAGCCCCTGGGCGCAGGCGGTGTTCGACACCCTGTCGGCGGTGACGAGCCGTGAGGTCATCGAGGAGGTCACCGCGCGGGGCATGCTGGAGGTCCTGCCGCTCACCCACATCCGGGGCCGGTCCCTGCACGACGCGTTCGTGATCGTGGACGAGGCGCAGTCGCTGGAGCGGAACGTCCTGCTGACGGTTCTGTCCCGGATCGGGGCCAATTCCCGGGTCGTCCTCACCCATGACGTGGCGCAGCGCGACAACCTGCGCGTGGGGCGCTACGACGGAGTGGTGGCCGTCGTGGAGAAACTGAAGGGGCATCCGCTCTTCGCGCATGTCACGCTGACGCGGTCCGAGAGGTCCCAGATCGCGGCCCTTGTGACCGAAATGCTGGAGGATGGACAGATCTGACCGTAGCGCCCCAGGTCGGGGCGGTTACCCGGCAGTTGGCGCCGTCCGGCAAAGGCCCAGAGCCTAGCCGGGCGGCGCCGCCGTGTGTGGGGGAAAGAGGAAATCCCCGGGGCCGAACCGCATGTGAGCTTTCACACGCAACTCGGAATTGCCTTGCGCCGTCGGGTTACGGCAGAGTCTCAATCCTGTCAGGCCCCGCATACGACACTTCTGTGCCCCCAGCGCCACGGCACACCAACAGCAACAACTCCATAGCAGCCGTCGTATGCCGCCCGAGCACCATGCGGCGCTCCCGAGCCGGGAGTTGCCCACCGGGCCCGCGCCTCCCGTGACCCCGCAGTTGGGGAGGCCAGTGCCAGGGGCACGATTGCGTCCGCCAGGGTCACCGAAGCGGGCGATGCTGGAAGGAAACCGTGTGAGCCGGATCTCGGTCCGGGGATTCGCAGTGGCCTCCGCCACCGCGGTCACCGCAGTCGGAAGCGTCGTCGGCGTTGCCTCGGGCAGCACCGCCCAGAACAACGACGCCGAGGCGGCGGCAACCGACCTGACGCTCCTCGCGGACATACCCGCGGGCCAGCAGGCCCAGGTGCAGACCGCGTCCCTGACGCAGCAGGCCGACGTGCAGGCCATCGCCGCGGACGCCAGCGCCAAGAAGGAAGCGGAGGAAGCGGCCCGCAAGGCCGCCGCCAAGTCCGCGATCGAGAAGAAGGAAGCCGCCGAGGCGGCGGAGAAGGCCGCCCAGGAGGCCAAGGAGCGCGAGGAGGCCGAGGAACTGGCCAGCCGCTCCGCCACCCGGGACGCCTCCAGCTTCACGGTCCAGAGTTCCTACTCCATCGCGGAGATCCAGTCGATGGCGCGGGCGATGGTCCCGGGCGACCAGTGGACGTGCTTCAGCAACATCGTGGACCACGAGTCCAGCTGGAACTACCAGGCGGTCAACCCCTCCTCTGGCGCGTACGGCCTCTTCCAGGCGCTGCCGGGCTCCAAGATGTCGTCGGTCGGCTCCGACTGGCAGACCAACCCGGCCACCCAGATCAAGTGGGGCCTGAACTACATGAACGAGCGGTACGGCAGCCCCTGCGGCGCCTGGGACTTCTGGCAGGCCAACCGCTGGTACTGAGCCGGACCACCCGCTCGTCTCAACCCCGCGAAGCCCTTCCCCGTCCTAGGGGAGGGGCTTTCGCGCTGTCCGGGGCCGGGGCCCTGTACGGTCGGATCCGACGACTCCGGGGGGAGTGGTGGGGAAGAACGGGGGAAGAGGACGGATCATGTCGCGAGTGCCTGGATGGCTCGGCCGGCTCGGTGCCGGACTGACGGCGGCGAGCGAGCGGTGGAGCGAACGCCGGGCCGAGGTGGCCCGGCAGGACGCCGAGCGCGACGCGCATCCGCCGGAGTCCGCCACCGGCCAGGTGCCGCCCCCGCCCGACCATCCGCCCCTCGTCCAGCCGAGGCCCGATCCGGCGCAGGCGGTGCCGTGGGGCGTACGGGTGGCCGCCGAGGTCGGGTGGCGGCTGCTGGTGCTGGCCGGGACGGTGTGGGTGCTGATGCGGGTCATCAGCGCCGTACAGCTGGTGGTGCTGGCGTTCGCGGCCTCGCTGCTGATGACCGCGCTGCTCCAGCCGACCGTGGCGCGGCTACGGCGGTACGGGGTGCCGCGGGGGCCCGCGACCGCGCTGACCGCGGTGCTCGGGTTCGTGGTGATGGGCCTGATCGGGTGGTTCGTGACCTGGCAGGTCATGGAGAACATCGACAACCTCTCCGACCAGATCCAGGACGGCATCGAGGAGCTGCGGCGGTGGCTGCTCGACAGCCCGTTCCACGTCACGGACAAGCAGATCAACGAGATCGCCGCGAACCTGCGGGAGGCGGTCGGCGCCAACACCGACCAGATCACCTCCGCGGGTCTGGAGGGCGTGACGGTGGTCGTGGAGACCCTGACGGGCATTCTCCTGGCCGTCTTCTCCACCCTGTTCCTGCTCTACGACGGCCGCCGGATCTGGGAGTGGTCCCTGAAGCTGGTCCCGGCGGCGGCCCGGCCCGGGGTGGCCGGGGCGGGGCCGCGGGCCTGGCGGACACTGACGGCGTACGTACGCGGCACGGTGGTGGTCGCGCTGATCGACGCCATCTTCATCGGGCTCGGCATCTACTTCCTGGACGTCCCGATGGCCGTCCCGCTCGCCGTGTTCATCTTCCTGTTCGCCTTCATCCCGCTGGTGGGCGCGGTGGTGTCCGGGGCGCTGGCGGTCGTCGTCGCCCTGGTCACCCAAGGGGTGTTCACCGCGGTGATGACGCTGGCCGTCGTCCTGGCCGTGCAGCAGATCGAGGGCCACATCCTCCAGCCGTTCATCCTCGGCCGCGCGGTCCGGGTGCATCCCCTCGCCGTCGTGCTGTCCGTGACGGCGGGCGGCATGATCGCCGGGATCGGCGGCGCGGTCGTCGCGGTGCCCCTGGTGGCGGTGACCAACACCGTCGTCGGCTATCTGCGCGGCTACTCCGAGGAGGTGGCACGGGCAAGGCTGGTGGCGGAGTCCAAGACCCCGCCACCAGCCCCGGCCGACAACGGCACGGAGGCGTCGTAGCTCACTCGGTGCGCAGCCCCTCCGGCCGCATCAGACGCCACAGCGGCGGCAGGCTCAGCAGGGTCACGGCGAGGACGACGGCCGCGCCGATACCGGTCATGGTCGCCACGCTCGACCAGTCCACCGCGACCGGTGTCGCCGTCATCCGCAGCAGCACGGCGCCCAGCGTCAGGCCCACCGCGGCGGCCAGGACCAGGCCGAGGGCGACCGGGATCGCCGTCTGCCAGAGCACCGACAGGCTCAGGGTGCGGCGCCGGGTGCCGAAGGCGACCAGCGACGACAGCAGCTTGCGGCGTTCGCGCAGCTGCTCCAGCTGGGAGACGAGCAGGCTCGCGCCGATCAGCGTCAGGACACAGGCGGCGCCGACGAACAACCCGGTGCGGATGGAGTCGTAGCGGTCGGCGCGGTCCGTGGCGGTCCACATCATCGGGTACGCCAGCGGGTCGACGGTCGCGGCCGTGTTGCGCACCAGCTCGGACGCGTCCGGCACCGAGAAGTCGACGGCCAGGTACACCTGCCCGGTCAGCGCCCGTGCCGCGCCCTCGGGCAGGGCGCCCGGGGTGAGGAGGAAGCCGCTGCGCTCGCCGCCCGTCATGTCCGTGCGGGTCCCCGCCGACTTCAGGCCCTCCGGGAGCGTCCAGGGGACCTCCCGGCCGGGCAGGGCGCCCTCGTAGGACGGGTCGAGGTACAGGGTGCGGCCCGGCTTCGCCAGCGCCGGTGTCTCCGTGTCGTACTCGGCACCCGTCACCGCGAACGCGTCGCCGTCCCGGCACGACGGCAGCTCGGCCACCTCCCGCAGGGCCGCGCAGTCGCCGACGGTCACCTGGGCGGTGCTGTCCGGGTCGCGGCGCCGGTCGCCGAGGCCGCCCTCGGAGTAAGCGGTCGCCTCGCGCACCCCCGGGGTCTGCCGGAACCGCTCGGCGGCGGTGGTCACGGCCACGTCGCTCGTCAGGCGCACCTGCATCTGCGCGCGGGTCAGGTCGGCGCCGGTCGGCCGGGTGTAGTCGCTCTCGACACCGGCGAACAGCATCTGGAGGGCGATCGCACCCGCCACCGCGACCGCGATGCCGTTGACCGTGCGGGCCGCCGTACCGCTGCTCAACTGGAGCCTGCGCACGGCCAGTTGCCAGGACACGGCGCCCGCGCCGAGCCGGGCGACGAACCGCTCGACGAGCCACGGCAGCAGCGCGGTGACGCCGACCAGCAGCAGGACCACACCGCCGACGACCAGGTACTCGTTGAAGTCACCGTTGTCGCGGCCCTGGCCGGTCATCGGGTACAGGGCGGCGAGACCGGCCAGCGGCAGCAGCAGCCGCCACCACAGCCGCCGCCGCGCGGGCTTCGCGGTACGGACCACGCCCAGCGGCTCGATCACCACACCGCGCAGCGCGAGCAGGGTGACCAGTACGGCGGCCAGCGGCACCGTCACCGCGACCAGCGCGGCCAGCGCGGGGGAGGGGTTGAGGTAGCTCGGGAAGACACTGATCCCGAACGCCTCAAGGGAACCCGCCCCCTCCCTGCCCAGCAGGAAGAAGACCACCCCGAAGGCCAGTCCCAGCGCGGACCCCGCGAGCGCCTCGCCCGCGGCGACCCGGCGGGTCATCCGGCTGTCGGAGCCGACCAGCCGCAGCGCGGCGAGCCGCCGGTCGCGTCCCTCCCCGCCGAACCGCACGGCCGCGGCGATGAACACGCCGACCGGCATCAGCAGGACCGCGAAGAGCACCACGATCAGCAGGATCAGCACCGGGTCCCACGGTTCGGTCCCCTGCTGCGCGCCGCCGAAGCGGTCGATCCGGGTGACGTAGGAGGTGTCGATGTGCTCGGCGAGGCCCTGACCGCCCCGGTAGAAGGAGAGTTCGGCGGGGCCGACCAGGCCCTGGTCGCCGATGGTGCCGGTGATCTCGTCGGGCAGCCGTTCCCGCAGCAGGGCGCCCTCGTCCGACTCCAGCAGCCGCCGGAGCGCCGGGGAGACCAGCATCTCGCCCTTCGCCGGGAACCGGGACACGCCCGGCGGCAGTGGCGCCCGCGCCCCCTCCGGCTCCAGCTCCCGGCCCCGGATCTCGTCGTCGTGGTAGGAGGTGTCGACATCCGCGACGAGCAGGGAACGGTCCGACTTCGGCGCCGTCACGGGGCCGTAGGTGATGTCCGTACGCGCCGCCGACCGCTCGTGCCGGGCGTCCAGCGCGTTCGGGATCGCGGTGGTGAGCAGCAGCAGCGCCACGCCGAGGCCGACGCCGACGCCGGTGAGGACGGCCCGCACCCAGCCACCGCGGCCGGTGAACGCGAAGGACGCGCCCATGGCGAGGTCGCGGTACCACTGCCGGGCGGCACTCATACGGCCCGCTCCATGTCCCGGGACCTGCCGTCGCGGACGACGATCTCGCGGTCGGAGTAGGCGGCGACGCGGGCCTCGTGGGTGACGAGGACGACGGCGGCGTTGGTGGAGCGCGCGGCGTCGGTGAGGAGTTCCATCACGCGCTCCCCGTTGAGGGAGTCGAGGGCGCCGGTCGGCTCGTCGGCGAACAGGACCTTGGGGTCGGTGACCAGGGCCCGCGCCACCGCCACCCGCTGGCCCTGGCCGCCGGAGACCTCGCCGGGCCGCTTGCGCCGCAGGTCGTCGACCTCGAGGCGTTCCATCCAGGTGAGCGCGGCGCGCTCGGCGTCCTTGCGGGGGCGGCCGTTGAGGCGCAGCGGCAGCGCCACGTTCTCCACGCAGGTCAGTTCGGGTACCAGCTGCCCGAACTGGAAGACGAACCCGAACTCCGAGCGGCGCAGGGCGCTGCGCCGGGTGTCGCCCATGGTCGCCATCTCCTGGCCGGCGTAGACGATCGAGCCCGAGTCGGGGGTGACAATCCCGGCGAGGCAGTGCAGCAGGGTCGACTTGCCGGACCCGGAGGGGCCCATGACGGCGACGACCTCGCCGGGGTGGATGGAGAAGTCGGCGCCGTCCAGGGCGGTGGTGGGGCCGTAGGCCTTGCGGAGCTGGGAGGCGGTGAGCAGGGAGCCGGAGGGTGCGGTCACTTGGTCCTCACCGCCTCGGCGAGCTTGTCGAGGCGGGCGGCGGTCAGTTCCAGCCAGCGCAGGTCGGCCTCCAGGTGGAACAGGGCGTGGTCGCAGATCAGCTGGTCGGCGAGGTCGCCCTTGCGCTTGCGGTCGGTGAGGATCCGCATCATCCGCAGGTGCTCGGAGCGCTGGGTGTCGAGGATGTCGGCGGCGTCGCGCCGGGTGAGCAGGGCGAGGACGACCTTGGTGTACAGGGTCGACTGGAGGTACGGCTCCGGCTTCTCCGGGGTGCCGAGCCACCGTTCGACGTCGGTGACCCCGGCGTCGGTGATGGCGTACCGCTTGCGCTCGGGGCCGCCGCCGGGCTCGATGCCGTCGACCTCGACGAGGCCGTTCTTCAGCAGGCGGGACATCGTCGAGTAGACCTGGCCGTAGTGCAGGGGCCGGTCCTGACCGAACTTCTCGTCGAACGCCCGCTTCAGGTCGTAGCCGTGGCGCGGGCCGGACTCCAGGAGTCCGAGGAGGGTGTGACCGATGGACATGCCGAGCACTGTACACAGGGAGTATACCTCGTGTGTATACGCGGCGTGCACAGTGCTCGGCAGGGGGTACGGCCATGCAGGTCAGGGCCGGTTGTCACAGTTGTGCTACTGAGCCTCCGGACCGCGCGGTGGCCGCCCCCGGCGCGGGATCGGGCCCGCCTCGCCGGGCAGCCGTCCCGCCTCCGCGAGCGCGCGCCGCAGCAGGAACTCGATCTGGGCGTTGGCCGACCGCAGTTCGTCCGCCGCCCACCGTGCGAGCGCCTCGTGGACCAGCGGGTCGAGCCGCAGCAGCACCTGCTTGCGCTGCTGCGGCCCGCGCCGGGGGCTCTCCGGTTCCTCGCGGGGCGCCGTCACTGGTAGAGCGTCCCGGTGTTCAGCACGGGCTGCGCCGAGCGGTCCCCGCAGAGCACCACCATCAGGTTGGACACCATCGCCGCCTTCCGTTCCGAGTCCAGCTCCACGATGTCCTGCTCGGCGATCCGGGCCAGCGCCGCCTCGACCATGCCGACCGCGCCGTCCACGATCTGCCGCCGCGCCGCCACGACCGCGCCGGCCTGCTGCCGCTGGAGCATCGCCGAGGCGATCTCGGGGGCGTAGGCGAGGTGGGTGAAGCGGGACTCGATGATCTGCACTCCGGCCGCCTCCACGCGCGCGTGCAGCTCGACGGCGAGCTTCTCGGTGATCTCCTCGGCGTTGCCGCGCAGCGAGAGGCCGTCCTCGTCGTGGGCGTCGTAGGGGTACTCGATGGCGATGTGCCGCACGGCCGCCTCGGTCTGGGTCGACACGAACTCGATGTAGTCGTCGACCTCGAAGGTGGCCTGCGCGGTGTCCTCGACCCGCCACACCACGACCGCGGCCAGCTCGATGGGGTTGCCGTAGGCGTCGTTGACCTTGAGGACGGCCGTCTCGTGGTTGCGGACCCGGGTGGAGATCTTGGTGCGGCTGGTGAGCGGGTTCACCCAGCGCAGGCCGTCCTGCCGGATCGTGCCCCGGTAGCGCCCGAAGAGCTGGACCACGCGGGCCTCGCCCGGGGCCACCGTGTTCAGCCCGCACAGGGCGAGGAACGCGGCGAGGGAGAGCAGTACGCCGGAGACGACCAGGGCGGCCTTGGCGCCGCCCCCGCTGACGGCGACGGCCGAGATGGCCAGGGCGACCCCGCCGGGCAGCCCTATGAGCCCCAGCAGCAGGGCGAGTCCCCCGTGGATGCTGTGCGCGGCGACCTCGCGGACGCGCGGGGCGGGCATCTCGGGGATGTCGGCGGTGGGTGCGGTGTCGTGCGTGGACATGAGGGTCCCCCCGTTTCTGCGCTAACAGCGCGATGTCATAGTGCTATCACTTTACCCGTTCATGGCAACCTCAACCGCCCTCCAGTCGTCGGTTCCAGTGAGGTGGGTGCTCATTGTCACGTCCGTAAAGAGCCGGATCGGGCGGACTTGGTCATATAAACCGGTGTTAGCTTGCAAGGCTGAGACAGACGACTGCGACAGACGAGAACGAAGCGGAGCGAACGGACTCATGGGACGAGCCGAAGAGAGGCGAGCGCGGCAGCGTCGTGGCCGTCGTGCGGCCGGTCCCGGCGGCATACGCGCGCTGCTCACCTGGAAGAAGATCCTCGGCACGTTCCTCGGCCTGTGCCTGCTCGGCATCGGCGGCTTCATCCTGCTGTACCTGCTGATCGATGTGCCCAGGGGCAACGCCCTCGCCCAGGAGCAGAGCAACGTCTACAAGTACGCCGACGGCACCACCCTCACCCGCACCGGCGAGGTCAACCGCGAGGTCGTCGACCTCGCCCAGGTCCCCAAGGCCGTACAGCGCACCTTCGTCGCCGCCGAGAACAAGTCCTTCTACAGCGACTCCGGCGTCGACCTGAAGGGCACCGCGCGGGGCGTCCTCAACACCCTGTCCGGCAAGGGCAAGCAGGGCGGCTCGACCATCACCCAGCAGTACGTCAAGAACTACTACCTCACCCAGGAACAGACGGTCACCCGCAAGCTCAAGGAGCTGGTGATCTCCCTGAAGGTGGACCGCCAGATGTCCAAGGACGACATCCTCGCGGGCTACATCAACACCAGCTACTACGGCCGCGGCACCTACGGCATCCAGGCCGCCGCCCAGGCCTACTACCGCGTCGACGCCGACGACCTCACCGTCGAGCAGGGCGCCTACCTCGCCGCGCTGCTCCAGGCGCCCAGCCAGTACGACTGGACGAGCGCCTCCGACACCGGCAGGAAGCTGGTGAAGCAGCGCTGGAACTACGTCCTGGACAACATGGTCGAGGAGGGCTGGCTGTCCGCCGCCGACCGCGCGGACGCCGAGTTCCCGGTGCCCGAGGAGCCCAAGGGCGCCCCCGGCATGGAGGGCCAGACCGGCTACCTGGTCAACGCGGCCAACCAGGAACTCGCCCGCCGGCTCGTCGAGCAGGGCGCCGCCACCGACACCGAGGAGGCGATGGCGAGGATCGACCGGGGCGGCTGGACGATCACGGTCAACATCGACAAGAAGAAGCAGTCCCAGCTCGTCAAGGCGGTCAAGGACCAGCTCACCAGCAAGCTCGACCCCGACGAGCGGAAGGTCGACGCCGACGTCCAGGCCGGTGCCGCGTCCGTCGACCCGAAGACGGGCAAGGTGGTGGCGATGTACGGCGGCGTCGACTACCTCAAGCACTTCCGCAACAACGCCACCCGCCTCGACTACCAGGCCGCCTCCACCTTCAAGCCGGTGATCCTCGCCGCCGCCCTGGAGGACGGCGCCGAGACCCAGGACGGCGAGCCGATCACCGCGAAGACGGTCTACGGCGGTGACAGCGAGCGCCCGGCCGTGGACAACGGCCGCGAGGTCGGCTTCGCGCCGCCGAACGAGGACGACGTCTCCTACGGCGACGTCACCGTGCAGACCGCGATGAACAAGTCCATCAACTCCGTCTTCGCGCAGATGGGCATCGACGTCGGCATGGAGCGGGTGATGGAGGTCGCCGAGGAACTCGGCATGAGCGCCGGCCTGGAGGCCGTACCCGCCCAGACCCTCGGCTCCATGGGCGCCAGCCCGCTCCAGATGGCCGGGGTGTACGCCACCCTCGACAACCACGGCAAGAAGGTCACCCCGGCGATCGTGGCCTCCGCCGAGCACAAGGACATGACCGTCGAGATGCCGGACCCGATCGGTGAGCAGGTCCTCAGCCGGGAGGCCGCCGACACCGTCACCTCGGTGCTCACCGGCGTGGTCGACGACGGCACCGCCCGGGTGTCGGTCCGCGACAACCCGGCCCGCGGTGAGCAGCAGGTCGCGGGCAAGACCGGTACGTCCGACGAGAACCGCTCCGCCTGGTTCACCGGCTACACACCGGGCCTGGTCACCTCGGTCGGCCTGTTCGGCGAGAACGACGAGCCGCCGCACAACCAGGTGCCGATGTACAAGGCGGGCGGCGTCCCGCGCGTCAACGGCGGCGGCTTCCCGGCGATGATCTGGGCGCAGTACACCTTCGGCGCGATGGGCCCGGTGACCGAGTTCGACCTGGACACCGACCAGGGCGCGGCCGTCGAGCCCAGCTGGACGCCGACGTCGCAGGCGCCGACCAGCGAGGCGCCGAGCGAGGAGCCCACCACGGAGGAGCCCAGCGACGAGCCGACCACGCGCGAGCCGACGACCGAGGCGCCCACCACCGAGCCCCCGGTCACCGACGAGCCGACGACCGAGCCGCCCACGACCGTGTCGCCGCCCGCGTCGACGACGGGCGAGCCGGAGATCCCGGAGAACCCGTTCGCGCCGGACGGCGACGAGTAGGGGCGGGCGCCGGTCAGCCGCCGTTGACCTCGTGGGCGATCCGGTCGCCGATCTCCTTGTCGATGTTCCGCCAGTACCTCAGGGCGCGGTCGACGACCGGACGGCTCACCCCGTTCAGCAGGTGCCCGCTGACGTTGGAGACCAGCCGCGCGCGGGCGTCGTCGTCGAGGACCTGGCGGACCATGGTGCCCGCCTGCCCGAAGTCGTCGTCCTCGGCGTGCAGCGCGTACGCCTCGCGGACCATCTCGCCCGCCGTCCGCCAGCCCGCGACGTCCCCGAACCGGTCGGTGTCCGCGGCCGGACCGCCGTACGAGTTCGGCGCGTACGGCGCACCCGTGCGCGCCGCCTCGTAGCGCATGGGGCCGTCCTTGGCGTAGGAGCGCACCGGCGAGCGGGGCCGGTTCGGCGGGAGCTGGGCGTAGTTCGGGCCGATGCGGTAGCGGTGGGTGTCGGGGTAGGAGAAGAGACGGCCGAGGAGCATCTTGTCGGGGGACGGGCCGATGCCCGGCACCATGTTGGACGGCTCGAACGCGGCCTGCTCGATGTGGACGAAGTAGTCCTCGGGGTTCTCGTTGAGGGTCATCCGGCCGACCTCGATCAGCGGGTAGTCGCCGTGCGGCCACACCTTGGTCAGGTCGAACGGGTTGAACCGGTAGTCCGTGGCGTCCTCGAACGGCATCACCTGGACGTGCACCGTCCACGACGGGTGCTCGCCGCGCTCGATGGCGGTGAACAGGTCCCGCCGGTGGAAGTCGGCGTCGGACCCGGCCAGGCCGTCGGCCTCGGCCTGGGTGAGGAACTGGATGCCCTGGTCGGTCTTGATGTGGTACTTGACCCAGAACCTCTCGCCGCCGTGGTTGACCCACATGTACGTGTGCGAGGAGTAGCCGTTCATGTGCCGGTACGTCCTCGGCACGCCCCGGTCGCCCATCAGCCAGGTCACCATGTGCGCGGACTCGGGGGAGAGGGTCCAGAAATCCCACTGCATGTCGTTGTCGCGCAGCCCGTTGTCGGGGCGGCGCTTCTGCGAGCGGATGAAGTCCTGGAACTTCTGCGGGTCGCGGACGAAGAACACGGGCGTGTTGTTGCCGACGAGGTCGTAGTTGCCGTGCTCGGTGTAGAACTTCAGCGCGAAGCCGCGCGGGTCGCGCCAGGTGTCGGGCGAGCCCAGCTCACCGGCGACGGTCGAGAAACGGGCCAGCATCGCCGTGCGCCTGCCGGGCTGGAAGAGGTCGGCCTTGGTGAACTGGCTGACGTCGTTGGTCACTTCGAAGAATCCGTAGGCACCGCTGCCCTTGGCGTGCACCACCCGCTCGGGGACCCGTTCCCGGTTGAACTGGGCCATCTTCTCGATCAGGTAGTGGTCCTGGAGCAGGACCGGACCGTTCGCCCCGACGGTCAGCGAGTGCTCGTCGCTCTCCACCGGGATGCCGTGGTTGTTGGTGGTGTACGGAACCTGCTGGGGTGTGGTCGCATCGCTCACCCCAGCAGTCAAAGCCCGTTTCGTTACATCGGCAACTTTTGGCGCGTATCTACTCGCGTATCCACTGTTGTGTCCTTATGTCCCGTTCAGTTCGAACCAGACCACCTTGCCGGTGCTCAGCCGGGTCGCCCCCCACCGCCGCGCCAGCCGGTTCACCAGGTAGAGCCCACGTCCGCCCTCGTCGGTGGCGCGGGCCTGCCGCAGCCGGGGCAGCTGGGGCACGTCGTCGCCGACCTCGCAGCGCAGCACGTCGGTGCGCAGCAGCCGGAGCGTGATAGGCCGGGACGCGTAGCGCACGGCGTTCGTCACGACCTCGCTGACCAGCAGCTCCACCGAGTCCGTCAGCTCCTCCAGACCCCAGCGGGCGAGCGCGCGCCGGGCGAGCCGCCGGGCCTTGCCGGGCGCCATCTCCTCCGGGTCGAGGTACCAGTACGCCACATCGCTCGGCGCGATCCCGTCGAAGCGGGCGGCGAGCAGCGCGATGTCGTCGTCCCGGTCACCGGGACCGAGCATGTCCAGCACCTCGTCGCACAGGGCCTCCAGTGGCGGCGGGTGATCCGGGCCGGTCAGCTGGGCGGTCGCGGCGAGCTTCTCCCGCAGCTGCTCTATGCCGGTCCACACGTCCCGCAGCCGGGACTCCACCAGCCCGTCCGTGTACAGCAGCAGGGTGCCCCCGGCGGGCGCGTCCAGCTCCACGGCCTCGAAGTCGACGCCGCCGACCCCGATCGGGGCGCCCGCGGGCACCCGCAGCACCTCGGCCCGGCCGCCCAGGTGCAGCAGCACCGGCGGCGGGTGTCCGGCGTTGGCGACCGTGATGCGGTGGCTGACCGGGTCGTACACCGCGTACAGACAGGTCGCCATCCGGTCGGTGCCCAGGCGCTGGGCCTGCTCGTCGAGGTGGTGCAGCACCTCCTGCGGCGGCAGATCGAGACCGGCCAGGGTCTGCGCGGTGGTGCGCAGCTGCCCCATGATCGCCGCCGAGGTCATGGAGTGCCCCATGACGTCACCGACCACGAGGGCGACCCGGCTGCCCGGCAGCGGGATCGCGTCGTACCAGTCGCCGCCGACCCGCGCGGTCTCGGCGGCCGGGAGGTAGCGGGAGGCCAGCCGCACCCCGGTGGGCTGCGGCAGCGTCTCCGGCAGCATGGTGCGCTGCAGTTCGTCCGCGATGTACGCCTCCCGCCCGTACAGCACCGCCTTGTCGATGCCGAGGGCGCTGTGCGTGGCGAGCTGGGCGGCGACCAGCAGATCGTCGGCCTCGAAGGCGAGCCGCTCCGGGCGGCGCAGGAAGACCGCCGCGCCGATCACCCGGCGACGGCCGCGCAGCGGCGCGAGGATGGCCCGCTGGCCGCACGGGATGACCGCGTCGGCGTCCGGCCCGAGGAGTTCCGGCAGCGCGGCGCGGGCCGCGGGCGCGTCGGCGAACACCGGGCGCACCCCGCGCAGCACCTCCGCGAGCGCGCCACCGGGCCGCACCTCGGACAGCTCCACCGTCAGCTCGGTCAGCGCCGACTCCGACGCCTCCGCCGCCAGCGCGGACAGGAAGCCGCTCTCGGTGTCCCGCTCCTCCGGTATCCGGTCGGTACGGCGCAGCCGCAGCACCATCGGGCCGGTGGGCCGCTCGTCGCCGACCGGCAGCGGGTCGCGCAGATAGACCAGGATCGCGTCGGAGAACGTCGGTACGGTCGCCCGGCACAGCCCCATCACGATCTCGTCGAGGTCTATGCCACGGGCGATCCGCCGGGTGGCCGCGCCCACGAAGCGCAGCCGGTCCCCGTCGCGCCGCATCGGCGTGGGCCGCCCCGGCGTCAGCACACCCTGCCCGGTGCGCCGCTCCTGACCGGCCGGGCCCGGACCGTTGCCCGGCGGGTCCTGGTCGGAGGGCTGGGCCGGGATGTGGTCGGCCGCCGCGGGCCGCGGCCGGTGGGTGCCGGGGTCGGTGGCGGCGGGCTGGGCGTGCTCGGCCCCGGAGGAGGCGGCCGGGTTGCCCGCGGGCGTCTCACCGGTGCGGGACTGGGCGGGTAAACCCGCGGCCCGGGACGTCGCGGGGGACGCCGGGGAACGCAGCATCGCCCCGCGGCCATCCACGGGGTCGGCGCCCGCCTGGGGGCGCTCGAAGGAGGTCGGCTGCTCCGTCACGCCTGTCGAATCCATCCGTCCGGGGTCGTGCGCACCGTGCGCCGCACACGCAGTTCGTCCCGCAGAAGTCCCGATACCCGGAATACGTGCCCCAGGAACGGAATTTCCGCGTGGTCAGAGGCTGTTGCTGTGCCCCCGGCGAACCTGAGGTCCGCGCGGGTCATGCCGTAGTACCCCTCGCTCACGTCCTGCCGCCCCTCGGTGACAACTGGTCAGACCCTGCACTTGCCCCCGGAGTTGCTGCCACGCGCCCTTGCGGAGGACGATCCTACGTTTCCTGCCCGGGGGTCTATCAAGGGTCTCATGAGGACACACGCGCGGGCGTACGATCCCAGTCCTCCGGCAGTTGCGGAACCTCCCAGGACGGATCCGGCCGCCAGTGCTCCCAGCCCTCCGAGAAGGGCGACCCCCAGGCGCGGATCACCTCCACCGCCGCCCGCCCCGCCGCCAGCACCCGCTCGGCCTGCGCGGCGTCCATCAGACCGTCCCGCTGGGCCTGTGCGAACTCGTCCTCGTCCCGCCAGTGCCAACTGCCGTCCGGGTGCACCGAGATGTCGAGAAAGTGGTCCTCGGAGTCCACGCCCCCACCCCACCGGGTGAGCGGCTCCTCCAGGTTCACGTACCAGTTCTTGAACCGCCAGCCCGGCTCCCAGAACAGCCACACCGACCACGGCTCACCCGGCCGCGCCAGCTTCAGCACCCCGGTGCCGAACCAGCGGTCGCGCTGCACGGACCGCGGCTTGGTGTACCGGCTGCCCAGCGGCTCCAGGTGGACCGGCGTACCGTCCGCGAGCACGGGCTTGACGCACTCGGTGCCGGGCGCCATCCAGGCGGCGAGCAGTTCGGCGTCGTCGCGTACGACGGTGACGGGGCGCGCGATGTGGAAGCGGTCACCGGCGTTCTCCCGGTACCGCCACAGGATGCGCGTCCCCGGCGCCCAGTACGCCGCCGCCGGGGCACCGCCCGCCGCCACCCGCCTCACGTCTCCACCGTCTGCCATGAACAGATATTAGGTGTCACCGGCACAGGACGCTGCGGCGCGTGTCACGGTTCACGCACCGGTCACCGGGCCGCCCCCGCCGTCACGGCCGCGTCATACGCAGCACGTCCAGCGCCTGGTCCAACTGCTCCAAGGTGAGGTCACCGCGCTCCACATACCCCCCCTCGAGGACGACCTCTCGAATGGTCTTCCGCTCCGCCAGCGACCTCTTCGCGACCTTCGCGGCCTCCTCGTACCCGATGTACTTGTTGAGCGGCGTGACCACGGACGGCGACGACTCGGCGTACTCGCGGGCGCGTTCCCGGTCCGCCACGATCCCGTCGACGGTCCGGTCGGCCAGTAGCCGCGACACGTTGGCGAGCAGCCGGATCGACTCCAGCACGTTCTTGGCGATGACCGGAAGCATGACATTCAGCTCGAAGTTGCCGGACGCGCCCGCCGTCGCGACGGTGGCGTCGTTCCCGACGACCTGCGCGGCGACCATCAGCACGGCCTCGGGGATCACGGGGTTGACCTTGCCCGGCATGATCGACGACCCCGGCTGAAGATCCGGCAGCGCGATCTCGGCGAGCCCGGTGCGCGGCCCCGACGCCATCCACCGCAGGTCGTTCGCGATCTTCGTCAGCCCGACCGCGACGGTCCGCAACTGCCCGCTGACCTCGACGATCCCGTCCCGTGCGCCCTGCGCCTCGAAGTGGTCCCGCGCCTCGGTCAACGGCAGCCCGGTCGCACGGGCCACCTCCTCGATGACGGCGGCGGAGAACCCGGGCGGGGTGTTGATGCCGGTCCCGACCGCCGTGCCGCCGAGCGGCAGTTCGGCCAGCCGCGGCAGCGAGGCCTCCAGTCGCTCCACGCCGTACCGCACCTGGGCGGCGTACCCGCCGAACTCCTGCCCGAGGGTGACGGGCGTGGCGTCCATGAGGTGGGTCCGCCCCGACTTCACGACATCGGCGAACTCCTCGGCCTTGCGGGAGAGGGAGGCGGCGAGGTGACCGAGCGCGGGGATCAGGTCCCGCGTGACGGCGGCGGTGGCGGCGATGTGGATGGAGGAGGGGAAGACGTCATTGGACGACTGCGAGGCGTTGACGTGGTCGTTGGGGTGCACGGGCCGTCCCAGCCGCTCGCTGGCGAGGGTGGCGATCACCTCGTTGGCGTTCATGTTGGACGAGGTCCCGGACCCGGTCTGGAACACGTCCACGGGGAAGTGCTCGTCCCACTTCCCCTCCGCGACCTCGCCCGCCGCCGCCTGCACGGCCCCGGCGATGTCCTCGTCCAGCACGCCGAGCCGCGCGTTCACCTTCGCCGCGGCGCCCTTGATCCGCGCGAGGGCCTCGATGTGCGCGCGCTCGATGCGCTGGCCGGAGACGGGGAAGTTCTCGACGGCACGCTGCGTCTGGGCACGCCACTTGGCGTCCGCGGGGACGCGGACCTCGCCCATGGAGTCGTGTTCGATCCGGTAATCGCTCATACCGGCTACAGCGATCGGGGAGGCGGGGATGTTCCGTCGATTGGGCCACATGGGGTGAGGGTGCGGTGCACACTGAGGGTGACGGTGTGGTTGTGGAGAGTGACTCGGGGGTGTCCAGGGGTGACTACGGCGTACGGCGACTGGTTGCGGGAGCAGCGGGAGGCGGCGGGCAAGACGCAGCAGCAGCTGGCGGACGAGGCGATCATGTCGCGGACGCATATTGCCCACATTGAGGCGGGGCGGAGGGTGCCGAGCCGGGAGGACGCGCGGAGGCTGGACCAGGTGCTGAACACGCGGGGCGCGCTGACGAGTTTCCGGCCCGGGAACGACCGCAGGCCGGTGGCCACGCATTTCAAGGCGGCGCTGGAGCTGGAACAACAGGCGTCCGTCATCAGGGAGTTCGCGCTGTCCTTCGTGCCGGGCTTCCTCCAGACGGAGGCGTACGCGGATGCCGTGCTGCGGGACGCGTCGTACCCGCCGCTGGGCAAGGAGGTGCGCGCCGAGGCCGTGGCCACACGAGTGGCCCGTGCGCGGATCCTCGACAACCCGTGTACGCCGGTGGTGTTGGCGCTGCTTGACGAGGCGGTACTGCGGCGGCCGACCGGCGGGCGTGAGGTGATGGCCGCGCAGATCAGACACCTGGTGCAGCTGGTGGAGAGCGAGCGGATCCGGGTGCATGTGGTGCCGCTCGAGGTCGGCTGCCATCCACTTCTCGTCAGTGCGGCCAAGCTGCTGTGGTTCGAGGATCAGCCTCCGGCCGTCTATGTCGAGGCGTTCCTCACGGGCACGGTGCACGACGATCCGGATCTGGTCGAGCGCGTCCAGCAGACCTACGATCTCGTGCTGGGAGACGCCCTACCGCAGCGGGAGTCAACGGCCCTGATGCGGTCGATCGCTAAGGAATATGGCCATCATGACTGAGCACACGATCCCCGACGCTTCCGCGCTCAGGGGTTGGCGCAAGTCCTCGTACAGCGGCGGAAACGAGGGCGACTGCCTCGAAGTCGTCCCTGACGTACCGTCCGGCCTCCCGGTCCGGGACTCCAAGAACCCCCACGGCCCGGCGATAGTCTTCGGCCGCTCGGCGTGGGTGGCGTTCGTCGGCCATCTCAGCCCGTCCGGCGTTTGAGGACGAGGCCCGCAGGGCCGACAGGGGGTCCAGGGGGCAGCGCCCCCTGGACGGTGTCGTAGGGGCTGCGCCCCTACGACAGCCCAGGCCCCCGCACCGGAATCGACGTGAACGTCGGCGCCGGCGCCGGGTCCTGGAAGAAGTCGTTGCCCTTGTCGTCAACGACGACGAACGCCGGGAAGTCCTCCACCTCGATCTTCCACACCGCCTCCATCCCCAGCTCCTCGTACTCCAGGACCTCCACCTTCTTGATGCAGTCCTGCGCGAGCCGGGCCGCGGGCCCACCGATGGACCCGAGGTAGAACCCGCCGTGCGCGGCGCACGCGTCGGTGACCTGCTTACTCCGGTTGCCCTTGGCGAGCATCACCTTGGAACCCCCGGCCGCCTGGAACTGCTCCACGTACGAGTCCATCCGCCCGGCCGTCGTCGGCCCGAAGGACCCGGACGCGTACCCCTCGGGCGTCTTCGCGGGCCCGGCGTAGTACACCGGGTGGTCCTTCAGGTACTGCGGCATCTCCTCACCCGCGTCCAGCCGCTCCTTGATCTTCGCGTGGGCGATGTCGCGGGCGACGACGAGCGGCCCGGTCAGCGAGAGCCGCGTCTTGACGGGGTACTTCGTCAGCTCGGCGAGCACGGACTCCATCGGCTGGTTGAGGTCGATCTTGACGACGTCACCGTCGGCCTCCAGGTGCTCGTCCGTCGTCTCGGGCAGGAACCGCGCCGGGTCGGTCTCCAGCTGCTCCAGGAAGACACCCTCGGCGGTGATCTTCGCGACGGCCTGCCGGTCGGCCGAGCAGGACACGGCGATGGCGACGGGGCAGGACGCGCCGTGCCGCGGCAGCCGCACCACGCGCACGTCGTGGCAGAAGTACTTCCCGCCGAACTGCGCCCCGATCCCGATCCTCTGCGTCAGCTCGAAGACCTTCTCCTCCAGCTCCTTGTCCCGGAACCCGTGCCCGAGCGGCGACCCCTCGGTGGGGATCTCGTCCAGGTAGTGCGCGGAGGCGTACTTCGCGGTCTTCAGCGCGTACTCGGCGCTCGTACCGCCGACGACGATCGCGAGGTGGTACGGCGGACAGGCGGCCGTACCCAGCGAACGGATCTTCTCCTCCAGGAACTTCATCATGGAGGCCTCGTTGAGGACGGCCTTGGTCTCCTGGTACAGGAACGACTTGTTGGCGGAACCGCCGCCCTTGGCCATGATCAGGAACTTGTAGGCGCCGCCGTCGGTGGCGTACAGCTCGATCTGGGCCGGGAGATTGGAGCCGGTGTTCTTCTCCTCCCACATGGTGAGCGGAGCCATCTGCGAGTACCGCAGGTTCAGCTTGGTGTAGGCGTCGTAGATGCCGCGGCTCAGGGCCTCCTCGTCGCCGCCGTCGGTGAGCACGTTCTGCCCGCGCTTGCCCATGACGATCGCCGTGCCGGTGTCCTGGCACATCGGCAGGACGCCCGCCGCCGCGATGTTGGCGTTCTTCAGCAGGTCGAGCGCCACGAACTTGTCGTTGCCGGACGCCTCGGGGTCGTCGATGATGCGGCGCAGCTGGGCGAGGTGGGCAGGGCGCAGGTAGTGCTGGATGTCGTGGATTGCCTCTTCCGCGAGCTTGCGCAGCGCCTCCGGCTCCACTTTGAGGAACGTCCGACCGTCGGCCTCGAAGGTGGAGACACCTTCGGAGGTCACCAGCCGGTAGGGGGTGGTGTCCTCTCCCAGGGGGAGCAGATCGGTGTACGCGAACTCAGGCATGTCGCCCATTCCTCACTCGACAGACGGCCGCCCGCCTCCGTTGGCGGGCGCTCACCAGCGTAGAACCTGCGACTGACACCGGACCTGTGAGGTAAGGCTCAGTTGAAGCCACGACGACCCCTTCCGGGGGCTATCGCGATCTATCGTGTTTCGGTACGCTGCTGCCGTGGACCTTCAGAAGCAGACCGCGCCCGCGTCCGAGCCCCCGCCCGCCGCCACCGGGGACCCGGCTCCCGAGGAGCTGCGTGCCTCGGACGCCGACCGGGACCAGACCGCGGACATCCTGCGCGACGCCCTCGCCGAGGGCCGTCTGACCGCCGACGAGCACGCCGAGCGCGTCGAGCGGGCGTACCGCGCCCGGACGGTCGGCGAGCTGGCTCCCCTCGTCCGCGACCTGCCCGGCGGTCACCAGCCGCGCCCGTCCGCCCCGCCGTTCACCCCCGGCCGCCCCACCCCGGGCGCCATACCCGTCGAGCCCGATGACAACGTCGTCGCGGTCTTCAGCAGCGCCGGCCGCAAGGGCCGCTGGCGCGCGGGCCGCCGTATCCACGCGTACGCGATCTTCGGCAACGTGGAGATCGACCTGAGCGAGGCGCTCTTCGAGTACCAGCAGGTCGTCATCAAGGCGGTCTCCGTCTTCGGCAACGTCGAGATCGACGTCCCGGAGAACGTGTCGCTGCACGGCTCGGGCGGTGGCGTCTTCGGCAACTTCGAGGTCGACACCCTCGACTCCCGCGACCCGGAGGCGCCCGTCATCCTCGTCGAGGGCTGGTCGGTGATGGGCAACATCGAGGCGCGGGCCAAGCGGGGCAAGCTGGTCACGGACATCCTGGACCGCGTGCAGCGCAAGATCGACCGCAAGCTCGACCGGGGTCTGCGCAAGCATCTCGGTCACTGATGGAAGTGAACTAACCGCGGCCGTACGGCCGTTGGGGACTCCCTGCATAGGCGCGCGCACAGCGGGTAGACCTTGCTGCATCGTCTCTCGCTCGCGAAGCCGTCGTCAGGAGTAGACCGTGCCGCAACCGCCGCATTCGTCCTTGCAGGTAGCTGCCGCTCCGGCCCAGCGGGTACCAGCGCGGGACAGGGACCAAGACGCGCCCTGGCACACCGAGGCGGTGTGCCGACGTGACGAGGCCGGCCTGTTCTTCGCCCCGTCGAAGGAACCCACCGCCGCCCGGCTCTCCCGCGAGGAGGCCGCCAAGCGCGTCTGCGCCCGTTGCCCGGTCATGGTCGAGTGCCGCGAGCACGCCCTGCTCCAGCCCGAGCCGTACGGCGTCTGGGGAGGCCTCACCGCCGCCGAGCGCAGAGTCGTCCTCGCCCGGCGCCGCCGCCGCGACCTGGAGCTGAAGAAGGCCGCCCGAGCGACCAACCGCATAGCGGCCGCAGGCTGACAACGAACAGGGGGCGCCCCCTCCGCACCGGAGGCGCCCCCTCTTTCTTTTGGTGGTCGTCCGGCGACCTTCTTCACACGGGGAACCGCATGCCCTCAGGGGCGCGGGGAACTGCGCGAGCAACCACAACGAACCCGCACGGATCCCCTCCCGCAACCGGCGGAGCTACTTCGCCCGGTCGAAGTCGATCGCGCTGTACGCCCGCAACTTGCTCAGCCGGTGCTCCGAATCGATCCGCCGCACCGTCCCCGACTTCGACCGCATCACGATCGAGTCGGTCGTCGCCGTCTCCGACCGGTACCGCACCCCCCGCAGCAACTCCCCGTCGGTGATCCCGGTCGCGACGAAGAACACGTTCTCCCCGGTGACCAGGTCCTCGGTCGTCAGCACCCGGTCCAGGTCGTGCCCGGCGTCCAGCGCCCGCTGCCGCTCGTCGTCGTCCTTCGGCCAGAGCTTGCCCTGGATGGTGCCGCCGAGGCACTTCACGGCGCAGGCCGAGATGATGCCCTCCGGCGTCCCGCCGATGCCGAGCAGCAGGTCGATGCCGGTGCCCTCGCGCAGGGCGAGGATCGAACCGGCCACATCGCCGTCGGAGATCAGCTTGATACGGGCCCCGGTCTCCCGGATCTCCTCGATGATGCCCTGGTGCCGGGGCCGGTCGAGGATGACGACGGTGACGTCCTCGGGGGTGGAGCGCTTGGCCTTGGCGACCCGCCGGATGTTGACGGAGACCGGCGCGTTGATGTCGACGAAGTCGGCGGCGTCGGGGCCGGTGACCAGCTTGTCCATGTAGAAGACGGCCGACGGGTCGAACATCGAGCCCCGCTCGGCCGCCGCCAGCACGGCGATCGCGTTGGGCATGCCCTTGGCGGTCAGGGTGGTCCCGTCGATCGGGTCGACGGCGATGTCGCACTCGGGGCCGGTGCCGTCACCGACCCGCTCCCCGTTGAAGAGCATCGGGGCCTCGTCCTTCTCGCCCTCCCCGATGACGACGACGCCGTTCATGGAGACGGTCGAGACGAGGGTGCGCATGGCGCGCACCGCCGCCCCGTCGGCGCCGTTCTTGTCGCCGCGGCCGACCCAGCGGCCCGCGGCCATCGCCGCGGCTTCGGTGACCCGGACGAGTTCCAGGGCGAGGTTGCGGTCGGGGGCCTCGGAGGGGACATCGAGTTCGGACGGCAGATGATGCTCGGTCATCGGAGCGCACCTTTCTGATACGACGACGGCCGGATGAGGGTGTTGGCCATGACTCTATCCCCAGGCCGACAGAATGAGCAGGGAACCCCACGGATGAGCGGAGTGGGCCACCTGCGACGATAGGGGGCGTGGCAGGGACGAATCGCAAGCAGAAGACGATCCGCGGCATGGTGCTCTCCCTCTCGGTGAGCGTGCTCGCGGCAGGGGTCATCTACCTCTTCACCCCGCACGAGGACAAGGATCCCGACCTTCCTCGGGTGGACTACCGAGTGGAGCTGCTCACCGCACGCCGCGCCGCCACCTACCCGGTGGCCGCCCCGGAGGGCCTGCCGGAGAGCTGGAAGCCCACCTCCGTCCGCTTCAGGGGCGAGCCCCACAAGACCTGGCACCTCGGCTTCCACGCACCCGACGGGGAGTACGTGGAGATCGCGCAGTCGACTCAGCGGCGGACGAAGTTCATCAACGAGACCAGCCTGGGGTCGACCGGCACGAAGACCACCGAGGAGATCGGCGGCCGTACCTGGACCCGGTACACGGGCGGCCGGTACGACGCGCTGGTGCTGGAGGAGACCGCCGACACCAAGGGCTCGACGACGGTGGTCGCCGGTACGGGCTCGTTCGAGCAGCTCGCGCAGATGGCGGGGGCGCTGAAGATGTCGTAGGCGTCGTGGATGTCATGGACGAAGAAGAGACCCCCGGTGGGCACCGGGGGTCTCTTCATGCTGTGCGCGCGGCTCACACGGTGGTGACGACCTCGTCGTACGCCAGCCGCGGGGAGCGCGGGAACCAGGCGTTCTCGCCGGGCCTGCCGATGTTGACGACCATCAGCGGGGTGTGGTCGTCGTCCAGGAACTCCTTGCGGACGCCCTCCAGGTCGGCGCCGGTCATCGGACCGGCGGCCAGTCCGGCGGAGCGCAGGCCGACGATGAAGTAGGCGGCCTGGAGGGCGGCGTTCAGGGTGGCCTGGCTCTCGCGGGCCTCGCGGCCGAAGCCCTCGAACATGTCCTTGGCGCCCTCGAAGTGCGGGAACAGCGTCGGCAGCTCGTGGTGGAACTCGTTGTCGGCGGAGAGGATCGCGACCAGCGGGGCCTTGCCGGTCTTCTCCTTGTTGCCGTCGGCCATGAGGCCGACCAGGCGCTCGCGGGCCTCGGCCGAGCGGACCAGGGTGATGCGCAGCGGCGACTGGTTCATCGACGTCGGGCCGTACTTGATCAGGTCGTAGACGGCCTGGATCTGCTCGTCGGTGACGGGCTCGTCGGTGAAGGTGTTCGCGGTGCGGGCCTCACGGAACAGCAGGTCCTGGGCGGCGGGGTCAAGAACGAGGGACATGGTTCGGCTTTCTCGCGTTGTCGGTCCGGGGGGATCGGCTGACAACAGTGAATGTACGTGAGGGAAGTTCAATGTTCAACCAAAAGCGGGACGTGGTGATCCGCTTCACAGACCTCGCAGGTTCGGAGGGGCTCTGGCCGCGCGGCTTAGTCCTCCGGGGCCTCCTGCCGGGCCGCTTCCTCCGCTTCCTCCGCCTCCTCCTCGGCCAGCGCCGCGTCCAGCCGCGCCCGCGCGCCGTCCAGCCAGCGGCGGCACACCTTCGCCAGCTCCTCGCCCCGCTCCCAGAGCGCCAGCGACTCCTCCAGCGTCGTACCGCCCGCCTCCAGCCGTCGTACGACGTCGATCAGCTCGTCGCGCGCCTGCTCGTACCCGAGCGCCTCGTCCGTCCTGCTGGTCATTCGCTCACCTTCGTGTCAACTCGTACGGAGAACTCGCCCTCGGCCACCCGCGCCCGCAGCGGCTCCTCGGCGGCCACCTCGTCAGGGGTGCGGACGACATGGCCGTCCGCCTTCTGGAGCACCGCGTAACCCCGCTTCAGGGTGGCCGCCGGGGAGAGGGCCACCACGCGCGCGTGCGTGTGCGTCAGGTCGGAGAGGCCGCGGTCCAGCTGGTGCCCGAAGCAACGGCGGCCCCGGTCGAGAAGCGACGCCACCTGGTCGGCGCGCTCGTCGATCATCCGGTGCGGGTCCTCTATGGACGGCCGGGCGAGCGCATGCGCCAGGCCACGCTCCTCCCGGTCGAGGAAGGCGTCCACGCAGCGCCGCGCGCGGTCCCGCAGCAGCCGTACCCGCTCGTACTCCTCACCGACGTCCGGGACGACCTTCTTGGCGGCGTCCGTGGGCGTGGAGGCGCGCAGATCGGCGACATGGTCGAGCAGGGGGTTGTCCGGCTCGTGCCCGATCGCGGACACCACCGGCGTACGACAGGCCGCCACCGCCCGCACCAGCTGCTCGTCGGAGAACGGCAGCAGGTCCTCCACGCTGCCGCCGCCCCGCGCCACGATGATCACGTCCACGTCGTCGAGCGCGTCCAGCTCCTTCACCGCCTGCACCACCTGCGGCACCGCGTGCACGCCCTGCACGGCCACATTGCGCACCTCGAAACGGACCGCGGGCCACCGGTGCCGGGCGTTCTCCAGCACGTCCCGCTCCGCCGCCGAGGCCCGGCCGCACACCAGCCCGATCAGCTGCGGCAGGAACGGCAGCGGCTTCTTGCGCTCCGGCGCGAACAGCCCCTCGGCCGCGAGCGCCTTCTTCAGCCGCTCCAGCCGCGCGAGCAGCTCCCCGACGCCCACCGGCCGTATCTCCGCGGCCCGCAGTGACAGCTGCCCGCGCGGGGCGTACCACTCCGGCTTCGCGTGCACGACGACCCGCGCGCCCTCGCTGACCATGTCCGCGACGGCGTCGAACACCTGCCGGTAACAGGTGACGCTCACCGAGATGTCGTACGACGGATCCCGCAGCGTCAGGAACACCACGCCCGCGCCCGGCCGCCGCGAGAGCTGGGTGATCTGCCCCTCCACCCACACCGCGCCCAGCCGGTCGATCCAGCCCCCGATGAGCCGCGACACCTCACCCACGGGCAGCGGGGATTCCACGGACGTGTTGACAGCCATGCCGCGAGCGTAGTCGCAGGCACCGACAGTCACCGACAGCCCGAACCGGGAGATCGAGGGGCCGGGGGCGCGGCCTTACGATGGGTGCCATGACTGCTTCGTCTGGCCGCCGTGTCCTGCTCGCCGCCCCCCGGGGCTACTGCGCCGGTGTGGACCGCGCCGTGATCGCCGTCGAGAAAGCCCTCGAACAGTACGGGGCCCCCGTCTACGTCCGGCACGAGATCGTCCACAACAAGTACGTCGTACAGACCCTGGAGAAGAAGGGCGCCGTCTTCGTCGAGCGGACCGAGGAGGTCCCTCCGGGGAACATCGTGATGTTCTCCGCGCACGGCGTCGCCCCGACCGTCCACGAGGAGGCCCGGCAGGGCCGCCTCGCCACCATCGACGCCACCTGCCCGCTGGTCACCAAGGTCCACAAGGAAGCCGTCCGCTTCGCCGACGAGGACTACGACATCCTCCTGATCGGACACGAGGGCCACGAGGAGGTCATCGGCACCTCCGGCGAGGCCCCCGACCACATCCAGCTCGTCGACGGGCCGGACGACGTCGCGAAGGTCGAGGTCCGCGACGAGTCGAAGGTCGTCTGGCTCTCCCAGACCACGCTGAGCGTCGACGAGACGATGGAGACCGTCGACGCCCTGAAGGAGAAGTTCCCGCAGCTGATCTCCCCGCCGAGCGACGACATCTGCTACGCCACGCAGAACCGCCAGCTCGCCGTGAAGCAGATGGGCGCGGAGGCGGAGCTGGTGATCGTCGTCGGTTCCCGCAACTCCTCCAACTCCAAGCGGCTCGTCGAGGTCGCCAAGCTCGCCGGTGCGCGCGAGGCGTACCTGGTGGACTTCGCCGACGAGATCGACGAGGCCTGGCTGGAGGGCGTGAGCACGGTCGGCGTCACCTCCGGCGCCTCCGTCCCCGAGGTCCTGGTCGAACAGGTCCTGGAGTGGCTCGGGCAGCGCGGCTACGAGGACGTGGAGCTGGTGAAGGCGGCCGAGGAGTCCATCACCTTCTCCCTGCCGAAGGAACTGCGCCGTGACCTGCGCGAGGAGGCGGCGGCGCTGATCGCGGAGCGGACCGGCACCGCCCGGGAGTGACTGTCAGTCCTCCGTCGTAACGTAGGGCCATGCAGATCTTCGGTGTGGACATCGGCGGGTCCGGTATCAAGGGCGCCCCTGTGGACCTCGACAGGGGCGACCTGGCCGCGGAGCGCTTCAAGGTGCTCACCCCCCATCCGGCGACGCCCGACGGGGTGGCCGACGGAGTCAGACAGGTCGTCGACCACTTCGGGTGGACGGGCCCGGTCGGGCTGACCTTCCCGGGCGTGGTGACCGGCGGCGCCACGATCCGTACGGCGGCCAATGTCGACAAGAGCTGGATCGACACCGACGCGCGCGCGTTGTTCGGCGAGCGTCTGGGCGGCCTGCCGGTGACGGTCGTCAACGACGCCGACGCGGCCGGCGTCGCCGAGATGGCCTTCGGCGCCGGACGCGACCGCAGGGGCACGGTCATCCTCCTCACCTTCGGCACCGGCATCGGCAGCGCCCTCTTCATCGACGGCCGCCTGGTCCCCAACACCGAGCTGGGCCACCTGGAGCTGCACGGCCACGACGCGGAGAAGCGCGCCTCCAGCAAGGCCAAGGAGGACGAGGACCTGAGCTGGGAGCACTGGGCGCACCGCGTGCAGAAGTACCTCGCCCATGTCGAGATGCTGTTCTCCCCCGAGCTGTTCATCATCGGCGGCGGGGTGAGCCGCAAGTCGGCCAAGTTCCTCCACCACATCGAGGGCATCAAGGCGGAGATCGTCCCGGCCCAGCTCCAGAACAACGCGGGGATCGTGGGCGCGGCGATGAGAGCGGCGGACCGGGTCGGCGACTGACGCCGGGGCGCACGGGCTGACGGTCGGGTGGGGGCGGCGGGGGCATCGGGGGCCGCTTTGCCGGGCGGCTGGGGTGGTCGCGGAGAGGCGAGTGGCCGGGCGGCTGCGGGGGTCATGGACAGACGGCCGGGCGGGCGGCGCCGCCGTGGTCATCGGGGGGCCACCTCGCCGGGCGGTCGCGGTCGTCACCGAGAGGCGAGTGGCCGGGCGGCTGCGTTGGTCACGGACAGACGGCCGGGCGGGCGGCGAGCCGGTCAGCGACCGGCAACTGGGCGGGCGGCCGTGGGGGTCGCCGGGTGGGGGCCGCACCGCCGGGCGGTCGCGGTGGTCATCCGGCGCCACCCCGCCGGGACACGGCCGCAGCCGTAGCCGCGCTGGCCGCCGTAGCCGCGCCCGCGGCCATCGCCACCCGCCGCCGCCTCCGCATCAGCCGCACCTTCCGTACGGTGACGATCACCCCGGTGACGAGGGTCCCGCCGTACAACCACCCCGCCTCGGTGGCCAGAGCGGTCGCCAGCCCCACCATCCACCCGCTGAAGCCGTCCCCGCCATCGGCGACGAAGACGAGCCCGGCGGCAAAGCCGATCGGCACCACGACGGGCGCGCTGGTCAGGTCCCCCCGGCGCACCCACACCGCGCTCAGCAGACACACCGGCAGGAACAGCACGCCGTACACGGTCGGCGAGCCCCCGAACAACACCCGCGTCAGCGCACCGAGCACGAGCATCACCGTGGCACAGAACAGCCCGCACCCGAGCCCGGTGAGCCGGGGGTTGGGCATGCGGCGCGGGGCGGGGGCGGAGGCGGCGTCGCCGGACAGGGGGCGCCCCCCCGGCCGCACGGGCCGCACAGGCCGCACGGGCCGGGCAGGGCGCGCCCCGCCCCGTCCCTTCTGCGGTGGCAGCGAGGTGGGGTGCGCTCCGCGTCGCGGTCCGTGCTGAGGAGGTCGCGTCCTGTGTTGCTCCACTGGACCAACTTAGGTCGTTCAATATGTCGAATAGGTGCTCGGACACGCCGTCGCGCCGACCTTGGCCAAGCGTTCGAAGGATCGCCGGGCCGCGTCCCGGCACCCCGTAGACTGGGGGATCGGCCGGCCCCGGGTCTCGGTGCCTGGCCCTCCGGGCCCCTCCTCCTCACGTACGGGAAGTCGAGAACGTGTCGCTCACGATCGGAATCGTCGGTCTGCCGAATGTCGGCAAGTCGACCCTGTTCAACGCCCTGACCAAGAACGACGTGCTCGCGGCCAACTACCCGTTCGCCACGATCGAGCCCAACGTCGGCGTCGTCGGCGTCCCCGACGGCCGTCTCGCCAAGCTCGCGTCGATCTTCAAGTCGGAGCGCATCCTCCCGGCCACGGTCGACTTCGTCGACATCGCGGGCATCGTCCGCGGCGCCTCCGAGGGCGAGGGCCTGGGCAACAAGTTCCTCGCGAACATCCGCGAGTCCGACGCGATCTGCCAGGTCATCCGCGCCTTCAAGGACGAGAACGTCGTCCACGTCGACGGCAAGGTCTCCCCGAAGGACGACATCGAGACCATCAACACCGAGCTGATCCTCGCCGACCTCCAGACGATCGAGAAGGTCCTCCCGCGCCTCCAGAAGGAGTCGAGGATCAAGAAGGACCTGGCCGCGAAGGTGAAGGCGGTGGAGGAGGCGAAGGAGATCCTCGACCAGGGCGAGACCCTCTTCGCCCACGGCATCGTCCAGGGCAGCGAGCGCGCGGAACTCCTCCACGACCTGCACCTGCTGACGACGAAGCCCTTCCTCTACGTCTTCAACGTCGACGAGGACGAACTGACCGACGAAGCCTTCAAGGACGAGCAGCGCGCCCTGGTCGCCCCCGCCGAGGCGATCTTCCTCAACGCCAAGCTTGAGGCCGACCTGGCAGAGCTGGACGAGGAGGACGCCATGGAACTCCTCGAGTCCGTCGGCGCCGAGGAGCCCGGCCTCGCCACCCTCGCCCGCGTCGGCTTCAACACCCTCGGCCTCCAGACCTACCTCACCGCGGGCCCCAAGGAATCCCGGGCCTGGACCATCAAGCGCGGCGCCACCGCCCCGGAAGCCGCCGGCGTGATCCACACCGACTTCCAGAAGGGCTTCATCAAGGCCGAGGTCATCTCCTTCGACGACCTGGTCACCACGGGCTCGGTCGCCGAGGCCCGCGCCAAGGGCAAGGCCCGCATGGAGGGCAAGGACTACGTGATGCAGGACGGGGACGTGGTGGAGTTCCGCTTCAACGTGTGAGCGGATGAAGTAACGCGACGTATGCAGCGTGGCAGCCTCGCAGGTCAGATGGGGTCGGCTCCTCCTGGGGTCGGCCCCTTGCTCTTTGGTAATTGGTGCTGAGGAAGACGGTCGAGAGTGGTACGTTATTCGGTACCACTTGATGTAGGGAGTCAGGTCATGTCGATAACTGCGAGCGAAGCCCGCAAGGCTCTCTTCCCGTTGATCAAGAAGGTCAACGACGATCACGAGGCCATCGAGATCGTCTCCAAGCACGGCAACGCCGTACTTGTCTCGGCTGAGGACTACGCGGCTCTGCGGGAGGGCTCGTATCTGCTGCGCTCTCCGGCGAACGCTCGCCGGTTGCTCAAGGCATACGAGAACGCCCTGGCCAACATCAACGTGTCGGAGCGAGAGCTGATCGACCCTGACTCGCCGGATGCGGCGCGTGAGGGTGCTGCGTGAGGCTCGTCTTTGAGGATCAGGGCTGGGAGGACTACACGTCCTGGCTCAAGAACGACCGCAAGGTGCTGGCTCGGATCAACAAGCTCATCGAGGACGTCAAGCGTGACCCCTTCACGGGGATCGGCAAGCCCGAGCCTCTCAAGTACCACTTGCCCGGGGCGTGGTCGAGGCGGATCGATGACGAGCACCGGCTCGTCTACCTGGTGACGGAGAAGGAGATCGTCATCCTCGCGGCTCGTTACCACTACTGACCGGCTCTGTGATGCCGTTTGTTCAGCGGCACAGTTCCTCGACCAGTGGCGGAGTCGGTCACCGTCGAGGAGGACGCGGTGGGCGAGGAAGTTGCGGGCCTCGCGCAGGATGCGCAGCCGACGGCGTTCGGAGGGATTGAGGGCGATCACGCCGTCGCAGTGCGCGCCCCACATTGCGCCCAGCTCCATCATGGCGACGGCAGAGTCATCGGGCTCGGGAGCCGTGCCGGGTGCGCGGCACGGGCTGTAGTCCTGGGCGAGCCGGGCCAGCGGGATTCGAGCACGCAGCCGGACGGTGGTGGCGAACTGGTCTCGGGCGTCGTCCAGTAGCGGTAGCAGCACCTGGTTCTGCGCCAGCCATACCCGTGCAGCCACCGCCTGCCCGTCAAGGTCGTAGCTGGGGTGGCGGCGTAGTCTGCCGTCCCAGTTGTCGACGGTGCCTGCGTTCCAGGCGGTGAGCAGCCTATCGTCGGGTCGGCGGCCGGGATGCCGGCTGCGTTCGGCCCGCTGCGGTGGGATGGCCGCCGGTCCGGAAGGATCCGCGATCTCGTCGCGATGGGCCGGCGTCAGGCTCTCGGGGCGTCCGTCGTCCCAGTGACTGGCCAGGGCGGCGGCGATCTCCAGGTGCCATTACGAGATCCTGCCAGACCGATCCTCGACGGACCAAGTACCCTGCGAGCAGGGCGCATCGCACCGCAGCCTGCGTTACCTCAACTCCCGGCGAGCCCGGTCGTCACCGTTCACTCAGTCGCCACCGCCGATGCCTCCAGGCCCATCTACAGCTACGACGCCCGCGCCGATTCCTCAGCTCGGCATGTGCACCATTGGACACCCTGCACGTACGCGCCTGACGGCCGACGCGCACGAAACGGTAAGTCCGGCGTCCGGATGGACCGCGTCAACGTGTCGAGACCGAACGTCGCGACCGGGCGCTGTCGTCTGGGGTGTCACCCCAGCGGAACCCGGCCGATTGGGCCGCCGGAGACCGAGTCTCGGCAGGCGAGGCAGTGGGGGTTGGCGCAGTGGGTCACGTTCTGGTCGGCGGTCATGGCTTCGACCGCGGCGGCGAGGGTCTTCTTCGCCGGGTAGGCGCTCCATTGGGACTCGCCCACCTGGGTGGTGCGTGCCAGCGGTCGCAGCCACGGTTCCAGCCGTGGGAATCCCTCTGAGCACGACCCTGTCTCCACCATGATCACCCTGCCGTCGGCTGCGCGGGCCCAGCGGACGGGGAGCTGTCGGCCGGACTGCTGCTCGGCCAGGTGGAGCGCGGTCATCCGGTTCAGTCCGACGCCCACCAGCAGGAGGGCGCCGTCGTTGTCCGCAAGGGTACGCACGGGTCCGTACACGTCGGTCGGGGTCTGTGCGGCGATGAGTTCGGCCGCTTGTGGCCCGACCGCCGCGAAGGCTGTACTCGGTACCCAAACCAGCGCAATGGTGCAGTCGCGGGGCGCTGGGATGCACTCCGGTAAGTGCGTACGCGCTGGCGGGCTGGTGGCGCTCTGCCTTCTGCCGGGTCCCGGCAGCGCTGTTCGGGGGAGTGCTGCCGGAGTCGTTTCTCGCGCTGGGGTCAGGTCTCGCGGACTCTGGGGGGACTCGTGGGAGGGGGTGCCGGGTGAGGCATGTGCCGTTCTTCCGGTGGGTGTTGACGTTGGGGGGCGTGTTCTTCGCCTGTTCGGTGTGGCTGTATGCCGCCGGGGCGGGCCTGCCCGAGGCGCGGCAGGTCGATCTGACGGTGGTGGAGGAGGAGGCCGACGGGTCGTGCACCGTCCGGTGGGAGGACCCGTATCAGGGGCGGACGAGGGAAGCGGACTACCAGTGTGATCCCGGCCGGTCCGAGCTGCTCAAGGCGCCGCGGTACTCCGACAGTCGTGGCTACGGCTGGGACACCGCGTACATGCTCACCGAAGGGCCCCAGCGCGGGAATCTGGAGGAGCTTGCCGCCGGTGAGCAAGGGCTCAACGTCTCCGACGTGTGCCTGCTGCTGGGGGCGTCGCTCATCGCCCTCGGGCTGGTCGGGGGGAACCTGCGTGCCCTGCCCCGGGTTCTCGGTGTGCGGGCTCGGGTCGTCCGGCGTGCGGCCGAGTTGTCCGAGGCCGCGGAGTGGGTGGCCGAGGACTACGAGCGGGTCGTGTCGGTGGTGAGGGAAGAGGGGCGCCACCCCGATGCCCTGGCTCAGGGGAGTGGTGGTGCGGACGGTTCGCGACTGGTCACCGGGCTCTGGGTGCTGCGGGAGGCCGGGCCGCGGGCGGGAGAGACGGCGGCTCTCGCGCGGCGGCTGACGCGGCGGCTTCAGGGGCTGCTGGACGACGCGGCGCCCGCCGCCGGACTGCGGAGCAGGCTGCGCGCGGGTCCGGTGGCCCGGAGCGATGCCGACCGGGCGGTGGCCGAGCTGCGGCTGCTGCTGGCCGACGCCGAGCGGGACGGGCTGGCCGAGCGTTTCGCGCAGACCTCCGTCGATCTGCTCCGGGGGCAGGACGCCGAGCGGGCCGTCCTCGCGGCCACGGCCGACTTCGCGCGGGAACCCGACGCGTACCGGCTGCTGTTGGCCGAGGTGGCGGGGCCCGCGGTCGTACCGTGGCGGCGGCGGGTCAAGGGCGTTCTCCGGCGTCGTCGTCCGTCAGGCGCATGAGGAGCAGGTCGAATTCCGCGGGCCGGGTGAGGTGCGGTTCTCCGGTGTGGTGGTGGATCAGGCGGGTCAGGATGCCGTGGTGCCACCAGTAGACGTCCGGGGTGACCGGGCCCACCGCGTGGGTGTGGTTGGCGGTGGTGAAGGCGGTCATGCCGTCCAGGGTGGGGAGGAGAGGGATGGCCGTGGTGATGGGGCTCAGGGCCAGCGTGTAGCGGTTGGGCATGGACAGCAGGGCTCCCGCCGGGGACAGGTCGTGGCCCGTGAGGTCGCGGGTCAGTTGGTCGGCCGTCAGGGCGCGGCTGGAGGTGAAGAAGGACTCGCCCGTGAGGACGTGGAAGCGGATACCGTCCGGGCCGTGCAGGATCGAGTGGGTTTCCAGCGGGAGGGCGCGGAGGTTGGCCAGCGCCCGGCGGCGTAGGTCCACGAGGTCGCCCAGTGAGGACAGCGCCTCGTCCGTGAGGGGCATGACGCTTTCCGGGAGGTCCAGGGCCAGGACCTCGCAGAGGCCCGGGGCCACGACGCGGGCGTGGGTGTGGGCCATGGGAGCGGCGGCGTCCGGGGTCAGGACGTCCGCGGTCACCACCCAGGGGCGTAGCCGGGTGAGCAGTTCCTCGTGGGGGAGGGAGTCCAGCGGGGACGGGCCGTCCGCCACCCTCAGTACGCGGTCCACGTGGTCGCGGATCACCCGTGGCCACCGGCCGCGGCCCCCGGCGTCGTGGTGGCAGACCGCCGCCAGGTCGGTCAGGGCGAAGTGGCGGCCCGCGCTGTCGCTGACCTCCGTGGCGTGGATCGTGACCTCCAGGCCGCGTTCGGCGAAGGCCTCGCGGACCTGGGAGCGGAAGTAGGCGCCCTCGTCCAGGGAGAGGAAGCCGTACGTGGTGTCGCGGGGGGCGGTTCGCTCGTCGCGGCCGCGCGGACGGCGGTGGGTCCACATGCGGTGGTCCTTTCTGCTGGCTGTGTCACGGCGCAACGTGTGACGGGTGTGGAGGGTTCAACGCGTTCCCCTCGGTTCCGGCGTACTGAACCGTCGGCGTTCCCGTGCCGTGGTGCCCCCTGAGTCGAGGAGGCCCCGATGTTCCTTGTGTCCGCCCCGTCCCCTGCGCGGACCCGTGTCCGTGAGGTCGATGTCCTGCGCGGGTTCGCGCTGTTCGGCATCCTGCTGGTCAACGCGTCGGTCATGGCCGGGCCGCGGGTGGGCAGCGGACGGGCGGACGACGTCGCGGCCTGGCTGGTGACCGCGCTCGTCGCCGGTAAGTTCTATCCGCTGTTCGCCTTTCTTTTCGGCTACAGCTTCGTCCTCCAGCGGGCCGCCGCCGAGCGGGCGGGGGCGCCCTTCGCGCCCCGGCACCTGCGCCGGCTGCTCTGTCTCCTCGCGCTCGGTCTCGCCCACGGCGTGCTGCTGTTCTCCGGTGATGTGCTGATGGTCTACGCGGCGCTGAGCCTCGTCCTGTTCGCGCTGCGGGACATCGCACCCCGGACCGCGGTCCGTGTCGCGGTCTGGCTTGTCGTGGGGTGTGCGGCGTTCCTGCTGGCCTGGGGGCTGTTCACCGTCGTCTACGCGCAGCCCCTGCGGGCGGGAGCCGTCGCGGCGTGGGCGGAGGAGCGGGCCGCGGCCTACCGGGGTGGTCCCGGCTCCGTCGTCGAGGCCAATCTGCGGCGGCTGCGCGACACCCTGGGGTGGAACGTCCTCTACGCCCTCGACATCCTCGCCGCTCTGCTGGTGGGGCTCGCCGCGGGGAGGGTGGGGCTGCTCGCCGACGTCGGCCGGTACCGGGCGGTCATGCGGCGGGTCGTGAGGTGGGGGCTGCCGGTGGGGCTGGCCGGGGGTGTCGTCATGGCGGTCTGCCGTAACGGGCCGCTCGACAGCCGGTGGTACGACGTCGGGTCCGCCGTCGGGGTGCTCACCGGGCCCGCGCTCACGGCGGCGTATGCCTGTGGGCTGTTGTTGTGGGTGGGGGCGGCGGGGGGCGGGCGTCGTGTTGGCGTTGTGCTCGGGTCCGCCGGGCGGCTCGCGCTGACGAACTACCTCGGCCAGTCGCTGGTCATGGCGGTCGTCTTCACCGGGTACGGGCTGGGGCTGTACGGGCGGACCGGCACACTGGCGCTCCTCGCCGGGTGCCTCGTCCTGTACGGCGTTCAGCTCGCGGTCAGCGGCTGGGTGGTGCGGCGCTTCCGGTACGGTCCGGCGGAGTGGCTGCTGCGGGCGGTGACGTTGGCGCGTAGGCCGTGAGTTTGTGCTTCGTGGTGTGAGTTTGTGCTTCGTGGTGTGGGCTGGTGCCGATGGTGTGGGCTGGTGCCGATGGTGTGGACTGGTGCCGCATGGTGTGGGCTGGTGCTTCATGGTGCGGGCTTGTTCAGGGTGACCGCGCCGCGCTGCCATCTGCTGGCCGCCTCCGTGGGGGCGGGTGACGCGGGGCCCGTCCAGGAGCGCGTGGCGCGTTCCGTGATCGCCGCCGTCTCCGCCTTGGCCGCCGCCGAGATGGCCGCCGCGCCCGGCTCCAGGTACCAGGGGCGCAGCCGGATCAGCGCGGGGCGTACGCCGGTGGCCAGGAGCAGGGCGGTGCCCTTGGGCAGGGCGCGGATGCGGTCCGCGGGAAGCACCGGGTCCAGACGGTAGGAGTACGAGCGGGACACGCCCTCCTTGCTGCGGGTGACGGACGGGGTGCGGATGTCGCTGTTACCGACCAGCTTGGAGATCTTCTCCACGAAGTCGGCGTCGTCCAGGCCCGCCCCGAGCAACTTGATCGTGGCCGCGCTCCACAGGGCGTCCATGCCCGCCTCGCCCCACACCCGGCTGCCCTGCCGGTAGCTCTGGAGCAGGGTGACGACGTTGATGCCGCGCGAGCCGAAGTGGCTGTACAGGTCGGGCAGGTCGGAGATGCGGCAGACGTTGGCCGCCTCGTCGAGGACGGCGGTCATCGGCGGGTCCAGGCGCCCGCCCATCCGCTCGGCGGCGACCACACCGGCGCGCATCGTCGCGTCCGCGAGGCCCGCGATCACGCCCGCCGCCGAGCCGCCGCCGTCCTTGGAGAGCAGGTAGAGGGTGTCCTTGCCGAGGACGTGCTCGTGCGGCCTGAACTCCGGGAGGTGCGGGTCCGGTGTCACCCACGCCACGATCTCCGGGTCCAGCAGACAGGCCACGCACTGCCGGGCCGTCTCGTAGATGCCGTCGCGGGTCTCCACCGCGCCGCGCACCGTGCCCTGCAACTGCTCGGCCATGGCGACCATGTTGACGTCCCGCAGCAGGTCGACGGGCGTGCGGTCGGCCGGGTCGGCGAGCCAGGTCAGCAGGTCCAGGACGGACGCCTTGCCGCGGGCTGCGGCGAGGAACAGCGCGGTGAGGGTGTTCTGCGCCGCGGAGATCCAGAAGTCCTTCTTCGACTGGTCGTCGTTGACGGACGCCACGAAGTGCCCGGCCAGACGGCGGGCGCCCTCGATGGTGTGGCAGTCGGCCAGGATGTTCCACCACATCTCGCGCGGGGCGTGCGCGATGCCCTGCGGGTCGAACGTCCACACCCGGCCCTTCTTGGCGCGTTCGGCGCGGGTGACGGCGTACACGTCGGACTTGTTGGAGGTCAGCAGCACCGCGCCCTGTGCGCGCAGCACGCGGGGGACGGCGATGCCGGTGGACTTGCCCGCCCGGGGGGCCATCAGGTCCAGCTCCACGTCCTCGAAGGAGGAGCGCAGTTCGGGGCCCTTCGGGGCGAGGTCGCCGAGGAGGTTGCCGGTCTCGTCGGGGTGGAGTTCCGTACGGCCCTTGAGGGAGGGGCGCAGTTCGCGGGCGCGGGCCGCGATGCCGTCCGGGGCGAGGGCGGCCAGGTCCCGCTGCCGGGCGAGGCCCTTGGGCTGGGCGAGGTAGCTCACCGCCTTGCGGACGGTGAGGACCACGAGCGTGACGACGACGCCGAAGACGACGACGATGCCCGCCGTCACCCCGGCCGTCGACGCGCCCGGCCACAGGGCGTCCGGGCCCTCGGTGAGCAGGGCGCCGAACGACGCCAGGCCGAACGCCGGGGGGTGCCAGCCGGAGCCGGTCACCGCCGCGCCCAGGGTGCCGCCGAGCCAGACGCCCCCGAACAGGACGAGGAAGCCGCCCGCCACCAGCACGATCGCCCACGGCATGAGTTCGCCGCCGTACATGCGGCCCTTGGCCGCGGTGCCGCCGCTCATGGGTTCACCTCTCGTCCGCTGTCGTGGTCACCGGGGGCCGTCGGTGGGCTGGTTCGCCGCCCAGCGCTTGTTCGTGTCGTGCAGGTGCCGTTCGGTGTCGGTGATGGCGACCTGGATGGGGATGCCCGGACGGCCACCGACCTTGATCAGGAAGCGCCCCCGGCCGGGCGGCTCCTCGCGGTCGCCGTGCGCGGCCCAGCCGGGCGGGGAGGACCAGGAGGAGACGAGTTCGATCTCCCGGCGGGACAGGCCCACGATGTGGCCCAGCTCCTCCATCTCCTGGCGGGGCAGCCCGGCGCACACCACCATCCCGGCGCGTTCGACGAAGCCGCGCGCCTTGACGCGGTCGGCGTCGGTGCCGAGCGCCTCGGCGTCCTTCAGGGTGTGGGTGATCTTGGCGTCGCCGAGGCCGAGGGTGCGGTTGAGGCGGGTCAGCGCGTCGATGCGGTCGACGATGCCGGAGGCCGCGCGCAGCGGACGCCACAGCTCGTCCAGGACGGTGAAGAACCAGCGCCGGGGCGCGAGTCCGGCGTCCGCGAGGGCGTGCGAGGCGGCGACCGTGCCCAGGCCGTCGGACCAGGCCGCGAGCATCGCCGCCGCGGTGAGCTGGGTGTCCGCCTCCCCGATCCGGGAGATGTCCATGCACACCGCGGAGGAGTTGAGGTCGATACGGGTGGACGTCTCGGCGGCGAAGGTGTCGCCGAGCGGACCGTCCAGGATGCCGAGCAGTGAGCGGTGCAGCGGGTCCACCGCGTCGCGGTAACGGGACTCGTCACCGCGGTCCAGGGTCACCGCCCGCACCCGGGGCGGCCCTTCGGCGAGGACCCGCACCAGCTCGGGCAGCAGCGGGGCGCGGCCCGGCGGGGTGCGTTCGCGCAGGTGGTGCAGGGCCGCGGAGAGCACGGACTGCTCGTGGTCGCTCATGGCGCTGTCCCGCACGATGGTGATCAGCGCGGCGACCATGTTGAGGACACGGCCGTGCGTCTCCGCCTCCAGCACCCGGCCCGCCTCGCCGCCGATCCGCTGGGCGGCGGCGCCCATGGCACCGGGGTCGAGGACGTTGATGCCGCCCACGCCGCGGCCGATGGAGATGACCTGACCGCCCAGGGCGCGCACGGTGTCGGCGTAGTCGGGCTTGAGGTCGCCCAGCACCAGCGGCACCACACCGGTCGCGGCCAGCCCGATGAGCATGCGGTTGACCAGCGTGGACTTGCCCAGGCCCGGCATGCCGAGCATGAACAGCGACGGGTTGGAGATGTAGTGGGCGCGGGTGAACCAGGACAGCGGGTCACCGCACACCGTGGCCCCGGTGTAGAGGTGCTGGCCGAGCGGGACGCCGGTCATGGGGGCGCCCGAGCCCGCAGCGAACGGCCACAGTCCGCACGCCTGCACGGTGGTGGCCCGCCACATCGACGGCGGGTCCATGTTGGCGACCTGGCCGCCGCCGGGGCCGGGCCAGCCCCGGGCCGGGATCGGGGGTTCCTTGCGGGGGCGGTCGGGGGCGGTGCTCTTGCGGGAGGGCTTGCGGTCCGGGTCCTCGTCGCGGTGCGGGACCGGGGTGTCGTCGTCCGGGTGCGCCCCCGGCCGTTTCCCGGGCGTCGCGGGCCGCTCCCCGTGCGCCCCGCGCCCTTCCGTCGCTCGTACGCGCGTCCTCACAGCGCCTCCTTCAGTTCGCGCGGCACCAGGGTGTGCTCCCACGGCAGGATTCCGACCGGCAGGGTGCAGCTGAACGCCGCCGCCTGCATCCGGTCGGCCGGACGCATCAGGAGCCGCGCCCCGGCCAGCAGGTTGCGTACCGTCACGTTCGCGTCGTCGAGTTCGGCGTCGGAGTCCACCGTCACCGTCACCATCAGCGAAAACTCCACCAGCCCGGCACCAGTGGCCTCCTCCACCGCCGTCTGCTCGGCGGCGCGCACCTCGTTGGCGGCGCGCGCCTGCACCATGCCGCGCCGGGAGGTGGCCATGAACTGCGCCGCACGCCGGTCGGCCTCGACGATGCGCGCCGAGGTCGCCGGGTCGATCGGCCGGTACAGCAGCGCCACCCGCTTGCGACGGGTGCCGGGCGCGTCCTCCAGCAGGCCGCGCAGCACCTGGGCGCGGACCGTGCCGCGCGGTGCCAGGGTGAGCATCCAGGTGCGCGAGACGCCCGAGTCGTGCTGGTAGGCGTTGACCTTCTCGATGGCGGCGGCGGGACCGGCGTCCTCCCAGCCCAGCCCCGTGCCGCCGTGTACGGCGCGGGCCTCCAGGACGTCCGCGGCCACGGCCGGGTCGTAGGCCACCCGGACCACCTCGGCGATCCGCTCGGCCGACAGGGGCGTCGCCGGTCCGCCGCCCGCCCGGACCACGCCCTCCAGCAGTCCGGGTATACGGACGGCCAGGTCGGCGATGAGGTCCTCGCCGCGGCGCTTCTGCCCGGGCGGCATGCCGTACGTCAGCGCCAGGTAGGTGTGCATCTCCGAGGAGGCGGTGGGGTAGCGCTGCACCACCTCCTCCATCACGGCCCGGGCCGCCGCGGGGGCGTTGGGGTCGATGCGCGGCAGCACCTCGTTGGCGAGCCGGGTCCCGGAGTCCGGGGCGGTCTCCACGATCACGGAGGCGCCGCGCAGGCCCGGCTCGCTGGAGAGCCTGGCCAGCCAGTGGCCCCAGGCCGCCACCCAGTTGTCGATCTGGTCGGAGTCGACCAGGGAACCGCCGTCGGGTTCGCAGCCGAGCACGATGGTGTAGAGGTTCTTGCCGGGGTGGTGCAGTACGCCGAAGGGCTGGTCGTAGGCGTCCCTGCCCTCGGACACCTTCACCCGGCTGAGCAGGCCCGGCGGGCGGAAGGTGCCGCCGGGGCGCGGTGACAGCGGCCCGGAGACGTAGCTGGTCGACCCCTTGGCGCGGCGCCGGAACCAGCTCACGCGCAGGGCGAGCAACTGGTAGACGTTGCGGCCGTCCTGGGTGCGCACGGCGAGCGGCAGCAGGAACAGGGCCTGGATCAGCACCACCACCAGCGTGAGCGGCAGTGAGACGAGCGACACCATCAGGTCGAGGACGAGCCCGCCGAACAGTCCTACGGTGCCGATCAGCCCGAACGGCCCGAGGCCGGGGCGCCGCGGTCGGCGCCAGTTCCCGTAGGTCGGGGCGGCGTTGGCGGCTTCGGTGGACATGGGTTGTCTGTCCCTTCCATTGGTCGTGGGTGGGGGTGGGGAGCCCAGAGGGCGACAGGGGTGGGGCGCCGGACGGCTGGGGCGCGCGGGCGCGGCCCGGCCCCCGCCCGGCGGTCGATCAGCGGTCGTCGTACCGGTTGGCGCACTGGACGCCGCTCGCGGCCACGTTCACGGTGCCGTTGGCGATCTTCCCGGCCGCGACCAGGGCCGCCAGGGCGGGATTCGCCGCCGCCCCCGCACCCGCGCCCGCAGCCGCGCCGCCGGCGCTCGCCGCACCGGCCTGCCCCGCCGGTCCCGCGCCGCCGCCCGCGCCGCTGCGCCCGCCCGCTCCGGACGCGCCCGCGCCGCCGCTCGCCCCGGTGCCGCCGCTGGCGCCCGAGGGGCCCCGCGACCCGGCGGGGCCGCCCGAGCCGCCCGAGCCGCCGGGGCCCTTGCGGCCGCCGGAGTCGGCCAGGGACACCGCCCCGGAGGCGACACCCCCGGCGACGCCCATGGTGGTGGACCCGACGGAGTCGCCGCCGAGCGCGGCCGTCGCCGGGACGATCAGTCGCATCAGGGCGGGCAGGGCCACGGCCGACAGCAGCAGCAGTCCCATTCCGGCGATCTGGGTGTCGACGTCGCTGTGCGCCTCGGAGGCGTCGACCATGACGGACCCCGAGTACAGGACGAGGGCGACGGTGGGCTTGTAGAGCAGCCAGGCGGCCATCCAGCCGACGTGCTTGCGCCACCAGGTGCCGCCCCAGTCCGTCATGGACGCGGCGGCGGCGATCGGCAGCGTGCCCATCAGGATGATCATCACGCCGAGCCGGATCCACATCAGCAGCGCGTGGATGATGCCCGCGATCAGCAGCAGGACGCCGATGACCAGCAGCAGCATGTTCGGCACGTTGCCGTTGCAGTCGATGCCCTCCATCAGGTTCTGGAGGGTGCCGCGCAGGAGGAAGTCGGAGTACCGGTCGGTGAGGTCGACGAACGTGCCGATGATGGCGGTCACGCCCGCGCTCACCACGAGGACGCGCAGCATGCCCTTGAGCGCGAGCTGCCCCGACTCCGCACGCCGGTTCAGGGCCATCTTGGCCGCGGCGAACAGGATCGAGCCGCACGCCAGGTACACGACGATCCAGCGCGTCTGGTTGCTGATCTTGCCGGACGCGCCCGGGTTGGTGGACTCGATGTCCCAGACCGCGTCGAAGACGCCGAGGGCGCCGGTGATGATGATCTCGGCGACCATCTGGATCATGGTGCCGATGGGGTCGCCGAACATGCCGAGGAAGTCGATGCCCCCGTCGCATCCGTCCCCTGCCGCTGCCAGATTCATCTCACGCCCCCCACAGGGTGAAGCCTTCGGTGGTCGCCTGGCGTTCGACCGAGGAGTACAGGGACCCGTCGTCCCGCAGCGCCACCTTCCAGTCGCCGTCCCGCCAGCGCACGGACACGGACGTGGACAGGTAGCCGCCCATGGGATCGGTGACGAGCAGTCGTACGGTCGCCAGGTCGCCGGAGTACGACGCCACGGAGAAGCCCACGAACCTGCCGATGGCGCTGTCCTCGGAGACGGCCGTGCCGGACTCGGCCTTGCCCGCGACGAACGTGTCGCGCGGGGCGCCGGGGACGACCTGCTGCTGGGCGACGAGACGCCAGGAGACGCCGCTCAGCTGGACGGGGATGATGTGCGCCGCCAGCGCCGCGCCCGTGGGCGTGTGGGCGAAGCACCACCACATCGTGGCGTCGGTGTGCAGGGGCCCGGCCGACGGTGAGACGGGCACCATGATGGCGACCAGCTTCCGCCACTCGACGTCCTCGGGCGCCGCGGTGGGCGGCGCCCCGTCCCCGTCGTCGGTGGCGCAGTCCTCCGGCCGCCCGCCGGGACCGCCGCGCACCCCTTGCGGATCGCCGGGGGAGAGCGGGCCGTCGAGCCCGGTGAGGATCTCCCGGCTGGTCTCGGCGAGGTCGACGCCCTTGGGGTCGCTCACGAACGCCACCAGTGACATGACCAGGAAGAAGCCCAGGAAGAGGGCCGCGCTGATCCAGCCTCGCTCTTTGTAGAAGGGACCGCCCACCGGGTCCCTCTCGCGCTGTGTACCGAACACGTCGACGGCCTCTCCCCGTGGTCGGCTCTAGGCGAAGAGGAACGCGACGGTGGGCCCCGCGGTGGCCACCAGCACACAGCCGCCCAGCACCATGCCCAGCCGGCTGAGGTGCTCCGACCCCTCACCGCGCTTCATGGACACGGCCATCATGATCCCGGTGACGATGACACCGGCCACCCCGGCGGCGGTGCCCGCCCAGGCCGCGATGCCGAGCACGGTGTTCACCGCGTCGGCGAGGTCGCCGGGGGCCTGCTTCTCCGGCTGCGGGACGTCGCCCGTACCACCGGCCGTGGTGGCGAGGTAGAGCGTGTGCAGGGCGTCCTTCATGAGTTTCTCCAGGTGTGACGACGGGACAGGTGTGCGACGGACAGGGAGCCGACGGACAGCAAGCTGACGGACAGCAAGCTGACGGACAGCAAGCTGACGGACGGCAAGCCGACGGAGCGGCGCTGCTACAGCAGGAAGTTGACGATCGGTCCGGCGGTGGTGCCGAGGACGCAGGCCATGACGACGATGAAGCCGCCCCGGAAGTAGGTCGCCCCCTCGCCCATCTCGCCGCGCCGCAGTTGCATGGCCATCTGGATGCCCACGACGAGCAGCCCCCCGACCGAGGCGGCCGACACGATCCAGGTGAGGTAGCCGAGCAGGTCACCCACCTCGGGCTGGGGGTTGAAGGAACCGTTGGGCCCGAAGTCGTCGGGGTTGACGTTGGCCGTGGTGATCCGGTCGGCCGAGAGCCTCACTTCGGCCTCCGTGACCGCCCGGCCGGGGCCGAGATGACCCGGCCCAGCGCGCGCACCGGCCTCGGCAGCTTGTCGGTCTCCGCACCGAGGCGCCAGGCCGGGACCCAGGGCACACGGTGCACGGTGGCCGCCGAACGCAGCACGCGCACCTGCCGCCCGAGCGGGCGCGGCAGACGCCCCGGCGCGTCGGCGACGAGCACGACCGCGACGAGCCGCACCCCCGCCGGATGCTCCCCCTTGCGGAGCGCGTTCAGCGCCTGGGACGCCGCCCGCATGCCCGCGTGGTGGGTGCGCGCCACCAGCAGCACCTCGCCGGGTTCGCCGTCGGCCGGGTCGGGCCACCGGCGTCCGATGTCCGCGCCGCCCAGCACCCGGGCGAGGGTGCTGGCCCCGGCGCCGCCGTGCGCGCTGACCCAGGCGACCCGGTCGCCCCGGGAGACCGGCGCGGCCCCGTCGCCCGGCGGGACCGGCGCGGGGCGCCCGGTGGGTGCCGGCGCGGCCCGCTCCGTGTGCGACGGCGCGGCCTGTGGTGCGGTCGGTCCGCGCACCCACATCTGTGAGCCCGCCGACGTCGCCGAAGGGACGCCCATGGGTGTCCGCTCCTCTCCATCCCGGATTGAACTGATGGACCGCCATGTCCGTTGCTGCGTGCGGCGGTCGCGGTGATCCGTCGGGCAGCCACTACGGGAAATCAGGTGACCTGGTTCAAGGCGTCCCGGGACGCGTACCGGGTGAGCGGAGGCGAGGGGTGTGACGGGACGTGGGCGCGCGGCCAGGAGTGGACTCACAGGGCGAGGCCGACAAGAAGCGGAACTCCATGCTGATCGGCGCCGGGGTCGGCACAGGCGTCCTGGGCTGCCTGTTCGCGCCGCTGCTCATCCTCCTGCTGCTGCTCGGGGTGCTGGTGATGTGCGCCATCGGATGGATCCTGTGGCCCATCGTGCTGCTCTGTGAGATCGGCCTCCTGCCCTGCGGCGGGGGCGGCGGGGGCCGAGGCGGGGGCGTGGACAGCACCGCGATCGTCGACGCGTTCAACAGCGACGGGCTCGGCGAGCTGAACACCGAGGCCGTGCCCAGCAAGTACCGCGAGGTGATCGAGAAGGCCGGGCAGGAGTGTGCGCAGATCGGCGCCATCGTGATCGTCTCGCAGGTCCAGTACGAGTCCGGGTTCGTGGAGAACCTGGTCGGCCCCGACGGCGCCGAGGGGCTCTCCCAGCTGCCGCCGGACAAGTTCGACGAGTTCGGTGAGGACGACGACGACAGCGGCGAGACCTCGGCCCTGGACGGCGAGGACTCGATCATGGCGCAGGCCAGGTACATGTGCTCGCTCGCCGACGACATCGACGCCCTCATCGCCGGCAACGAGGTGCAGGGCGACCGCCTCGACCTGACCCTGGCGGCGTACGACGCCGGTCTGGACGCGGTCAAGGAGGCGAAGGGCGTCCCGGAGACCTCGCGCTCACAGACGTACGTCATCGGCGTCCGCTCGTCGTTCGCCCTGTACTCCGAGGACGCGGACCTGTCGGACGCGGAGTACCCGAGTCTCGACCCGCGCCCGACCCCCTCCACATGACCAGCACGCGCCACGGCGTGGAAAGGAGCCCGCAGATGTTCGGCACACGTACCCGCAAGGACCCGCGGCCGCCGTCGTCCCCCTTCGACGTCCTCATCGGGGAGGACGGCCGCGTGACGGTCGACGGCGAACCCCTCGCCGTACCGGAGGGCGAACCGGTGCACGTGGCCGTGCTGGACGTGATGCACCGTCATGCGCGGGAGTCGGAGCGGCCCGTGGAGGCGGCGATCCTGGACCGCCAGCAGGGCGAGGCCACGGTGGTCGAGGTCGCTCCCGACGGGTCGAGCCGGGTCGTCCTGCACGAGCGGTTCGAGGAGCCACCGCGGGAGGACGGCCCCGACGAGACGCCCGACGGCACCGGTGTCGCACCGCCCCCGGCCGACGCCCGCGTCCCGGACCAACTCGCCGAGCTGGTGCGGCTGGTGGGGGAGTCGCTGGACTCCGGCGCTCCGGAGCGGGCCGCCGCCCTCGCCTTCCGGCTGCGGGAGCACACCGTACGGGCGTTCGGCCCCGGGCACCCGCACACGCTGGAGGCCCACGCTCTGGAGGCGTACGTCGCCCACCGCAGCGCCAACCACCGCCTCGCCACGGACATCTGCCTCGAACTGGCCCGCGTCCGCCACGGGCAGGGCGACCCCCGGGCCCACGAGGAGCTGACGCGCGCGGTCGCGGCGTGGCTGCGCAACGACGACGTGCCGTCCGCCGTCGAGCAGGGCCGGGCACTGCTGGCCGCGCTGCTCACCCTGCGGCCCGAACGGCCGCACCAGGCCGCGCCGGACGCCGCCGTGCCGCACCTCGTCAATCGACGTATGCAGGCCCTGACCGCGAGCCCCGTGCCGGGCGCCGCCTGACGGGAACGCCCAGCTCAGGACGGTTGTGGCGGGGGAGCGGCACGGGTGTGCGCGACCCCGCCGGGACCGGCCGCGACCCCCCGTGCGGCGGCGGTCGTCATGCGCGCCGTCAACCACTCGTCAACGCCGCGTGGAACTCCCCTCGCAAGACTCCCGGCCACACCGGGGCCACCGACCACGGCCCCAGAGGCGACCTCTGCCACGAGGTCAGGGAACGAGGGGGTACGACCTTGAGCTGGACCGTGATGGGCTCGACGGGGGCGGTCACCGCCAGGGAACGGGCCATGCGCGTCCTGTACGACGAGCAGGCGGGGGACCTGTACAAGTACGTGCTGCGGCTGCTGGGGGGCGACCGGTACCGGGCGGAGGACGTCGTGCAGGAGACGCTGCTGCGCTGCTGGCGCACCCAGGACCTGGTCAGCGGGGAGCCCCTGCGGCCGTGGCTGTTCCGGGTGGCCCGCAACATCGTCGTCGACGAGTACCGGACGCGCATGGCCCGCCCGCAGGAGGTCGACGGCACCGCCTGGCTGGACGAACTGCTCGCCCGGAGCGACGACCTGGACCGGCTGCTGTCCTCGGTGCTGCTGCGGGAGGCGTTCAAGGCGCTGTCGGTCAAGCACCGCGAGGTGCTATACGAGACCTACTACACCGGCCGGTCGACCCGCGAGGCGGCCCTCGTGCTCGGCATCCCGCCGGGCACCGTCAAGTCGCGCCTGTACCACGCGGTCCGGGCGCTGCGCATGGCCCTGGACCTCGTCGCGGCGCCGGACGAGGAGGTCGACGCGAGGCCCGCGTGGTACTCGCCCGCGGCCTGAGCCCCGGCGGACTCAGCGCGCGGCCCCGGCGTCCCGTGCCGGCCGCTCCCAACTCGGCATCGGACGCCGTGCACGCACCGCACCGGACGACCGGTCAACGGATCGGTCGCCGGGTCGGTCGCCGGGTTGGCCGACGACGGCCCGGTCGGCGGATCGGCCAGGGGGCTGGTCACCAGGCCGGTCAACGAACCGGTCACCGGGCCGCGCGAGTGCGCGCGGCGCCGGGCCCGTCCGTGGCCCAGGCTGCCCGGTGTTGGCCGCGCGCCCGGTAGCTACCTGCCCGGCGTCGGCCGCGGGCCGGGTGTTGGCTACCTGCCCGGCGTAGGCCGCCGGTCCGGTGTTGGCCGCGGGACCGGTGTTGGCCGCGGGCCCGGTGTTGGCTACCTGCTCGGCGTCGGCAGCCCGTCCGGCGTAGGCCGCCGGTCCGGTGTTGGCCGCGGGCCCGGTGTTGGCCACCTGCCCGGCATCGGCAGCCCGTCCGGCATCGGCAGCCCGTCCGGCGTCGGCCGCCCGTTCGCCGTTCGCCGTCCGCGCCGCCGTCAGCCACGCCTGGTGTTCCAGGACGGCGGTCAGCGCGCCGCCGTCCTCGCCCGGTATCTGGTTGCGCAGCCTGACCATGCCGATCCCGGCGGACAGTGCCGCGTCCAGGTCGGTGATCTGGAGCCAGACCGTCTCGGCGCGGGTGGCGGCGGCCTCGGCACGCTCGCCGTCGCCCTGGTAGTGCCAGCGCTCGGCGACGTCGCGGAACAGCCGTACGCCGCCGCCCGCGTCACCGTGCTGGCCGGGGA